>NZ_JBIVSD010000062.1:0-1059 GCF_044756065.1 Kitasatospora sp. NPDC092039 | reverse complement strand
AGAGGGCGTTTGATCTCGTGAGTTCCATGATGTCGGGTTCAGGTGCCTCGCCAGGTGGGTGTTGATTCGCCGGTGAGACGGCGGGTCATGTTGTCGATCATCGCGAGGTGGATCATCGCTTCGGAGCGGGCGGGCAGGGCTTCATAGTCACGGACCAGGCGCCGGTGGAGCATGAGCCAGCCGAAGGTTCGCTCCACGCACCAACGTCGAGGCAGGACAGCGAATCCCCTGGTCGTAGGGTCGCGGTGGACGATTTCCATGTCGATGCCGAGGGCGGCGGCGTGCTCGACGAGGTACTGGCGGTAGCCGCCGTCGACCCAGGCCTTGCTGATCGTGGGGTGGTCGGCGGCGGCCCGGTTCAGCAGTTGGGTGCCGGCGACGGAGTCCTGCACGCTGGCGGCCGTGACGAGTACGGCGAGCAGAAGGCCGAGGGTGTCGGTGATGATGCTGCGTTTCCTGCCGACGATCTTCTTGGCGGCGTCGGTGCCCTGGGTGGCGGCGGGCACGGTGGGCGCGGTCTTCACGCTCTGGGCGTCGACCACGCACGCGCTCGGCTCGGCGGTCCGTCCGCCGGCGGTGCGAACTCGTCGCCGCAGCAGGCCGCTGAGCTGCTCAAACACGCCGTCGCGCTGCCACTTGGCGAAGTAGCCGTAGACGGTGGCCCAGGGCGGGTACTCGTGCGGGAGGTAGCGCCACGGAATCCCGGTCCGGTCGACGTACAGGATCGCGTCGAGGATGTCCCGCAGGTCGTGCTCGGGCGGGCGCCCAATGTCCAGTGCCCTGCCCCGGCGTTCGGCCCGCCAGGCGGTCAGGACGGGCTCGACCAGTGCCCACCGGGCGTCGGATAGGTCGCTCGGGTACGGCTTTCGCGACGTCATGCCTATGGCGTACCGCTGCGGGCGGTCTTGGGCTAGAGCTCTGGCCGGAGGCCGGCGTGCGACGACGGGAACCGGGCGCCTTGGGATGAGACAGGAGCAACACGGATAGGTCGGGCGTGCTGGTCACACCAGCACGCCCGACCCTCACACACGCCTCGTCAGCCACTCCGGGAACCGGCCG
>NZ_JBIVSD010000061.1:0-1200 GCF_044756065.1 Kitasatospora sp. NPDC092039 | reverse complement strand
GTCCTGCCCTCCGGCCTGACCAGCACCGTCGCCGGCATCGACGCCCTCGGCCGGGAGACCGACACCGCCTGGGCACCCCAGTCCGTCACCGTCCGGCTCACCGACGACCTCGACATCTCCCGCGGCGACCTCATCGCCGCCGGCCGGCCCCCCGCGCCGACCAAGGACGTCGAAGCCACCGTCAGCCACCTCAACGAGCGGCCGCTGCGCGCCGGGGACAAGGTGCTGCTCAAGCACACCACCCGCACCGTCCGCGCCCTCGTCAAGGACATCTCCTACCGCATCGACATCGACACCCTCGAACAACGCCCCGGCCACGACGGACTGAACGTCAACGACATCGGCCACGTACTGCTGCGCACCGCCGAGCCGCTGGCACTGGACGCCTACTCCGACAACCGCCGCACCGGCTCGTTCCTGCTCATCGACCCCGCCGACGGCACCACCCTCACCGCCGGCATGGCAGGCGAAGCCTTCACCACCGCACACACCACCGACGCACCCGACGAGGAGGACTGGGTCTGATGCCCAGCGAGGCGTTCTCGGGCATGGACAAGGAAGGCGGCCGCATCGGCAGCGGCGTCCTCGGCAGCGGCCAGGGCGGCCTGACCCGATGTGCGGGCCGACAGGGCTGAGAACGCCCTGTCACCGGGCTGTCTCCCCCACAGCCGCCCGGCTTGCCCCGGCACCCATGTGCCGCGCGCACCACCTTCCCAACCGTCCACCCAGGACCGCCTCCTGACGGTCCGTCCGCGAACAGGACTCACCAATGGCACCGAACCAGGCACCTTCGCATACCCGCGTCCGCCCGAACGCCGGCCGGATCAGACGCACCGCGGCGGCCGCGGCGGCCGGACTCACCGCGGTGGCCCTGCTGTCGGCATGCGGCTACGGCTCCCAGGCCGACAAGTCCTCCGACGACAAGGCGAACGCGGCGGCCACCGCCGGTGCCTCCGGCGCGAAGCTGTCGGCCGACACGGTGAAGATCGGCTACTTCGCCAACCTGACCCACGGCACCCCGCTGGTCGGCCTCCAGGAGGGCTTCTTCCAGAAGGAGCTGGGCGCCACCCAGGTCAAGACCCAGGTCTTCAACGCCGGGCCCGCGGAGATCGAGGCGCTGAACGCCGGCTCGATCGACATCGGCTGGATCGGCCCCTCCCCGGCGATCAACGGCTTCACCAAGTCCGACGGCAAGTCGCT
>NZ_JBIVSD010000060.1:0-1288 GCF_044756065.1 Kitasatospora sp. NPDC092039 | reverse complement strand
GCAACCGCTGCTGCGGATCCATCGCCTCCGCCTCACGCGGCGAGACACCGAAGAACCCCGCGTCGAACAGATCCGCGTCGTGCAGGAAACCCCCGTTCCGGGTGGGGATCGCGCCGGCATCCCGCGCGTCCCCGTCCCGGTCCCGGTCCTGGACCTGCTCCCCGGCCGGAGCGTAGGAACCGTCCAGGTCCCAGCCCCGCCCCTCGGGGAGGCCGGAGATCGCGTCGCGCCCCTCCGCCACCAGCTGCCACAGGTCCTCCGGCGACCTCACCCCGCCCGGGTACCGGCACCCCATCCCCACTATCGCGATGGGTTCGTGGGCCTTCTCCTCCAGTTCCCTGGTCTGCTGTCGTGCCTCGCGCAGGTCCGCCGTGGCGCGCTTGAGGTAGTCGCGGAGCTTGGCTTCGTTGGACATGGGGCTCACCTTTCCCTTACCTCAGCGCGACAGTTCGTTGTCGAGCGCGTCGAAGAGTTCGTCGTCGGTCACGTGGTCGAGGTCGTCGGCGGATTCGGCGGGTTCGTCCTGCTCCCGCTGCCAGGCGCGAAGGATCCGGGTCAGTCGGTTGGTGATCCTGGTGCGGTCCTCGCGCTCGCCGCCGGCGAGGAGCTTCAACGCCTCCTCCATCCGGTCGGCGTCCGCGAGGATGCGCGCGACCGGATCCGGCTGGTCGGGTTCGAGGGCCGCCAGGAGGTGGGCCGCCAGTTCATCCGGTGTGGGCCGGTCGAACAGCACGTTGACGGGGAGCCTGAGTCCGGTGGCCGCGTTGAGCCGGTTGCGCAGTTCGACGAGGGTGAGGGAATCGAGCCCGAGCCCCCGGAAATCCGTGCCGGTGTCGATGGCTCCGGCCCCCTGGTGGCCGAGGACGTCGGCGATCTCCTGGCACAGGAGGTCCTTCACGACGCCGAGGCCGCGTTCGCCGGTCGCCCCGGCGATCCGGTCGGTCCAGGAGGCGGGACCCGCCGTCCTCGGTGCCGCGGCAGGAGCCGCCGTACGCCGGGTCGGGGCGGAGACGAGGCCGCGCAGCAGTGGCGGCAGGTCGGCCGCGGCGGCCCTCGCGTTCAGGCGCGCCGAGTCGAGCACCAGCGGCGCCACGGCCGGCTCGCTTCCCCGCCACGCGTCGTCGAACAGCGCCATGCCCTGCTCGGAGGGGATCTTCCCGATGCCGTACCGCTCGAAGCGCTGGAAGGCCGTGTCGTCGAGGCCGGCGGTCATGCCGGACTCCTGCTCCCACAAGCCCCACGCCAGCGAGAGACCCGGCAGACCCCGGGCCGCCCGCTCGTGCGCCAA
>NZ_JBIVSD010000059.1:0-1291 GCF_044756065.1 Kitasatospora sp. NPDC092039 | reverse complement strand
TCTAGGGATCGTTGCAACATCCCAGTTGGGGAGTGCAATGACCTTCGAGATCCGCAAGGATCGGACGGTGCGGGGACGGCGGAAGCTGGTCCGTGAGCGGGAGGAATACTTCCGGCTCATGGACCAGGGCCTGAACAGCGTCGAGGCGTGCCGGATCGTCGGAATCAACCGCCGGACCGGCAAGCGGTGGCGCAACGGCAGGAACCCCACGGGTCGGACTGCGGGGGCGCCGCCCGTCCGGCGGGCGGCGCCCCCGTCCGGTCCGTCGCGGTACCTGTGCGAGGCGGACCGGATTCACATCGCCGACCGGCTGCGGGAGAAGGCCACGATTCGGGCCATCGCCGCCGAGCTGGGCCGCAGCCCTTCCACGGTGAGCCGCGAGATACGGCGCAACCGGCATCCCGCGAACGGCCAGTACCGGCCGTTCGCGGCCCAGGCCCGAGCCGACGGGCGCCGACCGCGCCCCAAGCCCGGCAAGATCGCCCGAGATCCCGAGCTGCGGAACTTCATCCAGCACCGCCTGGACCGAAAGTGGAGCCCGGAGCAGATCTGCCAGGCTCTGCGGGACACCTTTCCCGAGCGGCCGGAGATGCACGTGGTCCACGAAACGGTCTACCAGGCCCTCTATGTCCAAGGCCGCGGGGAACTCCGCCGGGAGCTGGCCGGCGCCCTTCGAAGCGGTCGCGTCCGCCGTGTCCCCCACCGACAGGCACGCGTGCGCAGGGCGCGCTTCATCGATCCGATGGTGATGATCAGCGAGCGGCCCGCCGAAGCGGAAGACCGTGCGGTTCCCGGCCATTGGGAGGGCGACCTGATCATCGGCAAGGACGGCGCCTCCGCAATCGGCACCCTGGTCGAGCGCGCGACCCGCTACGTGATGCTCCTGCACCTGCCGAACGGCCGCACCGCCGAGCACGTGCGCGACGCCCTCGTGGAAACCGTGCGGACCCTGCCCGGCCACCTGGTGCGTTCCTTGACCTGGGACCAGGGCTCCGAGATGGCCGCCCACGGCTCGTTCACCGTCGCCACCGGCGTCCCGGTCTACTTCTGCGACCCGGCCAGCCCCTGGCAGCGCGGCTCCAACGAGAACACCAACGGCCTGCTGAGGCAGTACTTCCCCAAGGGTACCGACCTGGCCGTCCACAGCCCCGAGCACTTGGCCGCCGTCGCCGCCGAACTCAACGGCCGCCCACGCAAAACGCTCGGCTGGGAAACCCCAGCCGAGCGCCTGCATAAACTCATCGCGGCCTAGACAACCGACCACGTGTTGCCACGACCCATAGAAACCACC
>NZ_JBIVSD010000058.1:0-1319 GCF_044756065.1 Kitasatospora sp. NPDC092039 | reverse complement strand
GAGCGCCTCGGCGAGTTCGTCGCCGAGGTGTTCGCGTCCCTGGCGCGCAAGGACCAGCGCCGGCAGGGGGATTGCTATCTTCGGGGGCTGATGCTGGACGGGCGGCGCAAGTCGATCCAGCCCATGGCCGAGCGGTTGCCGGACGGGAACATGCAGGCTCTGCAGCAGTTCGTCAGCCAGTCGCCGTGGGACCACGCGCCGGTGCTGCGACAGATCGCCCGGAAGATGACCTCCGCCCTCGCACCGGAAGCATGGGTGATCGACGACACCTCGTTCCCGAAGGCCGGCGACCAGTCCGTGGCCGCGTCGCGTCAGTACTGCGGCGCGCTGGGCAAGCGCTCGCTCTGCCAGGTCGGGGTGAGCGTCCACGCCGTCACCGACCAGGCTTCCAGCCCGTTGTCCTGGCGGCTGTTCGTGCCGCCGGACTGGGACGGCCGCGACGACGAGCGCCGGCGACGCACCGGCCTGCCGCCGGAGGTCGGGCACGTCGAGAAGTGGCGGCTGGCCATCGACATGCTGGACGAACTGATCGCCTGGGGGCTCGCCTCGCAGGTCGTGGTCGCCGACGCGGGCTACGGCCAGTCGGCGGCCTTCCGCCATGCCCTGCGCTCCAGGGGTCTGGGCTACATCGTGGCGGTGCGCGGGGACGAGACCGCGCACCGCCACGACGCCGAACCGGTGGCGCCCGCCTATCGTGGCGCCGGCCGCAGGGCCCTGCCCCGCTACCGCACTAGCCCCCTCGCCCTGCACGAACTCGCCGCCGAAGGCGGCCGCCGGGCGTTTCGGCAGGTCACCTGGCGCCAGGGCAGCCGCGGAGCGATGCGCTCACGGTTCCGGGTCCTGCAGATACGGCCCGCGGGGAAGATCCCCCGCACGCTCGCCGCAGCCGAGGCCGGAGGCGGCGCCGCATGGGACGGCGTCCTGCCGGCCGAGACCCTGCTGGCCGAATGGCCGCCCGACGCGAGCGCGCCCACCGAGTACTGGCTGACCACCCTGCCGCCCGGCACCGCGATCCGTCGCCTCGTGCGCCTGGCAAAGATCCGCTGGCGCATCGAGCACGACTACCGCGAGATGAAGCACGGTCTGGGCCTGGACCACTTCGAGGGCCGCACCTGGCGGGGCTGGCACCACCACGTCACCCTGGTCACCGCCGCCCACGCCTTCCTCACCCTGCGGCGCCTCGACCCAAAAGTCGAGGCGCCGGCCTGACCTTCTACCGAGTCCTCGACGCCATCCAGGACCTCATACGGGCCTGGACCGGCGAATGCCCCACCTGCCACCGCGAGTTACCCACCACACACCGACCAGGGCGCACCGGA
>NZ_JBIVSD010000057.1:0-1394 GCF_044756065.1 Kitasatospora sp. NPDC092039 | reverse complement strand
CTGAGGACAAGCCCTCGGCCTATTAGTACCGGTCAACTCCACCCCTCACAGGGCTTCCATATCCGGCCTATCAACCCAGTCGTCTACTGGGAGCCTTACCCTCTCAAGGAGGTGGGAGTGCTCATCTCGAAGCAGGCTTCCCGCTTAGATGCTTTCAGCGGTTATCCCTCCCGAACGTAGCCAACCAGCCATGCCCTTGGCAGAACAACTGGCACACCAGAGGTTCGTCCGTCCCGGTCCTCTCGTACTAGGGACAGCCCTTCTCAACACTCCTACGCGCACAGCGGATAGGGACCGAACTGTCTCACGACGTTCTAAACCCAGCTCGCGTACCGCTTTAATGGGCGAACAGCCCAACCCTTGGGACCTACTCCAGCCCCAGGATGCGACGAGCCGACATCGAGGTGCCAAACCATCCCGTCGATATGGACTCTTGGGGAAGATCAGCCTGTTATCCCCGGGGTACCTTTTATCCGTTGAGCGACGGCGCTTCCACAAGCCACCGCCGGATCACTAGTCCCTACTTTCGTACCTGCTCGACCCGTCAGTCTCACAGTCAAGCTCCCTTGTGCACTTACACTCAACACCTGATTGCCAACCAGGCTGAGGGAACCTTTGGGCGCCTCCGTTACCCTTTAGGAGGCAACCGCCCCAGTTAAACTACCCACCAGACACTGTCCCTGATCCGGATCACGGACCCAGGTTAGACATCCAGCACGACCAGAGTGGTATTTCAACGGCGACTCCACAACAACTGGCGTTGCTGCTTCACAGTCTCCCACCTATCCTACACAAGCCGAACCGAACACCAATATCAAGCTATAGTAAAGGTCCCGGGGTCTTTCCGTCCTGCTGCGCGAAACGAGCATCTTTACTCGTAATGCAATTTCACCGGGCCTATGGTTGAGACAGTCGAGAAGTCGTTACGCCATTCGTGCAGGTCGGAACTTACCCGACAAGGAATTTCGCTACCTTAGGATGGTTATAGTTACCACCGCCGTTTACTGGCGCTTAAGTTCTCAGCTTCGCCTGGCCGAAACCAAGCTAACCGGTCCCCTTAACGTTCCAGCACCGGGCAGGCGTCAGTCCGTATACATCGCCTTACGGCTTCGCACGGACCTGTGTTTTTAGTAAACAGTCGCTTCTCGCTGGTCTCTGCGGCCACCCCCAGCTCAAGGTGCAAGACCCATCACCAGGAATGGCCCCCCTTCTCCCGAAGTTACGGGGGCATTTTGCCGAGTTCCTTAACCATAGTTCACCCGAACGCCTCGGTATTCTCTACCTGACCACCTGAGTCGGTTTGGGGTACGGGCCGCCATGAAACTCGCTAGAGGCTTTTCTCGACAGCATAGGATCATCCACTTCACCACAATCGGCTCGGCATCAGGTCTCAG
>NZ_JBIVSD010000056.1:0-1534 GCF_044756065.1 Kitasatospora sp. NPDC092039 | reverse complement strand
CCGTGCTGGTGACGTCCTCCGGCGAGGGCAAGGAGGTCGCCGCCCGCGTCGCGCTGCGCCTCGGCTCCGGCATCATCACCGACGCCGTCGACCTGCGCGCCGGAGACCAGGGCCCGGTCGCCACCCAGTCGGTGTTCGCCGCCTCCTACACCGTCGACTCCCGGGTGAGCAACGGCGTGCCGGTCATCACCGTCAAGCCGAACGCCGTCGCCCCGGAGGCCGCCCCGGCCGCCGGAGCGGTGGAGAACGTCGCCGTCGAGTTCACCGGCAACGCCGCCAAGGTCGTCGAGCGCACCCCGCGGGTGTCCTCCGGCCGTCCCGAGCTGACCGAGGCCGCCATCGTGGTCTCCGGCGGCCGCGGCGTCGGTGCCGCCGAGGGCTTCGGCGTGGTCGAGGAGCTCGCCGACGTGCTGGGCGCGGCCGTCGGTGCCTCGCGCGCCGCGGTGGACGCCGGCTGGTACCCGCACAGCAGCCAGGTCGGCCAGACCGGCAAGCAGGTCTCCCCGCAGCTGTACGTGGCCAACGGCATCTCGGGCGCCATCCAGCACCGGGCCGGCATGCAGACCTCGAAGACCATCGTGGCCGTCAACAAGGACCCCGAGGCCCCGATCTTCGAGCTCGCCGACTACGGCGTGGTGGGCGACCTCTTCGAGGTGCTGCCGCAGCTCACCGCCGAGGTGAAGGCCCGCAAGGCCTGATCCCCGGACGACCGAAGAGGGCGTGGCGCCGAGGGGTACTCGGTGCCACGCCCTCCGTCGTCTCCCGGCGGCGCCCCGGTGCGCCGCCCGTCCCGGTCGCCGTACGGCTCACTCCGTGACGAAGGCCGCGAGGTGCTGGGTGAAGCCGCCCTGGGCGGGCGGCAGCGGGCGCGGCTCGGGGTCCTGGGGCACCGGCGGCTCCTCCATCGGCAGCAGCCGCAGCTCCGGCTGGTCGGAGTCGGGGGAGGAGAGCAGCCGCACCCGGGTGCCGACCGGGACGGTGCTGCGCATCCCGTCCACGATGCACCAGACGTCGAAGCCCTCCGCCATCCGGATCAGGGACTTCTGACGGACCAGCGGCGTCCGGGCCTGCTCGACCGCGCAGCGCCGCACCACGCCGGTGCCCTCGCTGGGCTCCAGTCGGAGGTCGGTGGATCCGCAGGTGGGGCAGAGCAGCCGCTGGAAGGTCGGGTTGTTGCACCACGCGCAGCGCTGGAAGTACAGCGTCGTGCTCCGGGTGTCGGCTTCGGCGATGGCTGAGTGGACCACGCTGTCATCTCCCTGCGCTCGGGCCGGCTCGTTCGGCAGAAGTACGGCGGAAGTACGCCAGAAGTTCGGCACGAAAAGGATAGGGAACTCAGTGCCGCGAAGGGAAGGCACTGAGTTCCCTTTTTGCCTCGCGCATGCATAATGAAGGGTACTGAGTACCGTCGTGAAACAGGAGTGGCGATCATGAGCCAGGACTTCGATCTCTTCCGTATCTCCGAGGAGCACGGGATGCTCCGTGAGGCGGTGCGTTCGCTGGCCGAGGCGAAGATCGCTCCGTTCGCGGCGGA
>NZ_JBIVSD010000054.1:0-2010 GCF_044756065.1 Kitasatospora sp. NPDC092039 | reverse complement strand
TACGCCAAGCAGGCCGCCGGGGAGATCTCCGGCCTCACCGGCGTCGACGACCCCTACGAGGCCCCCATCAACCCTGAACTGCGCCTGCAGACGCAGGGCCGCGCCGTGGCGGAGTCCGCCGCCGAGCTGCACGCCTTCCTGACCGAGAGGGGCCTGGCATGACCACCGCCACCGACCGTCACGTGCGCACCGACGACCCGGACCAGAACGCCGGGGGGCCGTTCACGCTGTCCCACCTGGACGCGCTGGAAGCCGAGTCGGTGCACATCTTCCGCGAGGTCGCGGGGGAGTTCGAACGCCCGGTGATCCTGTTCTCCGGCGGCAAGGACTCCATCGTCATGCTGCACCTGGCCCTCAAGGCCTTCGCGCCCGCACCGGTGCCCTTCGCCCTGCTGCACGTCGACACCGGGCACAACTTCCCCGAGGTCATCGCCTACCGCGACCGCGTCGCAGCCGAGCACGACCTGCGCCTGCACGTCGCCCACGTCCAGGACTTCATCGACCGCGGCGTGCTGCGCGAGCGCCCCGACGGCACCCGCAACCCGCTGCAGACCGTGCCGCTGCTGGACGCCATCGACAAGAACCGCTTCGACGCCGTCTTCGGCGGCGGCCGCCGCGACGAGGAGAAGGCCCGCGCCAAGGAACGCGTCTTCTCCCTGCGCGACGAGTTCGGCGCCTGGGACCCGCGCCGCCAGCGCCCCGAACTGTGGTCCCTCTACAACGGCCGCCACGCGGTCGGCGAACACGTACGCGTCTTCCCCCTGTCCAACTGGACCGAGCTCGACGTCTGGCAGTACATCGAACGCGAAGGCATCGAACTGCCGCAGATCTACTACGCCCACGAGCGCGACGTCTTCGCCCGCAGCGGCATGTGGCTGACCGCCGGCCAGTGGGGCGGCCCCAAGGACGACGAACCGGTCGAACGGCGCCTGATCCGCTACCGCACCGTCGGCGACATGTCCTGCACCGGCGCCGTCGACTCCGACGCCACCACCATCCAGGCCGTCATCGCCGAGATCGCCGCCAGCCGCCTCACCGAACGCGGCGCCACCCGCGCCGACGACAAACTCTCCGAGGCCGCGATGGAAGACCGCAAGCGCGAGGGGTACTTCTAACCATGACCACCACCGTCCAGAACACCACCGCCACCTCGCTGCTGCGCTTCGCCACCGCCGGCTCCGTCGACGACGGCAAGTCCACCCTCGTCGGCCGACTCCTGCACGACTCCAAATCCGTCCTCGCCGACCAGCTCGAAGCCGTCGAGCACGCGTCCCGCAACCGCGGCCAGCACACCCCCGACCTGGCCCTGCTCACCGACGGCCTGCGCGCCGAACGCGAACAGGGCATCACCATCGACGTCGCCTACCGCTACTTCGCCACCCCCCGGCGCCGCTTCATCCTCGCCGACACCCCCGGCCACGTGCAGTACACCCGCAACATGGTCACCGGCGCCTCCACCGCCGAACTCGCCGTCGTCCTCGTCGACGCCCGCAACGGCGTCGTCGAACAGACCCGCCGCCACGCCGCCGTCGCCGCCCTCCTGCGCGTGCCCCACGTCGTGCTCGCCGTCAACAAGATGGACCTCGTCGACTACGCGGAGCCCGTCTTCGCCGCCATCGCCACCGAGTTCACCGCCTACGCCGCCTCACTCGGCATCCACGACGTCCTCGCCGTCCCGATCTCCGCCCTCGCCGGGGACAACGTCGTCGACCCGTCCGCGCACATGGACTGGTACGGCGGCCCCACCCTGCTGGAACACCTGGAAACCGTCCCCGTCGGCACCGACCCCGGCGACGAACCCGCCCGCTTCCCCGTCCAGTACGTCATCCGCCCGCAGACCGAGACCCACCCCGACTACCGCGGCTACGCCGGCCAGCTCGCCTCCGGCGTCCTACGCGTCGGCGACCCCGTCACCGTCCTGCCCTCCGGCCTGACCAGCACCGTCGCCGGCATCGACGCCCTCGGCCGGGAGACCGACACCGCCTGGGCACCCCAGTCCGTCACCGTCCG
>NZ_JBIVSD010000053.1:0-2553 GCF_044756065.1 Kitasatospora sp. NPDC092039 | reverse complement strand
CACACGCCACCACCAGATGACGCGCCAACAACGACCCCAACACCCCCGTACCACCCACCACCAACACCGCCCCCTCCGGATCCAACGCCACCGGGGCGCGGAGCTCGGCCGGTGCCGTCCGGGTGAGCCGGGGGGCGAGCAGGGTGCCGTCGCGCAGGGCGAGTTGAGGTTCGCCGCTCGCGAGGGCCGCGGCCAGGACCTCGCGGTCCGGGTCGGTGTCGACGTCCAGGAGGACGAAGCGGTCCGGGTGTTCGGACTGGGCGGAGAGCAGCAGGCCCCACAGGACCGAGGCGGAGAGCGCGCTCACGCCCTCGTCGGGGGTGGTGGCGACGGCCCCGCGGGTGAGCACGACGAGGCGCGAGAGCGCCAACCGCCCCTCGGCCAGCCAGTCCTGCAGCACCTCCAGGACGTGCTGGGCGATGGCGCGGGCCGCGCTGGGCACGTCCTGCTCGTTGCCCTCCGCGCCCAGGCAGGGGAGGATCACGGTGCCGGGCACCTCGGCGGCCCGGGCCAGGGCGGCCGGGTCGGGGTACGCCACGGTACCGGGCAGGGCGAGCGCGTCGGCGGAGCCGAGCACACCCCACGATTCCTCGGCGGCGGGCCGGGCGGCGTGGCCACCGAGGGCGGTCCAGTCCAGGTGGAACAGGTCGTCGCCGACCGGGGCGGGCCGGTCGGCCCGAACCCCGGCCTCGGCCCGGTCCTCGGCCTCGGAGCTCCGGCCCGTCCTCACCTCGGCGATGCTCAGGACGGGTTCGCCCATCGCGTCCACCGCGGACAGACGCGCGGTGCCGGCCCCCGTGGGCGTCAGCGACACGCGCAGCTCGGTGGCCCCGGTGGCGTACAGCTCGACCCCGGACCAGGAGCGGGGCTCACCGGCCCCGGCGAACGGTCGCAGTGCGGCGGCCAGCAGCACCGGGTGCAGGCCGTACCCGCCGGGGTCGGCGTGGTCCGGGAGTGCCACCTCGGCCCGGACGACGTCCTGGTCCGGACTCACGGCGGAGGCGGCGGCCGGGAGCGCCCCGGCGCCGACCGGGGTCTCGGTCAGTTCCCCGGTGGCGTGCCGGATCCAGTCTCCGGAGTCCCGCGAGAAGACGGCGAGGGAGCTGCGGCCGCGGTCCAGCGCGTCGATCACGACCCGCACGTCGGTCGTGGCCCGCCCGAGGCTCAGGGGCGTCTCGACGGTCAGCCGCTCCAGCCGGTCGCACCCGGCCCGGTCGGCCGCGGCCAGCGCCAGTTCGAGCAGCACGGCGTCCGGAACGTCCGCGGCCCAGGGGTGGGTCGTGGGCGAGAGGCGGCCGGTGAACACCCAGCCCTGCCCGTCGGGCCGCTCGACCGCCGCGCCCAGCAGCGGGTGCCCCACCGTCTCCAGGCCGGCCGACGCCACGTCCGCAACGGCGGTGTCCTCCTGCAGCCAGTAGGACCGGCGCTGGAAGGCGTACGTCGGCAGCTCCACCGGCCGCGCCCCGGCGAACAGCGGGGACCAGTCGACGGGCAGCCCGCCGGTGTGGAGGCGGGCCGCGTTCGTGAGGATCTGCCGTACGGCCCCGTGGTCACGGCGCAGGGAGCCCACGACGACCCGCTCGCCGCCGAGGGTCTCCTCGATGCCGGCGGTCAGGACGGGATGCGGGCTGGACTCCACGACGAACCCGTGGCCGGCGTCGGCCGCGGCCTGGACGGCTTCCTGGAACCGGATGGGCCGTCGGAGGTTCTCGTACCAGTAGCCGGCGTCCAGCCCCGCGGTGTCGAGGGGGGTCGCGGTGACGCTGGAGTAGAAGGCGATGTCGCAGCTCGCGGGGGTGATCCCGGCCAGCTCCGCCAGGAGCTGGTCCTGCAGCGGCTCGACGCTCGCGGAGTGGGAGGCGTAGTCGACGTCGATGCGGCGGCTGACGATCCCGCGGGCCTCGCAGCGGGCCATGAGCAGGTCGAGCGCCTCCGGGTCGCCCGAGACCACGGTCGAGGAGGGGCCGTTGACCGCGGCGATCTCGGCGTGGCCGCCGATGGCGGCCAGCAGTGCGCGGACGTCCTCGGCCGGGGCGGCGACGGAGGTCATGCCGCCGGTGCCCGCCAGGCTCAGCAGGGCCCGGCTGCGGACGGCGACGATCTTGGCCGAGTCCTCCAGGGACAGCGCGCCCGCGACATGGGCGGCGGCGATCTCGCCCTGGGAGTGGCCCACCACGGCGTCGGGGCGCACGCCCAGGGAGCGCCAGACCGCGGCCAGTCCGATCATGACGGCCCAGAGGGCCGGCTGGACGACGTCGACCCGCTGCAGCGGGGGTGCGCCGTCGACGCCGTTCAGGACGTCGAGCAGGGACCAGTCGACGTACGGGGCCAGGGCCTGGTCGCAGGCCCGGATCTGTTCCTCGAACGCCGGTGACTCGGCGAGCAGCTCCCGTGCCATGCCGGCCCACTGGGAGCCCTGGCCGGGGAAGACGAAGACGGTGCCGCGCCGACTGTCCGCGGGTGTGGTGGGGGGTGTGACGGTGACGTTGTCCGCCGTACCGCCCTCGGCCAGCGCCCGCAGTCCCGCGAGCAGCTCCTCACGGCCGGCCCCCG
>NZ_JBIVSD010000052.1:0-3981 GCF_044756065.1 Kitasatospora sp. NPDC092039 | reverse complement strand
CACACGCCACCACCAGATGACGCGCCAACAACGACCCCAACACCCCCGTACCACCCACCACCAACACCGCCCCCTCCGGATCCAACGCCACCGGGAGGGTGATCACGTTCTTGCCGGTGTGGCGGCCCTGGCTGATGTGGCGGAAGGCGTCCCGGCCCCGGCGGATGTCCCGGACGGTGAGCGGGAGATGGGTGAGCGCGCCCTCCTCGAAGAGGCCCACGAGGTCGGTGAGCATCTCCTGGATGCGGTCCGCGTCGACCTGCATGAGGTCGAACGCCCGGTAGGAGATGTCGGGGAAGGACTCCGGGTCCCTGACGTCGGTCTTGCCCATCTCCAGGAACCGGCCGCCGGGGCGCAGCAGCCGCAGTGAGGCGTCCACGTACTCGTGCGCCAGCGAGTTGAGTACGACGTCGAACCCGCCGTCCTCGCCCAGCACTTGGCGGAAACCCTGCTCGAAGTGGAGGTCCCGGGACGAGGCGATGCACTCGTCCGGCAGGCCCAGGGAGCGCAGCGCGTCCCACTTGCCGGGGCTCGCGGTGCCGAAGACCCGCGCGCCGAGGTGGCGGGCGAGCTGCACCGCGGCCATTCCGACGCCGCCCGCCGCCGCGTGGACCAGCAGCGACTGGCCCGGGGCCAGGGCGGCCAGGTCGGTCAGCGCGTAGTAGGCGGTCAGGAAGACGACGGGAACGGCTGCCGCCTGGGCGAACGTCCAGCCGTCCGGGACGGTGACGAGCATCCTGCTGTCGGTGGCCACCACCGGTCCGAACGCACCGGGCAGCAGGCCCATGACCCGGTCGCCGGGCGCGAACCCGGTCACCCCGGGGCCGACCTCGGTGACCACGCCGGCGCCCTCGATGCCGAGCGGGCCGGCCTCGCCGGGGTAGAGCCCCAGGGCGTTCAGCGCGTCACGGAAGTTGAGGCCCGCGGCGCGGACGGCGACGCGCACCTCTCCCGGCTGCAGCGGGGCGAGCGCCTCGGGGCGGGGGCGCAGGGACAGCGCGTCGAGCGAGCCGCTGGCGCCCGGTTCCATCCGCCAGGCCGGCGCGCCCTCCGGGGGCGCGAGCAGCTCGCGGGTGGCCTGCCGGCTCAGCCGCGCCGCCTTCAAGGAGCCGTTGCGCAACGCGAGTTGGGGTTCTCCGGTGACGAGGGCGGCGGCCACGAGCCCGGGGGTCGGGTCGGCGTCGACGTCGAGGAGGACGAAACGGCCCGGGTGTTCGGTCTGGGCGGTGCGCAGCAGGCCCCACAGCACGGAGGCGGCGAGGTCCGCCACGCCTTCGCCCGCTTCGGCGGCCACCGCGTTCCGGGTGAGGACGACCAGGGGCGCGGAGGTGCGGTGCTCCTCGGCCAGCCAGCCCTTCAGCAGGAGCAGGACCTCCTGGGCGGCGTCATGGGCCGCGGACGGCACCTCGTGCGCCGGCACGTTCGCCGTCCACGGGAGGACGACCGCGTCCAGGTCCTCGAGCGCGCCGGACAGCGCGGCGAGGTCGGCGTGGCGGGTCACGCCCGGAAGGTCCGGGCCGCGCGTACCGAGGACGGCCCAGCGGTCCGTCGGCAGGTCCGGGTCGGCGCCGACCGGAGTGGCGCCGACCGGAGTGGTGGCAGCCGAGGTGGCGGCGGCCGGGTCCGGCACCGGCACCCAGTCCACGGCGAACAGCGGCGTGCGGCCCCCGCCCGCCGCCGAGTAGGGGCGCAGGGTCAGCGATTCGACGGTGGCGACCGGCGCCCCGTCGGCGTCGCAGACGGCCAGGGCCACGGTGTCGGTACCGGTGGGCGTCAGCCGTACCCGCAGCGCGGTGGCACCGGTGGCGTGCAGTTCGGCGCCGGTCCAGGCGAACGGCAGCCGGAGCCCGGCGGCCCGGTCGCCCTCCAGGACGAGCGGGTGCAGCGCCGCGTCCAGCAGGGCCGGGTGCACGCCGAAGCCGGAGGGCTCCGCACCGGCCGGAAGCCCGACCTCCGCGTACAGCACGTCACCGTCGCGCCAGGCGGCGCGCAGTCCTTGGAAGGTCGGCCCGTAGTCGTAGCCGCGGGCGGCCAGGGCTTCGTAGGCGTCGGCCACGTCGAGGGGGGGCGCGTCCTTCGGCGGCCAGTTCGTCAGCGCGCTCCCGGCGCCTTCGGCCCCGGCCGCCAGCACGCCGGTGGCGTGGCGCCTCCAGGTGTCGCCGGAGCGCGTGAACACGGCCAGCGACCAGCGTCCATCCTCCGCGGGATCCAGCACCACCCGCAGGTCGGCCGGGGCGTCGGGGTGCAGGGACAGCGGGGCTTCCAGGGTGAGTTCGTCCAGCCGCCGGTAGCCCGCCCGGGCGCCCGCCGCGAGGGCGACGTCGACCAGCGCCGTACCGGGCAGCAGCACCTCGTCGCCGATGACGTGGTCGTCCGTCCAGGGGTGGGTCGTGGGCGAGAGCCGGCCGGTGAACACCCAGCCCTGCCCGTCGGGCCGCTCGACCGCCGCGCCCAGCAGCGGGTGCCCCACCGTCTCCAGGCCGGCCGACGCCACGTCCGCGACGGCGGTGTCCTCCTGCAGCCAGTAGGACCCGTGCTGGAAGGCGTACGTCGGCAGCTCCACCGGCCGCGCCCCGGCGAACAGCGGGGACCAGTCGGGCAGGTGGCCGGCGAAGGCGGTCTGCGCGACGGCGGCGAGGAGGGAGTCGCTCTCCGGGCGGCGGGCACGCAGCAGCGGCAGCGCGACCGCGTCGGTCCCGGCGGGCAGGCAGTCCGGGACCAGGCCCGTCAGGACGCCGTCGGGGCCGAGTTCGAGGTAGGTCCCGACGCCGAGCCCGGCGAGGTGCCCGACCCCCTCGCCGAACCGGACGGCACGGCGGATGTGGGACACCCAGTAGTCGGGGGAGCAGAGTTGCTCGGCGGTGGCCTCCCTCCCGGTCACGTTGGAGACGACGGAGAGGACGGGCGCGCGGAAGGTCAGGCCTTCGAGGACGGTGCGGAACTCCTCCAGCGCGCTGTCCATGTGGGCGGAGTGGAAGGCGTGGCTGACCCGCAGCCGCTTGGTCCTGCGCCCCACCGCCGCGAAGTGGTCGGCGACCTCGGTGGCGACCTCGGCATCGCCCGAGACCACGACGGACCGCGGGCCGTTGACCGCGGCGATCCCGGCCAGGTGGTCGCGGTCCCCGAGGACCGTCAGGACCTCCTGCTCGGTGGCCTGTACGGCGATCATGGCGCCGTCACCGCGGGCGGCCTGCATCAGCCGTCCCCGCGTCGCCACCATGAGCGCGGCGTCCGGCAGGTCGAGGACGCCCGCGGCATGGGCGGCGGCCACCTCGCCGATCGAGTGTCCGAGCAGGTGGTCGACCTCGATGCCGTAGTGCTCCAGAAGCCTGAACTGCGCGGTCTCCAGGGCGAACAGGGCCGACTGGGCGTACAGGGTCCGGTCCAGGAGTTCGGCGTCCGTGCCGAAGACGACGTCCTTCAGCGGGACGGGCAGATGCGCGTCCAACTGCGCGCACGCCTCGTCGAACGCCTTCGCGAAGACGGGGAAGTCCTGGTACAGCCGGCGGCCCATGCCGAGGCGCTGCGCGCCCTGGCCGGTGAAGAGCAGGGCGAGCTTGTTCGAGTCGTCGGTGGGTGTGGTGGGGGGTGTGACGGTGACGTTGTCCGCCGTACCGCCCTCGGCCAGCGCCCGCAGTCCCGCGAGCAGCTCCTCACGGCCGGCCCCCGTCACGACCGCCCGCTGCTCGAACAGCGAACGCTGCGACACCAGCGACAGGCCCACATCACCCGCCGCGACCGCCGGACGCTCCACCAGGTACTCCGCCAGGCGGCCGGCCTGCGCCCGCAACGCCTCCACCGACCGGCCCGACACCACCCACGGCACCACAGCCGAGACCACACCTGAGCCCTCGACAGGGACAGCCGCCTCCTCGGCGACCCCCTCCACGATCACGTGCGCGTTCGTCCCACTGATCCCGAACGACGACACACCCGCCCGCCGCGGCCGACCCACCTCAGGCCACTCCCGCGCCTCCGCCA
>NZ_JBIVSD010000051.1:0-4187 GCF_044756065.1 Kitasatospora sp. NPDC092039 | reverse complement strand
GTACTCGTCGAGCTCCGACAGGAGGCCGTCCACACCCTCCCGGTCGGTGGTGTGGTCGTCCGCGAAACGACGGTCACCCGTCGCGTCCGGCACGTACTTCACACAGACAACGATCCTCAAGCTCACGGCCTTGTCTCCTGTACTGGTCTCGTCCGGCGGCTGCGGCGGTGCAAGCGGGCGCGAACACGGCACGCACCCGCTCCGGGCAGCGAATTCCCGTGCCGGTCCGGAACTTCCTGGCAGCATACTCGCCAGAGCGCAGTGGTCACTACTGGCCAGTAGCTTATGCCGTGCGGCTGCTCCCGCCGCCTGCGCCCATCCTGCCCCAGCCCGGCACCGACTCCACCCGACGGGGCGGAACAAGTGCGGCCGGATCGCTCACACCGGGGCTCCCACCGGGGACTCGCACCCGCCTCACACCACGCGGCCGAGCGCCGCGATCACGTCCACCCTGCGCGGCTGGCCCGCCGCCCGCCGCACCACCCGGCCCGCCCCGTCCAGCACCAGGACGGTCGGCGTCCGCCGGACCTCCAGCCGACGGACCAGCTCCAGCCGCTCCTCGGCGTCCACCTCGACGTGCTCGACCCCGTCGACCATCCCGGCCACCTCGGAGAGCACCCGCCGGGTGGCCCGACACGGCTGGCAGAACGCCGTCGAGAACTGCACCAGCGTCGCCCGCGCGCCGAGCGGCCCGCCCAGCTCGGCCTCCGTCAGCCGTACCGCCCCGTCCTCGGTGCTCAACCCCGACCCTCCCGTCGTTCCCGGCCCGCGTCGACCGGTCCCGGCCGCCGTCGAGCCACCACAACGCACACCGCGGGGCGACTCATCCCCCCAGTCTGCGGCAGCGCCGGCGGGGCCCGAAACCCGGTCGACCGCCGGGTCCGGGCCGCGTACGATCGGCCGGTGGACTCCGACTGTCGCCCAACGCCGCTTCCGGCCCGCCGACGCGTCATCGGCCCGGCCCGGGCCTCCGTCCACCGACGACGCTGACGCCCCACCGCTGCCGCTGCCCGTCGCGACCCCCGGAGCCCCCGTTGCAGACCGATACCCGCGGCCCCCGCTTAGCCGCAGCGCTCAGCTCGATCGTCCTCGCCGTCGTCCTGCGCACCGGCAACTGCCCCCTGCTGGCCGCCCAGACGCTGGTCTTCGCGCTCGGCGCCTTCGGCGGCCTGCGCCTGGCCCCCTACGTCCGGCTGTTCCAACTGCTGGTGCTCCCCCGGCTCGCGCCGCCCTCGGCGACCGAGGACGAACGGCCGCTCCGCTTCGACCAGGGCGTCCTCGCGGTGTTCGCCGCGGTCGGCGCCCTCGGCTACTGCGCCGACGTGACCTGGCTCGGCGTGCTGGCCGGCTCGGCCGCCCTCGCCGCCGCCTTCGGCAACGCCGCGTTCGGCTACTGCGTGGGCTGCGAGCTCTACCCGCTGGTCCGGCGCGCCCAGGGCCGCCTCACCGCCCGCGCCTGACCCGGGAGCTCGGAAAAGTTCCCGTTCGAATTCATCACGGACGTCACACCGCCAAAATTCGCTTGACCGCACGCCTCAGGTGACAGAGGGCACTCGTTCGGGGGATCATCTCCGTGAATCACCCGTGACCGCCGCGGCGTGCCGTGCTCCGGTCGGCACCGCCCGCGCAACGGAGCGGGTACCCGCCGAACCGGGCTCCGGCCCGTGGAAGTCAGGACTGACCGTGGCAGAGTTCGTGTACCCGCCGGTGATCGGCGCCGCACTCACCGCCTTCCGCGCGCTCGACGTGCGGATCAAGATCGTGGGCGCCGAACACATCCCCGCCAGGGGGGGAGCGGTCCTGGTCAGCAACCACATCAGTTACCTGGACTTCCTCTTCGCGGGCCTCGGCGCGTACCGCGGCGGCAAGCGCAAGACCCGCTTCATGGCCAAGGACGACGTCTTCAGGCATCGGATCTCCGGCCCGCTGATGCGCGGCATGAAGCACATCCCGGTGGACCGCACCGACGGCCAGCCCGCGTACGAGGCCGCCGTGCGCGCCCTCAAGTCCGGCGAGGTGGTGGGGGTGTTCCCCGAGGCGACCATCAGCCGCTCGTTCATGCTGAAGAAGTTCAAGACCGGCGCCGCCCGGATGGCCGCCGACTCCGGCGCCCCGCTGCTGCCCGTGGTGCTCTGGGGCACCCAGCAGCTCTGGACCAAGGGCCGCCCGAAGACCCTCACCAAGCGGCACGTCCCGGTCACCATCATGATCGGCGAACCGATCCACCTCGGGCCGGACGACAAGCCCGTGATGGTCACCCGGCGGCTGCGCGCCGCCATGAGCGAGATGCTCGACAAGGCCCAGCGCGAGTACCCCGGCAAGCCCTCCGGCCCGGACGACAGCTGGTGGCTGCCCGCCCACCTCGGCGGCACCGCGCCCACCCTGGAGGTCGCCGAGGCCGAGGACGAGGCGGAGTCCCTCGCCAAGGCCGAGCGCCGCGCCGCCCGGGACTGACTCCTCCGCTCCGTCCGCCGCACCTACTCCGTGCGATCGAGCGAGCGCGTTCCGTCGCGTGTCGCCCGGCCGTGGACGCCCCCGTCTGACACAGTGACAGCTCCTTTCAGGGGCCTTCGTCCTGAATCCGCGACGGGGGCACACGTCGGAGTGGTCGAAGGCTCGGAGGCGGAGATGGCACGGATCACCACCGGAACACGGCAGTCACCAACGGGCAGGGCCCGCACCCGCGCGAGCGCCGGTGCGGGCCTTCTGCTCCTGGGCACCCTGCTCACCGGCTGCGGGGCCGAACCCGGGGAGATCCCGCTCTCGGAGATCCGGCCGGAAGTCCCCAGCGCCACCCCCGAGGCGACACCCGCCGCGGCCCCCGGCGCGACCCCCGGTGTGATCGGCGCGGCCGCCGGAGCGCCCGCGACCGCCCTGCACAACGGTCTGATCGTCAGCCGCGCCTACACCGACGCCTCCCGCACCAGCAGCGCGATCGTCACCTTCGCCCCCGACGGCACCGGCCAGCACCAGGTCACCCAACCACCGGACCGCACCCTCGACGACCGCCCGGACTGGTCCCCCGACGGGACCACCATCGCCTTCGACCGCACCGACCCGCAGACCGGCGCCGCCCGGCTCTGGACCGTCCCCGCCGGCGGCGGCACCGAGCACCAGGTCAGCCCGCTGTGCGAGAGCGGCACCGCCGACTGCGCCAACGAGGACGAGCGCGCCCCCGCCTTCTCCCCGAACGGCAAGCAGGTCGCCTTCAGCCGTTCGTGGGGCGCCGTGGACGCGGCCGGCAGCCACCAGATCCAGTACTCGGACCTCTACCTGATGAGCCCCGAGGGCACCGACGTCCAGCGGCTCACCTTCCTCACCAACGACAAGCCCTACTCCGGCGCGGTCAGCAACCCCAGCTGGTCCCCCGACGGCAAGCAGCTGACCTTCGAGTACCGGACCAGCGCCACCGGGCAGCCCGCCAACAGCCGCGCCATCTACGTCGTCAACGCGGACGGCACCGGGCTGCGCCAGCTCACCCCCTGGGAACTGCGCGCCGGCGACCGGGCGGACTGGTCCCCCGACGGCACCCAGATCCTCTTCACCACCTACCCGGCCGGCCCCGACAACGCCCCCGGCGGCGGGATCTACACCGTCCACCCCGACGGCAGCGCCATCGGCGCCCTGACCCCCGCGCCCTCGGACGCCTTCTACGGCACGGCCGCCTACGCGCCGGACGGCAAGTCCATCGTCTTCGCCCAGGCCCCCGCGGGCGCCGGAGCCGACCTCTACAGCATGCGACCGGACGGTACGGGCGTCGTCCGTCTCACCGACAGCGCGGACAAGTGGCTCAGCCGGCCGGCCTGGGGAACGGCGGACGGCACGGCGGCTCCTGCCGAACAAGCTCAGGCCACGGCCCAGGCGTCGGCCGCCCCGTCGGAGCGGCCTTCCGACCAGCCCTCGGACCAGGCGTCGAGTCAGGCGTCGAGTCAGGCATCCGGTCAGGCGTCGGAGGCACCCCATGCGCCCCGGCCCGATGCCCAGAAGCCGGCCCAGGCCCAGGGACAGGGAGCCACCGAACAGCCCCGGCCCGGGACGCAGTCCGATTCCGAGTCCGACTCCGGAGCGGGCTCCGAGTCCGACGAATAGAGCGTCGGCCCGGAAACGCGAAGAACCCCCATCCGGGGTCCCGGATGGGGGTTCTTCAGCAATGATTGTTCGGCGGCGTCCTACTCTCCCACAGGGTC
>NZ_JBIVSD010000050.1:0-5137 GCF_044756065.1 Kitasatospora sp. NPDC092039 | reverse complement strand
CCGCGACGACGATCTTCGCGGAGGTGGTGGCGCGGGTGGGGGCGGCCGCGTTAGAGCTTGCGAAGTCCACTGAGGACCCTTTCGAGCAGCGTGACGTCGGGCTGGTTTCCGGTTTCGCCGCCGGAAGCGGGCTGGTGGATGGCGACCAGGCCGGCCTCGGCCAGGTCGGCCACGAGGATGCGGGCCACTCCCAGGGGAAGGGAGAGCAGCGCCGACACCTCGGCGACGGACTTGACCTCCGTGCACAGCGTGCAGATCCGCTGGTGCTCGGGGAGCAGGGTGGCCAGGCGCTGCGGGTCGACGTCGGCGGAGACCAGGGCCTCCAGCGCGAGTTCGTAGCGCGGCCGGGTCCGGCCACCGGTCATCGCGAACGGCCGGATCAGCGGGCCGGAGTCGGGTTCGTCCTCGAACTCCTCGACGTGGCCGGGCTCCTGGGCGGGCGAGTACCCGGGGGCCGGCTCGGGCGCCGGGGCCGGGTAGCCGGGGGCCGGGGCGCCGTACGAGGGCTGCCGGGCGTACTGGTCGTACTGGCCGTACTGCTCCTCGGGCCGGGGGTACGGCTGCTGCTGCTGTCCGTACTGGTGCCGGCCGTACTGCTGACCGTGGCCGACGCCGGGTGCTCCGAAGGCGTCATGGCCTGTGCCAGGGTACGGAACGCCGTACTGGCCGCTGCGGTCGTCGGGCGGTGTCACGGTTCCTCTCCTCACAGGGTGCGGCGGTGCGGTGCGAGCTTCGGCGCAGGTCCGGAGCCGGTGGTGCGAAGGCCGTACAACGTCCGAACCCGAGCCCGCCGAAGCGGGCCCGGGAAGGACGCGGAGGTACTTCGAATACCTGGACGGTATCCGACGAACCGTCAGTGCAGGAGACTGCCCTGGAGTTCCGCGCGGAGAGCGGGGGTGAGGACGGCGCCGGCGCGGTCGACGAGCAGGGCCATCTCGTAGCCGACGAGGCCGATGTCGGAGTCGGGCGCGGCCAGGACGGCGAGCGCCGAGCCGTCGCTGACGGCCATCAGGAACAGGAAGCCCCGCTCCATCTCGACGACGGTCTGGTTGACCTCGCCGCCCTCGAAGATCCGGCTGGCGCCGGAGGTGAGGGAGGTGAGGCCGGAGGCGACGGCGGCGAGCTGGTCGGCACGGTCGCGCGGGAAGCCCTCGGACATGCACAGCAGGAGGCCGTCCGCGGAGACCACCACGGTGTGGGACACCCCGGGGGTGTTGTCCACGAAATTGGTGATCAGCCAGTTCAGGTTCTGTGCGGCCTGGCTCATCTGAGTCAACTCAACGCTCCTGGTGGTTCGAGCCGCCGAAGAGATCGGTGCTCCGGTTCTGTCCGTTGCCGGACTGGTCTACCTGATCGGGGTCGATCCGGAAGCTTCCGGTGTTACCGGCGCTGCGGCCCTGCTCCACGCCGCGGCGCAGGTTGGTGAGGCGGCCACGGACCTCCTCCGGGCTGCGGGAGACCTGCGGCCCGTCCTGCGGGGTGGACTTGGCGTTGCCGGGCACCAGGTTCTGCTTGGGCACGCGGCGCGGCAGACCGGAGCCGGTGGTGCCGCCGGAGGCGGGCTCGCGCAGCTGCTCGGCCCGCTGCCAGTCGCCGTCGTTCGGCGACTGCCAGGGGCTGGCGGTCGGGCCGGTCGGGCCGTATCCGCCGAGCGAGGACACGTCGTGGCCGCGCTGGTCCGAAGGCGTCGAGGAGGTGTCCTTGGCGCCGGCGAACCAGTTCGGGCTGTCGCCGGACGGGCTGCCGGCCGGAGCGGCGGGGAGCCCGCCGCCGGCCAGCTGCTCGCCGGGGCGGCGCTGCGGCAGCCCGGACGGCAGGGTGGTGCGCGGCGCCTCGGCGGCCGGCAGCGCGGGCGGCTCGGGGGAGTACGGGTGGCCGGCCGGGGACTCCTCGGCGGCCCGGCCGTACTGGTCGGCGTACTCGTCCTGCCGGTAGCCGCCCTGGTCGTAGCCGTACTGGTCGTCGGCGAAGCCCTGCTGCTGCTCGTAGCCCTGCTGGGGGTACTGGTCGTAGCCGTCCTGGGCGTACTCGTCCTGCTGGTAGCCGCCCTGGTCGTAGCCGCTCTGGTCGTAGCCGTACTGGTCGTCGGCGAAGCCCTGCTGCTGCTCGTACCCCTGCGGGGCGTACTGGTCGTAGCCCTGCTGGTAGTCCTCCTCGACCTCGGCGTCCACCACCGGCGTGTGCGGGCCGCTCTCCAGGGCCGCGCGGCGGACCTGGTCGAGGCGCTGCGAGCGCTGGACGGCCTCCAGGGCCGGGCTGAACCCGCTGGAGCCGGCGTTGCCGGTGCCGGTGAGGTGGTCGTCGAAGCCGAGCTCGGCCGCGCTGCGGGCGCGGGAGTCCGGCGCCCACTCGGCGGTCGGCTCCTGCTCGGCGAAGATCCGGGAGACGGTGAACTGCTCGTCGGGCTCCGGCGCCGCACCCGACTGGGTGACGAACGGCGGGAGCATGACCAGCGAGGTGGTGCCGGCGGACTCGCCGGACGGGCGGAGCTGGACGCGGACGTCGTGCCGCTGGGACAGCCGGCCGACCACGAACAGGCCCATGCGGCGGGAGATGGTGGCGTCCACCGTGGGCGGCTCGGCCAGCTTCTCGTTGATCTCCGCGAAGTCCTCGGCGGTGAGGCCGATGCCCTTGTCGTGGATCTCGACCAGCACCCGGCCGTCCGGCAGGCGGGTGGCGTTGACCAGCACCCGGGTCTGCGGGCTGGAGAACGAGGTGGCGTTCTCCAGCAGCTCGGCGAGCAGGTGGACGAGGTCGGTCACGGCGGCGCCGACGACGTCGACCTCCGGGATGCCGGAGAGCTCGACGCGCTCGTACTGCTCCACCTCGGAGGCGGCGGCGCGGAGCACGTCGACCAGCGGGACCGGGGTGTTCCAGCGGCGGCCGGCCTCCTCGCCCGCGAGGACGAGCAGGTTCTCGCCGTTGCGGCGCATGCGGGTCGCGAGGTGGTCCAGCTTGAAGAGGTTCTCCAGCTGGTCCGGGTCGGCCTCGTTGTTCTCCAGGTCGGTGATCAGCGCCAGCTGGCGCTGGATCAGGCTCTGGCTGCGGCGCGACAGGTTGGTGAAGATCGCGTTGACGTTCCCTCGCAGCAGGGCCTGCTCGGCGGCGAGCGCCACGGCCTGCTGGTGGACCTGGTCGAACGCCCGGGCGACCTCGCCGATCTCGTCCTTGCCGTGCAGCGGGATCGGGGCCACCGAGGTGTCGACCCGGTCGGGGTCGGTCTTGGAGAGCTTCTCGACCAGGTCCGGCAGGCGGTGGTCGGCGATCTCCAGGGCGGCGCTGCGCAGGGTGCGCATGCCGAGGATCATCGAGCGGGCCACGTAGCCGGTGAGCAGACCGGCCAGGATCAGCGCCGCGACGACGATGATCGTGTTGAGGATGGCGTCGTAGAGCGCGTTGTCCTTCAGGGCGCGGGAGTCGGTGAGGACGTCGTCCAGCAGCGCGACTTCGGTGTCCCGCAGGGCCTGGATGTGGGTGTTGGCGGCCTGGTTCCAGTTGTCCGGGGTCAGACCGGCGGCCTTCGCCTCGGCGAACGCGGCGTCGGCGGCGGCCTTGCCCTTCAGCTGGCCCTCCGAGGCGGCTTGGCTGTACGAGGCGGCCAGGGCCAGCAGGCCCTGCATGGTGGGCGCCGCGCCGTTGGGCATCTTGTAGGCCGAGCGCTCCTGGGAGGTGGCCAGGGCGACCTGCGCGTCCGAGTACTTCTTGGCGTCCTCGGGGGCGCTACCGGTCTTGAACTCGTTGAGGGAGACCTGCTCCAGCTTCTCCGCGAGCACGATCTGCTGGGTCGCGTCGACGTTCTCGTACCGGGTGGTGCCGTTCTGCGCGATGCCGACCAGCAGGCTCAGCATCAGCGAGCGCTGGGTCGAGGCGGACGCCTTGGCCAGCGACATCGCGTAGATCGCGCGGCCCTTGCTGGTGGCGTTGGTGGAGCCCAGGCCGACCGAGTTGTCGTACGCCAGCAGCGGCGCGAACATCGTCGAGTAGGCGTTGGCGGTCGCGCTGATGAACAGCTCGGGGCCGTACGCGTTGGCCCGCAGGTGCGGCAGGTCGACCACGAGGGACTGGAAGGCGTCGTGGCGGCGGGGCAGCTCGCCGGACTTGTCGGAGGCCTCGTAGGCGGCGTTGTAGGCCTTCAGCGCGGCGTCGGTGTTGTTGCGGCGCTTGGTGACCTCGTTGTTCGGGTCCTGCTTGGTGAGCAGGGGTATGAGCGTCTTGTCGCGCTCGTTCTCCAGCGCCTCGGCGAGTTCGGTCGCCGCCTTGGCCAGCTCCGCGGTCTTCTCGGCGCGCGAGGCCTTGATGTAGCCGTCGACCGAGGTGTTCACGCGCAGACCGCCGAAGACGAGACTGATGATCACGGGGATCAGCAGGATCGCGATCAGGCGGGTGGGTACGCGCCAGTTGCGCGGGCGGAGGAAGTCGTACCGGCTGGAGCCGCCGTCGTCGCCCGACGAGCCGCCGCTGCGGGGCGTCGTGGGCGCGGACTGGGGCCCGGCGGCCGGGACGGGGGTCGGGCCGCGTTCCTCGGTGGGAGTGAACGCGGAGAACCCGGCCGGGTCCCCCGGGGTACCGTTCGGCTCGCTCTGGCGGGGCTCGGAGCGCCGCTGCGGGGCGGGTTGCTGCTTACGCCTCACTCGACAACTACCTCTCGGCCGACTGCCGGCCATGGATCAATCCAGCGCTACCCCGGGGCTCCGATCGGCCGCAGGACGGGCCGGCGCAGGAGACATCCAGGGGTAGCTGGAATTTCAGCACGTGCAGGGATGGGGGACAAACAGCCGCCGTCCGGCACCCGCGTCGGCACAATCCGGACAATCACCGACATCACGGAGCAAAACCGTGGTCACCTGGCGCTGAGTGACGCTGTTTCGCCACGCTGAGTCATTGTTGATCACAAAATGCCTACCGAACTGTTATCCGCTGCTTATACACGGGTCTTGCGCGGGCCCCCCGGGGGACACCGGCCGGTAAGCGCCGCGGCCCCGACGGCCCGTCGTCCGGACGGGCCGTCGGGGCTGGGCGGCTGCTCGTGGACCCGCCGCTCCCGCTCAGCGGAGCCGGGCGAGGAGGGCGTGTTCGACGAGGGTGATGAGGGCGCTCTTGGCGCTGTCGCGGCGGCGGGCGTCGAGGGTGATGACGG
>NZ_JBIVSD010000049.1:0-6173 GCF_044756065.1 Kitasatospora sp. NPDC092039 | reverse complement strand
CGACTGGCTCCACACCTACAATCACCACCGCGGACACACCGCACTCGCAGGCAAACCACCCGCCAGCCGCGTCCCCAACCTCACTGGTCAGTACACCTAGTGCTCCAGGATCCAGTCCGTCACCAGCTCCTCCAGCACCGCCAGCGGCAGGCTGCCGTGCCCGATCAGCTGGTGGTGGAACTCCCGGACGTCGAACCGGGCGCCGAGCACGGCCTGTGCCCGCTCCCGGTGCCGCACGATCTCCCGGCGGCCGATCAGGTAGGCGGTGGCCTGGCCCGGCCAGGCGATGTAACGGTCGATCTCGTTGCGGACGTTGGCCTCGGTGGTGGCGGTGTTGGCCCGCAGGTAGGCCTTCGCCCGCTCCCGGGACCAGCCGTAGTGGTGCATGCCGGTGTCCACCACCAGCCGGACCGCCCGCAGCGCGTCCAGCGAGAGCATGCCGAACCGGGACAGTTCGGAGCCGTACAGCCCCATCTCGTCCGCGAGCCGCTCGGTGTACAGGCCCCAGCCCTCGACGTGGGCGGTCAGCTGGCCGCTCGGGTTCCGCCGGAACCGCGGCAGGTGGTGCAGGGTCTGGGCGACGGCGAGCTGGAGGTGGTGGCCGGGCACGCTCTCGTGGAAGGCGATCGCCTCGTACTCGTAGCTGAACCGGGTCTCCGGGCGCAGCGTGTTGATCCAGTGGGTGCCGGGCAGCCCGCCCGGGCCCGGCGGCTGGTAGTAGGCCAGCGGCGCGGTCTCCGCCTCGATCGGGTCGATCTCCTTGGTCACGCAGTCGGCGATCGGGTACGGGCGGAACCAGTCGGCGGAGGCCCGGCGGGCCCGCTCCAGCGCGCCGTCCACCAGGGCGACGATCTCGGCAGCGCTCCCGAAGCGCAGCGCCGGGTCCTCGCGCAGGGCGGTCAGGACGGCCGCGGGGTCGGTGACGCCCAGCACCTTGCCGCCCAGCTCGGCGAACTCCTCGCGGAGCGCCTCGACGGCCTCCAGACCGGTCCGGTGCACCTCCTCGGGGGTGAGGCCGGGCCGGGTGAAGCGGGCGACGGCGTCCGCGTAGCCCTCGGTACCACCGGGCACGTGGCAGACCCCGGCCTTGTCGTCCGGCCGGGCGCCCGGCGCCAGCCGCTCGGCCAGCCCGGCCCGGAAGCGGGCCACCGCCGGGCGGACGGCGTCCCGCACGAGGGTGTGGGCGCGCTCGAACTCCGGGCGGCCGGCCAGCGGCCGCAGCAGCTTGTCCTCGGCCGGGGCGGTGGCCAGGTGGGCGTCCAGCTGGGCGACGGCGGCGTCCACCCCGCTGCGCAGCGGGCGGCGGCCCTCGGCGGCGGCGTCCAGAGTGCGGCGCAGGACGGCGTCGAAGTAGCCGGGCAGGGCGGCGAGCCGCTCCACGAAGGCGTCGGCGCCCTCCTGGTCGACGGAGGTCATGGTGAGCGCGGTGAAGGCCTCGTTCTGCGGGGCGACGATGGTCGCCGAGACGCTGAACTCGGCCAGCCCGTGGGTGATCCCGCCGATGCCGTTGTCGATCAGCCGGGCGAGCACCCGGTGGGTGATCCGGTCCTCGCCCGCCAGCGCGTCCAGCGGGATCGCGGCCAGCCGGCCGGCGAAGCCCCGCAGCGCCTCGCGGTGCCGGTGCGCGGCCGCGCGGGACGGGTCGGGCACCAGGTGGCCGTAGCCCTCGACCCCGCTGAGGGTCGCCTCGAACGGGTTGTGGGTGTTCTCGGCGGCGAAGAACTCGTCCGCGAGTGCGGCGAGTCCGGCGTGCTGAGGCTGCTCGATCACTGGTCCCCCTGGTCCGGTGCGGTCGGTGCGGCACGGGAGGCCGGTGGGGCGCCCCGATCCCGCCGATTATTCGGAGCGACCGGCGGCGCGGTCAATACGCGGCGGGGGGAGGGGAGTTCCACCCGGGGCCGGTGCCGGCCGCGCCGCCGCCGGGGGCCGGGACGGAGCCGTACGGCCTCGTCCGGCGGGCCCGCACACGACGGTGCCGACGCCCGTCGGAACGGACGCCGGCACCATCGTCGTGCAGCGGCCCGGCCACCGGCGCCGGAGCGCCGCCGTGCCGGGCGGTGGAGGACGGGTCAGCGGGCCTGGGCGGCCTTGCCCTCCTTGGCGGCCTTGGCGGCGGCCTCCTTCTCGTGCTTCTCCTTGATCCGGGCGGTCTCCTTGCGGAGGTCCACCTGGTTGGCGCGCTCGTGCTGGAGCCAGAGCGGGTTCTCGGCCTTGATCGCCTCGATCTGCTCGGTGGTGAGCGCCTCCGTCACGCCGCCGCGGGCGAGACCGGAGATCGAGATGCCGAGCTTGGCGGCGACCACCGGGCGCGGGTGCGGGCCGTTCTGGCGCAGGTCCCGGAGCCACTGCGGCGGCTCGGACTGCAGCGCGTTGAGCTCCTCGCGGGAGACCACGCCCTCCTGGAAGTCGGTCGGCGCCGCGTCGAGGTAGATCCCCAGCTTCTTGGCCGCCGTGGCCGGCTTCATGGTCTGGCTGGTCTTCTGCTTGAGCGATGTCATGGAGACAAGGGTAAGGGAGTGCGCGGGCGCTTCCGGTCACGGTCGGTAGCCTTGCCCTGTGACAGACATGCAGGTGAACCCCTCCTTCCGGCTCGTGTACGTCCCGGGCGTGACCCCCGGCAAATGGGTCCGGGTCTGGAGCGAGCGGCTCCCGGACGTTCCGCTGGAGCTCCTCGCGGTGCCGTTCGGCGACGGCGAGCGCACCCTGCGCGAGGGCGGCGCGGACGCCGGACTCGTCCGGCTGCCCGTCGACAAGGACGTGCTGAGCGCGATCCCGCTCTACACCGAGACCACCGTCGTGGTCTTCCCCAAGGACCACTGGCTCGCCGCCGCCGAGGAGGTCCCGCTGGACGACCTGGCCGAGGAGCTGGTCTTCCACCCGCTCGACGACACCCTCGGCTTCACCGCCGACACCCTCCCCGGGCGCCCCGCCATCGCCCGTCCGGACCGCACCGAGGACGCGATCGAGCTGGTCGCGGCGAACGTCGGCGTGCTCCTGGTGCCGCAGTCGCTGGCCCGGCTGCACCACCGCAAGGACCTCACCTACCGGCCGGTGGTGGAGGCGCCGCAGTCCCAGGTGGCGCTGGCCTGGCCGCAGGAGCGGACGACGGACCTGGTGGAGGAGTTCATCGGGATCGTCCGCGGCCGCACGGTCAACAGCTCGCGCGGGCGCGGGGCCGGGCAGGCGGCGCCCGAGGCGCAGCCGAAGAAGGCGGCGGCCGGCCGGGGCAAGCCGCAGCAGAAGGCCGGCGGGCAGCGGAGCGGTGCGCAGAAGTCGGGCGGGCAGAAGCCCGGCGGGCAGCGGGCGGGGACCCAGAAGGCCGGCGGAGCCAAAACCGGCGGGCGGGGCGCGGCGGCCCGGCGCGGCAGGCCGAAGCGGTGACCGTGGCGTAGCGTCGGCCCCGTTCCCAGAGCCGAGGCGGGAGGAGCGGGGCAGTGTGGCACGACCTGATGGCCGTCCAGATTCCGATCGTGGAGAAGGTGCTCCGCACGATCGCCGTCTACGCGCTGATCCTGGTGCTGTTCCGGCTCGTCGGGAAGCGCGGGCTGGCGGGGATGAACACCTTCGACATGGTGGTCGTCCTCCTGCTCTCCAACGTGGTGCAGAACGCCGTCATCGGCAACGACGACAGCCTGCTCGGCGGCGTGGTCGGCGCGGTCACCCTGATCGCGGTGAACTCCGCCGTCACCCGCTGGCTCGCCCGCGACCCGAAGGCCGCCCGGCTGCTGGAGGGCACCGCCACCACCGTGGTGGAGGACGGCCGGCTGGTGCCCGGGGCACTGCGCAGCCTGGCGCTGCGCCCGTCCGAGCTGGAGCACGCGATCCGGATCCAGCACGGTGACGGCCTCGGCGAGGTCGCCCGGGCCCGGCTGGAGCCGGACGGACAGTTGCTGGTCGCCCTCAAGCCGGACGAGCAGGGCGCCACCCGGGGCGACGTCGAGGACCTGCGGCGCCGGCTGGCGGAGATCGAGCGGCTGCTCACCGCCATCGCGGCCGACCGCCGGCCGCCTCGCTGACGCGGGGTCAGCGCCCCGGCGGGACGGCGCGGTCGGCGCGAACGGGACGGACCGCGTGGACGGCGCCGACCGGGTGGGCGCCGCGGACGCCGAGGACGGTGCGGACGATCACCGGTGGAGGTCCGCCGGGCCGAGGGACCCGGCGCGGCGCCGGCGGGCGGCGGTGAGCGCGACGCCGGCGGCCAGGGCGAAGCCGAGGGCGGCGGCGAGGAGGTGGCCCACGGTGGTGAAGTCCGGCAGGGGGCCGGGCCATTCGCCGTCGCCGGACAGCGGCCAGGCCACGACGAAGGCGGCCCAGGGCAGCCGGGCCCAGCGGGGCACGGCGAGGGTGGCGAGGGCGAGGACGGTCTGGGCGCCGTAGCTGATGCCGTAGTCCGAGGCCTGGCGCACGCTCTCCGGGTACCAGCCCTGCCGCAGGGAGAGCAGGATCACCGCGGCGGTGACCAGGGTGGCGGCGATGTGCCCGCCGAGGAAGACGGCGGCGGCGCGCGGGCCGCCGAAGCGCCGTTCGGTCCAGGCGAGGCAGCAGCAGACGCCGAGGCCGAGGGTGATCAGGGTGCCGCCGAAGCCGGTGGTGAGGATCTCGGTGAGGGTGCCGTCGAAGAGCAGCGCGCTGCCGAACAGGGCGGTGACCGGGTGGTCGTGCAGGTTGTCGAGGTTGGTGCTGATGTGGTCGCGGAGCGCGTCCGCCCGCTCCGCCGTGAGCAGGTCCTCGACCCAGACGTGCCCGAGCAGGAGCAGGAGGACGTAGCCGAAGGTCAGCGGCGAGCGGCGCGGATACGTCCGGACGGCGCGGAGCAGCCCGGTCAGGAGGCCCCGTGGGGTGCGAGCGTTCATGGTCTGGTGGTGTCCCGGTCGAGCGGCCTGGTTCCGGCCGGCGCCCGTGCGGCCGGCCACGCCGGGACAGTACCGAAGCCCGGTCACCGGCCGCCGGTCGGCTCCCGGGTCGGTGACGTCGGGCAACCCGGGTCGGTGACGTCCGGGCTCCCGGGTCGGTGAAGCCGGGGACCGCGCTTCCCGGCACCGGTCAGCGGACCCGGCGGAACAGCGTCGCGGTGAACGGCCGGGGTTTGAGGGAGGGGCCGCGGGTGGGGCGGACGGGGCGGCCGGGGGTGGGGGTGATGGCCCAGTGGGCGGCGATGGTGGCGATGGCGAGGACGGCCGTGGCGGTGCCGAAGGCGTCGCCGGCGCAGCGGTGGGCGCCGAGGCCGAAGGGCGTCCGGGTGCCGGGGGCGGGCCGGGCGGTGGTGAGCCAGCGGTCTGGGTCGAAGCGGTCGGGGCGGGGGAACAGGTCGGCCCGGCGGTGCAGCAGGTAGGGGCTGTACAGCAGGGTGGCGCCGGCCGGGACGCGGTGGCCGCCGAGCTCGGTGTCGGTGGTGGCGGTGCGGCTGAGGATCCACGGCGGCGGGTAGAGCCGCCGGGTCTCGCTGACGATCCGGGCGGTGAGCGGGAGCGCGGGCAGGTCCTCGAGGCGGGCGGGGCGGCCGTCCAGGACTGTGTCGAGTTCGGTGTGCAGCCGCATCCGGACGGCCGGGTTGGCGGCGAGCAGCGTCCAGGCCCAGGAGAGGGTGGCGGCGGTGCTCTCCGGGCCGGCCGGCAGGAAGGCGGCGAGCCGCTCGTGGACCTCGGCGCCGGACGGGGGCCGGCCGTCCTCGTCCGGCGCGGCGAGCGGCGTGGGGAGCAGGTCGAGGCGGTCGGTGCCGGCGGCGCGGTGGTCCGCGGTCAGCCGCCGGGTGAACTCCCGCAGGTCCTGCCGGGCGTGGCGGAGGCGACGGTTGCCGGGGGTGGGGAGGCGGTCGGCGCCGGGCGGCGGCGAGCCGGCCCGCTCGTGCCCGGCGACCAGGCAGCGGGCGGTGACGGCGGTGGAGAGGCGGCACATCGCGGCGGGGACGTCGATCACGTCGCCGTCGCGCCAGCGGGCGGTGGCGTCGGCGATCCCCTCGGCCATCGGCGCGGCGTGGTCGGGCAGCCGGTCGCGGGGGAGGGCGGGTGGCGGCGGCCGGTGCCGGTGGGCGGTGGCGGGGCAAGCCGCGAGGCCGTCGTCGAAGGCCTCCCGGGCCCCGCTTGGGTTCTAGGGATCGTTGCAACATCCCAGTTGGGGAGTGCAATGACCTTCGAGATCCGCAAGGATCGGACGGTGCGGGGACGGCGGAAGCT
>NZ_JBIVSD010000048.1:0-7593 GCF_044756065.1 Kitasatospora sp. NPDC092039 | reverse complement strand
TGCAGATGTCGCAATCCACACCGAGCCAGAAGGCCCTCACTCATTTCAAGATCACCAGGTCGTGAACCCCGTCACTAACCTCTGTGGTCAGTACAACTAGGCGTCTGACGCGCGAGGGGCCGTCGGGGGCGCGGGCGGCACGACCCGGGCCGGTGCCGTTGCGGAAACGGTTCCGCGCGCCCGGTGAAGGCTTCCCGCGCCCGGACATGGCGTCACCCACGGGCCCCGGGGGCACGGTAGTGTCCGCCGGCGGGTCCCCGGGCACACCGGCGACCGCCGCTCCCGCACACCCCGATGGAGGAACTGTGCCGGCTCCCGTCCGCCGCGCCCTGGCCATGGCCGCGGCCGTCCTGCTCGCCGCCGCGGCCGCGGGCTGCTCGTCCGGAGGCGACCACGTCGCCGAGGGGGCCGGCTCCGCCCCGGCCGCCGCGGGCGACGCCGCGGCGGCCGCCCCGCCCGCGGCCGCCGCGATCGCCACCGGCCCCGGCCCGCAGAGCAGTTACGACGTCCAGCCGCAGCCCGCGCCGGGCAGCTGCCACTACCGCTACACCGCGGAGAAGCAGCCGCTGCCCGACCTCGGCTGCACGCCGGGCGCGATCAGTCCGGCGGTCACCCAGGACAACCTCAAGGACACCATCTGCAAGCAGGGCGGCTACACCTCGACCATCCGCCCGCCGTCGAACATCACCGGCCGGGAGAAGGCCGAGAACGCCAAGTCCTACGGCTACACCGGCCCGATGGGCGACGCCGAGTACGACCACCTGATCAGCCTCCAGCTCGGCGGCGACCCCAACGACCCGCGCAACCTGTGGGTCCAGCCGCCCTCCCCCGGCCACGTCCCCGGCAGGGGCCCGAACAACCCCAAGGACGCGGTGGAGACCCACCTGCACACCGCGATCTGCAAGGGCCAGGTCACCCTGGCCGCCGCCCAGCAGGCGATCGCCACCGACTGGACGACCGCCGAGGCGAGGCTCGCCGTCCGCACCGGCTCCGGCGCCACCCCGACCCCGGAGGCCGACGCCGACGCCGACGGGGAGTGACGGACCGGGCCGACGGGGAATGACGGACCGTGCCGCCGGGCCCCGGCGGCACGGCTCAACGGCCCAGCACCGCACCGCCGTTGAGACCGATCACCTGACCGGTCAGGTACCCGGCGGCCGGCGAGGCCAGGTAGCCGACCGCCTCGGCCACGTCGGCCGGGGTGCCCGCCCGGCCGACCAGGGTGTCCGCGACCTTCCGGGCGTGGAACTCCTCGCTCCAGCCCGCCCCGAAGATCTCGGTCTCCTCGATGTAGCCGGGCGCCAGCACGTTCACCGTGATCCCGTCCGGGCCCAACTGCCGTGCCAGGCCGAACGCCCAGCCGTGCAGCGCGGCCTTGGCGGCGGCGTACGAGCCCGCCGAGTGCGGGCCCGCGCCGCCGCGCTGGGCCGCCGCCGAGCTGATCACCACCAGCCGGCCGCCGGGGCGGCGCAGCCCGTCCTGGAGCGCGGTGGTCAGCAGCACGGCGGTGAGCAGATTGCCGTCCAGGTCCCGCCGCCAGGACGCCGCCAGCGCGGCCAGACTGCCGTCGGCGGGCGGCGTGACGATCGCACCCGCGTTGTTCACCAGCACGTCCACCGGCCCGAGTCCGGTGATCCGGGCCGCCGCCGCCTCGACCGCCGCCGGGTCGGTCAGATCGGCCGCCACCGGCACGACCCGCCCCGGCCCGGCAGCCCGCTCGATCTCCTCCCGGGCCTCCTCCAGCACGGCCGCCCTGCGGCCCAGGATCACCACCCGGTGCCCGTCCCCGGCCAGCCGCGCCGCGATCGCCCGGCCGATCCCGGTACCGCCCCCGGACACCACCGCGAGCCGATCCACCGTCATCACTCCGCCCCCTCGTCCGTCAGCCGGCCGCACACCGGCCGCCTTGGCCCGTCCTCGGCGCCACCGCTCCGTCACGCCTCCGGCCGCGTGCGCTCCCCACCCCTACGGGTCCGGCCCTTTCCCCGCTACCGTAGCCAGCCACGTGAGCGGGCCGGCATCGGGGGGGGCGGGCACAGTGGCACGGACGGGCACCAGGAGCGTCAAGCGCGTCAAAGGAGTCAGGGGCGTCAGGGGCACAGGCGAGGAGGTCTCCGACACGGTGTTCGCCGTGGTGACGGGCGGCCTGACGGCGGTGACCGACGGGTGGCTACTGGTGCACCTCTGGCAGGACGCCCCCGCCCCGCCCCGGCACGAATTGCCGCAGGTCACGGCGGCCCTGCTCGGTTTCACCGTCCTCACGGCCCTGCTGGGCGCGGCCGTCGCCGGCCGGAGGTCGACCCCGCACCGCCGCTGGCGCTGGGCGACGCTCGGCGCGCTCCTCGGCCATCTGGCGGCGCTGGGAGTCCTGATCGCCCGCCTCCTGGTCGACCCGCCGGGGATCCTCGCCGTCCTCCTCTGGTAGGCCGCGCCGGATCCGCCGGGCCGTCGACCGATCGCCATCGCCGGTGATCGGTCGGCCCCGCCGCAACCCCTCAGACCTGACTGACCGTCAGTCTCCCTGTCAGATCGAGCAGTTCGGCAGCCCGCAGCACCCGCCCGCCGAAGCCCGGCAGCGCGACGTGCAGCGGCTCGATCCAGCGCTCCGGGATCGCCGCCGCCCCGTACCGGGCCCCGGCCAGGCCGCCGGTGACGGCTGCCACGGTGTCGGTGTCCCCGCCGAGGTCGATCGCCGCGCGCAGCGCCTGCTCGAAGCCGTCGGTGGTGCGCAGCGCCCACACCGCCGAGCCCAGGCAGGGCCAGACCGCGCCGTTGGACTCGGTGGCGCGCTCCGGGTGCCAGTCGGGGGCGAGGACGGTGGCGTAGCGCTCCCGGTGGCCCGGGTCGACGTGGGACAGGACGGCGGGGAGCTGGGCCAGCGGGTCGGCGCCGTCGAGGGCGAGCCGGACGAGCTCGTGGAAGATCGCCGTGCCCTCCCAGGCGGCCCGGTCGCCGTGGGTCAGCGCCGCGATGCGCCGGCCGGCCTCCATGGTGGCCTGCCGGCCGGCGCCGGCGAAGGCGACGGCGGAGGTCGAGGCGCGCATCAGGGCGCCGTTGCCGGCGGCGCGCAGCGAGGTGTTGGAGTGGATGGCGGCGGCGAGGTCCCAGGTCAGGCCGCTGGCGAGGACGGCTTCGGTCTGGATGCCGATGTCGTGCGGCTCGCCGGCGGCCCACCGGCGGAACCGGTCGAAGATGTCCGGGAGGTCCAGACCGTCCCGCTCCACCAGCGACTCGGCGACCAGGACGGCCATCTGGGTGTCGTCGGTGGCCTCGCCGAGGGCCCAGCCGCCGCCCGCCACCAGGTCACCGGGGGCGTCCGGGAAGCGGGCGGAGAAGGCGCCGGCCGGGCCGAACTCGTAGGGGGCGCCGAGGGCGTCGCCCACGGCGGCTCCGAGGACGGCTCCGGCGGCGCGCTCGTCGCGGCCGGTCATGCCACGGGCGGGGTGACCGGGAGGTTGCGCTTGTGCTCGGTGCGGCGGTAGTGGCCGAGGACGGTGCGGAAGACGTCCTCGGTGACCGGCAGTCCCTCCAGGAAGTCGTCCAGCTCGTCGTAGCTGACGCCGAGGGCGTCCTCGTCGGGGCGGCCGGGGGCGAGGTTCTCCAGGTCGGCGGTGGGGGTCTTCTTGACCAGCTCGGCCGGCGCGCCCAGCGCCTCGGCGACCGCCCGCACCTGGCGCTTGGTCAGACCGGACAGCGGCATCACGTCGGCCGCGCCGTCGCCGAACTTGGTGAAGAAGCCGACGGCGGCCTCGGCGGCGTGGTCGGTGCCGACGACCAGCCCGCCCTTGGCGCCCGCCGCCGCGTACTGGACCACCATCCGCTGGCGGGCCTTGACGTTGCCGCCGACGAAGTCCTCGTGGCCGTGGTCGTCGTAGGTCAGGCCGGCGGCCTTCAGGGCGGCGAGCGCGCCGTCGGTGGCGGGCTTGACGTCGACGGTCAGCACCTCGTCGGCGCGGATGAAGCGGAGCGCGAGCTGGGCGTCCGCCTCGTCCGCCTGGACGCCGTACGGCAGCCGCATCGCGGTGAAGGTCACCTGGCGGCCCTCGGCCCGCAGCCGCTCGACGGCGAGCTGGCAGAGCCGCCCGGTGGTGGTGGAGTCGACACCGCCGCTGATGCCCAGCACCAGGCTGCGCGCGCCGGTGGTCCGGACCTGCTCGGCCAGGAACTCCACCCGGCGCTCGGCCTCCGCCGCGGGGTCCGGCACGGGGGCGACGCCGAGGGCACGGGCGATCTCCCGCTGGACGTCGGCGGGCAGGGGCTCGGTCATTCCGACTCCTCGGGACGGTGGGTACGTGACGCGGTCACGAGGATACGACCACCGCCGCCGCGGCCGTCACGGGCGGGGGCCTCCCGGGGCTCCGAGGGGGCCGCCGGGGCCGCCGGGGCCGCGGCTTTCGCGGGCTACCCGGGTTTCGCGGGCTCGTCCGGTTCGCCCGCCCCGTCCGGCTCTCCCGTCCTGTCCGGCCCTCCCTGCCCGTCCGGCCCTCCCTGCCCGTCCGGCCCTTTCTGCCCGTCCGGCCCTCCCCGCCTTCCCTGCCCGTCCGGTTTGTGCAGCGAGACCGGCGGCTGCGGCCCCGGCGCCAGGTGCGTCAGGATGTCGAGCACCACCCGGCCGTCCACCGTCTCCTGGGTGACCAGCAGCGCAGCCAGCTCGTCCAGGTGGTGCCGGTGCTCGGTGAGCAGGTCGAGGGCCCGCCGTTCGGCCCGGCGCAGCAGCCGGGCGACCGCCTCGTCCACGGCGCGCTGGGTCTGCTCGGAGTACGGGCGGCGCAGCAGGTCCTCGGGGTTGTCGCCGAGGTAGTGCGGGGTGCCGCTGGAGTAGCCGACCGGGCCGAGTTCCGGGGAGAGGCCGAACTCGCGGACCATCCGGGTGGCGACCGAGGTGGCGTTGGCGAGGTCGTTGGCGGCGCCCGTGGAACCCTCGCCGAAGACCACCAGCTCCGCCGCCCGGCCGCCGAGCTGGACGGTGAGCAGGTCGGTCAGGTAGCCCTCGCTGTACAGGTGCCGTTCGGCCTCGGGCAACTGCTCGGTGGCGCCGAGGGCGACGCCGGCCGGGAGGATCGTCACCTTGGCGACCGGGTCGGCGTGCTCGCACAGCGCGGCCATCAGCGCGTGTCCGGACTCGTGCACCGCCACGGCGTGCCGCTCCTCGGGGAGCAGCGCGTTGGAGGACTCCCGGCGGCCGAGCAGCACCCGGTCGCGGGCGGCGTCGAGGTCGTCGGCGGTGAGGGTGGCCCGGTCGGCGCGCACGGCGTTGATGGCGGCCTCGTTGACCAGGTTGGCGAGGTCGGCGCCGGAGAATCCGGGGGTGCCGCGGGCGAGCCGTCCGAGGTCGACGTCCGGGCCCAGGGTCTTGCCGCGGGCGTGCACGGCGAGGATGGCGGCCCGCTCGGCCTGGTTGGGCAGCGGGACGGTGACCTGCCGGTCGAAGCGGCCGGGGCGCAGCAGGGCCGGATCGAGGGCGTCCGGGCGGTTGGTGGCGGCGATGACGACGATGCCGGTGCTCTGGTCGAAGCCGTCCATCTCGCTGAGCAGCTGGTTGAGGGTCTGTTCGCGCTCGTCGTTGCCGCCGATCCGGGTGCCGCCCGCGCGGCGGCCGCCGACGGCGTCGATCTCGTCGATGAAGATGATCGACGGCGCGCGTTTGCGGGCGTCCTCGAAGAGGTCGCGGACCCGGGAGGCGCCGACGCCGACGAACATCTCGACGAAGCCGGAGCCGGTCACCGAGAGGAACGGCACCGAGGCCTCGCCCGCGACCGCCCGGGCGAGCAGCGTCTTTCCGGTGCCGGGCGGCCCGACCATGATCACTCCACGTGGCCCCTTGGCGCCGGCGGCGGCGTACCGCTCCGGGCTGCGCAGGAAGTCGACCACCTCGCTGACCTCCTGCTTCACTCCCTCGTACCCGGCCACGTCGGCGAACCCGGTGTTCGGCCGCTCGGCCTCGATGATCTTGGCCCGGGACCGTCCGATGGCGCTCAGGCCGCCGCCCAGCGAGCGGGCGGCCATCCGGCCGGACCAGAGGAAGAGCGCTCCGAAGATCAGCAGCGGCAGGAACAGCAGCAGGGTGGACCAGATCGAGCCGCCGCCGCTGGTCCGGCTGCCGGTGACGGTCACGTGGTGGTCGGAGAGCGCGCTGCTGAGCCGGGAGGTGTCCAGGGCGGTCGGGATCTGGCTGGTGAAGTGGGTGCCGTCCTTGAGCGTGCCGCTCACCCCGCCGGTGTCGCTGACGTCCACGGTCTGCACCTGGCCGGCGTTGACCCGGTTCAGGAAGTCGCTGTAGCCGTAGCGGTTGCCCGGCTTGCCGGGGTTGGAGAAGAGCACCAGCAGGAGCAGCGTGACCAGCACGGCGACGGGCAGCAGCCAGCGGCGCCAGGAGGGCGGCGGGGGCTTGCCCGGGCCGCCGGGGCCTGGTCCCGGGCCCTGGTTGCGGCCCCGGCCCGGGCCCCGCGGCTGGCCCCAGCCCGGCCTGGGGCCCGGGCCGGAACCAGGGCTGGTGCCGGGGCCGGGGCTGGAACCGGGGCCGGGCGGGGTCGCGGGGTGATCGGAAGCGCGCAGCCGGATTCGTACGATCATCCACGCTCACCGCCTCTCGGGGGGCCTGACAGCCTCCGCCTCTCCATGGTCGGACGCTCCGCGCCCGGACGGGAGTCCGAGGGGGGTGGGAACGGTCCACCCGGGCGAGAATCGCCCGCTCAGCGCGGGTCGGCATCACGGACCGGCGACACGGATCGGCGGGGCGGATCGGCGACACGGATCGGCGGGCGGGTTGAGGCCCCGGGGAGGCGGGTCAGGAGAAGTCGAGCCCGCCCGTCCGGGTCCGCTTGAGCTCGAAGAAGTTCGGGTACCCGGCCAGCAGCCGCACACCGTCGAAGACCCGTACGGCGTCCTCACCGCGCGGAATGGCGCTCAGTACCGGGCCGAAGAACGCGACGCCGTCCACGTGGATGGTCGGCGTGCCGACCTCCTCGCCGACCGGGTCCATGCCCTCGTGGTGGCTCTTGCGCAGGGCCTCGTCGTACCCGGTGCTGTTCGCCGCCTCGGCCAGTTCCTCCGGCAGGCCCGCCGCCACCAGCGCCTCCCGGATGACGGTGTCGTCGGCGGCCCGGTCCTGGTCGTGCAGCCGGGTGCCGAGCTCGGTGTACAGCCCGCGCAGCACCTGCGGGCCGTGCTGCTCGGCGGCGGCGATGCAGACCCGCACCGGGCCCCAGCCGGTGGTCATCAGGCGCTGGTAGCGCTCGGGCAGGTCGGTGCGGCCCTCGTTGAGGACGGACAGGCTCATCACCCGGAAGTTCAGGTCGAGTTCGCGGTGGCGCTCGACCTCCAGGATCCACCGGGAGGTTATCCAGGCGAACGGGCAGACGGGGTCGAAGTAGAAGTCGACCTTGACGGTGTCGGTGGCGGGCTCGTGGCCGCCGTCCAGGAGTCGGGCGGGGTGCCGGTCGAGGTGCCGGGTGGGCGCGCTGTTCGTCGCTTCGTTCGTCACACCGGAGAGGCTAGTTGTACTGACCAGTGAGGTTGGGGACGCGGCTGGCGGGTGGTTTGCCTGCGAGTGCGGTGTGTCCGCGGTGGTGATTGTAGGTGTGGAGCCAGTCG
>NZ_JBIVSD010000047.1:0-7909 GCF_044756065.1 Kitasatospora sp. NPDC092039 | reverse complement strand
AAGGAACGGACGCTTCCTTCGAGCCGCCTTCCAGCAGGCCCTCCGGGCTTCGTTCTTTCGTGTTTCCAGCTTATCAGATGTTTTCCGCTCCGTTTTCCGGAGTTTCATTCATCGGATTCGCTTTCCGCTTTGCCGCCCCGGTCTCCCGCGGCGACTCCGGAACTGTACGGGGACGGGCCCGCCACATGCAAATCGCCCCTGCCCGGGCTCCCGAGCAGGGGCGATCGATGCCGATCAGAGCCGGCCGGAGCCGGGTCAGCGGACCTCGGTGATCTCCGGGCCGCGCGCGAACGGGTCGAGCGCGGTGCCGCCGAAGCGGTTCTCGCCCTCGCCCGCGGCGGCGGCCGCCCCACCACCGTCGGCGACCATCTGGGCGTCCTCGGGAAGCTTCAGGACGATCGGGTCACGCGGAGCCATCGGGGACTCGCCGCGCACGACGACCGTCTGCCGGAAGACCTGCTCCAGGATTCCGGCCATCTCCGGCTGCACCGCGGCCTGGCCCGAGATCACGCCGCGCAGGAACCAGCGCGGACCGTCACAGCCGACGAACCGGACCAGCTGCACGCCCTGGGTGCCGTCCGGCAGCTGCACGGGGACCTGGGCGCGGAGGTGCCAGCCGAGCGGGCCCTCCTCCTCCTCGATGATGCCGCCCTGCGAGGTGATGCCGTTGGCGATCTCCTCGCGGACCTCGCCCCAGATGCCCTCCGACTTCGGGGCCGCGAAGGCCTGGAGCTGGATGGCGCTGTTGCCGAGCACGAGGGTGGCGGCCACGATCGCGTCACCGGCGACCTCGACCCGCAGCTCCATGCCCTCGACACCGGGGACCAGCAGACCCCCGAGGTCGACTCGTCCCTCCTCGGGGTTCTCCAGCTCGGAGTGGTCCCACGGACCGTCCGGCCGGGGAGCCGGCGGCAGGCCGACCTTGTCGGCCGGGTCCAGGTCGGTCACGTTCTCGCTCTCGGCGGAACCTTCGACGTCATCGGCCGTCTCGTCGGCGCTGATGGCGTCGTCGGCGAGCTGCTCGACAGCGTCCTCGCTCTTCTGGCGACGACGGAACACGGTCACTGTCCTTCCCGGTCCAAGACCGATGCGAATACCTGCTCGGCTTCCTGCGAGGCCGCGGGAATGCTAGACCGCGGCATGGCCGCCGGTCGACCCGAACCCGCCCTCGGCGCGTGCCGACCCAGGCAGCTCCTCCACCTCGTGGAAACGGGCCTTCTCGACCTGCTGGATCACCAGCTGGGCGATCCGGTCCCCTCGGCGGAAGCTGACCCCCTCGCGCGGGTCCAGATTGACGACGATCACCTTGATCTCTCCACGGTACCCGGCATCGACCGTCCCCGGGGCGTTCACGAGGGCAACTCCGCAACGAGCTGCCAGACCGGACCGCGGGTGGACGAAGGCCGCGTAGCCGTCCGGCAGGGCGATGGCGATGCCGGTGGGCAGGACGATCCGCTCACCGGGGGCCAGCTCGGCGTCGACGGTGGTCCGCAGATCGGCACCGGCGTCCCCGGGCTGCGCGTAGGCCGGCAGCGGCAGCTCGGGGTCGATGCGCTTGATCAGGACGTCCAGCTGCGGACGGGGGGTGTCGCTCAAGGGTTCACCTCAAAGGCTCGTGCGCGCTTCATCAGATCCGGGTCGTCGAGGACCTTCCCGATGTCCTCGGGACGACCGTGCGTGGTGAAGTGTTCCAGCTTCACCTGGATGAAGAGCGCCTGAGCACGTACGGCGACCGGCCCGTCCGGCCCGCCGATCCGTGCCTCGGCGGCGCTGTAGATCTTGCGGCCGTGCACGCCGGTGATCCAGGCGCGCAGGTGCAGCACCGAGTCGACGGGCACCGGGCTGAGGAAGTCGGTCTCCAGCCGGCCGGTCACCGCGGGGGCGTGCAGCAGCCAGTTGAGCGCGCCGAGGGTCTCGTCCATGGCGGTGGTCAGCAGCCCGCCGTGGGCCAGGCCGGGACCGCCCTGGTGGACGTCGCGAACGGGGAACTCGGCGGTGACGACGAGTCCCTCGCCGGCGACCGCGTCGATCCGAAGGCCGCCGGGGTGCTGCGGGCCGCACCCGAAGCAGTGCTCGTAGTGCGAGCCGAGCCGGGTGCCGGGGGCGGGCGCCTGGGGGTGGCGCGCCGGCAGGACGGCGTCCGGCGGCGGCGTGGTCGGGGACGGCGGCATCAGGGGCGCCGGCCGGTCGTCGGGGGTGCTGGGGGCTGTCGTACCGGTCACGGGGCCCAACCCTACCCAGGGGTAGGGCGGCCGCCGTGGGGGTGGCGTCCCCTGCCGGACGTCAGGGCGACCACAATGGGGGGCATGTACGACGAACGGCTCACGGTGCCGCGTTCCTGGTGGCTGCTCCCGATCGCGGTGGGTCTCACGCTCGCGCTGATCCTGATCCGGGTCAGCGGTCCGGCCGCGCTGATCGGGCTGGTGGTCGGCATCGCCGCCGGCGCGGTGGCGATCAGCGGCTACGGCTCGGCCCGCATCCGGGTGGTCCAGGGGTCGCTGGTGGCCGGTCCGGCCCGGATCCCGGTGGACGCGCTCGGCGACGCTCAGGCGCTGAGCCCCGCCGAGGCGGCGGCCTGGCGCGGCCCCAAGGCCGATCCGCGCGCCTTCATGCTGCTGCGCAGCTACGTCCCGACGGCGCTGCGGATCGAGGTGACCGATCCGGCCGACCCGACGCCGTACCTCTATCTGTCGACCCGCTCGCCGATGAAGCTGGCGGAGGCGCTGGAGGACGCCCGGCGCGGCGCCCGCACCTGAGGCGGTCCGGCCGGCCGGGAGCCGGCCGGACCGGGACGGGCCGGACGGAAGAGGCCGGACAAACGGAGAGGGACGGTTCCGCTGCTGCGGGACCGTCCCTACGACTTCGTCCTGACCGATGCGCCGGCCGACGCCGTCCTGTCGGGCCCGTCCAGCCGGACGGTACCCGGACCTGCCGTCCGGCCCCGCTGCCCGGGGCCGGAAGGAGCGGTGTGCCGGTCCCGCGGGCGCAGCCGCGGGCCCCGGGCCCTGTCCGCCGCGGTGCTCAGGCGCCGCAGTCCCGGCAGATCGGGTTGCCGTTCTTCTCGCTGTACAGCTGGCTGCGGTGGTGCACCAGGAAGCAGCTCATGCAGGTGAACTCGTCGGCCTGCTTGGGCAGGACGCGGACGGCGAGCTCCTCGTTCGAGAGGTCGGCACCGGGGAGCTCCATGCCCTCGGCGGCGTCGAACTCGTCGACGTCGACGGAGCTGCCGCCCTTGTCGTTCCGCCGAGCCTTGAGCTCCTCGATGCTGTCTTCGTTGAGCTCGTCGTCGGTCTTGCGTGGGGTGTCGTAGTCGGTTGCCATTTTTCGCTCTCCCCCTCCGGGTTGTGCGGTGTGTGCGGTATCTCCAGCGCACGTAACGCATGGGGGGTCGGTCTTGTGCCCGACCCGAGGCGGAGATTTTGCCTTACTTCAAGCCCTGTTACTCAATCGACACTCAGCCCGGGCTCCATCGGGGTGATCCCCGGGGCTGCGGAAGGCCTCACGCTGGGCCATCGCCGGCCCTCTCCGGGCCCGGTTGACCGACCACGCACAGTGAGCACAGCGGTTTCGGACGCCTACGAAATCCCTTGTCCATCAGGGATGCCGACCGATCCGGAGGACCGGGCGGGGGTCGAAAACCGATCACGGACGGCGATCGGCACCCCTGATCAGGTGATCACTCTCCGGGGTTGCCCGGAATCGCGGAGCGACACGGTGTGAGCTTGGTCACGTTCAGAATCTTCCAGGGCAAATCGCGGAAAATCCACCCACTCCGACCGTACGGCGCCGCGCCTCAGCCGGCGTTCCGCCGGGCCTCGCGACGCGCCAGCAGGGCGGCCTGGCGCTCCTCGAACTTCCGGGCCTGACCGTCCAGCCCGTCCAGGAACACGCCCAGCTCGTTCTGCGCCAGCAGGCCCTCGGGGCCGAGGCCGCCGATCTCCATCACCTTGAGGTGGCGCAGCACCGGCTGGAGCACGTCGTCGTGGTGGATGCGCAGGTTGTAGACCCCGCCGATGGCGATCTGCGCGGCCGCGCGCTCGAAGCCGGGGATGCCGTGGCCGGGCATCCGGAACTGGGTGACCACGTCGGCGACGGCCCGCATGGCCTGGTCCGGGGCGAGCTCCAGGGCGGCCTTCAGCAGGTTCCGGTAGAAGACCATGTGCAGGTTCTCGTCGTTGGCGATCTTCGCCAGCAGCTGCTCGCAGAGCGGGTCGCCGGCGTACTTGCCGGTGTTGCGGTGCGCGATGCGGGTGGCGAGCTCCTGGAAGGCCACGTACGCGACCGAGTGCAGCATGCTGTGCGCGTTGTCGGACTCGAAGCCCTCGGACATGTGGCTCATCCGGGCCCGCTCCAGCTCCACCGGGTCGACCGCCCGGGTGGCGAGCAGGTAGTCGCGGATGGCTATCCCGTGCCGGCCCTCCTCGGCCGTCCAGCGGTGCACCCAGGTGCCCCAGGCGCCCTCGCGGCCGAACATGGTCGCGATCTCGTGGTGGTAGCTCGGCAGGTTGTCCTCGGTGAGCAGGTTCACCACCAGCGACACCCGGCCCACCGGGGTCACCCGGGACTGCTCCAGCGACCAGGCCTCGCCGCCCAGCACGCCGTCGAAGTCGCGGCCCTGGCTCCACGGGACGAACTCGTGCGGCATCCATTCCTTGGCCACGCCCAGGTGGCGGTTGAGCTCGGTCTCCACGACCTCCTCGAGGGCGAGGATCAGCCGCGCGTCGGTCCAGCCGCTCGCGACGAGCGGAGAGCTGCTCTGCACAGGGGCGATGGTCAAGGTCTTGCTCCTGAGGGGACGGCACGCGCTGGGACGGGCGCGAGGGACTGGGGACACATCGTTCGACCCGTCGACGGTCCGCCGACGGATTCACCTACGGTTGCGTAGGTTACGACACCGTAAGTTGCTCGGCCCGCAAATGACAAGCCGCCCCCGCCAGGCCTTATGTCGTCTTGACGGGCCTGGCGGGGGCGGCTGGGAACTGTCGCCCGCGGAACGGGCATCGGCCCCTTACGGCGAGGGGATGCGAACCCGCATGGTGAGACCGCCGCCGGAGCGCGGGGTGGCCTCGATGGTGCCGCCGTGCGCGCGCACCACCGAGCGGACGATGGACAGGCCGAGCCCGACCCCCTTGTCGCTGCGGGTGCGGTCGGCGCCCTTGATCCGGCGGAACGGCTCGAAGATGTGCTCCAGTTCGTACCCGGGCACCACCGGTCCGGTGTTGGAGACCACCAGCTCGCCGCCGCCGGGCACCGCGGTGGTGGCCAGCTCGACCCAGCCGCCCGCGGTGTTGTAGCGGACGGCGTTCTGCAGCAGGTTGAGCGCGAGCCGCTCCAGCAGCACGCCATTGCCGCCGACCATGGCCGGATCGAGCTTCGAGCGCAGCTCGACCTCGCGCTTGTCGGCCTCGCCCCGGCTCTGCTCCAGCGCCCGGGTGGCCACCTCGGACAGCTCCACCGGGCGCCGGTCGGTCAGCTCGTTCTCGCTGCGGGCGAGCAGCAGCAGGCCCTCGACCAGCTGCTCGCTGCGCTCGTTGGTGGCCAGCAGGGTCTTCCCGAGCTGCTGGAGGTCCGCCGAGGCGGCCGGGTCGGAGAGCTGGACCTCCAGCAGGGTGCGGTTGATCGCCAGCGGGGTGCGCAGCTCGTGCGAGGCGTTGGCGACGAAGCGGCGCTGGGAGTCGAAGGAGCGGTCCAGCCGGTCCAGCATGCCGTCGAAGGTGTCGGCGAGTTCCTTGAGCTCGTCGTCCGGGCCGTCCAGCTCGATCCGGCGGTGCAGGTCGGAGGAGGCCACGTCACGGGCGGTGCGGGTGATCCGGCCGAGCGGGCGCAGCACCCGGCCGGCCATCGCGTAGCCGGCCGCGAAGGCGATCACGGCGAGGCAGACCAGCATGGTCAGCGACTTGCGCAGCAGGGTGTTGAGCGCGGAGTTGGAGCGGCCCAGGTAGTCGGCGGCCTGCCACTGGTTGTACTCCGTGCTGTTCATGGTGCTGCTGATGCCGTCGGGGCCGCTGACCTGGACGAGGTTGCCGTTGAAGCTCAGCTTGCGCGGCGCCAGGTAGGAGACGGCGTCCTGGAAGAACACGTACATCAGGAGCAGCAGCACCACGCCTGCCATCAGGAACATCCCGCCGTACAGCAGGGTGAGGCGCATCCGGATGGTGGGGCGGAAGGGGAGCCAGGCGAGTACGCCGTCGCCGGGGGCGTAGGGCCCGGGGCGGTGGACGCGCGGCGGGGTCAGGGGCTTCGGCGGGACGGCACGTGGGCCCCCGGCGGGCGCGCCGGAGGCCCCGCCGGCGGGGGGCGGGGTGGTCATGATGGTCCTCTCGGGGCGTCCGCCTGGGCGGGCGCGTACGGCGGGGAGTCCGGGGCGGGCGGACTCCGGTCGTCAGATCCGGTAGCCGGAGCCCGGCACGGTGACGATCACCGGCGGGTCTCCGAGCTTGCGGCGCAGCGTCATCACGGTGACGCGCACGACGTTGGTGAACGGGTCGGTGTGCTCGTCCCAGGCCTTCTCCAGGAGCTGCTCGGCGGAGACGACGGCGCCGCCGGCCCGCATCAGCACCTCCAGCACGGCGAACTCCTTGGGCGCGAGCTGGACGGTGCGTCCGTCGCGGATCACCTCGCGCCGGCCGGGGTCGAGCGAGATGCCGGCCCGCTCCAGCACCGGGGGCAGCGGGATGGTCGCGCGGCGGCCCAGCGCCCTTACCCGGGCGACGAGTTCGCTGAAGGCGAACGGCTTCGGAAGGTAGTCGTCCGCGCCGATCTCCAGGCCCTCGACCCGGTCGCTGATGTCGCCGGAGGCGGTCAGCATGATCACCCGGGTCGCCAGGCCCTGCTCGACCACCTTGCGGCAGACGTCGTCCCCGTGCACCAGCGGAAGATCGCGGTCCAGGACGACGACGTCGTAGTCGTTGACCGCGATGCGCTGGAGCGCGGCCTCCCCGTCGTACACCACGTCGACGGCCATCGCCTCGCGGCGCAGGCCGGTCGCTACGGCCTCGGCAAGCAGCTGCTCGTCCTCGACGACGAGAACCCGCACGGTCGTTGTCCCTTCTCCAGGCCGGCCCCGGAAGCGGACGCACGGCTCCGACGGTGCCTCCATCCTGCCTGGTCCTGCGGTAAAGCAGCGATAAGCTGCCCCTCGGGCACGGGCCCCGGGGCCGCGTCGGCGACCGTTCGCACCCGCATCATTCCGTTTGGACTGTGACACGGGCAACTTTCTTCCACCCGGAGGTTTCCCGGCCGCCGGGGCGGGGAGGACAGCTGCACACCCGCGATCTGGCTGACGGCCGGTCGCACCCACCCGCCGTGCGTTCATCCGCGCCGGCCCTGGGGCTGGGACATCACCGGGAGCGGCCGAAGGCCTCTCCGCACTCATCCGGAGAGCCATCACCCTCCGGCCCGGGTGCTCTCACCGGCTGGACCTCCTCGGGGCGGAGAGCGCACGACCGTGCACGTCCGACACAGTAAGGGGGCCCGTATGGACGCCTTCAAGGCCGGAATCCTGCAGCGCATAGCCAACGCCGAGCAGGACCTGCACCGCGCGATCGAGGCCGGGGACGAGTTCCTCGCCGAGGTGGAGCAGTCCGAGCTGGACGACCTCCGCCGACTCGCCGCCGAGCACGGCGTGGACACGGTGCTGGAGCGCCACCGCACCGCTGCCTGACCCGTTCGGCACCACCGACCCGTCGCCGGACCTCCGGCACCAGCGGCCCTGAGGGGGCCGTGCGAAACCCAGGCCCTGGCATCCCCCGTATGTCAGGGCTCTTCGCATGTCCGGGGCCGTGGCGCCCCCGGGGGCCGGGGGGGGCCCCCCCCCCCCCCCCACCCCCCCCCCCCCCCCCCCCCCCCCCCCCCCCCCCCCCCCGGCGCGGGCCCCCCCCCGGCGGCGGCCCCCGGCACCACCCCGGGC
>NZ_JBIVSD010000046.1:0-9760 GCF_044756065.1 Kitasatospora sp. NPDC092039 | reverse complement strand
CCGGTCGTCGATGCCCCGAGTCAACCGGAACGGCGGACACCGCGGATCCCGCCGGGGCGGGGCCGTGCCGCCCCGGGGGTCCGGGGCGGCACGGCCGGAACCGGTCAGTCCGCCCAGGCGCGCAGCGCGGCCAGCCGCTCCTGCAGCGGCTCGTACACCCCCGGGGCGGCGGCCACGGTCAGCTCGCGGTCCGGCCCGTGCCCGGGGCGGCCGCCGACCAGCGCGCCGGCCTCGGCGGCGATCAGGCAGCCGGCCGCCCGGTCCCAGGGGGCCAGGCCGCGCTCGTAGTAGCCGTCCAGCCGCCCGGCGGCGACGTCGCACAGGTCCACCGCGGCCGCCCCGCCCCGGCGGACGTCCCGCACCTCCGGCATCAGCGCCAGCAGCACCTCGGCCTGCCGCACCCGTACCGGCTGGACGTAGTTGAAGCCGGTGGCGATCAGCGCCTGGCCCCAGGGCGGGGCCGGGCGGGCCGAGAGCGGCCGGCCGTCCAGGCGCGCGCCACGGCCCAGGACGGCGTGGAACAGCTCGCCGCGGGCCGGGGCGTACACCACCCCGACGACCACCCGGCCGTCCAGCTCGGCGGCCACGCTGACCGCCCAGGACGGCAGTCCGTAGAGGTAGTTGACCGTTCCGTCGAGCGGGTCCACGACCCAGCGGACCCCGCTGGTGCCCGGCCGCTCGGCGCCCTCCTCGCCGAGGTAGCCGTCCTCCGGGCGGCGGTCGGTGATCAGCTCCAGGACGAGCTTCTCGGAGGCGAGGTCCATCTCGGTGACCACGTCGACCGGGCTGCTCTTGGTGCCGGCCACGCCGAGCTCGGCGGGGCGGCCGTCGCGCAGCAGGGCGCCGGCCTGCCGGGCCGCGTCCAGGGCGACCTCCAGCAGGTCGTCGAGGAGCCGGTCGTCGGGCAGGGCGGGGGTGGGCACGGGGTTCTCCTCCGGAACGACGGACGGACGGATCGGACGGCTCGGGCGGGACTTGCCGGACGCGCGGGGCGGACGGGACGCGCGGCGGACGGGACGCGTGGGATCCGGGCTCAGCGCTCGGCGACGGCCGGGCGCGGGGCGCGCGGGTTGGGGCAGCAGGCCACCGCGCACACGTCGTGGCTGGGGCCGAGCGCGCCGAGGGCGCAGCGGGTCACCCGCTCCCCGCGCTCGGCGGCGGCCCGCTCCAGGACGAGTTCGCGCACCGCGGCGGTGAACCGGGGGTCGGCGCCGACGGTGGCGGCGCGGGCCACCGGCAGGCCGAGTTCGGCGGCCTTGGCGACGGCCTCGGTGTCCAGGTCGTACCTGACCTCCATGTGGTCCGAGACGAACCCGATCGGGACCATCACCACGGCGGGCGCGCCGTCGGCGTGCTGGGCCTCCAGGTGGTCGCAGATGTCGGGTTCCAGCCACGGGACGTGCGGGGCGCCGCTGCGGCTCTGGTACACCAGCTCCCACGGCCGGTCGGCCACGCCGGTGCGCTCGGCCACCGCGGCGGCGATCAGCCGGGCCACGTCCAGGTGCTGGGCGACGTAGGCGCCGCCGGGCTCGCCGCGGGCCGGGTCGTCCGGGGCGCCGGAGGTCTCGGCCATGGAGTCCGGGATGGAGTGGGTGGTGAACGCCAGCCGGGCGCCGGGGCGGACGGCCTCGGGCAGCTCGTCCAGGGCGGCCAGGACGGCGTCGGTCATCGGCTGGACGAAGCCCGGGTGGTTGTAGAAGTGCCGCAGCTTGTCCACCCGCAGGGCGGGCACACCCTCCTCGGCGAGCGCGGCCAGGGCGTCGGCCAGGTTCTCCCGGTACTGGCGGCAGCCGGAGTAGCCGGCGTAGGCGCTGGTGGCGAGCACGGCGATCCGGCGGTGGCCGTCGGCGGCCAGTTCCCGCAGGGTGTCCACCAGGTAGGGCGCCCAGTTCCGGTTGCCCCAGTAGACCGGCAGGTCCAGCCCGTGCTCGGCGAAGTCCTTGCGCAGCGCGGCGAGCAGTTCGCGGTTCTGCCCGTTGATCGGACTGACCCCGCCGAACATGAAGTAGTGCTTGCCCACCTCCTTCAGCCGTTCCCTGGGGATGCCTCGGCCGCGGGTGACGTTCTCCAGGAAGGGGACGACGTCCTCGGGGCCCTCGGGCCCGCCGAAGGACAGCAGCAGCAGGGCGTCGTACGGGGCGGCGCCGGAAGGGGAGGGATTGCGCGCGTCGGACATGGCACCGATCCTGCCACTGAGGGGGCGGGCGCCGTCGCCGGGGCCGCGCGGCTGTCCGGAAAATACCGTTTGCCAACGTACGTAAGCTGTGTTCACCAGCCTTGTTCCTTACTCCCCCGCTCGGAGCTCCCGTGCTGTCCAGCTACCGCCGGATATTCGCCGCCCCCGGCACTCTGGCCTTCTCCTCCACCGGCTTCGTCTCCCGGCTGCCGATCTCCATGACCGGCATCGGCATCGTGACCATGCTGTCCCAGCTCAGAGGCTCCTACGGGGTCGCCGGCCTGGTCTCGGCCTGCCTCGCGATCTCCGCCGCGGTCCTCGGCCCCCAGGTCTCCCGGCTGGTGGACCGGCACGGCCAGCGCAGGATCATCGTCCCCGCCATGGCGATCACCGTCGTCGCCGTCACCGGCCTGCTGCTCTGCGCCCGGCTGGGCGCCCCGGACTGGACGCTGTTCGTCTTCGCCGCCGGCATGGGCGTGATGCCCAGCACCGGCGCGATGGTCCGCGCCCGCTGGGCCCACCTCTACCGCGAGGACACCGGCAAGCTGCACACCGCGTACTCCTTCGAGGCCGTGGTCGACGAGGTCTGCTTCATCGTCGGCCCGATCCTCTCCATCGGCCTGGCCACCTCCGTCTTCCCCGAGGCCGGCGTGCTGCTCGCCGGGCTCTTCCTCGCCGTCGGCGTCCTGCTGTTCGCCGGGCAGCGCTCCACCGAGCCGCCGGTCCATCCGGCCGCCCGGCACCAGGGCGGCTCGGTCATCCTCAACCGCGGCCTCCAGGTGCTGATGCTGACCTTCGTCGCCACCGGCGCGATCTTCGGATCCGTCGAGGTGGTCACCGTCGCCTACGCCGAGGACCAGGGCCACAAGTCGATCTCCAGCGTGATCCTCGCCCTGTGGGCGCTCGGCTCCTGCCTAGCCGGGGTGGTCTTCGGCACCCTCAAGCTCACCGGCTCGATGGCCGTCCGCTTCCTCGGCGGCGTCCTGTTCATGGCGATCAGCATGGTGCCGCTGGTGCTGGTCGCCCACGCGGTGCACGGCATCGGCGGGCTGGTCGCGGTCGGCGGCGCGCTGCTGGTCGCCGGCATCGCCATCTCCCCCACCCTGATCACCGCGATGGCCCTGGTCGAACGGCTCGTCCCGGCCGCCCAGCTGACCGAGGGGATGACCTGGACCACCACCGGCCTGGCCCTCGGCGTCGCGGCCGGCTCCTCGGCCGGCGGCTGGGTGGTCGACGCCTCCGGCGCCGCCGCGGGCTACTGGGTGCCGGTCGCCGCCGGCCTGCTCGGGGTGGTCGCCGCCCTCGCCGGCCTCGGCCGGCTGCGTGCCGGACTGACCTCCGGCGCGCCCGCCGCGGCGACGGCCGACGGGGTCGGACAACCCGTAGACGCCGAACGGTGAACTGACTAGTCTCTCGCCCTACCCGCAGGCCCTACCAGCGGGTAGGGCGGCCGCGCCGCCCCGGACCGCGCCGACCCGTTCGGCCACGGAGCAGGAGGCAGCGCAATGCCCCAGGCCAGTACCGCGACCCCCGCCCGGTGGACCAACTGGGCCGGCAACCAGAGCGCCCGGCCCGCCCGGACCGCCGCCCCCGGCACCGCGGAGGAACTGGCCAGGGAGATCCGGCGGGCCACCGAACAGGGCCGCACCGTCAAGGCCGTCGGCTCCGGCCACTCCTTCACCTCGATCGCCTCCGCCGGCGACGGCGTCCAGATCCGCCCGCACGCGCTCACCGCCGTCCGCGGGATCGACCGCGAGGCCGGCACCGTCACCGTCGAGTCCGGCCTCCCGCTGCACCGGCTCAACCGGCTCCTCGCCGCCGAGGGCCTCTCGCTGACCAACATGGGCGACATCGAGGTCCAGACCGTGGCCGGCGCCACCAGCACCGGCACGCACGGCACCGGCCGCGACTCCGGCTCGCTGGCCGCCCAGATCCGCGCGCTGGAGATCGTCCTCGCCGACGGCACCGTCCGGCACTGCTCCCCGACCGAGAACCCCCGGCTCTTCCAGGGCGCCCGGCTCGGCCTCGGCGCCCTCGGCGTGATCACCGCGCTCACCTTCGGCGTCGAACCGGCCTTCCTACTCACCGCGCACGAGCAGCCGATGGGCTTCGACGAGGTGCTGGAGCGTCTGGACGACCTCACCGCCGTCAACGAGCACTTCGAGTTCTACTGGTTCCCGCACACCGACCGCTGCGCCACCAAGCGCAACAATCGCAGCCAGGGCCCGGCCGCCCCGCTGCCCCGGTTCAAGGAGTGGCTGGAGGACGACTTCCTCTCCAACACGGTCTGGGAGGGCGCCTGCCGGGTCGGCCGCCGCTTCCCCGGCTCGATCCCCTCGATCGCCTCGCTGGCCAGCCGGGCCTGGTCCGAGCGCAGTTTCACCGACACCGCGTACAAGGTGTTCACCAGCCCGCGCAAGGTCCGCTTCGTGGAGATGGAGTACGCGGTGCCGCGCGCGGCCGTCGGCGAGGTGCTGCGCGAACTGAGGGCCCTGGTCGAGCGCTCCGGCTGGAAGGTCAGCTTCCCGGTCGAGGTGCGCTTCGCCCCCGCCGACGACCTCTGGCTCTCCACCGCGTCCGGCCGGGACAGCGCCTACATCGCCGTCCACCTCTACCGGGGCACCGCCGACCAGGGCTACTTCACCGGCGTCGAACAGCTGATGACCGCCCATCAGGGCCGGCCGCACTGGGGCAAGCTGCACACCCGCGACGCCGGGTACCTGGCCGGCGTCTACCCGCACTTCGCCGACTTCACCGCGCTGCGCGACGAGGTCGACCCCCAGCGGGTGTTCGGCAACGACTACCTGCGCCGGGTGCTGGGCGCCTAGCGCCGCGCGCCCTCTAGGGCGTGTCTGACAATTCGCGTCGGATCAGGGCGCGGCGTTGGGGTGCGTGCATCGCAAGGCGGAGGAGGGAGCCACTGCGGTGGGGGCACCTCCCGGCCGGAGGCTGGGGGCCATTGGCGACCGACGACAACGCGGCGAGGTGCGCTTGTGCCCTGGGGGTACCTCCCGGCCGAAGGCTGGGGGAGCGTCGCGCACCCGGCGGGAACTGTCAGACACGCCCTAGGGCGTGGCGCCGGTCCCGTCGGCCGGCGGCGGGGCCGCCGGCTCCTTCGCCGGCTCGTTCGACGGAGCGCCGCTCGGCGCCGGCGGCCGCGGGCTCGCCGCGCCGGTGGGCTTCCCGCCGCCCGCCGACGGGGAGGCGCCGGTCGAAGGGGTCGCGCTCGGGCCCGCCGAGGGCGTGGCCGTCCCGGCGCCGCCGCTCGGCGTGTCGCCCGGCCCCCGGCTCGGCCGGTTGGTCGCCGGGGCCGAGGCGCCGCCGGACGGCGTGGCGTCCTGGCCCGGCCGACCGCCGGGGGACGGCCGGTCCGCCGGGTCGTCCTGCGGCCGGGACGACCCGGGCGTCACCGAGCCGCCGAAGGACGTGCCGTTGCCGGACTCGCCCTTGACCGTCGCCGACACCGGCTGCCCGGTGGCCAGTTCGAACGCCACGATCGGCGTCATCGCCAGCAGGAAGACCAGCCCGGACACCGCCGCGTACGTCCTCCAGCCCCACCGCCGGCGCGCCCGCACCACCTGCGGCTCGTTCCACTCCGAGGTGATCACCGGCGGCTCCGCCCGCGGCCCGGGCTCGCCGGCGCGGACCGGCACCTGGCGCAGGGTGTTGACGGTCCGGTTCGGCCCCCGGTCCACCGCCCCGCGCAGCTGCTCGCCGGTCCGCTTGAAGAGGTGCTGGAACACCGCGCCGCCGGTGGTGGCCCCGACGCTCACCACGGCGGCGCCCAGGATCGTGCCGTACACCCCCAGTTCGGAGGCGAGCAGCGCCCCCACCACCGTGGCCAGCGCACTCGCCGCGACCTGAGCCACACTCAGATCGATGCGCCTGCGCTCCTCCTTGGCCTTGCCGCCCTCCTCGGCGGGGCTCCGCTCCGGCATCAACATCCCTCGGTCCGTACGGCTGTTCCTCGAACAAGACTCTCCATCTTGCCCAAAGAAGGACACAAGGGACGAAAATGCGGTTCTCCACGCCCGGATTGTGTGAAGATGATCACCGTCCGTCCGGTGGCCATCCGCCATTGGGGGAGCGCGCTCTTGAGATTCCCGTGAATCGCGGGAGACTTGAGCGGCGAGCCGCCCCTGTGGATGCCACGAATGGAGTACTGTTCGTAAAGCCCGAGCCTTGGGTCGACTTGTCGACTGTGCCTACACCGACAGCTTGACGAGGAGCCACGGAACGGGCACGCACGGCGACGCCCGTCCCGGATCGTCGCGTTCACTGCGCGTGCGAGGACGGCCGGGACACCCAGGCGCGACGCCGACGGACGGCGTGGCAAAAAGGCAACCGTGCCACAGCGGCATGCACGGGCATACGCCCGACACGCCGGGGAACTCAGCAAGGTTGTGGCCAGTCGCGAGTGGGCAGGCCACACTCAGTACGGGAGCAGCGACGCAGGTGACGTCGGCAGGCACCACCCGGGAGGTAACCGTGCCCGAACTGCGGGTTGTGGCCGTCAGCAACGACGGCACACGGCTGGTGCTCAAGGCTGCCGACAGCACGGAGTACACCCTTCCCATCGACGAGCGGCTACGCGCCGCCATCCGTGGGGACCGGCCGCGCCTCGGCCAGATCGAGATCGAGGTCGAGAGCCATCTGCGCCCCCGGGACATCCAGGCCCGGATACGAGCCGGTGCCTCCGCCGAGGAGGTCGCCCAGGCCGCCGGGATCTCCGTCGACCGCGTCCGCCGCTTCGAGGGCCCGGTGCTCGCCGAGCGCGCCTTCATGGCCGAGCGCGCCCGCAAGACCGCGATCCGCCGCAACGGCGAGTCCCCCGGCCCGCAGCTCGGCGAGGCCGTCGCCGAGCGGCTCGCGCTGCGCGGCGCCGAGAAGGAGACCGAACGCTGGGACTCCTGGCGGCGCGACGACGGCACCTGGGAGGTCATCCTCTCCTACCGGGCCGACGGCGAGGGCCGCAGCGCTTCCTGGACGTACGACCCGCCGCGGCGCCTGGTCCAGCCCAACGACGACGAGGCCCGCGCACTGATCGGCGAGAACGTCGAGCGCGAGGAGGAGTCGGTCTTCCCGTTCATCCCGCGGATCGCCCGGCTCCCCCAGGACCGGCCGCCCCGCCCGATGATCGACCGCCCCTCGGCCGACCGCATCATGTCGGCCCGCGAGGTCCGCGAGTCGCGGGAGGCCACCGCCGAGTCCCGGGACTCGCTGACCAGCCTGCTCGACGTGGTCCCCGCCTTCCGCGGCGACCTCGCCGTCGGCGCCCCCGCCCCGATCGAGCCGGTGCCCGCCGAGGTCGCCGAGGAGGACGAGGAGCCGGCCGCGGCGGCGGCCGCCCCTGCGGTCGGCGCGGGCTCGGCCTACGCCGACATCCTGATGCCGCGCGCCGTCGCCCCGCACCGCGACCGCCTGGTCGGCACCACCGACCGGCAGGCCGAGGCGGACGGCGTCCGGCCCGGTCGCCGGGCCACCGTGCCCAGCTGGGACGAGATCGTCTTCGGCAGCCGGCGCAAGAAGCAGGAGTAGCACCGGCGGTACGCCGCAGGGGCGGGAGGCCCGGCCTCCCGCCCCTGCGGCGTACCCGGGGGATCAGCCCGGCTGCCCGGTGACCGCCACCGGGCGGGCCTCGTCGCTCGACCACTCGCTCCACGAGCCCGGGTACAGCGTGGCCGGCAGCCCCGCCACCTCGAGCGCCAGGATCTGGTGCGCCGCCGTCACCCCCGAACCGCAGTACACCGCGGTCTCCCGCTCCGCCGCGCCCAGCGCCCGGAACCGGGCGGCCAGCTCGACGGCCGGGAGGAACCTGCCGTCCGGGCCGACGTTCCCGGCCGTCGGCGCCGAGACCGCGCCCGGGATGTGCCCGGCCCGCGGGTCCACCGGCTCGGTCTCGCCCCGGTAGCGCTCCCCCGACCTCGCGTCCAGCAGCAGGCCGTCGCGCGCCCAGGCCGCGGCGCCGTCCCCGTCCACCGTCGGCAGCTGCCCCGGCACCGGCTTGAAGTCGCCCTCTCCGGGCTCCGGCAGTTCGGCCGTCACCGGCAGCCCGGCCGCCTGCCAGGCCGCGAAGCCGCCGTCCAGCACCCGGACGTCCCGGTGGCCGGCCCAGCGCAGCAGCCACCAGGCCCGGGCCGCCGCCATCGAGGCCGCGCCGTCGTACACCACGACCGGGCGACGGGCGCTCACCCCGAAGCGGCGCATCGCCGCGCCGAATTCCTCCGGGTCCGGCAGCGGGTGGCGCCCGCCCCAGCCGGGCGCGCCGGGCGCGGCGGCCAGGTCCCGGTCCAGGTCGACGAAGTGGGCGCCGGGCAGGTGACCGGCCCGGTACTCCTCGGCCGCGGTCGGGCCGCCCGGCGCGGCGCCGACCAGCTGGTAGCGCACGTCCAGCAGCACCGGCGGCAGCGCGGAGGCCAGCGCCTCCCGCAGCCCGGCCGCGGAGATCAGCGGGGAACCGTCGTTGTAGGTGGTGGTCATGGCGGACATTGTCGCGCAGCGCGGCCCGGGCGGCGGGGGCATCCGGATCCTCCCCACCGCCGCCCGGACCGCCGGAACACGACGGAATCCGACGGAAGACGGCAGAAGGCGGCGGAAATCCGCAGCGAACGCCCCGGCCCACCGCTCTTTGTGGGGTCTTTGCCGGACTTTCCGCGCGGCCCGGGGGTTGGGCGACCGCCAGGGTGGAAGCATCACCCTCGCGCAGGGATCTCCGTGCGCCGACCACCCACGAGGAGGCCCGCATTGCCCGCGGTGGAACTCCGACTGGCCCAGGGCACGCCCTGCTGGGTCAGCCTGCTGACCGACGACCTGCCCGGCGCCCGCGCCTTCTACGGCGCCCTGCTCGGCTGGACGTACACGCCCGGGCCCGGCCAGCTCGGCGACTACGTCCGGGCCGAGCTCGACGGGGCACCGGTGGCCGGCCTCGGCGTCTCCACCGCCACCGGCTTCCCGGTGCAGTGGACCACCTACTTCGCCGTGGACGACGCCGACCGCACCACCCAACTCGTCCGCGAGTGCGGCGGAACCGTCGCCGTCGGGCCGCTCCAGGCCGAGCGCGCCGGGCGGATGGCCATCGCCGCCGACGTCTCCGGCGCCGTCTTCGGCCTCTGGCAGGGCGAGGAGCACCTCGGCCGGGAGGCCGGCCGCGAGCCGGGCGCCCCGGCCTGGGCCGAACTGCTCACCCCCGACGCGCCGGGCGCGGCCACCTTCTACTCCGCCGTGCTCGACCGCCCGGTCCGCTCCGCCGCGGAGGAGAGCGCGCTGCTGGTGCACGGGCGTCCGGTCGCCGGCATCCGGCACCGCGCCGAGCTGCGCGGCCACCCGCCGCGCTGGCGCACCCACTTCGCGGTCCGCGACGCCGAGCTGACCGCCCGTCACGCCGTCGAGCTCGGCGGCCGGGTCCTGGTCGAACCGCACGACACCGCCCGCGGCCGGGCCGTCCGGCTCGCCGACCCGCAGGGCGGGCACTTCTCCGTCCTGGAAGCGGCCCCCTAGTAGTACTTCGTTAGGTCCGGCTTGGTCCGGTGCGCCCTGGTCGGTGTGTGGTGGGTAACTCGCGGTGGCAGGTGGGGCATTCGCCGG
>NZ_JBIVSD010000045.1:0-10110 GCF_044756065.1 Kitasatospora sp. NPDC092039 | reverse complement strand
GCCCCGGAGCGGGGGCCTGCGGCCCTCGGGAGACGCCGGTGCGCCTCCGGTCCGGCCCGAGCCTCCCCGGCCCCGGTGGCGACCCCTCACAGGCGCCCCGCACGGCGGTGGCTGACGGGCCCTCAACCGCAGACTTCGGACCCGAATCCGAAACGTATCCGGCGGCGTTTCCCCGGCTTCCCCACGGCTCTATAGTACCGGTTCCCAGGGGCACAGGGACGGGCGAAGGGAGCAAACAGACAACCTCGCGGCAACCGTCCATCCCGGCTCTATCCGGCCGCACTCCCGGCGGTAATTCGAATTCCCTCCGACCCTTTTCACACGGCAACCCGAAGCCCCTTTCGATGCGCAGCGGCAAGGAATCGAATTCGGGCACGCTGGAAAGGGGCCTACGGCCCTCCACGCCGACACGGCGACCGCCCTTCCAGGCGCCCAGGAAATCCCGCCCAGCATCAACCGAGCAATTCCCGGGGCGGCGACACCGAACCGAACACCGGACCAGGACGGCGGCCAGGACGGGCCACCAGGGCCACCAGGGCACGGGCCAGGACGGCGCGGCCAAGCCGGGCGCAGCGGAACGGCCTGGCGGCCGACCAGGGGCGCAGCAGCGGGGCGCGGCACCGGGGCGCGGCACCGGGCCGGACGGCGCGGGCGAGCAGCGGGAACCCGCCGAGGCCGGCGGAAGGGCAGCGGAGTACAACACGGCACCGCAACACACCCGCCCGCCCCCGCTCCCGGCCACATAACGCCTGGTCAGACCCGCAACACGGCCCCATGTTGCAGCCCAGCGCAACACCGCGTTGCACCCGCCACCCACCACCCGGCCGCCCGCCACCGGCCGCCGAGCACCACCACCACCCGGCCGCCCGCCACCGGCCGCCGAGCACCACCAGCACCAGGCCGTCGAGCAGGCCGGCCTCCTCGACGCCCGACGTCCTCGCCGTACCCGGCCGCCCCGGACAACGGCCCCCGGCACGGCGGCCAGGACGACCGGCACCTGGTGGTCGGCGACCCCAGCAACGGCCGATCCCCGGCAGTCCGGCGCCCCCGGACCGCAGTCCGCCCCGCGGCTGTCGCGGGGGGGCTGTCGCGCCCCCACCACACACAGGGAAAACCCGGTATCCGCCCACGTCACACCACACGACAGCACCCCACCGCGACAGCCAACGCGACAAGGGGGCGCGACACCCCCCACTGCTCTCCAGGCGCCACCACAGCGGCCTCCACAGGCGGCCTGACGGCCACCCAGCCGCCCAGCGAAGGACGCAGCCTCGGGCACGGCCAGCACGGCGGCGCAGCGCGGCCCAGACGGCCGCCCCGGACGGAGCGGGGCCTGGACGGCGGGCCCGGGACGGCGGCACAGCACCACCCGGCGAACACGACCAGGACCGGGCACAGCACCAGGACAGGGCGCAGCGGGACGGCGGGGCGGCACCGCCAAGCCGGACGCAGCAGGACGCAGCAGGACGGCCTGGCGGCCGACCAGGACGACGGCCGGGCCCAGCAGCAGGCGGCAGCCGGGCACCCCGGGGCGGGAAGCCGCCCAGACCGGCGACCCGGACGGCGGCCACCGAGAAGCACCCAGCCCGACCCCGCCAAACCGAACACCAACCCCCCGCCACCACCACACCACCGCAATACCAACCCGAATCCACACCACACCCGGCAGCCAATCCGCCAAAACAACCCACCGGAATTATCGGCCGAATTCACCCCCCAAAAAAAGCCCACAACACCCGGCCCACCCCCGCACAAGGCCGACCCGCCCCCGACCTCACCCGCAAACCACACACAGTCACCAAACCCCGACCACAGCCACCCCCACCCACACCGCCAACAGGTCCAACCAAAGGTCCAGACAACACGGCAGGAGAGGCCATTTCACGCCCAACAACACCAACAGGTCACACACGGCGGCCCTTCGCCGGGTAGAGCTTGGCGTGCAGCACGCGGTCCTCCCACCAAGGGTCATCCGGGGCGGAGATCAGTGCGGCCATCTGCTCGCGCTTGGTCGGGACGGGCAGCACCAGCGGGCCCAAGCCCTCGGCAGCGCGAGCCTGTCCGCACTGCGGGCACTCCAGCCGGTCCGGGGTGGCCTTCTCCCGCAGCTCCAGCTTCGAACCCTCCTTCCCGCCGATCGAGCCCCCGCACGTCCAGCACGGGCGCAGCGCGGCGTTGGCCGTACGGGCAGCCTCCAGCTGTTCTTCGGCCTCCCGTTCCAGGCGCTCGGTGTGTTCCTGGTGGCAGGACCAGCAGCGGCCGCCCGGGCGGCGGGTCCACTCGCGGCTGCCGTACACCCAGGTGGTCTCCTCCTCGGGGACGTCGCCGCAGTCGATGCAGACCAGGGAGTCCATCAGCTCCTGGTGGACCCGTTGCTGCTCGTCCTCGCGGGCGGCCTGGCGCAGGTCGTAGGCGGCCCGGTTGTTCGGGTTCTCCAGCGCCTCGGTGAGGGAGTGCCGGCCCGAGCGGCCGAAGCGCCACCACACCGGCCCGAGCGGCCCGTGCTCGGCCAGCAGCTGAAGGGTGGTCGCGATGATGGGCACGGCGTCGTCGTACTCGCGCCAGCCGTCGTCGTTGTAGTCGCGGACCTCCCTGCACCACCGGCCGCGCCAGCAGTCGGCGGACAGGTCCGCGACGGCCTGCTGCCGGTTGGCCAGGGCGACGGGTCCGGCGTCGGTGACGACCAGGGCGACCGGCGGGTACCCGGGCCGGGTGTGGCCGGGCCAGGTGCGGCGCCACCAGTGCACCGTACGGTCGGCCGGCTCCTGCTCGGCCGGCGCGGGGTCGGTGCTCTTCACCTTGGTGCGGAACAGCTCACGGTAGGCGGTGAACTTCGCAGCGACGCGCTCCGGCGCCATGGTGGAGCGGTCGACCTCGACCATCAGGACCGGCACCCCGATCTGAGGGGCCTGCCACACCCCGTCCGGGCGGACCTTTCGCCGGCCGCCCGGCAGCAGGAACTCGACCTCGGTCGCCCAGTCGGTCACGGTGCCGACCCCGCCCGCGGCCCCGGGCGCGGTGCCGCCCCGTACGAAGGCGAGTACGGTCTCGTTGACCGCCATCACGTGCTGGGCGCCGGAGCGGCCGGCTCCCCGGGCCGTGGAGCCCATGTCGGCGCGGGGCAGGCCGAGCACCTGCCCGGCCGCCTCCAGTCCGGCCGTGCCCTCCAGCCGCCAGGTCTTGTGCCGGTTGCGGGTGTTGCCGTCGGAAGCGACCAGGCCGTGCAGCGCGAGATCGCGCAGCGCCTGCCGGATCACGGTGTTCGACGCCGCCCCGGGGCGCAGCAGCCGCTGGAGCTGATCGGCGGTGGCGACCTTGAGGACGCCGAGCGCGCCGAGGACGTCGGCGCGCAGCGCGGTGGTCGAGCCGTTCGGGTTGGCGGCGCCGCGCCGGTACGCGGTACGGGCCGGCCGGGACGGCGGCAGCGGCGGTTCGACGACGTCGGCCTGGTCGTCGTCCTGGTGGTCGTGGTCGGGGCGCTGACGGGTGCTCACAGGCTTCTCCCGGCGGTCGTGGTCGGCTGCTGCCTTCGAGGGATATCCGGCGCTTCCGACAGCGGCCAAGCCCGTTCCCGACCCGCGTGCCGCACCCTCTCCAACCACCCCTCTCCGGCCCCCGCCGCCACCCCCGACCAGCGAGCGGCCGGCACCAGCCGGACGTGAAAAAAGGAAAGGCCCACCGCAGGTGCAACAACCCGAACCGACCAACCGACAACGCCACAACCACAAACCAAAACCAAAAGCAGAAAGACGGGAGAAGAGGGTTGTCGGAATCCCGGGGCGGCCCGGATTCTGGCGCTGAGCTGGGCGGATTCGCCTCCCGGGCGCGAGGTGGCCGGTAGGGGCAGTGGAGGGGGAAACGGCAGGGGGAACGGAAGCGGTCCGGCAAACTCACCAGGGCCACCAAGGTATCGGTGAGTTTCCTTGATGGGCCATCAAGGAAACTAACCAGGCGCCTTGATGGTCATTCCAGCAGGTCAGAGGCTTGACGATCAGGCCGCCGGGGGCCCCGAGGTCGGGACCGGTTGGCGGACTGGATTACGGACCGCATTTCGGACCGGTTAGAACGCGGGATACCTTGATGGCGGGAGTTATCAGATCGTTATGAACTACCAACCTTGATGGTGAGAAATCCGGTGAGTTTCGTGGGGTTCCATTCTCCGAGCACGGGATAAGCCCGTAGTTCGGAAGGGAGCACATTCGTGCACGGGGATCTGGAGACCGACCACGACGTTCTGGTCACACTTCACCGCTTCACGCTGGCGACCGCCGAGCAGCTCCACCAGCTGCATGGCGGAACCGCCCTGATCAAGCAGACCCAGAAGCGGCTGACCCGCCTGCACGCCGATGGCCTGGCGGACTTCGTGACCCTGCCGCAGGCCGGCCGGGCGAAGGCCTGGCACCTCACCGCCCAGGGCGCGGCGGTGGCGGCCACCTTCCCCGAGGCCCGTCGCCCGAGCGCCGCCCAGGCGCTGGACGGTGAGCAGCTCGCCGTACGGCACGGGCGCGAGCACCTGCTCGACGTCGGCCGGATCCACGCCGCCTTCGTCGCCGACGCCCGCGCCCGCGGCGAGGCCTGCGGCCCGCTCGACCTCCTTCCCAACTCGGAGCAGTCGGTCGCCGGAGGTGGGGTGTACCGGCCCGCCGCCGAGCTCGCGTACACCGCCGGCACCGGCGAGGAGCGGCACCGGCTGCGGGCGTTCGTCGAACGGCACCGCCCCGGTGTCGGTGCCGAGGAGACCGCGGCGCAGCTGGCGGCCTGCGCCGCCCTGTGGGAGCAGTCGGGTCCGGGCGGCCGGGGCCGGGCTTGGGAGCGGCGCTGGCGGTCCTTCCCGCGGCTGCTGGTCGTCCTGGTCGGCACCGCGGCCTCCGGGGTGCGCTCAGCGGTGGCAGACCTGCGCCTGGCCGCCGAGGAGAACCCGGCCGTCGCCGAGATGCTCACCGCCGTCCCGGCCGGCGCCGCGCGGATCGAGGACCTCATCCAGCGCGGACCGTCCGCACCCATCTGGCACCCACTCAGCAACGGCGGGCGGGCGTGCGGGTGGACAGAGCTGCCGAGTCGGGTGCAGTAAACCCGTGCTCTGGTGTCAGCCGAGGTCGCTACATTCTGTGGATGACCTCAGCTGACCACATCCTGGCGCTCGTACGCACCGCGCTGGACGAGTTCGACGACCGTCCGCTGTCCGTCTCCGTCCGTCGGGCTGTCCGCATCGCCAGCCTCGTCGGCGATACGGAGGTCGCGATCCGACTTGGCTACGAGCTGCGTCCGTCAGCCGGCGACCCGAGGGCGAACGCCAAAGCGACCAAGCGTCTGATGGCGGATCCCTCCTCCTGGGGATCGATGGATGGGCCGGCTGCGGCTGCATTGCGCGAGTACCTCAACGACCGGTCCATGAACATGAAGGATCCGGAAGCGCTGATCGCCGGACACTCGCTCGAGGAGATGGAGTACCTGCTGCAGCTGTCCGAGGGCGAGGTTGAAGGTCCCTCGGTGCGACCGGACCTCCTCGAGAGGACGATGATGCTCCGGACCATCCGCGACTTGACGCGGCACCGAACGTTCACGTACCTGTGCGAGTGGGAGCGCCGCTTCAACTACAGCTCCATCAACGACACCATCTTCGGGAACTACAAGACACTGGTGGACCGGCTCCTGAGCACCGGTGTGCCGGGATTGGTCGAGCAGTTCACGGCGGTGTACCGGCGCCTGAACGAAGCCGCGGCCAGCGATCCGGAGCGGCCGGTCACCGAGGAACTCGCCCAAGCGATCACGACCTGTCGCCGCATACTGGAATCCGTGGTCGACCACGTGCTCCCGGCCCAGGACGAGCCGAGCGCAACCGGCCACAGGCTCGACCAGTCCGCCTACCGCAACCGGCTCTTCGAGTTCATCAAGCGGGCGAACCAGAGCGGCAGCACGGCGGAGATGACGGTCGCCCTCACCGAGGGCCTCCACGACCGGTACACCGCCGTCGGCAAGCTCACCAACAAGGGCGTCCACGCCACCTTGGCCCTGCGGGCAGCGAACCTGTGCGCGCTCAACACCTACATCGTCTGCGGCGAGATCCTCCAACTGAAGGACGAGGTCGAGAAGCCCTAACGGTGCATGCGGTGCAGCCGTGGGAACGGCGGTGGCGGGCGTTCCCACCGCCGTCGGCGCGGCCGCGGCGGACCTACGGCTGGCCGCCGGGGAGCACCCGGCCGTCGCCGAGGTGCCCACCACCGTCCCGGCCGGCGCCGCCCGGATCAAGGACTTGGTCCAGCGCGGACCGGCCGCCCGGTCTGGCGTCCGCTCGGCGGCCGGTGCCGACGAGCGGGCGGGTGGACGGAGCTGTAGACGGCGGGCGGGAAGCGGCGAATGCAAGCCCGGACGGCTGGCTACCTCCCGGCCTGGACGCATCGAGCAGGGTGTTGGCCAGCCTGGCGGCCATCGGCAGGTCCACGGGGCGCGACCGGTGCTACGGCCGGCGTCCTGGGCAGGGCGATGCCGTGCGCCTGGGCGGTCTTCCCCGGGCGCAGGGTCCATGGCACCGGGCTGGTGGCCGTGAGCCACTCGTTCGCAAGAAGTCGCTGCACGATGAACAGGGACAGCATGCGCTGGCTGTGCCTGGGCAGGCTCTGCGGGTTCCAGCCCAGGCTGGCGCAGAGCTGGCTGTGCGAGGGGCCGTGTCCGTGCTCGGCCCGGAAGGCCACAGTGAACCCGGCCGCGAGCGGGCCGCGGGCCGGGTGCGACTCCTTCCACCTGCCGTAGAGCTTGGCGGTGTGGTGGGAGATGGCCAGAGAGCCAGGCGGGACCGTGAACGCTTCCGCGACCCGTTCGGTGGCCAGCGCGCACAGGGCGCAGGACTCGACGGCCTCGACGTGCCTCCGCAGGGCGGGCGTGGCCGAGTCCTTCCACCGCTTCCACGCGTCCACGTCGAACCGGGGCGACGGTGACAGGGGAGGCACGCCCTTCTCCTCGTCGGTCCGGGGACGCATGCCCGACAAGTGACGGACCAGGGGATCGAGGCTGTAGCGGTCCTCGGACAACGCGGTGAGGAAGCCCTTGTGCAGGAGGTCCGGGACGGCTGCCCGGCATGCCGACGGGAGGTCAGGGGGAATCCGTCCGCTCAGCCGGTTCGTGCTGTGCGCGGCGAGGAATAGGCCGGTCAGCCGCGCGGTGGGCGGGAGCTTCTTGAGCGGCTTCGCGGTCAGGGTCCGCGTCGTCCATCCGGACACGCGCGAACGCATGGTCTTCCCGAAAGGAAGCGGGTGATCCGCCCTGGGAGCCAGATCGGGGACGGTCACGGCCACCGGCGCCGTGGGATCGCCGTCCAGCAGCACGTCGTCCACCTGCCAGCCCACGGCGCGAAGGGCGTCAACGGATCCGCGCGCATCGGCAAGCCTCAGCGCCGACACGTCCGTGCCGGTGAGGTTGCCCACGCCATCACGGGCGGCCCGAACAGCCACCACCACAGCGAGAAGCTGCGCCTCGGGGTCCGGCAGGGGCAATGAGGACACGTATCGCAGGAGCGTGCGGGCTGCCGCGCCTTGGTCGGTGGTTAGGAGAAAGGGCGCCGGCTGGGGCTTGCCGACCGGAGCGGCGCCGGTGCCGCTGGGGCTGGATGCAGGCTGTGGCACGACAGCCCAACGCTCGCCGACTGCTGCGAGTCACTGTCCGCGCCTCGTTCGGCGTAGACGGGCGCCGGCCCCGGCCGTCGTCGGGAAGCCGGCTCGAGGCCATGCGCCCGGAGGCCGGCGGTAGCGACGACGACCAGAACGCGCTCGGCCAACACCGTGGCCTGGGAGGCCCCGGTGCTGCACGGCCGTCTTCGTCCAGACCCCACAGCCAGGCACCGATCGGCGGGGCGCAGCCGTATCGCGGATCCGGTCGCGCGTACGATTCCCTCCCGTGGGCAAGCAGCAGAAGACCTTCGAGTATCCCGACCGCCTGATCGAGGCGCAGCGCGCGCTGGAGGCCGTGCAGGCCGAGCGCCGGGCCCACCTGGCCGCGCTGCCGGCTTTCACCGGTGACCTGGAGGCGGCCCGCGAAGGGATCGCCGAGGAGGTGCTGGCGGAGTCGGCGCGCCTGGAGGAGGCCGAGCGGCAGGCCGCCCACGCGGTGTGGGCGGATGAGTTCTGGGCGGGGCTGTCGGGCGAGGACCGGGTCGCCGCCCGCAGCCGGCTCAAGCACGTCGGCGAACCAGCGCAGGGCGCGGCCGCGTAGTCCGACACCGGGAGCCGCGCGCCGCTGCCCGTCACGCCCTGTAAGGCACCATCGAGGGGGTCGCTTCGTCGGCGCCGGACGGCAGGGTCGGCAGCGGCAAGGCCGGGTCCGGCTCCCAGCGGGGCCAGCCGGCCGCGAACGGCCCGGCCTGGTCGTCCAGCATGCCGATCGCCCGTCCGCGGGCCCGGTCGATCTGACCGGCCGTGTAGTCGTCGACCACCCCGAGACGGCGCAGCTGCGCGTACTCCTCCTGGTCTTTCCAGTGGTGTCCGGAGAAGTCGGGGGTGACGACGAGGTCGAGGGCGAGGTCCATGGTGTCGATGCCGAGGCCGGGGCGGCGCTGGTAGGGGCGTTCGAAGTTGACGTACCAGCGCAGCGGTTCCCTGGTGACGGCGTCCTGGAAGCAGTGGATGGAGAACCACTCGCCGGCCAGGAAGTGGGAGCGCACCTCAGTGTCCTGCCAGCGGTGGTGGCCGAGGGTCCAGGAGCCGGCCGCGAGGTCGGCGAGGGCCTGCTTGCGGGCGGTGTCGTCGCCGGTGGCGAGCGAGGTGATCCAGGTCGTCGGGGCCAGGCTCTCGATCCCAGGCCAGGAGGCCAGCGTCAGCACGTGGCCGTTGTCGTCGACCACACGCTGCGGGATTGCGGTCCACACCCGGCCAGCGTGGACGTCGCGGCGCACCACGGTGGTGCCGGGCTGGAACAGGCTGGTGTCGGTCACGGGGACAAGCCTTCCCGGCGACAGGGCCGGAAAGTCCGCTCGAAGGTGTGACGGCGACGGGCGCGATCAGAGATACTGCCTCAGCCAGTCGGGCATGCTCGGATCGTCAAGTCCCCAGGACCCCTCGACCGATTGGTCCTCATCCCAGATGTTCTCATCGCCGTCGAAGAACTTCTGTCGGTGGCACTTGTACTTGACGACGGTGTCCCCTTCGAGCCTGTACTCGTTCCAGTAGTAGTTCTGCTTCCCGTGGCCCGGCCATTCCTGGGTCGTGTAGATCGTCGTCATGAAGTCGGAGTGTAGACGGGTAGTTGCGGGCGTGGAGGCGCCACTGCCGTACGCGGGCGAGTATCAGAATGTGGCCGTGGAGAACAACGAAGTGCCGTTGTCCGGCGGGCGTATCACCCCCGGCGTGGTCAGGGTCGGCAGCACCGTCCGGCGGCTGGCCAGCGCATCGTCGCCGTTCGTCGCCGCGCTGCTTGGTGACCTCCAGCGAGCGGGCTTTGCCGGCGCTCCGCGCCACCTCGGGTTCGACGCGGCCGGCCGCGAAATCCTGAGCTACCTCCCCGGCTGGGTGCCCGCCCGGTTTCAGCGCTGGAGCGACCCCCAGGTGGCCGTGGCCGGTTCCCTGCTCCGCTCCTTCCACGACGCCACCCGCGGCAGTCGCCTGGCCGGTCGGCATCCCGTGGTCTGCCACCACGCCCCGGGGCCGAACAACACGGTCTTCGCCGACGACCTCCCGGCCGCCTTCATCGACTTCGACACCGCCGCCCCGGTGATCCCATCGAAGACCTCGGCTATATGGCGTGAACCTGGTGCATCTCCTCCAATCCCAGCGCTCCGCCCGCCACCGTCCAGGCCGCACAGGTACGCGTCCTCGCCGACGCGTACGGGCTCGACGCCACCTGCCGCTCCCGCCTCATCGATGCCGCGCTCGACCGCCAGGCCCGCAACGCCAGGTGGTGGCGCAGCCACCTCGCGGGCCCGTCCCCGCGCGTCGCCGACGACCACACGATCGCCGGGCGCATCCGGTGGTCTGAGAGGGCGTTTGCTCCTCACACGGGCTGAGGTGTGGGGATTTCGGTCCCCGATCGGCCGGTTCCCGGAGTGGCTGACGAGGCGTGTGTGAGGGTCGGGCGTGCTGGTGTGACCAGCACGCCCGACCTATCCGTGTTGCTCCTGTCTCA
>NZ_JBIVSD010000044.1:0-10212 GCF_044756065.1 Kitasatospora sp. NPDC092039 | reverse complement strand
GAGTCGCCGCGCTCGCGGCCGGCGCCGCTGCCGGACTCCCCCTGCTCCTCCTCGCCGGGGTCGCCATCGCGGCCGCCGTCGGCCGACACGGCCGCTCCGACGCGGGCGGCGTGTCGGTGATGCAGACCGTGACGCAGACCGTCACCCAGACCATCCAGATCGGGAAGTGACCGCCATGCAGAAGCGCACCCTGAGCAAGGGCACTCGCGCCGTCTTCGCCGCGCTGTTCGCCATCTGCGCCGCCGTTGGCACGGCAGGAGCGGTCGGGACCTACGCCAACGCCAAGGCCGCACTGGGCTCCGACACGGCTGTCGGCGTCGTCGCCGGGGGCGAGGGCGCGATCCTGGTCCTCGGTCTCACGATGCTCGGCCTGACCCTCATCCAGCGCCCGTACCCGGCCGCGATGCGCCTTGGCCTGGTCGGCATCCCGGTCGTCGCGGCCGGCGCCGGGATCCTGATCGCCGACACGACCGCCCAGCGGGTGGCCTACGGCGTGTCCCCGCTGGCCATGACGGCGGCCGCCGAGCTGGCGGGCCTGCTCGCCCGCTCGATCGTCGTCCACCGAACCGGAGTCGACGCCGAGGGCGACCGCCGCACCGGCGACGCCCTCCGGCTGGTCGAGTACCACCGGGCCCGCGCCGAGCGGCACCCCGTCGAGCGGGTCCGCCGGCGCTCCGAGCGGGCCGCCTGGCGCCTCGCCCGACGGCTCGGCGCGGGCGACGCGCGGCTCGGCACGGCCCTGCCGGACGCCTACGCCGAGCGGACCGCCGCCGCCGCCGTCTCTGCCCTCGACGCCCTGTACGGCCGGAACCCGGTCCCGGTCGAGCCCGCCGCCGACACGGCCGCGTCGCCCACCCCGGAGCCCGTGTCGGCGACCCCGGCCGCCCCCGTCGAGATCGCCGCCCCGGCACCGGAGCCGACCCCGGAGATCGCTCCCGAGCCGGAGCCGGAGCCGCTCCCGGTGCACGAGCCGGAACCGGAGACCGGCCCCGAGCCGGAGGTCGAAACCCCGGCCGACCCGGCCGACACGGCACCCGACACGGCCGTGTCGCCCGCCCCGGGCGCCCCGCTGTCCGACGTCGAGCTGGACGTCGTGGTCCACATGATCCGCACCGAGACCGACCCGCCCCGCAGCCTCCGCGCGATGGAGGCCCGTTTCCGCGAGCTGGGCTACGTCGCCGGTGCCGCCCGGCTCCGCCAGGCGTGGGACCGCGTCACCGCCGCCCCCGCCGACCAGCTCCCCGGCCAGACGTCGATCACCGACCTCGACTGACCCGCCCGGGCCACCAGGGTCGCCTCCACCGCCCGCCGGTGGAGACGGCCCCGGCCGCCCGGCCGACACGGATCGACACGCCACGGAGGAACCCCCGTGCTGTTCGAGACTCACACCCCCGCCACCCCGCCCACCGCCGACCCGCTCGCCGCGACCCCGACCTGGATGACCGTCATGGACCGTGCGGGCCGCACCTGCGAGTGCACCGGCGCCTGCGGCAGCCGACACGGCCGCTCGGGACTGCGCTGCGACACCCGACACGGCCAGTACCTCAAGGGCCACCGCGGTCCGGTCCGACTCGCCGTCGGCCAGCCCGACCTGACCGACCGTGAAGCCGCGGCCCTTCCGCCGGCCGACCTCCGAGCCTGGTGCCCGGCCTGCTGGCGCGGCACCGACCGCCGCCGCCGAGCCGCCCGCGCCGCGCTCGCCGCCCACCGCGACACGGCCGACACGGCCGACACGCTGTTCTGACCCGCAGTACGGCAAAGGCCCGGACCGTCACGGTCCGGGCCTCGCTCAGATCTCACACGCCCTAGCGGCGCGTACGGCCCATGCACCCTGTCGAGTGAGGCAGGATCAGGGATCAACAAGTCCAGAAACGGCTGAAGGCCCGGGAGTTTCTCAGGCGCCCGGACCTTCGCGTAGCCGAACCTCGTCAGCCTTCACACCTCCGAGGTCCTGTTGTCCAGCGTACGAGAGAGCTCCACCCCCGCGCCACCGCTACCCGGCGAGTCGCCGACCAGCGTGGCGCGTCCTGCTGTCCAAGCGCGCCCCACCGCCACCCGAACCCGCCTCCCCAAGCGCCCGAAGTGCCCGATGTGCCGCAAATCGGTCAAGATCACGCCGGGCAAGGTCGCCGCCACCTACTGCTCGGCGACCTGCCGCCAGCGGGCCAAGCGGATCACCGCGAACGACCCGAAAATGTCACGGGTTGAAGCCCCCGTTTCCGCAGGTCAGACCCCATTTTCTGACGCGGAATCGCGCCTAGGTAAAGGGTTGACAGAGTTTTCCGAGAGCGGGGTGGGCGGGCAGGAGGAGGGGACGGCTGCTCGGGTCGCGGGGGAGAGCCCGAGAGGGGGGAACCCCCTCTCGGAGGCACCCGCCACAACGGCGGGGAAGCCGCGCACTCCGGCCCCGGTCCGCCGCTGGCAGGGCCGGAAGGTGCTCAACAAGCTCTCCGCCATCGGCGCCTGTGCGGGCTGCGGCGTCCGGGTCCTCGACCCCGACACCGGCGTGATCCACGCCCGGTCCACCAAGGGCTACGCGGTGACGATCGGCCTGGTCCGCTGCGGGCGGATCTGGTTCTGCCCGGAGTGCTCGGCGTCGATCCGCCGGGGCCGGACTGAGGAGCTGATGACCGCCGCGCTCCGCCACCTGGCGGCCGGGGGGACGCTGGCGGTGGTCACGCTGACCGCCCGCCACAACCACACGACCGAGCTGGCCCGGCTCTCGGACGCGCTGTGGGGCGCCCCGATGCTCGACAAGGCCGGGGCCCCGGTGCTCGATAAGTCGGGCAGGCCCCGCCGGGTTCCCGGGGCCTACCAGCGGATGCTGACCGACCCGGCGTTCTACGGGCGGCCCGAGGCGATCAACCGCTGGACCCGCAAGGACGGCACCGAGTGCGCCTCGGTCCGGCCGGCCGAAGACGGCATCCGGCACCGGATCGGCTACATCGGCATGGCCCGAGCCTCGGAGGTCACCCGCAGCCAGAAGAACGGCTGGCACCCGCACATGGGCTGCCTGGCCTTCCTGGGTGCCACGGTCGAGGGCACCCCGGCCAACGGCAGCCTGGTCGAGGACGGCTACTTCGAGCCGACCGAGGAGGACCTGACCGCCTGGGAGGACTGGCTGCGGGCCGACTGGGCGGAGACGCTGCGGCAGGCCGACCCGAAGTTCAAGCCGTCCACCGAGTGCAACGAGGTCGGCTGCAAGTGCCAGGGCAAGGGCCACGGCGTGATGATCCAGATCATCAAGTCGCCGGACGCGAAGGCGCTGATCGAGTACCTGACCAAGGTGCAGGACGGGAAGCCCGAGACCGAGACGAACCGGCCGTCGGCGGACGACGTGCGGGCGGACCTGGACGCCACCAAGGGGGCCGCGCTGGAGACCGTGAACGCCTCCAGCAAGACCGGCCGGGGCCGCCGGAGCATGACGCCGTTCCAGATGCTCTACCGGCTGTGGGACATCGAGGTGGCCGGGACCGACCCGCGCCAGGCCGAGGGCTACGGCCGGGTCGCCCAGCTCCGGGCCTGGTGGGCGGAGTACGAGGCGGCGATGGCCGGTCGCCGGGCAATCGAGTGGACCCGCGGCTTGCGCCGGCACCTCGGCATGACCGGCGACGACTCCGAGGAACGCGACCTCCAGTACGTCTACGAGCAGCAGCAGCCGGACGACCTGACCGGCGGCGTCGTCATGACGCCGGACGCCCACGCGACCGTGACCAAGGCCGACGCCGAGATGGACGTGCGGGCGATCGTGGAGGCCGAGGCGTACGACTCGGCGGCCGACCTGGTGGCCGGGCTCGGCGGGCGCCGCAGCCACGTCCGGGTGGCCACCGGCGAGGAGCTGGCCGAGGTCAAGGAAGCGCTGTACGCCCGGGTGCTGGCCCGCCGCGAAGAACTCGACCGGCAGGCCAAGGACGCCGACCGCGACGCCGACCGGGCCGAGGCCAAGCACGAGCGGCGGCGACAGCGCCAGGACGCCGAACGCCAGCGCGCGAAGCTCGACGCCCACACCACCGAGCGGGATGCCTTCCTCGCCGCCGTCCGGGCCAACAACGCCGCCCGCCAGGACGAGATCGCCGAGTCGATGGCGCGGTTCCGGGGCACCGCCTGACGCGCCAACGCCAAGGCCCCGACCGTGCTCGGTCGGGGCCTCGCTCCGTCCCGGCCGGGGTGGGCGCCGGGGCAAAACTGGTATCAGTTTGCACTAACTCGCTCCGCCGTTTCAGGCGGTAGATGCCGGTAGCGAGTTAGTGCTTACTGTTCCAATAAGCGGCAGCCGGGCCGGTGCCGAGGGGGCGGCGGCGGGGCGGCTCGACGTGCTCCTGGTGGTCGTCGACGACGTGCAGCTGCTCGACGGCGGCCGCGGCTTCGACGGGGAGTCGGCGGGCGCCGGCCGTTCCAAGCTCGACGGCCTGGTGCTCGTCGTCGGCGACGTCGCGGCGGTACAGCGGGCGGCGGTGAGGGGTGCTCATCCCAGGACCGTACCGGCTGTCACGTGACCGTCACGTGACAGCCGGTACGCCTGTCACGTGACGCTGCGGGCGGGCCTGTCGGCCGGGCGCGCGGGCACCTGGGAGTCTGGCCGGATGGACGACACGACGACGGGCGGACTGCCCGAGCGGACATGCCCGGGCTGCGGGCAGCGCTTCGATGCGCCGGTGGGGAGCCGTCGCCAGTACTGCCGGCGCTCCTGTCGCCAGCGGGCGTACGAGGCTCGGCAGATCGAAGCCGCCGTCGAGCGCGCTCGGGCGGTACTTCAGGCCCCGGAACCCCCCACGGCCGGGCCGCGCCCGGCTCCGCCTCGGCGGGCCGACCGGCCCCGGCGGGCTTCCCAGATCACCATGGCGGACGTCCTCACGCACGCACGATCCCTGCGGGCCGAGACCTCGCCGAACACCAAAAAGGCCGCCCGGTAGGGCGGCCGTATCGTCAGCGAAGTGACGATACCTTAGCACTCAGAATGATCTTGATCGGTTTGAGCGGGACCAAGATCGCCGTAATGCCAGAGGTGCGACCAACCACGTGCCGCGTCGTTGGGCACGGCATGACGTACGTATCCGCGGCTTCCGCGCAGTCGATCCTGAACGACCCGATGGTCGGCTCCGGCGTCCGGGAGTTGGCCCGGGCCTACCTGGAGCTGCTGGCGGACATGGACCGGGTGTGCGCGCTCGGCGAGCGGTGGATGGAAGGCGGCCCCGAGACCAAGCCGTACGGCCGGCGCCTGTTCGACGCCGTCAACGACGAGGAGGAGGACGACGTCGACGGCATCGCGCCGGACGACGTCGCCGACGAGGACCAGGGCGTCGCGGAGGTCGGTGCCGAGCGTCCGGCTCTCGCCCTGGTCACTCAAGTGCATGAGGTGTGACCGTCCTCGATCTTGGATTCCCTATCACGTGATAGGGCTGCCGTCGGATCCGTGATGCAAGGGTGTGTCGCCCAAATTCATCATCATCACGTTGCGGAACGACCGGTCGACGGAGGCCAAGGTGCGCGCGCGTCGTGCGCGCACGCGAGGGACCGGTCCCCGAGCGTCGACCAGTACGTGAACCTGATGACGTACGGCACGCGATCCGGCGGTCGTCGGTGAGTCAGGCCGGGCTCGATCCGGGCCACCAGGAGTCGGCCGGGATTGGACCCGTGGTTCGTCGGGGCGCCGGCCTTTCCGCACTCGATCGGCCATCGGCCCTGACCCCATGGGGGGGCCGTGGCGGGACTCCCCGGTGGGCGGCAGTCGTAGACCGAGCGCGCCGTCCGGGGGCCCCGACCATCTCGCCGGGCGTGCACGGTCCGCACGCGGCCGGTGAGGGGCCTCCGGGCGGTGTGCTAGCCCTTGGGTGCCGTCCGCCGGGGAGTCCCGCCATACGGTCCACGCCCACCCCGACGCACGCCGCACCCTCGATCCGGCCCCCCGACTCCCCGGAGGTGGCCGGGGGTCCGGCGGGCGGAGCCCCCGGGATCGGTGACCGGCGCTCATGCACCCTCCGGCGGCAGGGACCGGGTGAGCCGGGGCGGAGACAGGAGGCGGCCCGGGCCGGGCCGCCGGAGGGCTTGATCCAGTAGAGAAAGTTGTAACAGCAGTGCGCCCCCGCTCCGAAGATCGGAACGGGGGCGCCGGGTGGGGCCGGTGGAGCTGGCGTCACAGCGGGGTGGTCCAGCGCAGGACGGTGGAGCCGTGGGCCACCTTCACCGCGACCTCGACGATCCGGCCGTCCGAGAGCCAGGCGGTTCGAACGACCTGGGTCACGACGGTGGAGCCGGTGAGACCGAGCGCTTCCAGCTCCTGCACGGTGGCGAGGCGCGAGGTGACCTCCTCCAGCACCCGCGACTGGGGGGAGCCCAGCCGTTCGGCTGCCAGCTCACGCGACCCGCCGGTGGAGACGGCCTCGGTCAGCTCGGGAGTGGCCGCAATGACGTAGGCCGGGTAGTACGAGCTGGACATGTGGGTCGGCACGCCGTTCCTGCTGACGACCCGGCGGCGGACGTGCACGGGGCTGCCCGGCTCGATCTCCAGACGGGCGGCCACGACTTCATCGGCGCCGACCGTCCCGATCTCGACGATGCGGGAGCTCTCCTCCTTGGCCAGGGCCCGCCCGGTCGAGGCCCAGGTGCGCACGCGGGTCGCGACGTTCGAGCTGCCAGGGTCGGCGACCACGGTCCCGCCGCCGGTCGTGGCCTTGGTCAGGCCGTTCTCCCGCAGCACCCGAAACGACCTGCTGGCCGTCTGCTGCGCGACGCCCCACTCCTGCATGACCTCTCGCTGCGTCGGCAGCCGGTCCCCGGGAGCCAGCTCTCCCGACTCGATCAGCCTGGTGTAGTGCGCCGCAATCTCGGCATATCCGGCCATCGGTCCCTCCTCTCGATGCCGCGGCTGGTCTACCGCGCTACCTACGACGGTAGACCACGAGGCGCGTGCATCACTAGGGGGTAGTGCAAATCCGTGTTTTGGTCTACCGTCGGTGATGCAAGCAGCCCCCGGGCAACCGCCTGGAGGGCTCGGCCTCGCCATGGGGAGACCACAGTGGTCGACACGACGAAGAACAGCACCGCTGGCACCGGCACGGCGGCCGGCACGGCGAACGTCGGCAACGGGATGGGGGTCGGGGCGACCTTCGCTCCGGGGTTCGCGGCGAAGTTCGCGCCGACGCTGAACGTGAACGTGGGCAGCAACAACCAGCAGGGTGGCGGGGGCGGCGGGCAGCAGCAGGGTAGCGGCGGTGGCTCGCACTTCCTGCTCGGTGAGCCGGTCTTCGACAGCACCGAGGACGTCCGGATGTACTGCAACACGGTGCGGGCGGCGATGACGCAGATGGCGATCGAGCTGGCCATCGCCGGAAAGATCCTGGAGGCCCGGCTGGCGCAGGCCGCGTCCGCCCCGGGCGACCACATCGGCGCCGCCCGCCTGCGGGCCCGCCGCGTCGCCGGGAAGCTCAAGCGGACCTCGGACGCGCTGACCAGCGGCGCGAAGAACGCGGTCGCCGCCCACGCCGCGCTGCAGCGCGAGTACTCGGACCTGATCCAGCCGCGCCCGCAGCGCACGGCGACCACCAGCCCCTTCAAGTTCTAGGCCCGGAAGGGGATCAGGCTCATGTCCGAGAAGACCACCCAGCACGAGCAGCACGAGCAGCGGCTCAACTCCGGCTCCGGCGCGAAGGTCGGCGCCTGGCTGGCCCACCGCAGCAAGCCGTACCTCCCGGCCTGGATCGGCACGGCGGGCGTCGGGGTGGCCGGGGTCGCGGCGAACATCGCGTGGGAGGGCTCGGCGGCGGCCGCCGTCGGTCTGACGCTCTCCTCCGGTGCGCTGACCGCCGCGTCCTGGTGGGCCGGATCGGGCATGAGCAAGGCCCGCCGCGTCCACCTCGCGGTGACCACCGGCATCGCAACCGCGTGGATCACCGGGGCGGCACTGGCGGGCCCGACGGCCGGGCCGCTGCCCGACGCCTACCTGATGGGCGGCCCGGTCGTCGCCCTCTCCTGGAACGTCCGTCAGCTCACCCGGGGCGGCGACAAGCAGGACGGCGGCGAGCGTGACGCCAGCCTGCTGGAGAAGGTCGGCCTGGCCAAGGCCAAGCTGGGCCTGGCCAAGGTCGAGCCGAACCGGGTCACCGTGCCGATCGCCCTGCCGGCCGGAGAGCTGACCAACCAGGACGTCACCAAGGCGATGCCGCTGCTGGCCTCCGCCCTCGACGTCCCGCCGTCCGCGATCCGCTTCCAGCCGGACCCGGACTCGGCCAGGCGCGGGGTGTTCGTGATCGTCCCGACCGACATGCTCAAGGACCCGACCCGCTGGCCCGGCCCGTCGGCCCCCGGCGACTCGATCGCAGCCCCGCTGCGGATCGGCGTCTACGACGACGGGTCCGCCCTGCTGCTGCCGCTGCTGGACGCCATCCACCTCCTGATCATGGGGATGACCGGCTCAGGCAAGACGGAGGGAGCCCTGGACGTCCTGCTGGAGGTCCTGACCCGCTGCGACGTCACGGTCTGGCTGTCCGACGCGGCCAAGGCCGGGCAGGACTTCATGCCGCTCGCCCCGGCCATCGACTGGCCGGCGTTCGACATGCCGTCGACCATGGCCATGGCCGCCGCCGTGCAGGCCGCCATTCCCGCCCGGACGAAGTGGCTGCGCGACCACGGCTACCGGGCCTGGGAGCCCGCCGCCGCCCAGCGCCAGACCAGCAAGGACCACTCCTGCAAGAAGCTCAAGGCCTGCGGCTGCGAGGGCCTGCCGTACCTCCTCGCCTGGTTCGAGGAGGCCGCGAAGGTGCTCCGGGAGATGGGCGAGGACACCTTCACCGGCATCGCCCAGGAGGCCCGCTCGGCGGGCGTCTCCCTGGTCATCTCCATGCAGCGCGCCTCCGGCTACCAGCTCTCCACCGACACCCGCGCCTCGCTCCCCGCGGCTCTGTGCTTCGGGGTGAAGGGCGACGACGCCCAGTTCGCGCTGCCGGAGGAGGTGCTCGACGCGGGCGCCAACCCGGCGGCCTGGGGCAACAAGCGCAAGGGCTACGTCTACGCCGTGTCGGCCGGCATCGACGAGGACATGCACGCGAACCCGGCCCGCACCTACTGGACCGGCACGGCCGCCGACTACGTCGAGCTCGCCGAGTGGGTGGTCGGCACGTTCGCCGCTGTCCGGCGCCCGACCGACCCGATCACCGCCGCCGCTGCCGAGCACGCGGCCGGCACCTACTTCACCGACCGTCAGGCCCGCGCGGGCCTCGACCCCGACCAGCAGACGGAGAACTCCGTGTATCTGCCCGCCCAGCAGCCCGCCGACGACGACCAGGACGGCGGCGGCATCCCCGTCGACCCCGAGGACGAGGGCATCGACCCGACCGCCGAGATCCCCCCGGCCGACGGCGACCCGGTCGCCCTCCCGCCGCTCAAGCTCAGCCCGGAGGAGGCCCGGGAGATGCTGCTGACGATCGTGGAGACGCTGGCGAGCATCGCCCCCGGCACGGTCGCGGTGAAGGACCTCGCCCCGTACCTGAGCCAGATCACCCGCGACCGGTCGTGGGTCTCCAAGGAGATGAAGCGGATGGCCGAGGAGGGGCGCCTGGCCCCCACCGGCACCGACGGCGTCTACCGCCTCGTGCCGGTCCTGGCCGGGTCGTAGGACCGCCTGCACAGCCGCACACCCCGCACAGCCTCACAGCGCGAATCCCCACATCACGCGGGGTGTGAAGGGGGCCGCACAGCCCCCGCACACCCCGCCGCACACCGGCCCGCACACCCCGACGCAGAGAGCCGCCCCGAGGCAACGGGACGGCTCCAGAGCCCACGGAGGCACCCGTGAACACTCCCCAGTATCGGCCCCCGATCGACACCGCCGACCTCCTCGCCGCCCTGATTCCGGACACCCCGGCCGGGCTCGCCCCCGCCCCCGCCCCGACCGCCGTTCCGGCCCCCGCCGCCCCGGCCGCCCCGATGACGGTCGCGTACCTGCCGAGCGGCCAGCCGGTCTACGTCCCGGTCCCGATCCCGACCAACCTCCCCGCGGCTCCGGCCGGCACCCCGGCCGGGCCGCTCGTACCGCGCTGGGCGGTCGGCACGGCCGTCGCCTCTGTCGGCATCGGCGCGGGCACCTGGATGCTCGGCGCCGCGGCCGGACTCCTCGCCGACGGAGTCGCCGCGCTCGCGGCCGGCGCCGCTGCCGGACTCCCCCTGCTCCTCCTCGCCGGGGTCGCCATCGCGGCCGCCGTCGGCCGACACGGCCGC
>NZ_JBIVSD010000043.1:0-10355 GCF_044756065.1 Kitasatospora sp. NPDC092039 | reverse complement strand
TCCGATCTGGGGGCGGGCGCCCATCGGGCGCGCGCCTACGGCGCTACGGGCCTGACGGCCCGTCAGGGCCGGGCCCGCTTCGCTACGCTCAGCTACCGTTGACGATGTGACGCATAGTTTGGGTAGAAGGGCCGTCAGGCCCTGGCGGGCCTCCCGCGCCTCCCGCAGGGAGGCCCGGCTGCGCCGGGCCGTCAGGCCCCGCAGCCCCGGGCGCGGAGCCCGGCCACGCGGCCTGACGGCCGCAGGCCGGGAAGGCCGCGCCTACGGCGCGGAGGGGGGGTGCATGGCTGGTGCTCTACGGTCTGAAAGTGCCAATCTGGTGCACCCCCTGTTTCCGCAGCTCAGAGGGGGTGCACCAGATTGGCACTTTCAGGATCGGGCGACGTTTCCGCAGCTCAGAGGCCCTTTTCTGAAAGTGCCAATCTGGTGCACATGCACCCCACTTATCCACAGGACGGAACGGGTTATAACGGACAGTCACCCGGGTTATCCACAGGCCCAGCTGACGTCTCGTGCACCCCCCGTGCACCCCCGCCGTGTCCCGGGGGAGACGGCGCCGGGGGCCGGTGGGCGTGCCAGGACGTCATCAACCGCTAGGCGGCCCGTCAGCGGCCCTCTGAGGGCTGTTCAGCGGCGCCCTGGGCCCGGGCTCGCGCCGCCAGTTGCGCGCGCGCCTGGGCGATCACGTCGTCCCGCGACGTCCGCCCCGGACGCCTGCCGCGACCGGCCGCCGGGATAGCCGGCTGTTCCGGCGCGGGGATAGCCGGCTGTTCCAGCGGCGGAACAGCCGGGGGTGGGACCGGCCGCTCCGGCGCCGCCCGCTCCAGTACCCGGGACGCGGCCGCGTCGAGGGCGGCCCGCAGTCGGCGGGCTTCGTACGCCCGCTGCCGGCAGCTGCGGCGGCAGTGCACCCGGCGGCTGGCCGCCGGTGCGGTGAACGGCTGCCCGCAGCCGGGGCACGCCCGCGTCTCGTCCATGCGGCCAGGGTGCCAGCCAGCCCGCGCCTTCGACCGGCAGACGCACGGACCAGCGTCACAGTGACGGTGCCCGGCGAGTGTCACTGTGACGCTGTCGCGTCTGGGTCTGGGGCGGGGGAGCCAGGCCGTTTCCCCACGTCACAGCACGCGACAGCGTCACAGTGACAGTGGCGCGCGACAGGGGGCACGACAGCAAACGCCCCCGCCCCGAGGCGGGGCGGGGGCGTTTGGGGGCGGCGCCTACCAGTCGAGCCGGGGGCCGCCGTAGTCGTCGCCGTACGCGTCGGCGGTGCGGTCGTCCGGGTTGGTGCGGGAGGTGAACGCCCGGCCGGGCCCGGCCGGGCGGCGGCGGCCCTTGTCGATGCACGCGGCCTTCTCCCGGGCCCGACGCTGCGTCTCGTCCCACGGCTCGGGGAGGTGGTGTCGGCCGTGACAGTCGACGCCCCCACAGTGCACCCCGTTGGTGTCGTCCATGGTGATCCTTCCTCTCCGCGGCCCGCGCCGGTCGGCGCGGGCCGCAGTTGTCAGACGGCAGCGGCGCCCGCCTCCCGGCAGGGGCCGCACACGGTGTTGCCGCTCGCGCTGCGGAACGCCCTGCCGCAGTGGTCGCAGGTGATCAGCAGCAGCGGACGCTGCCCGGTGGCCAGCGCGGCCGGGCCGCTGGACAGCGGCGGGGCGGCGGGCAGGCTCGCGATCAGCGCCCGCAGGTAGGGCAGGGGCCGGGAGACGTCCGGCCGCTCGGGGCCGAGGTAGGCGTGCCAGTCGGCGGCTGTCCAGGTGCCCGCCGTGCGCTCCATGGCCCTGGCCAGCTCCTCCACGCCTCGGTGCCGGTCGCGTTCCCACTCCGGGCGGGTCTGCCAGGCGCGGGAGGAGTACCACTGGAGGCGCTGGACGACATCCTCCGCCGCTGCCCACCACCACTCGGTGTGCTCCGCCCCTGCTGGCAGGGAGGGCGTGTCGATCACGAGCCCGAGCCGAGGGCGGAGCGTGTAGTGGTCCGTGAGGCGGAGGCGTCCGGCGCGGTTGGTTGCCGCTCGGACGTCAGCGGTCAGCTGTAGGTGGCCATCCGCCTTCAGGTGGGGCCGGTGCCGCTTCACGTTGCGGACGGACATGCCGCTCATCCGGGCGAGCACGTCATCGGCGAGTGAGCCGGTCCACCCGTTCGCGGCGTAGGCGTTGAGCAGCTGCCCGCAGGCGCGGTCTCGGGTCTGCACGGACCCGGCCCACTTCGCGGGGGTGATTTTCGGGCCGGGCCGCAAAGGCCGGCCTTCGAGGGTGGCGCCGGTGGGGGTGCGCCGGTCGGCCTCGATCAGCCCGGCCTGCTCCAGGTGGCCGAGGTGGGTGATCGTGGCGCGACGGGCGAGCCCGGACAGCTCCGCCACCTGGGCGACGGTGAGCGTGTCCGGGCTCGGGTGCGCGGTCAGCGCGGCGTGGATGGTGCGGCAGGACGCGCAGTCGCGCGGCCGGATCTCGCCATTCGTGGGCACGTGCAGGGCCTCTCTGGCCGGGCCCGGTGGAACGGGGGACGAGCGTCCCCTACCATCGGTGCCAGACCTCTAGCTGAGTCGAGGTCGACGGCGAGTCCTCTCGGGCTCCACGGACGGCAATCCGTGGAGGCAGTTCCCGGGGGGGCTTTCGTCGTTCCTGGGGTCTGTGCTGATCACTGGGTGATCGGTGACGCAGAGACTACGCCCTGTGGTGGCGGGCGGGCGGACCGGTCACACCGGGACGGTGGTCTGCGTCCCCCCGGCCGCCGGGGCCAGGCGTGCCGGGGGCAGGGCCCGGACGGCCTCGGTGGGGCCGCGCAGCAGGTCCGGGACGCGCAGGGCGTAGTGCCGGGCGAGGGCGTCGAGGTCGGCGAGCGACCAGTCCGAGCGGCCGGACTGGCGGCGGCTGATCTGGGCCTGGCTGACGCGCAGTCCGGCGCCTAGGTCTGCCTGGGTTTCGCCGGTGGCGTGCATCAGGGCCGCCACGGTCAGCCGCAGGAGTGCGGGCGTCGACGTGTCCATATACAACCTCCGCATGGTTTATGCACTGGATGCATGATGCCTAGTCAGCCGGGCGGAACTCCAGTCCCGCGCCCGGCGTGTCGGGCCGGGGCTGCACGGACAGCCGGAACGAACCGTCGGCCTGCGGCTCGAACGAGACGGCGTGGTAACTGCCGTCCCGCCCGGTGATCGCGTCAGGGTCCAGCGCGCCGGGGCGCAGGGTGACGGAGCCCCCGGCGTCCATCAGGACGGCGATCAGCATGGCGTGGCTCATGTCCTCGGGGGTGGGCAGGTCAGCCACGGGTGCCCCCGCTGCGGTGGCCGCCACGGGTGCCGCCGGAGCGGTGCCCGGGGGTGGTCTTCGCGGTCCTCTTGGGCCGGACGTCCGCGCCCGCGTCGCGCAGCCAGGCCGTGAGCGTGTTGGGGCTGATCTGGGCGAGGGCGGAGATCCGGGCGCGCTGGGCGCCGGTGGCGTCGGCGGCGACGGCGGCCTCCCGCAGGGAGGGGACGAGTTCCTCGGCCTGCGCGAGGAGGGCGGCGCGCTGGGCGCCGATGCGGGCGACTGTGCGCAGTGCGGCGGCCTGCTGCTCCTCGGGGAGCGGGTTGTTTTCCATGCTCAGAGCATACAGGCGACACGTACGGGATTGAGGACTTGTATCCACTGCGATTTTCTGTCACATTGGATTCAGCGCCGGAAACGGAGCGGCCCCGACCAGGGGGTGCAACCCCTGGTCAGGGCCTAGATCACCCATCTCTGACTCTGACAGAGGAGGCGATCCGTCATGGATCGTACCGACCCCGGGCCCACGCCCGACCCGACCCCCGACCCGACCCCCGCCCCGGAGCCGGCGCCCGAGCCGACCGTCCTGGAGCGCGGTGCCGGCCACAGCGTCATCTGGCCGCAGGGCGGTGCCCGATGAGTTTCGCCGGAGGCACCCCCGTGCCGCCCCAGCCCCAGCCCCAGCCCCGTCCCCGGCCGACCCGCGCGCAGCTGCTCGCGGCGGCGGCCCGGGCGCAGGCGGAGACGGCCGCGTACCGGGAGGCGGCGCGGGCCGCGTCGCTGACCGGCCCGGCGGGTGCGGCCGCCGCGCGGGACCTGCTGATCCTGCACTCGACCGCGCTGGAGATCGCTGAGGACCGCTGGCAGCGGGTGGCGGCGCTGTGAGCGCCGGGCGCCGTACGCCCCGGCGTCTGGGCGTGCGTACCACCGTCGTGCTGTCCTGGCTGGCCGCCGCGCTGCTGGGCCTGATCGTCGGCTACGCGCTGACGGGGCTCGGCTGGCCCGACCCGTACCAGTCGCTCGCCACCGTCGGCGGCTGCATGACGACCGCGCTGATCACGAGCGGCGCGGTCTGGGAGATCTGCCGCCCGTCGTCGGCCCGCCCGTGGGTGGACGACGACCAGGGCGACGGGCACCCCGTCGACCCCACCGCCTGACCCTCGTTCCACCCCCTCAGGCCGGGCCCCGGTGGCACCCGGGGCCCGGCCCCCAACAGCCCACTAGGAGGGCTCCCATGAATGTACGCACCACGCGGCGGGCCCGGCTCGCCGCCCCGGCCGTGGCCGCCACCGTGCTGTCGGCCGTGCTGACCGTGACCGTCGTCGGCCTGTGGCTGGGCGCCGTGATGCCGCTGTTCCTCGCCGTGGTGATCGGGCTGGGGCTCGACGCCGTGTGGCTGGCCGCTCAGGCCTACGACCGGCGCCTCGCCGCCCAGGGCGACCACGACTGGCGGGTGACGGCGGTCGGCTGGGCGCTGGCCGTGGTCGCGACGGGCGCCCAGGTTGCCCACGCGCTCACCTCCGACCACACGGCCGCGTGGCTGGCCGTCAGCTGGCTCCCCCTCGCCAGCAAAATCCTCTGGTGGCTGCACTCCGTGTGGGAGCGCACTGAGCTGTCCCCCCGGGCCCGCGCCGAGATCGGCCGGCTGCTCCAGGCGGAGCGCGACGAATCCGCGGTTGCCCGCGCCGCGCTGCGGGCCCGCACCCGGGCCGACCGGGTTCGCATGGCCGCGATGGCCGAGGCGGGTGCCGATCTGGCCCGCGCTCAGGAGCGGGCGGCCGGGCAGCTGAGCGGGGCGTGGGCCGCGCTGGCGGAGGTGCCCGACCCGCAGGAGCACGCGGCCGTGCTGGAGCGGCTGGCCGCCGCCCCGGCGGAGTCCTCCGCGTGGGAGGCGCCGCGCTGGACGCCGGTCGCCGCGCTGCGGGCCTCCGCCTCCGCCTCCGCCGGAGATCCGGCGGGCCTCCGCCCGGCGGCCGCATCCGCGCAGGCCACGGCGTCGCCGCAGGCCTCCGCCCCCCGCCCCGGCGCCCCGGCGGCCCCGGCCGCGCCGCTGTCCGTCGCCGCCGCCGTGCGGGAGGTGGCCGCCGCCCGGATCACCGACCCCGCCGAGGTGCACGCCCGCGTCGCCGCGCTGACCGGCCGCGCGGACGTGCCGCGCTCCACGGTGCAGCGGGAGCTGCGCAACGTCCGGGCGTCCGCCGCCCCGGCCGCCTCCGCCCGCATCGGGTTCGCCCCCGTCCAGACCCCCCGGAGCTGACCGTGCGCCACGACCACGAGCCCCAGCACTACAGCACCGGGGAGATCCTGCGGATCGGTGCTCTCGTTCTCAGGGCGGCGGTCCGGGGCGGGCCGACGGCCCAGCTCGACCGGCGGGTCGCCGCCATCCAGGCCGCCGCCGTCGAGCGGGAGGCCGCCCAGCAGGCGGCCCGCGCCGCCCGGCGCCGGTCGTAGGTCTCCAAACCACCCCCGCCGCCGCGCCTGCGGCGGCATGATCCCGGGGCGGGCCGTCCGGCCCGCACCCACCACGAGAGGGAGAACACCATGGCCACCCACGGCGGCATCCAGGTAGGCGACCAGGTCGAGGTGACGGCCGGCCAGTACGCCGGGGGCCGGGGCCGCGTGGTCTGGGTCGGCCCCGACGACGTCGAGATCAGGGGGCTGATCGGCTGGCTGGCTGAGGCGGTCTGCTCCCTGCCCCGCGTCCGGCCCGCCGACCTGCGCCGGATCGGCACCGCCGACCGGACCTGACCGACCCAACCGCGGGGCGGCCCCGACCCGGGGCCGCCCCACTTCGACACCGAGGAGCGACCATGAGCACCCGCCGCACGTTGCACCACTACCCCGCGTTCAGCGCCCCGTCCGCGGACGAGGCGTACCGGGACGCGCCCCTGCTGACGCACGAGCAGGAGGCGCTGGACCGGCTGGCCCGGGACCCGGAGCTGGGCAGCTGCAGGGAGGCCGTCCTGCGGACGGCGGCGCTGGCCGACCGGCGGTGGTGGCGCAGCCGGACCGAGGCGGACGCCCAGGCGGCCGAGCGGGCCGCGTACGCGCTCCAGCAGCACGACCGGGCCCACCCCGGGGAGGCCTTCGGGCCGATCGGCCCGGACAGCATCGAGTGGGACGCCCCCGGCGGTACCCGGGCGTACGTCCGGCAGGAGTACTGGGCCTGGTACAACGTCCCGCCGGGCTGCGGGAACTGCCCGCCGGAGGACCCGTGCCCGTGGCACGCGGAGCACGGCACCCGCTGAACAACCGGGGTGCGGCTGTCAGGGGCCGCACCCACACTGACGCTCAGTAGCGCGGTGATCACCGGATGACGCAGCGCCCCGGCGGGCCATGGAGTGATGGCCCGGGCCCGCCGGGGGCGCGTGATCCCTACACGGAGGAGAGGGACCACGATGGACATGCTCGCAGCCGAGCTGACGACGCATCAGATCGCATTCAGCCTGATCCAGGTCGGTGACGGCACGGCGGACGGTACCACCGTGCTGTGGGAGGCCGGGGCCGTGATCGGCGCGGGGCTGCTGCTGTGGCACAACCGCGCACGCCTGGCGCAGTGGGCGGGCACGCAGGTGGCGCGGGCGGCGACCGGGGTCGGCCGTGGCCTGTGGCGGTTCGTGTCCGGCCGGGAGCTGTGGGGGCGCCCCCGCTCGAACGCGACGACGTGGCGGCGGGGCACGGTCAGTACCGACTGGCGGTGGCACCCGGCGCTGCAGGGCAGGCCGGCTCCCGGGGCGGCGCTGCTGAAGTCCGTGGCGGCCGCCCCGGCCGGGACGGCCGGGCCGGTGGGCGGGCGGGCCGCAGCGTGGCTCCAGGAGGCCGCAGAACGGGCCCTGAGGCCCCGTGAGGACGGCGGGTCGGGGGAGTGGCTGGTCTCCGTCGCCCGGCGCGTCGGGCAGGCCTGGCGTTCCAGCGTGCGGGCGCGGCGCAACCTGGTCGACGGAGTTCTCGTGCTGCGGGACGCCGGAGCGGCCGGCGTCCGCTCGGCCGGGCGCTGGCACATGTGGCCGTACGCCGGGCGGGCGCTGGCCCGGTGCGGGGCGCTGGCCCTCGCCTGGCAGGGAGTGCACGACCCCGTCGGCGCGGTGCTGTCGGCCTACATGGCGTCCGTGGCGCTGGGCATGGCCTACGTCACCGGGGAGCACGGGCTGGGGTGGTGGCGTCCCCGCGACCGGACCGACGACGAGATCTACCTGCCCGCGCTGTGGCTGGCCATGGCGCCGATGCTGGGCCTGGAGGACCCCCGCGCGGCCCAGGACCGGCAGGCGGCCCTGATGCATTTCCTGACGCAGGGGGCGGGCGGGGCGCCTGTTCTCCCAGCTCAGGCGCCCACTGCCCAGCTGATGGGCGAGGCGGAGCTGCCCCCCGTCCCCCCGGCCGAGGACTGGATTCTGTTCCCCGGCGACGCCCGGAAAAGGGACGCGGAAATCATTCTGCGGCTCCCGATCACATTCGTCGGGACGCAGGGCGAGCAGGACACCCTCGATTCCCTGGTTAATTCCCGCGTGCCGCTGGGTGAGTGGCGCTCCACCTGGCAGCTGGCGGGGGATCACCACTGGGTGGTGTGGCGGCACCCCAAGCCCCCGGCAAAGCGGGCTGAGCTGCCCCGATCCGTCGACTGGATCGCGTCGGCCGACCCGTACCGGGTGATGGTCGGGGTCGGGCACGACGGCCCGATCTGGATCGACGTCGAGACCCTGACGCCGCATTTCGGGGTGTCCGGAGAGACCGGCCGTGGCAAATCCACGGTTCTCTATATCCCGGTCGTGCATTTCCGTCAGAACGGCTGGCTGGTCGACATCATCGACCTGAAATTCGACTCCATGGAGGAGACGCACGGGAAGTCGGGTGTGCGCAACCACACCGATGTGCGGTCCGCCGTGATGGCCATGGCCGAGTTTTTCGTCTCCATGAAGTCGGCTCAGATGGCTCGCCACACCGGCCACACCGTGATTCCCCGCGTCCTGGTGATCGACGAATTCTCGTCGTTTATGAAAGCCGCGTACCTGTGGTGGATGTACGGCGTCAAGGGAAAGGGCAAGCCTGCATTTCACGCCTGGTTCCAGATGATTCTGATGCAGGGCCGCACCGGTAATCACCGGATCGTGCTCGGCGCCCACCAGTTCGCGAAGGAGATTTTCGGGGACACCGAAACCCGCGACCAGGTCGGAACCAAAATCATCGTCGGCCCGGCGTCCGACCCGAAATGGGTCGTGACGTACGGGCACGCCAAGCGCCCGGACTGGGACCCCGAGGTTAAGGGACGCGGCGTCATCGGCGTCACCGGCGGGCACGTGCAGGAATTCCAGGTCGCCTACATCACGCCGCAGGTGGCCGGATATCTGGACGCCTGCCCGCAGGCGCCGGAGTGGTTCGACCGGGGCGAGATGGCCCCCTGGATCACGGCGGCCGGGCTGGAGAAGGCCGAGGCCGAGGCGGCCGTCTCGTCGTTCCTGCCGGGCTCGGAACTCATGGGCGCAACCTCGCTGCGCGATGACACGGTGGTGTGGGGTACGCCCAGCTCAGACCAGGTTGCGGGGGGTTTCGCAACCGGCCCGGTTACCCCGGCCGCAACCCCGTCCCCGGCGGCGCCGCAGGCGCCCGCGCAGCCCGTCGCCCAGGCGCCGGCCGATCCGGCCGACCGGTGGCAGCAGCCCGTCACGTACACCGTCCGCCAGGCCTGCGAGAAGGGCATCATCCCGACCACCTACAACGGTGCCAAAACGCTCAAGTCCAAGACCAAAGACCTGGTCCCGTTCCCCGACGGGGCGCCCGGGGAGAACGGCACGGAGTACACCGCCGAAGCACTCCAGGAATGGCACAGGGCCGCCTCCGAGGCGCGCCGCACCGGGGGAATCCCGCAGCAGCCCAAGCACCTGAAGTCCGTGGCCTGAGAAGGCCTCAGAAGGGCCCCGGCCGACCCCGGCCGGGGCCCTTTCCCGCGCCCGTCCCGGAACCGGGCCTAAGGGGCCAGTACCCGAAATCCGCGTCACATCGTCAACGGGCCCGGCCGGGACCGGACGGGCCGCTACCAGAATTTCACGCCATATCGTCAACGCGGCCCGGGAGCCGGACGCCGACGGGCGCCCAGAAAACATGCCGATTCAGCCAACTGAAAAGGCGTCAAACATTGCCCATTCGGCTAACTGAAAAGGCACTGGAGAACGCCCATTCAGTCAACTGAAAAGGCTAGAAAAGGGCGCCGAAAAGGGCCGCCAGGCCCCCTGGATTCAGCCAGCTGCAAAGGCATGGCGGGGCCGTATGGGTGGATTTGGGCGGTTCCCCGGGGCCGGTCGCAGGCCGGAAACGCGACCACTGGGCCCCAGATCCACCACATTTGTCTAGACCAATCGCCGGATTGGACTAGACCACTAGCCCAAGGGTGATTACAGAGCGTCATTCCCCGCCCTTCCAAGATCAACAACCGCCATGACCCCAAGGGTCCGAAACGGCGAGAGAGGCGATTGGTCCAAACCATTACCGTGCACACGACAAGGTGCCAGAGATTACGAACCGTCACAAATGACAGGAGTCAAAGAATCTACGGTCATTACACCAGGCGGGGCCTGAAAATGCCCGGCGACCCCCGCCACCCCACCAGTCAGCCAAATACAGAACCCATCCGGGCCGGATACCAGGAAACCGCCTCTCCGTCAGGAGAGGGGCCGCTACCCGAATTTCACGTCACATCGTCAACGCCCCCGCCCGGGCCGCAGGCCCGGAAGGCGCCGCAGGCGCCCCCAGAACGGCCCCGACGGCCCGCCACAGGCCAGGAAGGGCAAGGGGAGGGCCCTGCTACCCGAATTCCGCGTCACATCGTCAACGCTGCCCGGCCGCAGGCCGGTGCCGGAAGGATGGGCCACTACCCGAATTTCACGTCACATCGTCAACGCCTCGCCCGGGCCGCAGGCCCGGAAAACCCCGAATAGGGAGGCGCCGCAGGCGCCGAAACCCGCCCACGAATTCCCCGTAGGGGAATTCTCCTAAGCCACTCTCACCCCCGGCGTAGCCGGGGGTGCACCTACCCTCCGTGGCGCCGCCAGGCGCCACCCGGACCTGACGGCCCGTCAGGGCCGAGCCCCGAAGGGGCAAGCCGTAGGCTTCCGCCCC
>NZ_JBIVSD010000042.1:0-13078 GCF_044756065.1 Kitasatospora sp. NPDC092039 | reverse complement strand
CAGCGCGGCGGCGTCCGGCAGTTCCGGCACCGGCACCCCGACCGGCCGGAAGACGACGTTCCAGGTGCCGCCTACGGCGTCACCGTGCGTGGTTGCTGGCCCGGGGCTGCGCCCCGGGGCCCGGCTACGCCGGGCGGGGCGGGCGGGTGGCGGGGACAAATTCGCCGGTGGCGAATTGGCTTGCCGGGTATGGCCCCTGGCGGGGCCTCAACCGAGTGGGCGGTCGGCGTCAAAGCGGCACGGGCCTGCGGCCCGCCTTGGGCCCGTTCCGGCCTGCGGCCGGGAGCGTTGACGATGTGGCGTGAATTTCCGGTAGAGGGGCCTCCCCTGACGGGGCTCCCGAGCAGCGTTCACGATGTCGCGCGAATTACCGGTGGGAGGGCCGTCCCTGGCGGGACGGCAGACTACTGCTGGCATTACATTCGCGATATCCCGCGAATTTCCGGTATAAGCCTATCGGGCCCAATTCCAGGCCCGGGCGCAGCGTCGGGCCTGGAGGTGTTCTGCGGGCCCTGTGGCGGCCCGTCGGACGGCCTGCCTCCTCCGGGAGGAGATGGGGGCCGGGCGGCGCCCTGACGGGCTCCGCAGCGGGCCGGGAGTGGCAGTAGGACGGTAGGCAGGCGCCTCCTGCCGAGGCGCGGCGGGCACTCCCGCGGGCGGGCGCCCTGCGACAGGCATGGCGGGCACTCCCGACCGGGCAGCGAACCCGCCCCAGGCCCGCACCGCCACGTCCTCTACAGACCGCACCCATAGCCCTGGCCCGCAGAGGGCAGCACCGCACCGTCGGCGGGACGGGAACAGCCGCGGGCCGCAACACACAGCCCGGCGCCAGACCCGCGGCGATCCGGACGGGGTATCGACACGGAACTGGACGCAGCACCCAGCCACCCGAACCGCAGCCCGGGAGCGCGTGGGCGGGCGGGGGCCAGGCGGAGGTGGGCTGGGTGGCCTGCGGCCCAGGGGCGACAGCCCACACCCCCAGGGCCGTCTCCCCGTCCGACGTACGCCCGGCACTGCTCAGCCGAAGCCGGCACTCCGCGGAACAGCAGGAGGATGTCCTCTGCTGGGCCGGGAGCGGCGTGCAGGGGTGGCCGGCTGGACTCGGAACGGAGCAGCGGCGGAGTGACGGGGCAGCTCCCTACCCGGTCGAGTCTCAGCATCTGGTTGGCGGCGGACACCAATGTCGCTGGCGTCAGGGAGGATTCGGGCTCTGTCCGGCAGGAGAGACCGGAAGCAACCTGCCGAGTCATCGATCTGGAGTTGTCTTCTGATGCCCCGTCCACTCACGCCCCATACTGTCCAGCGTCTCGCCTTCATCCGGTTCCTCCACCAGCAGGGAGTGGAACAATCCCGCCAGCCTCAGGTCATGGCTGCCACATCTGTCCTCTCCTTCCATGATGCTGTGGAACTTTTCCTCATCCTTTGCGCCGAGCATCTCGATGTGGGCGGAAAGACACAGATGAACTTCGTTGATTTCTGGGGGAAGCTCGGCGATAAAATGCCAAACGGAACGGAGCTTCCCGGCAAGAAGGCCATGGAACGCATGAACAAGATACGCGTCAATCTGAAGCACAATGGGGTAATTCCATCAGCCGAATCGATCGATCAGGTGCGCGCAGACGTGTACACGTTTTTCACGGATGCGACGCCTCTTGTCTTCGGAGGGGAGTTCTCGAGCATAGATATGGCGGACCTGCTGACCGATACCGCCACAATCGACCTGCTTCGGGCAGCCCAGGAATACGCAGACCGAGGCGACTTCCCTGCCGCAATGGCCGGTTTGAAGCTTGCGTTCATTGCAATGCTGGACCGCTATGCTAAATCGAACTTCCCGGGAGCCCCCGGCCCATTCTCTTTCGGAAATGACGTCGGACGATTCAGCGATTCCGTTTTCCCATTGGGGAGTCCCCGATTCCTGAGCCATGACGCAACTTCCAGAGCCATTCGGGAAGCAACGACGGATCTCAGGGAGCGTCTCAACAAGACAGCAGGGCAGGTGGGCGGACTGACAGAGGTGACCCGGCGCCTGCAGCTCGCCCTGCGCGTCACCAGCCTCGGAATCGACTATGCGCGTTACACGCAGTTCGAAATCCTCACCCCACAGGTCGATTTCTATTATGCGGGAGGCCCGTCATTCACAGTGGACCCTGTCCAGAAAAGTCATGGCCTTGACCAATTCCGCTGGGCTCGGCTCTTCGTCATCGAGTCCTCTCTCCAGGCCGCAAAAGCAGAAGCCGCATTGCAGCAGCTAGCGAAGTACGATGGAATATTCAACGTCGCAATGAACTCGGAGCACCGTCGCTGGACCCTTCCCGAAGATGTTTCAAAATCGGACGAGAGTTCGAATGATGGCTGAGGCGCACTGAGCACCTTGCCCGTTCAATGTCGCTACGCTCCGCATCCGGCGTGCGACGCCAGGCGCGACCATTGATGTGGTTGGACCAATCTGGATCTGCGGCCATTTATGGCACCCAGGGCACCAAAGGTCGCATGAGGGCCAGGCGGGGGAGCGGCAAGGGGCGGGGCTGGGCGCAGCCGGGCACCATCACCCGACCCTCCTGGTCCTCGCACGGGCGGCCTGCGGCCGCGAAGGGGTGCAGGCCTGGCGGCCGGACCGGGACCGGAGGCCTGACGGCCCGGCAGGGGGCTGGTGACGGGCCCGGGTGCCTGTGCTCCGGGCGGTGGTACCGGGGCCGGGGCCGGGGCTGGGTGGTGGTGGCCTACGGCCTCCGGGGCTGATATCACCCGACGAAGCAGCCCCACCCGCCCCCGCTCGGTGGCCGGCCACCCGGCATCAGCACGGCGGCCTGTCCGAGCGGCAGGGGGCTGGCGGCGGGCAGCGGGCTGAGCTCCAACGGGCCAGGGGCGCTGGCCGGCCTAGAGCCTGGGCAAGTCTCAGCGTCGGGTCGTGTACATGTGGAGGATGTCACCGATAGGTTCTTCTGTGCCATCCGGGTTCTTCTGAATGCCGGGAGCGGTGTTGAAGCGCAGCGTGGGCCCGCGTCTGCTCAGCTGGACCCTGTCGAGTGCGGCGTGGCGCTCCGGGTGGCCGACGACGATCTGCTCGCAGCTGTCCGCGAGGTCCTGGTTGCAGCTGATCACTCGGCTGATCTTGATTTCTTCCGTGGATGCTCCGGGTCGGCCTGGGACGAGCACCAACTGGGTGGTGGGACTGACGGGGAACCGGATCTCGTGGGCACCTTCCAGGCCGAACCCCCGGTAGGCATCGTCCGGGGTTTCTGGTCGCCAGAGGACAAGAGGCGCGTCGGAGGTGAGGAAGGCCGGTTTGCGGCTGATCTCGAGTCGCCAGTGCTGAGCCCGGAAGTACGGAATGCACACGTCGACCGAGCTGAACGGGAGCATGACCGCTTCGTCGCGCGTGGGGTCGCTGCCGCCGTTCATACTCCGCATGCCGTGGTAGTAGTCCAAGGCCCCCTGGGCCTCGGCTGCCCGCGGGGGGTGACCAAGATGGATGCGTGTGAGGTACTCGGTTATCAGGGACAGGTCGACCTCCCGCCCGTTCGCGTAGGCGGTGACCTTGCGCCCGAAGAGCGATCCCGTCCGCTTTCGCGGGGTGCGGGTCATCTGAACGGCCAGGTAGAGGCACAACAGTTCTCGGTCGTCGCTGCCGACGGCCGGGGGTGTGCCCGCCTTGTCCAGTCGGCGCAGGACTTCGATGCTCTGGGTCTCCAGGCGGCTGAGCTCGTGCTCGATGACCGCGGAGGGCCTGCCGTTCTCGTCGGTGACCGTGTAGAAGCCGGTCTCGGCTGCGATGTTCTTGACGTTGGTGATGTGAGTCTTGGGCGGGTACCGGCGCCTGACCTTGACCTTGCCGTCGCGTCCGAATCGTGCCAGGTATGCCTGCGGTACGTAGTGGTGGAGCTTCGGATCAGACACATCGCCCAGCGTAGGCGGCCCGTCCTCCCACTCCCACAGTTTTTCCTCGGCTGGGGCCGACAGCAGCGGAGCCGGCAGGAGGCGGGCGAGTGTGGGGCACTCGCTGGTGACGGATCATCACGCCCGGACAGCTGCCGCGGGCTCCGGTCCTGGCTGGCCGGTGCGTCCCAACGCCGGGTCGGCCCGGTACTGCTGATGAGTTCACCAGGTGACGTGGCAGGAGCGAGCCGCGTCAGCGATCAGCGGGTCCATGGCGTCCATCGCGTCGGCGAGCATCACGAGGGCGTCCGAGACGACGCGATGGTGGTGTCCCTCGTCGTTCTCAGCGTCCGTGTTCACCACGTGATCGTCTGCGCCGCCGAGGTCCAGTGTCACCACGCCATCCCCTATGGTGGCGATCCCGGTGCGCGGCGAGGTGTGGCTCAGGGACTGAGGGCGATGCCGGTGGTAGTACCCGCCCCGGCTCTGCTCCAGCGCCTTGAAACGGGAGTCGCTCTGCAGATCGGTCAGGCACTGGACGAGGGCGGTCAGTTGCGTGGAGTGGGCGGCTGCCGCGACCAGCGTCACCGACCAGAACTTGCCGCCGGGCGCGAAGGTGAGCCAGGCATCCTTGTTCTCGTGCTCACCCGGCGGAAAGCCCTTGCCGCGCTTCCCCCACCCCGAGGCGTTGACCACGGCCGCTGCCTCAGGGTCCAGTAGCAGGACCCTGAGGACGGTGTTCGCCAGGGCGTGGGCGGCCGCCAGGAGGAAGTGCGCGCACGCCTCGCACAGGCCTCGGACGGCCATCCGGTGATGCCTCCCGACCCACGGGACCTCGGGCTCCTCCACCGGAAGGGCCAACCAGCGCTGAGCGTCCTGCTCCGCCGCGTACGCCAGCACCAACTGCTCCCCGATGCTGCCCATCAGACCGTGCAGCTCCACCACCCGGTTCACCGCGTCGGCGCGCTCCGCGGCGGTCGACCCCCGCAGGCTGGCGAGCGAAACGAACCCGACCATGTCACCCCGTGCGCTTCGCTTCTGCCAGGAACCGGCGACCCGGACGATCCCCTCCCGGCGGTCCGCGGGCTCCGGAAGCGAGCCGTCGGGATTACGCGGGGAGAAAGTCGAAAGCGACAAGGCCGACGTCCACAGCTCAGTCATACCCCGCACCGTACCGCCCGCCGTCCCGACCTCCCATCTTTTTCACCGCATCCGGCCGCCAGCGCGCGGTGGGGAGACTTGTGGCCGCCGCCTGGTTCCGTCGCGATGGGATCGTGACGGATCATCACCAGCCGTCGGAGCGTGTGTGTGTCGGGCCCCGCTGCGGCCGCCCGCTTCCGGCGCAGGTCCGGGAACTGCTGGAGACGCTCGACCCGGCGCTACCCGCCGAGGTACCCGTCCGCCTGGAGAAGATGGACGGCGAGCAGCTCACCCTCACCGTCCGGCACGCCCAGACCGTAGCCGAGCACCAGGCCCTCGGTGTAGAGGAGCTCCCGTCGGGCCCCGCCCGGCCGGGAGAGCCGACCACCCCCCGTCACCGGAAACCGCCCACCCTGAGCACCACCCGAACGACGCCCGACCACCCATCCTGATTGGTCCACCGGAAAGCAATAACGGCCCCCAAACCGCCGTGAGGTCACACACCGGACCGAGCCGGAACCGGGAAGCCTGCACCCGACCGGGGCGAGACCGGGCGATGGCGGAGCCGGACCGGACGGGTCAGGACAGCCGGGGCAGAACGGGGCAGGGCAGGTTCCGTGACAAGCAGCTCGTCACACGCCCCCAGCGCCCCGACCGACAGACACCCGGTACGGGGCCACCCGGGCCGGCACTACCCCGGACAGAACAGGGCTGGCCGACCGAGCGGGGTAGGCCGGGACGACGGGGCGAACCGGAGCGGGGCCGGGGGCTCCTCGAAGCAAAACGGTGCCCCGGACTCCTGAAGTCCAGAAGTCCGGGGCACCGAGATCTACGAGGTCAGGCTGCTCTCGGCCGCGGGATCCACGCTGGTTGGCCGGGTACGGCCGGCAACCTGACGTTGTCCAGCGGGTCAAGGGCCCGCCCCGCACGCCCCTCGCAACGGCGCAGCGCCGCTGGGGTGGTCGAGGTCGGCATGGTGATCAGCGCCAGGTGGGTCCACGTCGTTTCCCGCTCGGGATGCTCCCCGAAATGCTCGCGGAGCCGGGCAGCGATGGCCGGTCCCGTACGGTGGACGCTACCGACGTACCGGACCACACGCTCGGCGGTGCAGGGCAGGTAGACGCCCGTACGAACGTTCGACCAGCGTCCGTTGCGCGTCACCTCGGCGATCGGCACGATGAGCGGCCTGGTGATGCCGCGCACGATACCGCTGGCGGCAGACTCCAGGTGCATCAGCGCATCCAGGTGGTCGGCGATGTCGAGGGTGAGCTCGACCGGCCGACGACCGGCCGAGTCGCTCACAGGTCGGCTCCGTCGGTGTCGGCCTCGCCGTAGGAGAGGTCGGGGCTGGAGGCCTCACCGAAGATCTCGTGGCGCATCTCCCAGTTGCGCAGGAGCTTGACGGCGGCCTCCAGCTCGCCCACGCTCGTGCCGTGCGGGTCCTTCCAGCCCCGCTGCTGGATGACGGTGGCCGCCGCGCCGTCGTCGCGGCGCCCCATCATCTTCTCCAGGCGGGCGGAGACGGCAGCTACCTCGTAGCGCAGGTTGTCGCCGTCCATGGCGAGCTTCGCGGACGCGGTCGCGTCCGCGATCGGGTCGTCGGGGGTGAGCGCGAGTGCCCGGAGGGCCGTGGCGGTCATCGTCTCCTCGGGCTGCGGAGGCGTGTCCCGGTCGCCGGCGCTCTCGTCCTTCTCCAGACGCCGCACGGGGTGGCCGCGGCGCCCGTCGAAGACGGCCTGGGCGAGCTGCTCCAGGCCCTGCTGGGTGGTGGAGAGGGAGGCCAGCAGCTGGCCGGGCTCCTGGGCTTCGCCCTTCTTCGCGTTCAGCTCGCTGCGCTCCAGCAGGACGGTGTCACCGGTGCCGCAGGTGAGGTAGTACGCCCCGCGCAGCGCGATCTGCTGGGTGGCGGGGCCCATCAGAGGGATGTCCGGGTTGCCCCGGGACTTCTGACGCCTGGCCTCGGCGAGCTCCTCCCTGGCGTCGATGAGGATCTTGTCGACGGGCCTGGTGTCGACTCCCATGCCGCGCAGGCCCTTGGTGGTCAGGGCCCGCTCCAGGGCGGACTGGCGGCCGGCGTGACCGGGGACCGCGCGGGCGATGACCGCGGCGGCCAGGAAGCTGCGGGCCCGGGTCCGGTCGCGTCCGATCACGCCGCGGGTGCGCAGCGCGGCGGTGATGACCCGGTCGCCGGGGCTGTCCGGGTCCAGGAGGAGGGTGGCGGCGGCGAGGGCAGCGATGTCGTCGCGGTACGCGGTGTGGGCGGGGATCTCGGTGGGGGCGTCGAACCAGCGCCGGGTCTCGGCGGCGTCCGTTCCGGGGTGGGTCTTCAGGTGTCCCTTGGCCTGGAGGCTGTCGAGGGCGGCCGCGGCGCGGATCTGCCAGGCGGTGTCGGAGCTGAACGGGGTGGGCTGCTCGATGTGGTGCTGCGCGACGATGCGGCGCCGGGCCTCGACGAGGGTGACGTCCCTGACGTTGAGGACGATCTTGGTGCTGGGCATGACCGCGCGCACGAGCGTGTCCCGTTCGCGCTGGGTGATCGGTGCGGGCGTGGGAGCGGTGATCTTGCCGGCGATGGCGAGGAGGTTGGCGCGGTGCCGCTGGAGGGGGTGGTTGCGCAGCTCGGCGGAGTTGGCGGGGACCTGCTCCAGGGCGGCGAGGACCTTCTCCGTGGTCATGCCCTCCTTCTCCTGGATGAAGTACGTGCGTCCGTAGCAGTCGCCGGTCTCCAGGCCGGCGATCGGCACGCGGCCGGGGAACTTCAGCAGGAAGGCGAACAGCGTGCCGCCGACGCGGATGCCGTGGTCGAGGATGTCCTTCTTGTACTTGTTCTTGAGCTCGACCTCGGTGTTGATCAGCTCGAGCTGGTTGAAGAAGAAGGTCGGGGCCGACTCCTTGTCCAGGCCGAGCCGGGGGTCGTCCAGGTCGAGCATGCACGCGGCGGTGCGGCCCTCGGTGTGCTGGGTGTAGCGGGGCATCCTGAATCCGCCGGCCCATCGCTGCTCGTCCATGCGGAGGTTCTCGGGGGCCCGCACGAGGCCCGCCACCAGGACGTCGGTGTAGATGGCCTCGGCGATGACGCCGGGCGCCAGCAGCTCGAGGCGGCGCCGCTTGAGCTGCTCCAGCATGTGCTGGGGGTTCGCGGCCAGCAGCGGGGTGGTGGAGGCCACCTCCGGGGGGAACCCGGCAGTGATCAGGGCCTCGCGCAGGGCCTTGTACTGCGCCCACGACAGGGGCGCGATTTGGGCGGCGCGGAGGAGCAGTTCGGCGGCGTCGGCGACAGCATCATCGGACGTGGGGTTCTGGTTCACCGTTGGCTTCCCGGTTTCGGGCGTGCGGGTCGAGCACGCCAGCGAGGCGTGCGATCAACGCACCGGCAGCGGTGTGCCGTGGGCGTTCCCAACATCGCGGTCCCGGGATCGGGCCGGTCAGCCGGAGCGCGCGCGGGCCCAGCCCAAGGGTTCGGCAGCCACGGCAAGGCCGTGCGGTACTCGTCACCACGTGAACACGATTCACACGGCGGCGCCCAAGAGGTTCCCGGCGAACTATCGCCAGCAGCAACATTTGTAACAGAGATTCAGCCCGTTACGCACACCGCCAGCTCAGCGGCGCAATCAGGCCCCAGGTGTGCCCGCACCCTGGTCCTGCTGCTCGGCGATGGCGGTGGGCAGAGCGTCTAGGAGGGCGGCCTGTTGGACCGTCAGCTTCTCCTCGGCGCGGGCCCCCGCCTGCTTGCGCAGCCAGGTGCCGGGGCGGAACGTCGGGTCGTCGCCAAGGCCGGTGCGGTTGGCCGGGCCGTCGAGGGTTCCGCCGGCGGCGAGGTAGGCGAGCAGGCGGCGATACGAGCGGTTCCAGTCCGGCTCCAGGCGCCACAGCTCGTCCAGCGCGTCCAGCTTCGCGACCTGCTCGGCGGTGAGGCCCGCGGCCTTGCGCTGGCGGCGCATCCACGCGCCCGCCGCGTAGTCGTCCAGCTTCGCGGTCGCCGGGATCGCCAGGTGGCCGTGCTGGTGGTGGAACGCGGCGGCATACGCGAAGCCGCGCTCCCAGGCATTGGCGTTCTTCGACCAGATCATCCGAGCGCGTCCAGCTCCGAGACCCGGGCCGCATCCAGCAGGCCCTGGCCGTAGAGGTGGCGCTGGCGGGTGAGCCAGGAGATCAGTTCGCCGTGCTTCGCCTTGTCGGTGGGGTCGAGGTGGCCGTGCTGCAGGTGGAACACGGCGGCGACCGCGTGCATCCGCTGCCACTCGACCGCGCGCGGGTTGAAAGCCCGCAGCTTCACCGTCTGCAGGATCCTCGCCGCGTGCTGCTTCGCGTTGATCCGCAGCCACTCGATCGGCGACTCCACCGGAGCCGGCTGCTGCTCGCCCTCCCCGGCCTCGGCCGCCTCGCCCTCGGCCGGCTGGGCCGCGGTGGTGTGCGCGGTGCCCTGGGCTCGGGAGGCGCGCAGCTCGGTGATCCGGCCGACCACCCGGGCGTCGTGCGCCGCCAGGGCGCGCAGAACCCGCCAGATCGTGCGGAACGAGCTGGCCTCGATCTCGGCGTCGGCCTCGGCCTTCACGGCCTCGCCGGCGTCGTGGACCTCGGACGGGTCCGCGGTGGCGGTGTCGTCGCCGACCTCCGGGGTCGGCAGGTAGACCGGGATGATGACCCAGGCGCGCAACTCGCCGCCCGCGCCAGCCTCGTCGAAACCGGCGCCTTACCCGCCCGCCTCGGCACCCGCCGCCCGTTCACCGACCTCGTCACCGACCTCGAAGCAGCCCTCGACCTCAAACGGCACCGGGCCGGCACCCTGCCCCGCCACGCCCCCTACCTCCACCAGCGCACCGCCGGGCGTATCGGCAGCCTCGCCCGCCTCATCCGCGAAGCCGCCCTGGCCGCGATCCTCGACGGCACCGAAACGCATCACCAAAACCACCCTCGACGGTGTGCGCCTGGACCACCAAGCCGAAAGCCACCCCACAACCCGGCCCCGCAGGCAGGCCCGGTAAAGACAGGAACACCGGCCACCGAGACCGGCTGAGAAACCCTCAACAACAGTGAGAACACCGCCCCGGACAGCCGGGGCCAGCCCGGCCCGCACCCGACATGAGCCGAGAAAATCCCAAGATCAATGAGAACAGCCCGCCAACGAGCACCCGGACAGCCCCCACGACACCCCACCTGACCAGGTGAAACAGCCCTGACCAGCCAAAACGTGGAAGCAGCCATTACGACACTCCACGCCCATCAACACCGGCCACCACACTCACAAAACCCGCGATACCCCCAGCCCACACACCACCACCCAAGCCCACCCACCCCCACACACCCGTTCTCACCCAACCCACAAAACCCCAGCCCACACACCACACCACACCTCAACTACACCCCCCTCAAACCTCATCACCGCACGGCTTCCTGCTATCGACCGTTGGAGCCGTAGTTCTGGAGAAATGCCGGGGCGACCAGGCGCTGAGTGCGAAGCGATGTCTGCAGGTCGTGTGCGAGGTCGGGATGCCGATCGGGCCAGTTGGGAGCATGAGCGATGAACTCCCGGCTGTTGAACACCGTGAAGCGGTTGATGGCCGCGGCGTCCAGCTGGACGCAGTCCCCAGCGTCCCGAGAAATGATGAGGGCGAGGTCGTCACCGAGCGGCACCGTCGCGCGCCGGAAGTTGTGCAGTCCCACCTGCACACCATGGTCGAAGAGCTTCGGTGGGATATGGGGCGGCGGCTCGCCGACGATGCCGGAGAAGCAGAGCAGGTTGTCGCCGACCAGGAGGCCACCGTTTCTCGGGCGGTAGCACGACCAATGCACGTCCGCGCCTGCGAGGAGCACGGCAACCAAGGAGTTCCAACGATCCTTGAAGGGGGCGTCATCGTCGTCGCGTAGGCACCATGGATGGATGACATACGCCAGTATGAGCGTCAGAAGGCCGGTCTGGATCTCGTTGGCGGACAGGTCGCTGTCCTTGGATCTGACGCGCTCGGACAACAGATGCATCAGGAAGCGGCTGCGCTGGTACTGCAGGGCCAACAACCACGCGACGGGGCGCCTGATGTCGTGGGGCACCTCGCGCTGACGGCCGCGCGCAAGTTCTTTGACTGCGGCGGCGGCCTCTTCTTCGATGGATGCCATTGCTGCCTCCATCGACGAGTGATCGGGCTCTCTGTTCGGCCAGTACAGCGAGTGCCCGTAGTTGCGATGCCCAACGTTCACAACAGCAGAGGTGAACTGGCGCTCATTCATGTACTGATGAACAACGAGCTTGCCGTCCGGACCAGCAAATCGCTCCAGTATGAACTGCGGAACGAAGTGGTGCTTCTTGGGATGCGCCGGCATGCCACGACTGTAGTGGCCGGGGCGCGGTTGAATCGAGGGATTCTTGTGGCTGTTGGCCTCAGAGCCTCGGTGATGTCGCGCCCCCAAGGCCGGCGTCCACCGTCGCGCATGGCGCTGTCGGTGCGGTCGAGCGCGTAGAGGAGGCAGCGACGTGGATGGGCGAGATCACCACCCCGGGGCGGCTCACTTGGTGCTACTCGACGGCGTGGTTCACCTGGATCCGGAGACAGCCGTGCTGCACTGACATGCCACCGCATGCGAGCGGCCGGGCATCGACGTCAGCGACCCCGGTGGGCGCCGGAGGAATCCGCCCTGTCTCTGGCGCTGCGGCCGGGCGGGGGGCTCCGACCGGACTGGCCGGAGCCCCCCCCCCGAGACGCCTACACCGGGGCCGGCACTTCTTGGACTGCCTCGTCCGTTCCGGTGCCGCTCTTGCGGTAGGTACCGGGAAGGCGCAGCGTCGCCAGGCCCATGCTGTGGGCTCGCAGCCGCATGCCGTAGTCGTCGGTCAGGACCCGGGTGCCAGCGCCCGGGACGAGTCCGGTGAAGTCGGCCGCGCAGCGGAGGATCTCCAGGTCTGGTTCGATGCGACGATGGCCTGGCGGGTCGAGGCGGACCTCCAGGGTGACGCCCTCTCGCAGCTTCACCGCTTCCCCGGGGGCGGCGCCTTCGAACTTGCGCTCCAGGTAGCGGATCGCGGTGGCGGCCTTGCGGGCCAAGGCGCCGTCCCCGTACTTCTGCCGGTCCAACTCGTCGACCACCACCAGGGGGACGAGCAGGCGGACGCGCTTGCCGTCCAGCCCCTCCTCGACGAGCAGGGCCTTCCAGTCGATGTTCTCCGGCTGCTGCCAGTGGTTGAGCATGTTGGTGTCGTAGACGATCGGCACGCCCGGCCGCTCGACGTAGGACCGCAGGGCCTCCAGCTGCCGCTGTGCGTCCTCGATGGTGGCGATCTGCCGCTTGACCTCCAGCACCAAGGTGCCGTGGAGGTCGGGCGAGCGCCCGGTTTCGACGAGCTGCCAGTAGTGGCCGGCGAACAGCCCGTCCCCAAGACTCGGCTCGGCGATGGCCTGAGCGAGGCGGTCGTGGGTGTCGGTAACCGTCTGAAGGTACCGGTCGATCAGGCGCTGCTGGTCGTTGTAGAGGTTCTGCCACTTTTGCAGGGCGAAGGCGAGGTCGGCCTGCGCGATGTCGAGGGTGTAGCCGGGTCGGATTCGCATGCGCTGGATCCTGGCAGGCGTGCACCCGGGGCTGCCAGGGATACCGGCCCTCCTGGTGGCTGCTCACGCCGCGCAGTTCAGGCGTGACGGTCCGCTGTTTGATGCCGTGCAGGGTGCCGACCGTCACCCAGATCTCCTGGGGCTCGCCAGGTGCGGCGGCCAGGTCGACGAAGGCCTCCAGGGGCCAGGCCCCGGCCGCGCCCGCGCTGTCGGCCGTCACCAGCCCGCAGGACCCTGTCCCGGAGCCGGCTCCGGGACCTGCCGGACGGCCTGCGGGTCGTAGAGGTACCAGCCCCAGTCGTCGAAGTCCGGCCCCCAGCGCCTCGATCTCCTCCTGCTGGCCGAGACAGCGGCCGGACAGAGCGGCCGGCGGCCGAGCGGCGGGAGCGGGAAGCGGCGGCCAGGACGGGCGGGACGGCCGCGGCAGCCGGACGGAACGGGACGACGGACGGGCGGCGGCCGGGCGGCGGCCCTACGAAGGCATGCAACTCGGCTTGAACCGCAGCTTGCGCGCTGTGCGGGAC
>NZ_JBIVSD010000041.1:2017-13553 GCF_044756065.1 Kitasatospora sp. NPDC092039 | reverse complement strand
GCTACCGAGCCGGCGTCGTCCTCGCCTCGCTGATCCTGTGGCTACGAGCCGAGGAACAATGACCCGGCACAAGATCAATTACGAGACACGGCCTAACCTGCCGGGCATGGAGAACACCCTGGGGGACTTCCTCCGTTCGCGCCGGGCCCGGATCCTGCCGGAGGAGGTGGGCCTGCCCTCGCACGGCCGCCGCCGGGTGCAGGGGCTGCGCCGGGAGGAGGTGGCGCAGCTCGCGGGCGTCAGCGTCGACTACTACGTCCGGCTGGAGCAGGGCCGGGGCGGCAGCGCCTCGGACGCCGTGCTGGAGGCGGTGGCCCGGGTGCTGCGGCTCGACGGCGTGGAGGCCGCGTACCTGCGCTCGCTGGTCCGTCCGCCCAAGGCCCCGGCGGCCCCGGCGGGCTCCACCACCAGGGGACGGGGGCGGCAGCCGGTCCGCCCGGGGACGCGGCTGCTGCTGGACCTGATGACCGAGGTGCCGGCCTTCGTGCTCGGCCGCAGGATGGACGTGCTCGCCTGGAACGCGCTGGGCGACGCGGTGAACGGTTTCTCCACGCGTTCCGACGCCGGTCCGGACGGCCTGCCCAACCAGGCCCGGCACGCCTTCCTCGACCCGTCCGCCCGGGAGTACTACCGGCAGTGGGACGCGGTCGCCGCCGAGACCGTGTCCTTCCTGCGCCGGGACGCCGGGCTGCACCCGGAGGATCCCGCGCTGGGCGCTCTGGTGGGCGAACTGTCGCTGCGCAGCGTGGAGTTCGGCCGGCTCTGGGCGGACCACCTGGTGCGGGAGAAGACCTACGGGGTCAAGCTGGTGAACCACCCGCTGGTCGGCGAACTCGACTTCGGCTACGAGACGCTGGGTGTCAACGGCTCGCCGGACCAGCTGCTGGTCGTCTACACCGCCCCGGTGGGTTCGCCCACCGCCCAGAAGCTGGCGCTGCTGGCGAGTTGGACGGCGCCGGGGCCGGTGGCGCAGGAGGCGGCGGCGGGCGGAGCGGCGGCGGGCGGGGTGGCGGCCGGAGGGGCGGCGTCCGCCGAGGGGGCGGAAGCGTCCTGAGCGGGCGCCCCGCGCCGGGGCGGCATAGCCTTTCAGTCATGAGCGCCTGCGAAGACCTCGCTCTGGCTCCTCAGGAGATCGAGCCCCGGCCGCCCGCCGACGGCTGCGCCGACTGCCTGGCGCAGGGCCGCCGGGACTGGGTGCACCTGCGGATCTGCCTGGACTGCGGCCACATCGGCTGCTGCGACTTCTCCCCGCAGCGGCACGCCACCGCGCACTTCCACAACACCTCCCACCCGGTGATCCGCTCGTACGAGCCGGGGGAGGACTGGCGCTGGTGCTTCGTCCACGAGGTCATGGGCTGAGGCGGTCACCCGGGAAGGCCACCTGCGGAGGCCACCTGCGGAGGCGACCGCGGACGCGCCCTGCGCAGCCGACCCGCGTAGGCCTTCCGCGCTGCCCCCACCCCCGTGCGGGTTGCCCTCCCGCGGTGGCGCGGACCCGCAGCCCGGATAAAATCCGGACATAACGCCCGTGCGGCCCCTCCGGTCGGCATCCGTCCGGCCGGCGGCCGACGAAGGGAGGCCGACGATGACCAAGCGAACGCCCGGCAGCACCGCCAAGCTCCGCCAGGGCACCCAGGAACTGCTCGAGCGCCGGGGCATGGCGAGCCCGCCCACCCGGCTCGCGCCGATGCCGAGCGCCCGTGCGATGTCCAACGCCTCCGCCGGGTACGGCACCGGGGAGGCCTTCCGGCACGGCGGACGGAACGCGCCGGGCACCACGATGCACGCGGCCCCGGCGATGCACGCCGAGCTCAAGGGGCACCGGCACCGCGGTGCGGAGAAGCACTCCGCCCACTGAGCCGCGGCGCGCGGGGCGGGCGGCCGGATCGCGGCCGCCCGCCCCTGACGTGCGGTCAGGGCCGTTCTCCGGGGCGGTTCGGGGGCGCTCCCGGATGCCGTTGCGCGGCCGGCCCCGAAGACTCTCTCCTGTCAGAGCCGCCGACCCGGCGGGCCGCCCACCGGGGCGTCCCCACTGCCGCCGGTCGGGCCGATGTTGGAGGGACTCCGCATGAACACCCGTATCCGCAGCGGTCGTTGGCCCGCCCTCGCGGCGGCCGGCGCACTGCTCGCCGCCGCCACGGTCGGTGTCGCGACCCCGGCCCTGGCCGCAGGAGCCTCCCCGGCCGCCGCCGTGACCCTCTCGACCGATCCCGCCGCGTCCGCCGCGTCCGCCGATCCCGCCGCGCCCACCGCGCCCGCCGACCCCGCCGCGTCCGCCGCGCCCGTCACCACCCGACCCGGCCCGCTGGACCGGGAAGCGCTCGCCGAGATCCTCCGCTCCCTGCCCGCCGACATCACCGGCGCGCTGGTCCGGGTCGACGGCCCGGCCGCCCGGTGGCGCGGCACCTCGGGGGAGGACGTGCCGGCCAACGCCCGGTTCCGGATCGGCAGCGTCACCAAGGTGTTCACCGCCACCGTGCTGCTCCAGCTCGCCGCCGAGGGCCGGGTCGACCTGGACGGCACCGTCCAGCAGTACCTGCCAGGACTGCTGCCGGCCGGCTACCCGCCGGTCACCGTGCGGCAGTTGCTCAACCACACCAGCGGCCTGCCCGGGGGCGGCGGGATGACCTCGGGGGACGGCAGCACGGCGTGGTTCGCCGCGCACCGGGCGACGTACTTCAGCCCCCGGCAGGTGGTGGCGGACATGCTCACCCAGCCGAAGAACTTCGCGCCCGGCACGGCACAGCAGTACAACGGCAACAACTACTTCGTCGCCGCGCTGGTGATCGAGGCGGTCACCGGCGACGACTACGCCGACCAGGTGCGGCGGCGCATCACCGGCCCGCTGGGCCTGCGCGCCACCTACGTCCCGGCCGCCGACGACCTGACCATCCGCGGCCCGCACGCCGCCGGCTACGTGGACGTCCGGAACGCCGACGGCAGCACCGCCCGGGTGGACGTCACCGAGCAGAGCCCGTACCCGTGGGGCGAGGGCGGCATGGTCTCCTCCGCCGCCGACCTGGAGCGCTTCTTCGGCGCGCTCTACCGCGGCCGGCTGCTGCCGCCCGCCCAGCAGGCCGAGGTGTTCGCCGTCCCGGACCTGCCGAACGACCACAACAAGAACTGCGAGATCGGCCCGACCGCCGGGCACGCCTGCTACAGCACCGCAGGCCTGCTGCGCACCGTGCTGCCGAACGGCACCGAGGTGTGGGGCAAGAACGGCTCCCGGCCCGGCTACACCACCGGCGTCTTCGCCACCCGGGACTTCTCCCGCAGCGCGGTCGTGGGGCTCAACCCGACCGGCATCACCGGCGAGGAGTTCCCCACCCTGTGGAAGCTGGTGACCGACGCCTTCGGCTCGGGCCAGGTGTACGGACAGCACTGAGCCGATCGCCCCCGGGCGGCTGTCAGTGGCGTGCGCTAGGTTCGTGCCGTTCACCAGGGCATTCGGCAGGACGACGGGGGCGGGCGCAGCATGGCCGACGTGATCACGGAGGAGCCGGTCGAGCTCCAGCTGGAGCGGTATCGCACCGAGTTGACGGGGTACTGCTACCGCATGCTCGGCTCGGTCTTCGAGGCCGAGGACGCGGTGCAGGAGACGATGGTCCGCGCCTGGCGCGGGCACAAGGGCTTCGAGGGGCGGGCCGCGCTGCGCTCCTGGCTGTACCGGATTGCCACCAACGTCTGCCTGGACGCGCTGAACGGCCGCAACGGCCGGGCCCGGCCGATGGACCTGGCGGGCCCGGTGACGGTGGCCGCCGCGTACGACACCCAGCTGCCGGAGGTGACGTGGATCGGCCCGGCGCCGGACGGCCGGGTGCTGCCCGAGACGGCGGACCCGGCCGAGGTGGCCGCGCAGCGCGAGTCGGTGAAGCTGGCGTTCGTCGCCGTGCTCCAGCGCCTCGCCCCCCGGCAGCGGGCGGTGCTGATCCTGCGTGAGGTGCTCGGCTGGAAGGCCGCCGAGGTGGCCGAACTGCTCGGCGCCACGGTGGCCTCGGTCAACAGCGCGCTCCAGCGTGCCCGGGCGGTGCTCGCCGCCGACGCCCCGGACGCCGGGCCGGCCCCCGAACTGGACGAGGACCACCGCGCGCTGCTGGACCGCTACGTCCGCGCCTTCGAGGCGTACGACATGGCGGGCCTCGCCGCGCTGCTGCACGAGGACGTCACGCTCAACATGCCGCCGTTCGCGATGTGGCTGCGCGGGCGGGACGAGATCCGCGCGTGGATGCTGGGCCCCGGGCACGGCTGCCGCGGGTCCCGGCTGCTTCCGGTGACGGCCAACGGCGGCCCGGCCTTCGGGCAGTACCGGCCGAGCCCGGCCGGCGGGCACGAGCCGTGGGCGCTGATCGTCCCGGAGGTGTCAGGGGGCCGGTTCACCGGCTTCACCAACTTCCTGGACACCGACGTGCTCTTCCCGCTCTTCGGCCTCCCGCCCCGGCTGGCGGCCGGGGCCGGGTCCGAAGAGTAGCTCGGCGAGGTCCAGCGGGTCGGCCGCGCCCGGCAGCAGCGCTGAGAGGCCGCTGAACGCCAGCAGTTCGCGCAGCGGACCGCCGGCGTTCAGCAGCACCACGGCGACCCCCTGCCGGGCGGCGGCCAGCCGCAGCCGGGCGAGCGCGTCGACGACGGCCAGGTCGGGGGCGGTGAGCGCGCCCAGGTCGCAGGTCAGTGCGGGGCCGCCCGGTGTGGTCTCCACGGTGTCCATACCGATAGGACCGCCGGGGCGGCTCCGACTCATCGGTCGGGCGGCTGAGCGGGTGGCCGGGCGGGCGGCTGAGCACGTGGCTGAGCGGGTGGCAGAGTGGGGACGACCGAACCCACCTGCCCAGGAGGAGCACCGTGACCGCCGAGCCCCTGAAGTCCCGCGAGGAGTGGCTGGCCTCCCTGCCCCGGATCTACGCGGCGGCGGGCTGCCTGCTGCGGGACGAGTCGGGCCGGATCCTGATCGTGAAGGCCGGGTACCGCGAGCACTGGCAGTTCCCGGGCGGCACGATCGACCTCGGGGAGGGCCCGGTCGAGTGCGCCGCGCGGGAGCTGACGGAGGAGACCGGCATCGTCCAGGCGGCCGGCGCGCTGCTGGCCATCTCCTGGACCCACGCCTCGGCCGAACTCGACCACCCCGCCCAGCACTTCATGTTCGACTTCGGCACCGTCCCGGACGGCACCCCCGTGACCGTCCCGGCCGGTGAACTGGACGACTACCGCTGGGCGTCGATCGAGGACGCCCTGGAACTGCTCGGCCCGGCCCGTTCGGCCCGGCTGCGGGCGGCGCTGGAGGCGCTGGACCCGACCGGGGACGGCCGGGTCCGGATCGTCACCACCCACGTCTCCGGGTTCTGAGCGGAGGCGGTCCGTGCCGGCGCGCCCTGCGCCGGGGCGTTCCGCACGGCGGCCGCGGGCGAAGTGCCCTGCTCCGGACGGGGTTTTTCTCCGGAGCAGGGCGTCGGGCCTCACTGCGGGGGCTCGGACTCCGGGTTCCGGGCGGCGATGATGGCGGCGATCGTCTCGGCGACGAAGGTCTCCGTCTCGGCCTTGTCCACGTTCAGCCCGGCCAGCACGCCCTGGCCGTTCTCCAGCTCCAGCAGCGCGAGCAGGATGTGCTCGGTGCCGACGTAGTTGTGCCCGAGCTTGAGCGCCTCCCGGAAGGACAGCTCCACGACCTTCTTGCCCTGGGCGTCGTACGGGATCAGGGCGGGCACCGTCTGCTCGACGGCGGTCGGCAGCGCGGCGGTGGCCGCCGTGCGGACGGCCTGCGGCGTGACGCCCTGGGCGGCGAGCGCCTTGACCGCGATGCCCTCGGGCTCGGCGAGCAGGCCGAGCAGCAGGTGCTCCGCGGTGATCTCGGCGTTGTTCGCCTTGCGGGCCTCCTCCTGCGAGGCCACCACGACTTTGCGGGCCCGGGGCGTGAACCGGCTGAAGCCCTGGCTGACGTCGAGGTCGTTCGGGGTGCCCGGGTCCTTGGGGACGAAGCGCTTCTGGGCGGCCTGCTTGCTGACGCCCATGCTGCGGCCGATGTCGGTCCAGGACGCGCCGGAGCGGCGGGCCTGGTCGACGAAGTGGCCGATGAGGTGGTCGGCGAGGTCGCCGAGGTGGTCGGCGGCGATGACCGCGTCGGAGAGCTGGTCGAGCGCGTCGACGTGGACCTTCTTGATCGCGGCGATCAGGTCGTCGAGGCGCAACGGAGTGGTGTTGGGAACAACGGGATTCTCCATGCGTCAACCGTAGGTTGTCGACCCGGAGGTCGTCAACCATCAGTTGACGATGATCGCGGAGAACTCGCCGGCCCGTGCTACCCGGCGGGCAGCAGCCGCTCCCGGACGGCGGCGATCGACTCGGGCGCGACGCCCGCCGCGAGCAGGTAGCCGACCGGGTCGAACCCGTCGAGCGCGGCGGCCAGGGCGGCCTCGGCGGTGGTCCCGGCCCCGGCGAGCACCGCGTCGATCCGGCGGTACGGGTCCGGCAGGCCCAGCATCCCGTACAGGGGGCGGATGTTGGGGCCGCTCAGCAGGTAGTCCTCGGTGATCGAGGCCCGCTCGACCCCGGCCAGGGCAAGCAGCAGTACGGCGGCCAGGCCGGTGCGGTCACGGCCGGCGCCGCAGTGCACGACCACGCCGCCGGGGTGGGCTCCGGCGATCGCGGAGATTAGCGCGGCGGCGGCGTGCGGGCAGTGGTCCAGGTACGGGCGGAGCGCGAGCGGGGTGCCGTCCAGTCGGCCGTGGGCCTCCCACCAGTCGGGGCCGGCCAGTTCGTCCAGCGGGACGCGGAGCAGCTCGACGTCCTCGGGGAGCGGGAGGAGCGGCCGGTACTCCTCGGCGTTGCGCAGGTCGACCACGGTGCGGACGCCGTGGTCGAGGAGGGCGTCCCAGCCCTCGGCGGTGAGGCGGTCCAGGTTGTCCGCCCGGGCTATCGCGCCGCGGGCGGTGGGCTGGCCGGAGGTGGTGGGCAGCCCGCCCAGGTCGCGGACGTTCAGGCAGCCGTCCCAGACGAGCGTGCGGTCCTCGGTCCTGCTCGGCGCGTGCGTCGTCCGGTTCATGGGGCTCCCCGTTTCCTCGTCAGGGGTCCCGTTACCCCGTCGTTATGTAACGACTCCCGGGAGATCCGGATGGTTCCTCGCCGTTCGAGCCATCGGAACCGGCCGTTCAGGGGGTGTCGGCCCGGATGGTGGCGGCGGACCGGTGGTTGGGGCGGGGAGGGGCGGACCGGTGGTCGGGGCGGGGAGGGGCGGACCGGGTGGTCAGGCGGCGGTCGGGGCCTCGGCCTCGGCGCGGACCAGTCGCTCCATCGGGTCGGCCGCGATCCGGCCGAACACCGAGCCGGCCACGATCGCGCCGATCAGCAGGACGGTGGACAGCCAGGCCATGGTCGACACCGGCAGGGTGAAGGCGCCGACCACCCGGGCCACGCACTCGGCCAGCAGGGCGGTGCCCCAGACGCCCGCGAACAGGCGCTCGTGGCGGCGGAAGGCCCGCGAGCCGGCCGCCCGGCCCTCGACCAGGCGATGCCAGGCGGCGGTGCGGTCCCGCTGGCCCTTGGTGAGGAAGGGCATCAGCATCGGGGTCATCACCGACCGGCCGATCAGACCGGAGACCAGGATCGCCAGCGCCACGGTGCCGCTCAGTCCGCCGTCCTTGGCGATCATCAGCCGGGCGTCGCCGGTGACGAAGGTCAGCGCCAGGCCCGCCAGGTTGACGGTCAGCATCAGGGTGGCCCACAGGTTGAGCCTGCGCTCGCCCAGCAGGCCGAGGATGGTCCGGGCGGCCGGGAAGGCGCTGCTCCAGGCCAGCGCGGCGAACTCGCTCAGGCCGAAGGCGGAGTGCAGCAGGTAGTAGCCGGCCAGCGGGGCGGCCACGTCGAGGGCGAGCGGGCGGAGCCCGGAGGCCAGCGGGTCGGGCGCCCCGGCGTGAGCGGCGTCCGCGGCGGCGGTGCTGGTGGCGGCGGTGCTGGTGGCGGCGGCGCTGACGGTCTGGCTCACGGTGGTTCCTCCCCGACTGGTGGCCGCGGGCCGCTGCCCGCGTCGTGCCTCCAGTCTTTCCGTCCGACCCTCCGTCAGAGCAGTGCCGTCCGTTGCCTCATCCGCGTGACAGTTGTCATGGTGCGCGCCGTGACACCGGCTCCGACCTGCGGTTCCCTGCCCCCGGCGGGGAGCGGCGGCGGGCTACTCCCCGCCGGGGAAGGCCCACAGCTCGCGGCCCAGGGTGTCCAGGCAGCGGACGGTGCCGAAGCGCTCGTCCCCGGCGGACAGGAAGCCCCGGGCGACGCCGTCCAGGACGGTCCGGGCGACGCGGTCGCCCCGGATCCAGGCGCCGGTCAGCACCAGCGCCTTGTCGGCCAGCTCGGCCCGCTGCACCCGGGCCACCGCGGCGGTCAGCAGCGCGGCGTTGACCGCCTCCAGTTCGGCGGGCAGGAGGTAGGTCTCCCCGGTCGGGGCGCGGTCCGCCCCGGCCCGGCGCCGCAGCTCCGGCAGGCCGTAGTGGCGGACGGCGGCGACGGCGTCGTCCAGCGGGAGCCACCGTCGCGGCCCGGGCAGCACCTCCCACCAGACGTCCTCCCCGACCGGCAGCACCTCGCCGATCCGGGCCCGCCAGGTCTCGATGCCGTAGCGGGTGCGCGGATCGGGCCGGTGGCCGGGGAGGTCCATGACGGTCCAGTCGGTGCGGCGGACCACGCTGAGGTCGAAGGTGAAGGACACCCGGTCGGCGGCGGGGCGCTCGACCACGCCGAGCAGCAGCCAGTGGGTCTCGTCCGGCAGGCTGAAGGTCCGGCGCCACCCGGCGAGGCCCAGGGCGCGCAGCGCGGGCGCGAGGTGCTCGCGCAGGCCCTCCGCGTGGAGCTCGTGGGCGGTCGTCATCGTGCTCATTCCCTGCCGGTCGGTCGTGTGGGTTCGTGCGTGCCGGTCGTGCGTGCCGGTCGGTCGTGTCGGTTGCGCCGGTCGTACGGCCGGTCGTGGGTGCCCGGTCGTCCCGCTGATCGGGCCGCCGGGGGTGGCCCCCGTCGTCGACGGCCCCCGGTCGGTGCTGGTCCCCGGAGGGACGGCTCAAACCAGGCAGGGTCGTGCGCCCGGGGTCCGCACGGTTCGTGCGTGTGCCATCGGTCGCGGCGGGAGCGCGGCGGCGGGCCGGGTGCGTCGGCGGACCCGGCGTCCGGCGCACAGCGGCGGCCGGACTGCTTCGCCTACCGACAACCTAAGCGGGGCGGGCTCCTCCCGGCCGCGGGCGAACGGCAGCAGTCCCCGGGACGTTGGCCCCGGCCGGGCCGGTCCTTCGGCCGGCGCCGAAGTGGTCGCCCGAATGGCGCATCATGTGGGGGGTGCAGAGTGCAGAGCGCCCCGGAGCGGGCACCGACAGCCCCGTCGGCCGGTCCGGACCAGTACCACCCGCCGACCCGCCACCGGGCCCGGCCCCCGTTCCCCCCGACCTGACCGAGGCGGTCCGGAACGCGCAGGGCGGGGACGAGGAGGCGTTCCGGCTGCTGTTCCGGACCGTCCAGCCGGCCCTCCTGCGCTACCTGCGGGTCCTGGTCGGGGGCCGGCCGGAGGACGTGCAGGACGCCGAGGACATTGCCTCCGAGACCTGGCTGCAGATCGCCCGCGACCTGCACGGCTTCTCCGGCGACGGGGACGGCTTCCGCGGCTGGGCCGCCACCATCGCCCGCCACCGGGCCCTCGACCACCTGCGCGCCCGCCGCCGCCGTCCGGTCACCGACCTGCCCTTCGAGCAGCTGGTCGAGCTGGCGGCGGGCGACGACACCGCGCGGGCGGCGCTGACCACGGTCGGCACCGCGGACGCGCTGGCCCTGATCTCCCGGCTGCCGCGCGACCAGGCCGAGGCCGTGCTGCTCCGGGTGGTCATGGAACTGGACGCGGAGAGCGCCGCCCGGGTGCTCGGCAAGCGGGCCGGCACCGTCCGGATGGCCGCCCACCGGGGGTTGCGGCGGCTGGCCAAGCTGGTCGAACCGCTGGGGTCCGGGGTCGGCATCCCGGCCGCCCGGGGCGGCGCAGCGGCGGCCGGAACCGGGGGCGGACCGGGCCCCGGTGCCTGCGGAGACGCCGCCGGAGTGAGCGTGGGAGAGGCCGCCGGGCGACCCGCGGGGAAACCCGCGAAAAAAAGTTCTCCGCAGGGTGTGACAGAACACCGGGCCGCGACGCTGAAGGACATGAGATGAGCACCAACCGATCCCGTCGGATCGACCGTGATGCCGCCGAGCAGCTGCTCGGCGGTGCCGTGGGCGGCCCGTCGGCCGGGCAGGACGCCTCGCTCACCGGACCGGACGGCGGTCCCGGGCAGCTCGCCCGGGTGCTCGCCGCGGCCGCCGCCCCCGCGACGGCCGAGGAACTGGCCGGGGAGGAGGCCGCCCTGGCCGCGTTCCGGAAGGCGAGTCTCGCGCCCGAACCGACACCGACCCCCGTCCGGAGACGACCGATGGCAACCGCCGCGCTGGCCAGGGCCTTCAGCACGAAGGCCACCGCCGTCGTGCTCGGCACCACCGCGCTGTGCGGTGTGGCCGTCGCCGCCGGCACCGGCAACCTGCCGTCCGCGCTGGGCGGCGGTCCGTCCGCGCCGGAGCGCAGGCTCTCGGGCCAGGGCGCGGCCACCGGCTCCGCGTCGGGCCCGGCGGCCGCCGGCTCGTCCGTCGGCGCGGCCCCGTTCGGTGCCGTGGCGTCCGGCTCCGCCCGTCCGTCCGGCACCGCCTCCGCCGGACCGCAGGCGGTCGTCCCGTCCGACCCCGCGACGCCCGGCACCCCGTCGGCCGAGGGGCGCGGTGGCCGGTCGGCCGTCCCGCCCGCGCTGCTCGGCCTCTGCACCGGCTTCGCCGACCGTACGGCCAAGGGCGAGCGCCCGGCCCGGCTGACCGGCGAGGCGCTGTACGGCCCGCTGGTCGCGGCGGCCGGCGGCGCGGACCGGGTGGCGGACTACTGCGCGGCCGCGATCGGTGACGGGGACGGCGACCACCAGGGCGCCACCTCCCCGGACCGCGACCCGGCCCGCACCGGCACCGCTCCCGGGACCGGTGCCGGTTCCGGAGCGAACGCCGGAGCCGGCAAGGGGAACACCGACGGCGGCCGGAACGGCGGCGGCAACGGAAGCAGAACCGGCGGTGGCAACGGCGACGACACGGGCGGCACCGGTGCCAGGCCGGGCGGCAGGACCGGCGTGACCGTCGCGCCCGTACCGACCGCCCCCGCCACCCAGGACGTCCACCCGAGCAAGTCCGACCGGTCCGACGACGAACAGTCGGCCGCGAGGTAACCCCCAGAACTCCGGGTGGGTGGCGAGCGACTCCCCCCGGGCTCGGCGCCCACCCGGAACAGCACCACCCGCGGTACCAGCACCACCCGCACCACCAGCGGGTAGCAGTACCACCCGAAGACCCCGGGTGGCCGGTCGGCTCCCCCGTGCCCGCCGACCACCCGGCCGGCCCCGGCCGGACCGCTGGGCGCACCCCGGACGCGCCCGCCGGTCCGGCCGGCCCGGAAACGTGGGGGCCCCCCCCCCCCCCGCCCCGGGGGGCCCCCCCCCCCCCCCCGGGGGGGGGGGGGGGC
>NZ_JBIVSD010000041.1:0-2007 GCF_044756065.1 Kitasatospora sp. NPDC092039 | reverse complement strand
CGCCCCCCCCCCCGCCCCCCCCGGCCGGCGCCGGGCCCCCCCCCCCCCCCCCCCCCGCGCCCCCCCCGGCCCCCCCCCGGGCCCCCCCCCCCCCCCCCCGGCGGGGGGCCCCCCACCCCCGTGCCGGCGGCCGGGGGACCGCTGCCCGGTCCCCCGACCGCCACCCTTCGCGCCCTCGCCCCGGTCGGCCCGGTCGGCCCGTTCGGCGGTGCGGCTATCGTGCACAGGTGCACGAGGCGGCCCGGGACCCCGGGCAGGGCACGTGAGGGGAGCTCCAGGTGATCGGACGGGCGCTGAACGGGCGTTACGAACTCGTCGGCATGCTGGGTGTCGGCGGCATGGCCACCGTCTGGCGCGGGGTGGACCGGGTGCTGGGACGCCAGGTGGCCGTCAAGGTCCTGAACGGCGGCCTCGCCGACGACCCCCGCTTCGCCGAGCGCTTCAGCCGGGAGGCCCAGCACGCGGCCATGCTGGTGCACCCGAGGATCGTCATGGTCTTCGACTCGGGCGTGGACCAGGGCACCCCGTTCATCGTCATGGAGCTGGTCAGCGGCCGTTCGCTGGCCGCACTGCTGGCGGAGCAGCGGACGCTGCCGGTGGAGCGCGCCGTCGGCATCGCGGCGGCGGTCTGCGAGGCGCTGTCGGTCGCGCACGCGGCCGGGCTGGTGCACCGGGACATCAAGCCCGGGAACATCATGATCACCGACGACGGCGGGGTGAAGGTCGTCGACTTCGGCATCGCCCGGGCCGGCTCCTCCAGCAACCTGACCCAGACCGCGAGCGTGCTCGGTACGGCCGCCTACCTCTCGCCCGAACAGGCCACCGCCTCGGCCCTGGACGGGCGGACGGACCTGTACGCGGTCGGCTGCGTGCTGACCGAGATGCTCACCGGCGCGCCCCCGTTCACCGCCGAGGCCCCGGTGGCGATCGCCTTCAAGCACGTCAGCGAGCAGCCGTTGCCGCCGTCCGTCCACCGCCCGGGCCTGCCGCCCGCGCTGGACGCGGCGGTGCTGCGGCTGCTGGCCAAGAACCCGGCCGCCCGCCCGGCCGACGCGACCGCCGCCCGAGCCGAACTCCTCCGTACCGTACCGGGCTTGATGGTCGGTGACCCGACGGCGGAACTGCTCGCGAGCGCGGCCGGAGCGGCTACCCAGCTGCTGCCGCCGGTGCCCCACGTCCCGGTGCCGAACCAGCAGCACACCACCGTGCTGCCGCCCCAGTCGCCGGCCGCCGCCACCTCGGTGATGGCGCCGGTCCCCGTCGCGGCGCCGGCTCCCGGTCCCGCGTCGGCGTCCGCGCCGGCTCCCGCCCGGAGCCGCCGAAAGCCGCTGGTGCTCGGGGCGTTGGGCGTGGTGGGCCTGGCCGGCGTCGCCGCGCTGGCCCTCACCGCCTTCGACGAACCGGCCGGCCATGCGGCCGCCGCCAAGCCGGCCACCGCGAAGCCGGCCGCGGCCACCGCTCCGGCCTCCACGGCCGCCACCGCCCCGACGCCGACCGCCACCGCGTCCTCCGCGGTGACCTCCCCCGCGCCCACCACCCCGTCGGCGGCCCCGGCGTCGACCCAGCCCGTCCCGCGCAACCAGCCCGCCGCGCTCCAGATCCAGTCCTTCCGCCAGGCGGTGGCCCAGGCCCACGTCGGCAAGGAGCGGGACAAGCAGACGGACCTGCTGAAGACCCTCGACACCGCCGCGGCCCGCGTCAACGAGGGCAACCCGGACGACGCCGCCCAGGAGCTCAGGAGCGCCCAGAAGGTGGTCAGGGACCTGGGCAAGAAGCACGCCGTCGACGTCGCGACGTACGCCAACTGGAACGCCAGGCTGTCGGCCCTGTTCGCCACCCTGCACACCGCCGCCGACCTCCAGGACGACTGACGGAGGGGCTGTTAGGGCGTGTCTGACAATTCGCGTCGGACCAGGGCGCGGCGTTGGGGTGCGTGCATCGCAAGGCGGAGGAGGGAGCCACTGCGGTGGGGGCACCTCCCGGCCGGAGGCTGGGGGCCATTGGCGA
>NZ_JBIVSD010000040.1:0-20431 GCF_044756065.1 Kitasatospora sp. NPDC092039 | reverse complement strand
AACCCGGTCGCTCCCACCGGCGGCCAGGCGTTCCACCCGGACGCCGTCTACCGCATCAACGTGGACACCGACGGCGACCACCGGGCCGACATCGCATACAGCTTCGTCTCTCTTCTGCCCGCCTCCTCCAGTGACCCGGAGGTAGCCCGTGCCGGTCGGCTGCGGGGTGCGGCGTCCGGATCGGGCCGTCAGTCCAGGGCGGCCAGCTTGTCCAGCAACACGGCTCTCTCAGGGGCGTTGTTGCACAGGCGGACGGCCAGTTCCAGCTCGGCCCGGGCCTCGGCGGTGCGGCCGAGCCGGACCAGCAGCTCGCCGCGCACGCTGGGGAGCAGGTGCGAGCCCGACAGACGGCCGGAGACGAGCAGGTCGTCGACCAGGGCCAGTGCCTCGCACGGTCCACTGGCCATGGCGACGGCCACGGCCCGGTTGAGCTCGACCACGGGTGACGGGGTGACCCGGCCGAGCGCCTCGTACAGGAGCACGACGCACTCCCAGTCGGTCTCGGCCACCGAGGGCGCCGTTGCATGGCAGGCGGCGATCGCGGCCTGCAGACCGTACGGCCCCAGACCCCGGCCGAGCGCGGAGGCCCGGCCGAGGGCGGCCAGGCCGCGGCGGATCGCGGAGCGGTCCCACCGGCGGCGGTCCTGGTCCTCCAGCAGCACCGCCTTCCCGTCCGGGCCGGTTCGCGCCGGGAAGCGCGCGGCGGTGAGCTCGAACAGCGCGAGCAGCCCGTGCACCTCCGGCTCGCGCGGCAGCAGGGCGGTCAGCGTCCGGGCCAACCGGACGGCCTCGTAGGCGAGATCCGGGCGCAGGAGGTCGTCTCCGGCGGTCGCGGTGGAGCCCTCGGTGAAGATGACGTACAGGACGCTCAGGACGGCGCCCAGCCGCGCGGACCGGTCCCCCGGGGGCGGCAGTTCGAAGGGGACGCGGGCGGCGGTGATCGTCTTCTTGGCGCGGGTGATCCTGGCCTGGACGGTCGGTACGGGCACGAGGAAGGCCCGGGCGATCTCCTCGCTGGACAGGCCGGCCACCACGCGCAGCGTGAGTGCGACCCTGGCCTCGGGTGAGAGGACCGGATGGCAGGCGATGAACATGAGCGCGAGGACGTCGTCGTCGACCCGGTCCGGATCCCACGGCAGGTCGTCCGGCACCGCGGACGGGGCCTGCGCGCCCGGGCTGAACTCGCCCTCCGCCAGCGGGCCCGCCAGCAGGGCGTACCGATCGTCGAGCGCCGACCTGCGGCGGAAGGCGTCGATGGCCCGCCGCCGCCCGGTCGCCAGCAGCCAGCCCACCGGGTCGGTGGGCGTGCCGTCCCGCGTCCAGGCGACGAGCGCCTCCGCGACCGCTTCCTGGGCGACGTCCTCGGCGAGCGCGAAGTCCCCGGTGTAGCGGGCCAGGGCGGCGACGATCCGCGCGGACTCGATCCGCCAGACGGCCTCGACGGCCCGCCGCGCCGCCTCCGCGACCGGCGGGCCGTCGACTGCTTCCGGCATCAGAGCTGGCCGGTCCGCTCGCGCCACGCCCGCTCCTTGACGATCCACTCGTTGTCCTGCGGGAACTCGTCGATGCCCGGCACGCGGCGCACCTCGCACTTCGAACCGGGGACCGCCGGCAGACGCTTGGCCCACTCGACCGCCTCCTCCTTCGAGGCGACGTCGATCAGGTAGAAGCCGCCGAACAGCTCCTTCGTCTCGCCGTACGGCCCATCGGTGACCACCGGCGTCTCGCCGGCGAAGTCCACCACCACACCCTGCGACGGGTCCTCCAGGCCCTCCGCGGCCACGAGCACGCCGGCCCGGATCAGCTCCTCGTTGAAGCGGCCCACGGTCTCGAGCATCTCCTCGAAGGGCGTGGACATCATCTTCGCCATCGACTCGTCCGTACCCCGCATGATCAGCATGTACTTCGCCATCGTCGGCCTCCTTGAACAGGGATCGTCCCTCGACCCTCTCAGCCCAAGGTCGAACGGCGCAGCCACCGATCGACACGACCGAAGAATAATCGTCGACCCTGATCCCTTAGCCCCGCGGGCCGGGCGGTGGGGCTGGCGAGGCTGCCGGGTCCGCCGTCGATGGCCGCGGTCCGAGAAGCGATGTCCCTCTTCCCCTCGCGCAGGAGGCGAGCGGGAACCACGGCGTCCTGGCGGCCTGCCAGGGCGATGGGTCCGGCGCCGGTGACAACCCAGCTCGGGCCCGGGGCCAGGTGCGAGGGCCTAAGGACCAGCAGCCCGTCAGATCCGGCGCCAGCGGACCGAGGCGAAGGAGAAGCCGCCGAACAGCACCAGGCCGAGCGCCACCAGGACCAGCAGCCAGGGGCCAGCCGGGGTCTGACTGAAGCTGCGCAGGGTGTCGTCCATCCCCTTAGCCCGGTGCGGGTCGAAGTGGATCGCCGCCACCAGGACGAACACGCCGGCCCCGACCAGGATCACCCCGCGGGCGAGGTTGCCGCCCACGCCCAGGGCGGTGACACCGGTGCGGACCGACCGGCCCATCGCCGCGGTGTTCAGTCGCCGTAGGAACCGGCGCCGCAGCGCGCTCACCGCGATGCCGACGCCGATGCCGACCACCACCAGGCCAGCGACCACCACCAGGATCCGGCCGGGCGGCAGGCGCAGCGCGGCCGCCGTCCAGTCCCTGGAGGCGCTGTCGCTGTCGGAGCCGCCGCCGCTGCCGGTCGCGTAGGCGGCGGTGCCCCAGCAGACCGAGGCGTAGAAGACCGCGCGGCCGGCGTTCAGGACGCGCTTGCCGACCTTGCCCTCGTCGCCGCGGCCGGTGATCGCCAGCGCTCCGCGCCAGAGTGTCATGCAGGCGAACCCCACCACCAGCGCCCAGAGCATCGCCGCGCCGAACGGCTGGGCGGCCACCTGGCGCAGCGCGCCCTGCCGGTCCGCGTCACCGCCATCGTGACCGAACGCGATCCGGACGGCCAGCACGCCGATCAGCGTGTAGACGACGCCGCGGGCGACGAAGCCGGCCCGGGCCGCCGTGCGTACCGCCTCCCGCCGCAAGGGGCGCTGAGCGGCTGCGCTGGTCGAGCGGCGACCGGAGCCCGCGCCGCGGGGCTGAGCATGCATGGGGGCCATCGGGGTTCTCCCTCGCAGTCGGCTGCGCGACGCGCAGGCTGACCCACCGTCTGCCCGCCCCGCCCCGGCGCACGCGCATCCGTGGGCAACCGGTCACGAGGCTGGCGTCGACCCCGCCTCCAGCTCGAGGTCCGGATGCAGACGGCCCGCTCAGGAGCACAGGTGTCGAGGTACACGTCCCGATGCCCAGCCAGGTACACCGGAACGTGCCCAGTCGCGGGGCGGCTGCATGATGCCGGTCCCTAGCGCGGCCCGTGGCCGCAACTGAGATCACGAACCTATACCCGAGGAATCGGACGGGTGGCGGACCGTACGACAGCAGCCGGACGGCGGACAGCCGCGGCCAGGGCAGCGGACAGCGAGACGGATGGGGCGAGCAGAACGGCGACCCGGCAACCGACCGTACGGCAGCGGACTGGCTGGGACGGCGGCAGCAGAGCCGGGGGCGCAGCGGCCGGGCCGCCGGCGGGCCGTCACCCTCCAGGCGGCCGGGCGAAGGGACGACAGCCGGCGGCCCTGGGCGTCGGCCAGCACTTCCTGGACCGCCGCGTCCATTCCGGTGCCGCTCCTGCGACAGGTACCGGGAGGCGGAGCATCGCCGGGCCCGTGCTCCGGGCGCGCAGCCTGCGCCGTGGTCTCGGCCGGTCCTTGGTCGTAGGCCATTGAGCCGAGGGCGAGGGTGACAAGCGGCCAGACCATGGCGGAATCCGCCGGGCGGTGCCGCGGACCAAGGCGACCCCGAGCACTCCGGTTCCCACGCCTGCGGTGCAGGCCGGCACCCTGGGCAGGAGGATTCGCAGCCACAACACCCGGCGGGTGGTGCGCAGGCTCGCAGCTCGGCCCCGGTGGGTGTCGGCCGGCGGAAGCCGGTGGGTGAGCCTGCGGGCCTCGCGGCGGACGTGCGCGCCGAAGGCCTCGGTGGAGCTGGCGAAGGCCGCGGTGTTCGACCAGCCGTAGAGGGGCGGGCGAGGTCGCTGGGGGTGGCGGAGGCCGGTCAGGCCCCCGACCACTGGTCCATGGTGGCGGCCATCCACCGAGTGTGCTCGGCGACCGTAGTCCGGAGGGAGGGGAAGTCGCGGTCCGGGAAGCAGGCTTCCACCAGGCCGTAGTACGGGGCGTTCGTGGAGAGCCTTGAGGCGAGGTGCTCTGCGGGCGTGTAGTGGATCAAGGTGTTGCGGAAGTGCCGTGCCTCGCCGCTGCGGATCTCGGCGCTCACGGGGTGGTCGAGCATGGTGGCGAGCAGCGAGCGGGATTCCGGCCCCAACGCGTTCTCGTACTCGTCCCTGAGCTTCTCCAGGCTGGACAGCACGTGGTAGAGCGTGATGTATCTCAGCTTGAAAACGGTCTCGGCGGAAGCAGGGTTGTCGTCGTCCCGCAGCATGGCGTCGAGAACATTGAGGAAACACTGGAAGGCGGTCAGGGAGACCTTCATCTTCTCGGGCAGGCCGGCATCGAAGATCCGGTTGAAGTGGCGCTCGGACCGGCGATCCCGGTCTTGAACCGCGTCGATGCTGTTCATGAACGAGGGGCCACGCCAGGGCAGGTGCCCGGCCGCTTGGCTGATGTACGCGCTCTGGGCCCGAGCCACGGCTGAGAGTTCTTGCCTAAGTGCGGGGAGGTCCTGCAGGGCATCGGCGCGCAGGGCCATGGCGAACGCGACTGTGTGGGTGGTGGCCACGAGCCGGCCTCGGTAGCGGAACTCGCCTAGGTCCGTCTGCAACCAGCGCGCGGGCGGGAACCAGGTGTTGCCCAGGAACGCCTGCCGTCCCTCGTCGATGATGCGTGCGAACGCGTCACCCACCTTGTCCAGGCCGGTCTTGGAGTCGTCGAAGAACTTGACGCTGAGCCGCGCCCTCTGGATGGTCTCCTCGTGCTCGTAGGCCAGGGAGGCAGCGAGTCCGGGGTTGTTGACCTTCAAGGTCCTGTACGACTCGTGGATGATGAGCGACAGGTAGCTGTTCATGCAGAAGATCGGGACGACGGCCCTGCCGGTGTCCTCGACGACGCATTCCAGGAAGCGGCGGCAGAACGCAAGGTCGCGCTCGATGAGGAGACGCGCCACGTCCTGCTTGATCCCGGCTCCAGAACTCATCGAACCCCCCGTGCCTTTCCTGATCTGGGCTTTCTACCAGGTCGTCCCGGCCAGAGCGATGAGTTTTAGAGGCGGGCCCGGACAGGGAAGTGGGCGAGGGTGAGGGACTGGTCGCGGACGGCGCACTCGGGGCCACCGTCGAAGGCCACGACGTACGGCCACGGGGTGAGGCAGGGGCGGGCGTGGGTGATGACGCCGAGGGTTCCGACGGAGACGTCGCAGCACACCCTGGCGCAGCGCGAGGCCAGTAGGTCGGTCGCTCCTTCCTGGTCGAGGGCGAACAGGGGGTGGCGGTCGGCTTGGTCTACGACGCGCCGACCTTCGCCCAGGCCGGCCCATCGGGCCGGCACCGCCGGACGCCACCACCCCACCCGGCCCGCCGCAGGCGCCAGCGGGACCCGCGACGACCGGCCGCCATCACGTACGCCACCAGTAGAGAAGGGCCAGGAGAGGTCGTCAGGATTTCCTCCCCTCGATAAGTGTCGGTTGGAGCGCAGCGGCCGCGAACAGGTTGCGGGCCGTCCGACATTGCTTGCGGGCCTGCGGCCGGAGGCCGGGGCGGGAGACACGGACAGGCCTGAGACCCTGGTGGTGGCGCGCCGCCGCTCTCCATTGCCCGCGGCGACGCGCCGTTCCCGTCGAAGGCCCCCGCGCCCGTCTTCGGGTGTGGGGGCCTGTCGTGTCCCCGGGGCCGGGTACTTACTGGCCGGTGGACGGGGCGTCGGCGGCCATCCGGCGCAGCAGGAGGAGGCGGTCGGCGGTGCCGGGCGGGGTGGGGTGGCGGTGTTCGCCGGTGGTGGGGTCGAGGTCGGCGCGCCAGCTCCTGACGGCGTGGCGGGCGGTGTTCGTCCGGTCGGCGGGGAGCAGGGCGATGGGGAGTTTGAGGCGGTGCAGGGCATCGTGGAGGGGGCCGAGGTCGGCCGGGGTCCAGTGCAGGACGGTGCGGTCGGCGAGCAGGGCGGCGAGTTCGGCGAGGGCTTCGGCGGGGTCGAGGGCGTGGGCGGGGGCGCCGGGGGTGCGGGGGCCGGTCAGGCGCACGGTGTGGTCGTAGAGGGTGGCGCCGGTGCGGTCGACGGCGACCAGCCGGGCGGCGACCGAAGCGTCGGGGCATCGAGCCGCAACTACCGGTTCTCCGCGAACGTGCAGGTCGTCATCGACGCCGACACCCGCCTCGTGGTCGCCACCGCCCGCCCCGTGCCGGGCAACAGAGCCGACGCCCACGCATGGCGGGCCTCCGACCTACCCGCCACGTGCGCGGGCACCACCGTGCTCGCGGACGGCGCCTACCTGAACACCGGCCTGGTCGTCCCCCACCGCAAACGCGCCGGCCGCCCCCTGCTGCGAGCTCAGGAGGAGGACAACGCCGAACACCGCCGCGTACGTGCCCGCGTCGAGCACACCTTCGCCCGCATGAAGAACTACAAGATCCTCCGGGACTGTCGGCAGAAAGGCGACGGCCTGCACCACGCGGTGCAGGCCGTCGCCCACATGCACAACCTCGCCCGAACCCGGTGAACCAGCAGGTCAGAGCGCATACCGACCTGCCCACACCCGGACTTCTGGAACAAGCTTTAGGACCGTCCCAGCGAAACGCCCAAAACGGACACCAGAGACCAGGGCTGTCGAGGCCCTGGAGCACGCCGGCAAGGCCGGGCTGGCGATGTTCGCGATGCGCGGCAAGGAGTACCTGACTGCGATCCGTTCCGAGAACGGCCTCCTGGAGCTCCACACCATGCACTTCGCCGACGAGGTCCACAACCCCCGCCGCGAGGTCGACAACCTGCCGGAGAAGACCAAGCTGACCGCGCAGGAGGTCAAGACGGCCGAGCAGCTCATCGGCATGCTCGCCATCGAGTGGAAACCCGACGAGTGGCACGACACCTATGAAGAGCAGGCCAAGAAGCTCGTCGAGGACAAGCTCGCCGGCCGCGAGATCGCCGTCTCCGCCGGGCCCGCCCCCGAGGCCACCAACGTCATCGACCTCATGGACGCCCTGCGCCGCAGCCTCGAAGGCGCCCGCAAAGGCGCAGACGCCGAGCAGCCGCCGGTGAAGAAGAACGCCCGCAAGGCCCGGGCATCGTCAGCCGCCGCCTCCCCCAAGCCGACCGGCGGCAAGAAGAGCACCAGCTCCCGCGCCGCCGGCACGACCACGGCGAAGCGCACCAGCGCCACCGGCAAACGCCAGCTCTCCCAGCTCACCAAAGCCGAGCTCTACCAGCGCGCCACCGACCTCGACATCCCCCACCGCTCCACCATGACCCGCGACCAGCTCCAGCACGCCCTCGAACAGACCGGACGCCGCCACCGGGCCGCGTCGTAGCCCGCAGAGCACGACGTTCGCCCCGCTCCCGCAGGCCACCCAGTCACGTCGGACTGCGCAGGCAACGCATCGTATACAGCCGCAGGCCTTCGGCACCCGAATGCACGAGCCTGAGGCGCGGACGCGGTACGAGCGCTGCTTCCCTCGGGGCCGGCTCCGCAAGGGCGTGCAGCATCATCCGACCAAGCGGTCGCACGGCCCCAAGGCGGCCATCGGCGACGAGCGCGCCAAGAGCCTTCTGGGGGACGGCCCTGATGGTGCGGCGGCGTCGGGCATCCACGTTGCCGACCTTCCGGGGGCCTTCGGCGCGGGCGTCGAGGGTAATCTCGGGGGCCTCCAGCGCTTCGCCCACCAGGCGACGGATCTCAGGGTTAGAGGCAAAGAAGAAGCGGGGGTTAACCCGGTAGCTGCCCGGGTCCGGGTGCTCAACCAACCGAAGGGCCTCCAGCCGGGCCAGGGCCTCGTACGCGGTGGAGGTCGAGGTGCCGCAGTCGTGAGCGATCTCCTCGACGTCGGCCGTGATCGAGGCGAACACGGCACCGTGGCTGGTGAGCCATTCCAGAACACTGCGCTGGCTGGGCGGACAGGTTCAGCGTGTAGACGGGCGGCATGCCAAGGCTGTCCGGGTCGAAGTCGCCATGGTGGCTGTGGGTGGCGGCGCTCATCGGGTGCCTCCGTTCGTCGTGCTCCTGGCTGCGGCCCCAGGGGGTGGGGCGAACCGGTCCGCTGACCGGCGACCGGCCGTGCCCGCGCTCCCGGCGCCCGGGTCCTCGGTGGCCGGGAGCGAGGTGCGCAAGCACGGCCGTCCACCGTGGTCGGCCGTGCTGGTCGCAGTCATCGCCGAACGGCTGCGACCAGCACTGTGGCACTGCTCTCAGTGGACGCAGAACTCGTTGCCGGCCGGGTCCTGCAGCACGGTCCAGGTGAGGCCCGGGACGCTGTGCTCGCCGACGACACTCGCACCCAGAGCGACCAGCCGCGCCACCTCCACCGTCAGGCTCGTACCGGGCGCGGCAGCGAAGTCGACGTGCACCCGGTTCTTGCCCCGCCGCGCCTCGGCCACCCGCTGGAAACCCAGTGCCACCGGCTCGGCCTTGACAATGACGAAGTCGCCGTGGTCCTGGGCGATCTGCCCTCCCAACGCAGTGGCCCACCATCGGGCCAGCTCCTGCGGTTCCGCACAATCCACCGTGATCATCACTGCCGTCAGATTCATGATCGTCACCCTAGCCACGGCCACCGACAACCGACGGCGCCGAGCGAAGCCGAGCGGCGCCGAGCAGGGCCGGGGTGGGCTCCGGCTGCGCCGGGCCGTGGGGAGAGCACGTGGTGCTGTCGTGCTGTCGCGGCCCGGGCCGAGGAAGGGGGATCCGGGGGCATCCGGGCTGGGAACGGACGGCGACAGCGGTCCGAGCGGGACAAGGGACGCGACAGCACCTGGGCAGGGCCTGCGGCCCTGGCAGAGGCCGGCGGACAGGACGACCGCGGAGCGGGCCCGGGGCGAGGAGGCGGCGGCCGAGCAGGGGAGCAGCAGGCCCGGGACGGCGGCGCAGCAGGCGGGCAGGCTGAGCAGCGGGGCCAGGGCGGCGCAACCTGACTGCTGGCAGATCAGCCGGATGTGCGCCGCCCGTCGGCGGTGTGGGCGGTATCCGGGTCACTCGCCCTTGAGCTGCTGCACCAGGCCGAGCCGGTCGATGACGGCGTGCCGCTCGCTGATGCGGTCGCCGACGAAGCGGAACAGGGCGAAGGCCTCCGTGCTGACGCGCTTGCCTGTGGCCGGGACGCCCATCAGCGGGCCGGTGTGGGTGGCCGTCATGCGCCAGCGGATGACGACGTCGTCGCCCTCGCCGAGCAGGTCGAGGATCTCGAACGACGGGTCGGTGTGGGTGGCGTGGACCTCTCGGATGGCGTCTTTGAAGCCCTGCGGGCCCCGCACGTTCTGATGCTTGCCCTCGCTGGTGGCGAAGTCCGCGGTGAACAGCTCGTCGGCGACGTCCACGTCGCCGGCTTCGAGGGCCTTGTAGAGGCGGCGGACGGCGTTCTTGCGGTACTCGACGGTGGTCATAGGTCCCCTCCCGAGACGGATCCGAGCGGATCGCCGAGCGACTTACTGAGCGATCCGTCAGTAAGTTACCCTGTTCCTGAGCAATTACTCAAGAAGTCGGGGCGACAGGGAGAGACGGAGGCCGGAGATGGCTCAGGCGCGAAGCGGTCGGCCCTCGACCGGGGTCCGGGAGGCGCTGCTCAAGGCGACCGAGGAGGCGCTCGGGGAGGCCGGGCTGGCGCTGTCCACCAAGGAGATCTCCCGCCGGGCGGGCGTCGCGGAGTCGAGCATCTTCTACCACTTCGGCGACCGGCTGGGCCTACTCCAGGCCGTCATAGGACTGCACCTGCCCGCGTTCGCCGACGCGGCGGCCGTCCTCGGCGCGCCGGAGGGTGCCGCCGCGGAGGCCGACCCCGGCGCCGAGCTGGAGGCCGACCTCGCCGCCCTGCTCGCCCGCCTCGAACGGTTCTACCGCCGGATCATGCCGATCCTGGGCGCCGTCCAGTCCGACGCCCAGCTGCGCGGGTTGCTCGCCAAACGCGGCGGCGAGGTCGGCCCGCACCTCGCCCTCGGGGCGGTCGCCGACGCCGTCCGGGCCCGCCAGGCAACCGGCCGGCTCCCTGCCGCGCTGGACCCGTCCGCCGCGGCCCTGCTGCTCGTCGGCGCCGCCCACCAACGGGCCCTGCACGCCCACTTGCTGGGGGAGGCCGCAGCCCGCTTCCTGCCCCCGGTGGCGACCGTCGCCTGCACCTTCGCCCGGGCCTTCCGGTAGCGCACCCCGCCGGGTCCAGCCCGGGCCGGCTAGCGGCCCCTCTGACGCCGCAGCTGATCACAATCTGTAGCCAACGCGCGAGATCGCCAACCGTCGCTGACCTTCGCCAACTAGGAGTTGTCCGGGCGATCATGTGCGGAGCCAGATGACGAGGGTCGCGGCGGTGACGGTGCCGAGGTAGACGTAGCCGCGTTTGTCGTATCTGGTGGCGACCGCTCGGCGTGCTTGAGCCTGTTGATGGCCCGTTCGACGGTGTTGCGTTTCTTGTACCGCTCCTCGTCGAAGCCCGGTGGCCGCCCACCGCGTGAGCCCTTGCGCAGGCGGACGGCCCGGCTGTCGGTCTTCTCCGGGATCGTGTGCCGGATGCCGCGCCTGCGCAGGTAGGCGCGGACGGGTCCGTTGCTGTAGGCCTTGTCGGCGGCCACGCTGTCCGGCGTCTTGCGGGGCCTGCCCGGACCGGTCCGCGGGATGCGGATCTTCTCCAGCACGGGCTCGAACCGGGTGCAGTCCGCCCGCTGCCCCGCGGTGACGACCAGGGACAGCGGGCGGCAGCGGCCGTCCGCGCTCAGGTGGACCCTGGTGGTGAACCCGCCCCGCGAGCGGCCAAGGCCCTCGCCTCCAGCACCACCTCCACCAGGCGGGCGAGGAGGCTCTGCCACGGCGTCCCGCCCTGGTGTTCGCCCGGCCCAGCCCCCTTTGACGCCAGGACCGGCGGAGGGTCGGTGCGGGCACCCGCCGCGTGCTGGTGGGCCCGCACGATCGTGGAGTCCACCGAGACGTCCCAGTCGATGTCGCCGGCCGCGTCCGCTTCCGCCTGGACCTGCTGGAGCAGGCGCTCCCACGTCCCGTCGGCCGACCACAGCCGGTGGCGTTCGTAGACCGTCTTCCACGGCCCGAACCGCTCCGGCAGATCACGCCACTGCACACCCGTCCGAACCCGGTGCAGAATCCCGTCGATCACCTGCCGATGATCCCGCCACCGGCCACAACGCCTGTTGCTGACCGGCAGGAACGGCCGCAGCCGCTCCCACTCCGCATCCGTCAGATCACCCCGCCCCATGCCCGAACCAACGAGCAAGGCAGGCGATAGTCACATGATCGGGCGGACAAGTCCTAGTTGCGCTCGTTCGGCGGCGCAGGAATGACGATCCCGCACCGGCTGCTCGGACACCACCGAAACCGCGAATTGTCGTGTGTCCGGTGGTTTTGCTGCTCGCGCGGTCAGGTTGTCCGGTCGGCCGGCGGCGGGCAGCACCGCCGGAACCAGGACGCTGCCCACGGCGCGGCGGCCCAGCAGAACCGGCCAGCGAAGCAGCCGGAACGGCGGCAGCCGGAACGGCGGACGGCCGCGGCCAAGGCGACGGACGGCGGCAGATGGGACGGCGGCGACGGGACCGTACGACAGCAACCGGGCGAGGTAGGCGGCGACGAGCGGGGCGCAGCCGAGCGCGCGTTGCAGGGCGCAGCCGTCCGGGCGGACCTGGACGGCGACAGCGGGCGGCGGCGGGGCCGACGACCTGGTCGACGAGGAGGGCGACGAGCAGGCCCGGGGACCGGGACAGCGGCGAGCAGCACCACCAGAACCACCGAGCAAGACGTCGGACGCCGGCCCGGACACCGAGCAGTTCGCCCTACGGCACGTCCGCGAGCACCTGCTCGACGCCGGCCGGATCCACGCCACCTTCGTCACCGGCGCCCGTCGGCGCGGCAAGGCCTGCGGCCCGCTCAACTTCCTGCCTCCCCCTAGCTGCCGGTCGCTGGCGGTGGGGTGTACCGGCCCGCCGCCGAGCGCGCCTACACCGACGGCGACGGGACCGTACGACAGCAACCGGCCGGCGACTACCGGATGGAACGCAGCGGGTAGGCCCCCGGCCAAGGCGACGGACGGCGGCGACGCCGGCACCGGAACGGCGGGACGGGCACCGGCCGGCGACTACCGGGTGACGGCCGCAGCAGCCCCGGACGGAACGGACAGCGAGCAGCAGGGCGGTGACAGCGGACGGCCGGACGGAAGCGGCGGCCGGACGGCCAGGCACAGCGGCCCGGTGGGCGCCCGGCGGGGCGCAGCGGCCCCCGACCGCGGCCTGACGACGGCTGCCAGGGCCATGGCGGGACGAGCAGCGGCCGGGCGGGAGGACGGGCGGGGCGGGCACGGCAGCGGCGGCCGCAACGGGTGGGCGACGAGCCAGGAGGGATGCGCGGACGAGGGCTGCTTCGTAAGACTCGGCGGTCTTGTCGTGGCGGGTGGCGATCTCACGCCACGCCGTCACAGATCAGCCTCCGCCCGGACCTTCAGGAGTTCCCGCGCCTGCCACGACGGAGCGCCCGGCGGGCCAGCGTCTTGCTGCCATTGAAGAAGTCGTTGAACCGATCCAACCCCCAGACGGCTCGGAGGACGAACGGCTGCATCAGCAGTGACATCGATGGTGAGTACTTCGAAGCGTCCGACCAGATGCCGGCAAGGTCCTCCGGCATTTCACCGTCGACGATGTAGTCGGCGAGTTGGTGGGCCACGTACGGCACCTGGCAGAGGCCGTGGCCGTTGCAGGCCATCGAGTAGAAGACGCTGTCGCCCACCCGCCCGGCGACGGCCAGCCAGTCTGGGCTGACGCCGATCCAACCGCCCCAGGCCCGCTCGATGGCCACGTCGGACAGCGACGGGAACCGGTTGGCCAGATCCTTCCCCATGTCCTGCACGACACTCGGGTCCGGGAGCCGGTCCGGGAGCGGGTAGGTCTGGCCTCGCTGCGCCTGGCGGACCCCGCAGACGATGGTGTTGCGCTCGGTGAGCCGGTAGTGGGTCATCAACTGGTGCTGGGTGATGATGCCGGAGCGGCTCGTCCAGTCCAGCTCGGCGAGCCGCTCCGGCGCGATGGGTTCCGACTCGATCTCGATGACGTACAGCGGCGTCGCGAGGTTCTTGGGCGTGATGTCCCACTCGCCGCCGTAGACGCTGGTTGCGAGCACCACCTTGTTGGCCCGCACGGTCCCGTGCGGTGTCGTGATCTCGACGGTGCGCCCGGTCCGCCGGACATCGCTCACCCGCGTCCGCTCGAAGACCTGGGCCGAGGATGCGAGCAGCGCGCGACGCACACCACGAGCGAGCTTGCCCGGGTTCAGCATCCCGCCGATGGATTCACGCATACCGCCCACGAAGCCGGCAGGAAGGCCGAGCTCTTCTCGGCTGCCGACGGTCCCGTGCCCCCCGAAGGCGCGCACAATCGCCGCCTGGGTGCGCACCCTGAGCATCATGAGGGGTGAGACCGCACCCCACACCAGGCCGTTCGCCACGTAGTCGCAGTCAATGTCGTGCGTCTTCATTAGGTCTTCCACGTAGCGGCCCGCGTGCTCCGCCAGTCTGGTCATGACCGGCATCTTCTTCGGGGACTGGAGGGTGAGCATCCGCAGGTCGCCACCCGGCGCCCCGGCGATCTGACCGCCGTTGCGCGAGGCCGAGCCGTAGCCGCAGAACTCGGCCTCCAGCAGGACCACGTCCTGGCCACGCTCCGCGAGGCGCAGGGCAGCCGCCATGCCGCCCATGCCACCGCCGATGACGGCGATGTCACAGGTGAGGTCGCCATTCAGCGCGGGCCGTACGTCGTCCGGTGGGTCGATCCAGCCGGTGAAGTCGCAGTATTTCGTGCCGTCGGTCCTCATGCTGCCCTGATCTCCTTTTAGGAGGGTCTGTCCTATTTAATGCTCCGCGTCAAGGCACGCTCGGCATGAACCTCGCCTGCGGCGTCACCTCGTACCTCACTGTCGCCAGCCAACGGCCGCGGCGAAAACGACAGTGAGCACCTGCTTTTCCTGAGGACGGTGCACGGTGCACAGGCTGGCCGTGTCCATGTGCTCATACGCTGCGAGCGGGAATCTCCCGGATCGGCGCAGCCGCGCCCGGGCGGCAGCCGGGTGGAGCACAGCCCAGCGGGTGGGCACCACCGGTCAAGGCGACGGACGGCGGCAACGCCGACACCAGGGCCGCAGCCGACGGGATGCACGGCGGCCAGGACGGTCCCGCCCCGCCATCGTCCCGCTCCGGCCGGCAACTACCGGCTGCCGCACAACCCAGGGGACGGCGGCAGCGGAGCCGGGGCACGCAGCGACCGGGCGGCCGGCGGGCCGGCACCTTCCAGGCGACCTTGGCGAAGGAACGACAGCCGGCCCGGCAAGCGCGACGGCAAGGCCTGCCACCACGGACCGGACGGACGGCGGAGCAACAACGGTCCGGACCCGCCCTCGCTCCGGCCGGCGACCGCCGGCTGCGGCACAGCCCAGGGGGGCGGAAGCAGCCCAGCATGAGCCGGGCCAGCGAAGCAGCCGGGACGGCGGACGGTGGACGGCAGCCGCGGCCGGACGGAAGCGGCGGCCCGGACGCCGGACCTTCGGCAGGTTGAGAGCGGCGGCGCTGGTGTGGAGCCAGGCGTTCACCCGCCCGGCGGCTCCCGGTGGGCCCACGGCCGCAGCGGCTCGTCCATGTGGCCATGGCGGTAGGCCCAGGCGGCGAGCTCGACCCGGTTGCGGACGTCGAGCTTCAGCTGCGCGGCGGCGAGGTGCTTCTTGACCGTGCCGAGGGAGATGTACAGGCGTTCGGCGATCTCGGCGTTGGTAAGCCCCTCGGCGGCGGCCCGGACGGTCGTCAGCTCGCGCTCGGACAGCGGGTGCCGGACCGAACCGGGGAGCGGCGGGCGCGCCCGGTGGGAGGTGAAGTGCCGCAGCAGGCGGACGGTGATCTGCGGGGAGACCATCGCCTCGCCGCGTGCGGCGGCGCGCACGGCCTCGATGAGCATGGTGGGGCCGGCGTCCTTGAGTAGGAAGCCGACCGCGCCGCCGTGCAGGGCCTCGTGCACGTACTCGTCGAGGTCGAAGGTGGTGACGACGATGACGCGCAACGGGTCCGGGACACCAGGGCCGGCGAGTCGGCGGGTGACGTCGAGTCCGGTGATGCCGGGCATCCGGATGTCCAGCAGGCAGACGTCGGGGCGGTGGTGCTCGGCGAGGCGAAGGGCCTCGATGCCGTCGTCGGCCTCGGCGACGACCTCGATGTCGGGTTCGGCGTCGAGAATGTAGCGGAAGCCGGTGCGGACCATACGCTGGTCGTCGGCGAGCAGGACGCGGATGGTCATCGCAGCGCCGCCCCGCCGGTTGCCGGAGCCGGCCGCCCGGGCCGGTCCGCCGCGCCGGGCAGGCGGGCGGTGACGTCCCAGCCGGAGCCGGATACGGCCGGTCCGGCGTGGAAGGTACCGCCGAGCAGCTTGGCGCGCTCGGCCATGCCGATCAGCCCGTAGCCGTCCCGGTAGCCGTCCCCGGCGGGGGTACGGACGGGGCCGCGGCCGTCGTCGTGGACGTCCAGGCGCAGCCACCCGCTCTCACCGTGGACCCGGACGGTGATCCTGGTGGCGCCGCGGGCGTGGCGGTCGGCGTTGGTGACGGCCTCCTGGGCGATCCGCAGGACCGCGGCGGCGATCTCGGCCGGTGCGCCGTCCAGTTCCTCCTCGCCGCTGACGGCGATCTCGGGGCGGTGGCCGTTGCCGGATCGGGCGAGGGCGGTGAGCCGGCGGCCCGGGGAGTCCGCGTCCTGGCGCGGGTGTTCGCCGTCGCGGAGCGCACCGACCAGGCGGCGCATGGCGGTCAGCGCGTCCGCCCCGGCGTGCTCGATGTCGGCCAGGGCGGTGCGCAGCAGTTCGGGGTCGCGGGCGGCGATGTGCTGGAGTGCCTGGGCCTGGACGACGATGCCGGTGACCTGGTGGGCGACGACGTCGTGGAGGTCCCGCGCGAGGGCGTTGCGTTCCTCGCGCACGGCGCGTTCGATGTGCCAGGCCCGGCGCTCTGCTCGCCAGCGCAGCAGCAGGCCGGGGCCGAGCAGCACCAGCACCAGCAGCGCGTTGTCCACGTCGTACGGCCCGCTGGCGCGCCCGGCGGCGGCCAGCAGGGCCGCGAAGGAAGCCAGCGCCGTGCCCGCGATCACCAGCGGCCGGCAACGGCGGGCGACCAGCGAGAGCAGCAGGGCGAGGGCGAGCGCCTCGGTGAGGCCGATCGGCCGGTGGCCGGTGGGCAGCAGCCGGTAGCCGACGGAGGCCGCGAACGAGACCAGCAGTGCCCCGGCGGCAGCTGCCGCCGTTCCCGTCCCACCGGGACGGTGGGCGGGGAACGGGCGCAGCGCCCAGAGGACGAGCGATCCCATCGCGGCGCCGGAGACGAGGAACAGCGCATCGCCGGCGGGGCCCGGGCGCATGCCCCACCAGCGGTCGAGGTCGGTGAGCAGCGCCGGCAGCAGGGCGATCGCGGCGAGAAGGGCCGGCATCGGGCGGGGGCGCCGGGCGGCGTGGACCTCGCGGGCGGAAGCGGGCGGACTGGCTGCCGGTCGGTTGTGCATGCCGCCACCGTATGCGGGCGCGAAGGCGCCGGGGGTGACCGATCGGCTACTTCGAAGCGGGCCGGGTGGCTGCTGCGCCACCCCGCTGACCTGGTCGAACGTGAAGCTCGTCCATCCGCGGCCCGGTCCGCCGGTCGCCGCCCGCACCTCTTGGAGGAAGCCTCGTGCCCCTGCCCGGTACCATCCCGCCCCCTCACGGCATGGCTTCCGGCGACGCCGGCGTCCGTCCGCGGCCTGCCCGGCCCGGCGCAGCCGCGCGCTGGACGGTCGTCGCCGCCGCCGTCGCCGCGCTGGCGGCCTTCGCCGCCGGTCCGCGCAGCGCTCCGGTCGCCGCCCACCGCAGTGGTGACGCGGCGTTGGCCGAGCGGGTCGCCGGGTTGCTGCCGGACGGCCAGGGCGCGGGCGGCTCGGTGGGCGTCTCGGTCGCGGTCGTCGACCACGGCACCGTCACCAGGACCGCGCTGGGCACCACGGACGGCTCGACCCCGGTCAGCCCGGACACCGTGTTCGAGACCGGCTCGGCGCAGAAGGTGCTCACCGCGAGCCTGCTCGGCAGCCTCCTGGACGCCGGGAAGATCAGGCTCACCGACACCGTCGGTGCCCTGTGGCCCGAGTACTCCTTCGCCGATCCGGCGGTGGCCGGCATCACCGTCGAGCAGCTCGCCACCCACACCGCCGGCCTGCCCTCCTTCCGGCCCGACGGCTTCGAGTTCCCGCTCGCGATGGCCGGCTACCTCCTGGGCGGCAACGGCTACTCGGTCCTCCAGGACCCGGTGCGCGCGCTCACCGGTCTGTCCGGCTTCGGGCCGAAGCCGGACACCGCGTTCTCCTACTCCAACCTCGGCTACGCCGTCCTCGGCGAGACCCTCGCCAAGGTCGACGGCCGCGACTACCCGACCGCCCTGCGAGAGCGCGTCCTCGCACCGCTCGGCATGGACCGCACCACCGTCCGCACCACCCCCGGCACCCCCGACCGGGCCGCCCTCCCCTTCCACACCGCCGGAACCCCGGTGGTGCCGTGGACCAACCCCGGCTGGGCGGCGGTCGGCACCGGCACCTGGACCACCAGCTCCGACCTCGCCGCCTTCCTGGCCGCCAACGCCGCCCCGAACCCGCCCGCCGCGCTCGCCCTCACCCACACCCCGCACGCCGTCGTCGCCGACTACGCCGACCGCGATGGGCACATCGGCCTCGGGTGGCAGCTCTGGAACACCGGCGGCACGACCGTCAGCTGGCACAACGGACTGACCAACGGCTCCCGCGCGTTCGTCGCCCACACCACCGACCAGCGCGCGGTGGTCGTCCTCACCAACTCCACCCGCACCCCGGCCGAGAAGATCGGCTTCGCCCTGCTCGGCATCAACACGCCCGAGTTCAACGAGCCCCAGACCCCGCACCCCGTCCTGCTCGCCGCCACCGCACTGCTCGCGGCCGGCGCCCCCGCACTCGCCCTGCTCGGCACGGTGCGGCCCCGCCGCACGCGCTTCTCCCGCCCCCTGGACCGCCTCAAGGCCATCTCCCTGCCGATGGCCGCCGCCACCTGCTGGCTGCTGGCCCTGCGCACCGGTGAGTGGGGACACGTCCCGGGCGTCCTGTGTTCGATCGGCGCGGGGCTGGTGGCCGCCACGGCCGCCGAGTCCGTCCGCCGCTGGTCCGCCCTGCCGACGGCTCGGGGCCGGTACCCCTGGCTGCGCGTTGTCACCTTCGCACTGCCCGTCCTGCCGCTGGCCGTGCTGTTCTGCACGACGGCGGTGATCGCCGCCGACCTGCCATGAGCGGGCCCCTGAGCAGTACCTGGCCCGCACGCTGACCCCGGCCCGCCGCCCAGGCGGCAGACCCCCGGGTCGCCGACCGTACGCCGTGCCGCAGGGCAGCGGCGGTCGCCGCCCTGCGGGTTCCCGGGACTACCCCAAGGCGGCGACGCGGCCTGGTCCGGATGCCGGACCTTCGGCGAGCGCGGCGTCATCGGGCGTGGCGGTGACGGTTCCGTCTGCGGCCGGCAGCCACAGCTCCGCGCTACGGGAGCGGGCCGCCGACCCGCGTCCGGTGACCGTCACCCGCGCTCGCCGTTCGGCGAGCTTCCCCCACCCGTCGCCGAGTCCGCCCCACCGGCTCGCGGTCACCTGCCGGGGGTGATCAGGACGGTGCCGGTGCGGCGAACCGGTCGAGCGTGCGGGCCGGCAGGGTGGTGGGGGCGGCGAGGACGATGGGGCAGGCGGCGGCAGGCGCGGCCCCAGCCGGTGCAGCGGGCGGTGACCGTGCGGTGCTGGAGAGCGTCGTAGCCGTCCCCGAGCCCCGCGCAGGCAGAGCCACTGACGGTGAGGCGGAGCCCGGCGGTGCCCGGCCACGGGTCGAGGGTCAGAAGCGTCGTGCCCGTGGTCCGAAGGCGCTGTTCGAGACGGGCGAGCTGGCGCGGTGCGGTGGGCTCCGGCGGGGCGCAGGATGATGGTGTCGCAGGCGCCGGCGAGGACGGAGGCGACTTCGGCCCAGTGGTCGCCGGGGTCGTCCGCCAGCAGGGTGCGCTCCCAGGGCAGGCCGTAGGCGCGGGCGGCAGCGAGGCCGACGTCGGCCCAGCCGATGATCGCGGTCCACAGAAGGCCGGACGCGGCGGCGGGCCGGCCGCGATCGCGAGCAGCAGGCCAGGGTCCAGGACCTCGACGACGGCTCCCTTGGGCAGGCGCCCATCGGGTAGCAGGGGCTCCAGGGCGGCAGGACCGGCCGGGTCGCGGCCTCGACCCGGGCCTGGCGGGCTGGTCTCCTCCAGCAGCGCCGCCAGCCGTTCCTCGCGCGTGGGCGCAGCCGTACGGGCGGACCTGGACGGCGGCACCGGGGTCGACGCCCTGGTCGACGAGGAGGGCGACGAGCAGACCCCGGGGACCGGGACAGCGGACGGGCAGGACGTCGGACGACGCCCGGACACCGAACAGTTCGCCGTACGGCACGGGCGCGAGCACCTGCTCGACACCGGCCCGATCCACGCCGCCTTCGTCGCCGACACCCGCCAGCGCGGCGAGACCCGTCGGGCGGCGACTACCGGGTGGCGGCCGCCGGCCTCGGACAGCTGGCGGACCGTAGAACAGCGGACGGACCGTAGGACAGCGGACGGACCGGGACGGCTGCCGGGGGGGCACGCCGACGTCGACGGGACCGTACGACAGCAACCGGGCGGCGGCCGGCCAGCCAGTCGGCAACGCGGGCCCGGACGGTGAAGGGGGGATGTCCACCGTCCGGACCCGAGCTCTCACCCACCGGTCCTCTTCTGACCCCGATCCGTCCCCACAAACCCTCCAGCACCGGAGCTGACGGGCGTCAGCGCGGGCGTGAGCGGGAACAGCGCGCGGCCGGAACAACGGCCGGACGGCGCGGGCGGGAGGACAGCCGCGCCGGCGACGGTGTCCGGGCGGCTGACGGGCCGCCATGCTGGCACGACGAGCAGCGGCCGGGATGGCGGCAGGCCGGGCGGGACGGCCGCGGCAGCCGGACGGAACGGGACGGGACGGAACGGGACGACGGACGGGCGGCGGCCGGGCGGCGGCCCTACGAAGGCATGCAACTCGGCTTGAACCGCAGCTTGCGCGCTGTGCGGGACGGTGCCCTCGGGCCGCGCACGGAGGAGTTTCGGTGAATCGCATCGACGATATCGGCAGGTTCCTGTACTGGTCCGAGCGACAGGTTCGCACGCTGGCTGCTGACAACGGGATCACACTCGGGAAGGGTGAGCCTCTTTCACCCTGTGCTGAAGGATGAA
>NZ_JBIVSD010000039.1:0-24760 GCF_044756065.1 Kitasatospora sp. NPDC092039 | reverse complement strand
GCCCGGTTACATTCCGAACCCGGAAGCTAAGCCTTACAGCGCCGATGGTACTGCAGGGGGGACCCTGTGGGAGAGTAGGACGCCGCCGAACAATTATTCCAAAAAGCCCCTTCCCGTCCGGGAAGGGGATTTTTGCGTTACCCTCTGCCAATGCAGAACCTGACCCTGACCTGGCAGTCCGCCGGGGCCGCCGCGATCGGCCTCCACGCGGGCGCGTACGCCGTGGCGAAGGGCCGGAAGCCGGTGCTGTCCTCGCTGTTGCGGGAGGCCGGCACGCTGCTGGCACTGTTCGCGCTCTGGCAGCTGGTCGGGCACCTCTCGGTGATGAGTACGGACCACGCGCTGGACCGCGCGAGCTGGATCCACCACACCGAGCAGGTGGTCGGGCTGCCGGACGAGGCCTCCTGGCAGAAGGCGGTGACGCCGTACCCGGTGCTGGTGAGGCTGGCGAACTACTACTACGCGGTCATGCACTTCGCCGTCATGCTCGGCGTCCTGCTCTGGGTGTTCGTACGGCACCGCGAGCGTTACGCGTGGGTGCGCAACACGGTGGTGATCACGACCGCGGTCTGCCTGCTGGTGCAGTTCGTCCCGGTGGCGCCGCCGCGGATGCTGCCGGAGAACGGCTTCGTCGACGTGGCCGCTCAGTACGGGCAGTCGGTGTACGGCGGTGCGGTCGGCGGTGTGGTGGTGGCCGACCAGCTGTCGGCGATGCCCTCGGTGCACGTCGCCTGGTGCGTGCTGGCGGCGGTCGCGGTGATCCGGGTCTCGCGCAGTTCACTGCGTTGGGTGATGGTGCTGCACCCGGTGCTGACGGTGGCGGTGGTGGTGGTGACGGCCAACCACTTCTGGCTGGACGGCATCGTGGCCGTGGTGATCCTGCTCCTCGCCTACGCCGTGCTGGCACTGTCGGCACGGCGACGGGGCCGGACCTCCGCCGAGACGGAGTTCCGGCCCCGCGGTACCGCCGGGGAGCGGCTGGAGCAGGTCGGTTGAACCGGGGCTGATCCACGGCGCTCCCGGGCCGGTCACTTGACCGGCAGGGCGATCCTCCCCCAGGAGCCGTTGCTCAGCGCGGAGGTGGCCCAGTACCAGGCGGCGAGCCCGGAGACGGCCGCGATCCAGCCGGCCGCCTTGGCCAGGCCGCCGTAGCCGCCGAAGGAGCCGATGGCGGAGAGCACCAGGGAGAGCGTCAGCAGGCCGTAGACGGCGCGGCCGATCAGGCCCGCGCCCCAGCTCGCGGCGGTGAGGGTGAGGGCGAGCAGGGCCCACAGCAGCAGGAAGAGGCCGGCGGCGTTCTTGCCCGCCCCGCCGGCCGCGGACCAGGCCGCCCAGAAGGCGCCGAGGCTGGTGAAGGCGGTTCCGGTGAAGCCCTCGCCGCCGCGGAGCTGCCAGAGGCCCGCGATGAAGAGGGTGGCGCCGCCGAGGACATGGGCGAGGTGGGCCGCGCTCCCGACTCCGGCGCCGTGCAGGATGCCGGTGGAGAGCAGGCCGTAGGCGAGCAGTGTGAGACCGAGCGCGAGGTAGCCGAGGTTACCGGCGTCGGCTCCGGTGGAGCGGGCGTTCGTTGCCCCGGTAGCGTCGTTGCTCACCGGAGGCTCCTTTCACTCTGGGCGCGCGCAGGGCGCAGTGACGCTGTGGTGTCGTCTCGATGAGGGGATGCGCGCGACCGCGCCGAGGGCGCACGGCGGTGAGCGTGCGCGGGCTGCGGTCGGAAGTGAGGGGCCGTCGGAAGTGACGGGCCGGCGCAGAGCCGCCGGTCACGTCCCCGCCGGAGGGAATCTCCGGTGGGATCGGTCTACCCGACCCGCTCCGCTTGTACCATTGTGAATATAACAATTTGCGACTGCGTCAGCCGGCGCTCACACCTGACGCTGGGTGGGCACCCGCAGGGTCAGGATCGCCATGTCGTCGGACGGCGGCTCCGGGGCGAAGCGCTCGACGGCCCGCTGCACCCTCGCCGCGACCGCCCCGGCGGTCAGGCCGGTGCAGCCGGTGAGCACCTCGGCGAGGCCGTCGTCGCCCAGCATCCGCGGGCCCTCGCGGCGTTCGGTGACGCCGTCGGTGACGCAGAGCAGGACCTCGCCGGGGGCGAGCACCAGGTGCTCGGCGGTGAGGTCGAGGTCGTCCATGACACCGAGCAGCGGCTGCGGGGTGGCGGCGCGGTCGACCTGGCCGTCGGTGCGCAGCCGCAGCGGCAGCGGATGGCCGGCGCAGACCAGCGAGAGTTCGGTGCTGCCGTCCGGGCGGGGCGTCAGCTCGCCGTAGAGCAGGGTGAGGAAGCGGCTGCGCGCGCCCTCGTCCAGGATGGCCGCGTTGAGCCGGCGCAGCACCTGCGGCGCGTCCAGGCCCTCGCGGGCGAGCAGCCGCAGCGAGTGCCGGGCCAGGCCGGTGACCGAGGCGGCCTCGGGCCCGGTGCCGCAGACGTCGCCGATGGCGAAGCCGTAGGTGCCCTCGCGGATGGTGAACAGGTCGTAGAAGTCGCCGCCGACCTCGTTGCCCTCGCCGGCCGCCTGGTAGTAGACGTCCACCTCGACGCCGGGGATCTCCGGCAGGTCCGGCGGGAGCAGGCTGCGCTGGAGGGCCTGGCTGGTGGCGGTGCGCTCGGAGTAGAGGCGGGAGTTGTCCAGGGCCAGGGCGGCCCGGCGGGAGAGGTCCTCGGCGAGTTCGAGGATCTCCTGGCGGAACCGGACGCCGGCCGGGACGCCGAGCACCAGCAGGCCGATGACCCGGTTGCGGGCGGTCAGCGCGAGGACGACGGTCTCGCCGAGCAGGCCGGCGAGTTCCGGGCTGTCGACGAGGCCGCCGGCCTCGGCGGTCTCGGTGGGGGCCGTCCAGAACCGGACGCCGCCGTGGGTGGGGCCGGCCTCCGGGGCGGGGGTCTTGTCGAGCAGGTCGCGCAGCGGGTCGATGCGGTCCTCGTCCTCGTGCAGGACGAAGGCGAGCCGGGCCGTCGAGGCGTGGTCGGCGGTGGTGTAGACGGCGCACCAGGAGGCGAGGGTGGGGACGGCCATCTGGGCCATCAGCGCGAGGGTCTGCTCGTGTTCGAGGGTGCCGGCCAGCAGGTCGGAGGCCTCGACCAGGAAGGAGAGCGAGCCGCGGCGGAGCTGTTCGAGCTCGGTCAGCCGGGTGCTCTCGACGGCGAGGGCGACCCGGTCGGCGGCGAACTGGAGGCGCAGCGCGTCCTCGTTGTCGTAGCGGCCGGGCACGGCGGCGGCGATGCCGAGCGAGCCGATCAGCCGGCCCTCGACCTTGAGCGGGACGGTGACCAGGGAGCGCATGCCGCTGTCGGAGAGCAGGGGCAGGCCGGTGGGGCGGGCGGAGAGGTCCTCGTGGACGGAGGGCAGCCGGGCGGAGTCGTAGCGGTTGCCGGTCCCGACCGGGAAGCGGGCGTGCCGGCGGTGTCCGGCGGTGAGGCCGGTGGCGGCGCGGACCTCGAACTCGGCCTCGTCGTCGGTGGTGAGCAGCAGGTACGCGGCGTCGCCGTCGAGCAGGTCGCGGGCGCGTTCGACGGTGCGCTGGAGCAGGGTGTCCAGGTCGTCGGTGGCGACCGGGCCGGCCAGCAGGTCGAGCCGGGGGCCGGCCGGGTCGGGGCGCTCGCCGGGCAGGGCGCGGGCGGGGGAGCGCAGCACCGCGCGGTCGGGTTCGAGGACGAGCAGACAGAGCGTGGAGGGGACGCCCTCGGTGTCGCGCAGCCGGACCTGCACGCCGTACACCTCGACCTCGCGGCCGTCCTGGCGGCGGACGCCGTAGCCGCCCTCCCAGCGGGCCATCCGCAGGGTGTCGGTCAGGCCGAGGCCGCGGGCGGGGGACTGCGGCCAGACCGCGAGGTCGGCCCAGGGGCGGCCGAGGACGCTGGTGGCGGGGTACTGGAAGAGCGCCTCGGCGTCCGGGTTCCAGGCCAGTACCCGGCCGTCCTCGTCGAGTTGGACGACGGCGACGTGCACCGGGCCGGGGCCGCTGGGCAGGTCGCTGCCGGGGGTGGCGGGAACGGCGTAGCGGGTGCCGAGCACCTGTGCGGGCAGTGCGAGGCGGAACCAGACGGTCTTGCGGCCGGCCGCGTACTCGACGCCCCACCGCTCGGAGAGGGCGGAGCACATCAGCAGCCCGCGGCCGCCCTCGCCGTCCGGGTCGGCGTAGCGGTCGGAGGCGTTGACCGGGCCGTGGCCGAGCGAGGGCAGACCGCGCTCGGGGTGGTGGTCGGTGACCTCGATCCGGACGCTCTGCTCCTCGCGCAGGCAGCAGACCTCCGCGGCGGTGCCGGCGTGCACGACGGCGTTGGTGACGAGTTCGCTGACCAGCACGACCGCGTCGTCGACGACCTCGGGCAGGCCCCAGCCGAGCAGCGCGTCCCGGACGAAGCCCCGTGCGGCGGCCGCGGACCGGCCGTCGGGGTCGAAGGTGGCGGCTGCGCGCGCGGTGACCACGTTGCCACTTCTCCTCTGCTGCTCTTGCCCTGGCTGTCCGGGGGTGCGGCGCCGACTCCCGGTGCGCGCCGTCGGGGTGGGCGGCGGCGCTGGGTCGGGTCGTGGCCCGGTGCAGCGCTCCACCCTACTTTCCGCTTGGTTCCCCGTGGGGGCGGGGAGCCGAAACAGGCACCAGAGGGTGATTCTGCCCACCTGTTTCGGGCGGTGCGGTACGAACCGAGCGCAACCGGCCGTTCACCCGGCGCCGTTGCTGCCAGACTGGGGGGTCCGCGACGGCCGGTGGGAGCAGTACGGTCGTGTGGGTGCCGGCGCGTCCAGGGCCGCCGGTACGCAGCCCAGCCGGGCCGGTGCCCGGGTGCGTGCCGCCCCGGCACGGTCGGTCACCGGACAGTTCACGATGTGGGAGGGGCCCGTTGAGTTCGGCCACCAAGGACGCAACCGGAACGACGCCGCCCGCCCCGCGCGGTGGACGCCCCGGGGCCGTGCCGCGGAACGCGGCCGGCCGTCGGGCGAGCCACAACCGTGGTGCGGAGCCCGCCGAGCTGCGCAAGCTGCTGTCGGCGCTGACCGCGATGCGGGACGGCAACTTCCGCCGCCGACTGACCGTGCCGGGGGACGGGCCGCTGGCCGAGATCGCCGCGGTGTTCAACGAGGTCGCCGAGCGCAACCAGCACCTGACCGGTGAACTGGCGCGGGTCCGGCGCGCGGTGGGCCGGGAGGGGCGGCTGAACGAGCGGCTGGAGACCGGTGCGGGCGAGGGTGCCTGGATGGCGGCGGTCGACAACTGCAACGCGCTGATCGACGACCTGGCCCGCCCGATGGCCGAGGTGGGCCGGGTGCTCACCTCGATCGCCGAGGGTGACCTGGACCAGAAGATGGAGCTGCGCTCGCTGCACAGCAACGGGGTGAGCCACCCGCTGCGCGGCGAGTACCTGAAGATCGGGCGGACCGTCAACGGGCTGGTGGACCAGCTCTCCGAGTTCACCGACGAGGTGACCCGGGTGGCCCGCGAGGTCGGCACCGAGGGCAAGCTCGGCGGCCAGGCCAAGGTCCGCAGTGTCTCCGGCAGTTGGAAGGACCTGGCGGACTCGGTCAACACCATGGCGGGCCGGCTGACCGCCCAGGTGCGCAACATCGCCCAGGTGACCACGGCGGTGGCCAAGGGCGACCTGTCCCGCAAGGTCACCGTCGAGGTGGCCGGCGAGATGCTGGAGCTGAAGAACACCGTCAACACGATGGTGGACCAGCTGAACGGGTTCGCCGCCCAGGTCACCACGGTGGCCCGGGACGTGGGGACGGAGGGTCGGCTCGGCGGTCAGGCCCAGGTGCCCGGGGTGGCCGGGGTCTGGCGGGACCTGACCGACTCGGTGAACTTCATGGCCGACAACCTGACCGGCCAGGTGCGCAACATCGCCCAGGTCACCACGGCGGTGGCCCGCGGGGACCTCTCGCAGAAGATCGAGGTGGACGCGCGCGGCGAGATGCTGGAGCTGAAGAACACCATCAACACGATGGTCGACCAGCTCTCCGGCTTCGCCGAGCAGGTGACCCGGGTGGCCCGCCAGGTGGGCACCGAGGGGCGGCTCGGCGGCCAGGCGCAGGTGCCCTGGGCGGCCGGGGTCTGGCGGGACCTGACCGACAACGTCAACTTCATGGCGAACAACCTCACCGATCAGGTGCGCAACATCGCCCAGGTGACGACCGCGGTCGCCAAGGGCGACCTGTCGCAGAAGATCCAGGTGGACGCGCGCGGGGAGATCCTGGAGCTGAAGAACACCATCAACACGATGGTGGACCAGCTGGGCGCCTTCGCGGACGAGGTCACCCGGGTCGCCCGGGACGTCGGCACCGAGGGCATCCTCGGCGGCCAGGCCAGCGTGCCCGGCGTGGCCGGCATCTGGAAGGACCTGACCAACTCCGTCAACCTGATGGCCAACAACCTGACCAGCCAGGTCCGGAACATCGCCGAGGTGACGACGGCGGTGGCGCGCGGCGACGTCTCCAAGAAGATCACCGTCGACGCCCGGGGCGAAATCCTGGAGCTGGTGACGACCGTCAACACCATGGTCGACCAGCTGTCGGCGTTCGCCGACGAGGTGACCCGGGTGGCCCGCGAGGTGGGCACCGAGGGCATCCTGGGCGGCCAGGCCCGGGTGCGCGGGGTGTCGGGCATCTGGAAGGACTTGACCGACAACGTCAACTTCATGGCGTCGAACCTGACCGGGCAGGTGCGCAACATCGCCGAGGTCGCCGGTGCGGTGGCCCGCGGCGACCTCTCCAAGAAGATCTCCATCGACGCGCAGGGCGAGGTGGCGGCGCTCGCCGCGACCCTCAACACCATGGTCGACCAGCTGTCCTCCTTCGCGGTGGAGGTCACCCGGGTGGCCCGCGAGGTGGGCACCGACGGCACCCTGGGCGGCCAGGCGAGCGTGCCGGGCGTGGCCGGGATCTGGAAGGACCTGACCGACAACGTCAACCTGATGGCCAACAACCTCACCGGCCAGGTGCGGAACATCGCGCTGGTGATCACGGCGGTGGCCCGCGGCGACCTCTCGCAGAAGATCGACGTCGACGCGCGCGGCGAGATCCTCCAGCTCAAGACCAGCATCAACACCATGGTCGACCAGCTCTCGGCGTTCGCCGACGAGGTCACCCGGGTCGCCCGCGAGGTGGGCACCGACGGACGGCTCGGCGGCCAGGCCCGGGTGCCCGGCGTGGACGGCACCTGGCAGGACCTCACCGAGTCGGTGAACGAGCTGGCCAACAACCTGACCCGGCAGGTGCGCGCGATCGCCCAGGTCGCCACCGCGGTCACCAGGGGCGACCTGAGCCTGCGGATCGACGTGGACGCCGCGGGCGAGCTCGACGAGCTCAAGGACAACATCAACCAGATGATCGCCAACCTGCGCGAGACCACCCGCACCAACCAGGAGCAGGACTGGCTCAAGACCAACCTGGCCCGGATCTCCGGCCTGCTCCAGGGCCGCCGGGACCTGGAGGCGGTCGCCTCGCTGATCATGACCGAGCTGACCCCGGTGGTCTCCGCCCAGCACGGCGCGTTCTTCCTCGCCCAGCCGGCCGGCCGCACCGCAGAACTGATCACCGAGGACGACGACGAGAACGACACCGTGCTGCGCCTGATCGGCAGCTACGGCTACCAGCGGCGGGCGATGCCGACCACCTTCCGGCCCGGCGAGTCGCTGATCGGCCAGGCCGCGGTGGAGAAGCGGGCGATCATCCTCAAGGAGGCGCCGCCCGGGTACCTGAAGATCGCCTCCGGGCTCGGCGAGGCCTCCCCGGCCCACATCGTGGTGCTGCCGGTGCTGTTCGAGGGCCGGCTGCTGGGCGTGATCGAGCTGGCCACCTTCAGCTCCTTCACCACCGTCGCGCTGGACTTCCTGAACCAGATCGCCGACCTCATCGGCGTCACCGTCAACACCATCAGTGTCAACACCAAGACCGAGGGCCTGCTGCTGGAGTCCCAGCGCCTCACCGCCGAACTCTCGATGCGGTCCGCCGAGTTGGAGGCACGCCAGGAGGAACTGGAGCGCACCAACGAGGAGTTGCAGGAGAAGGCCGAGCAACTCGCCCAGCAGAACCGCGACATCGAGATCAAGAACGGCGAGATCGAGGAGGCCCGGCAGGTCCTGGAGGAGCGCGCCGAGCAGCTCGCCCTGGCCTCCCGGTACAAGAGCGAGTTCCTCGCCAACATGTCGCACGAGCTGCGCACCCCGCTCAACTCGCTGCTGATCCTGGCCAAGCTGCTCTCCGACAACAACGAGGGCAACCTCTCGCCCAAGCAGGTCGAGTTCGCCGACACCATCCACGGTGCCGGCTCCGACCTGCTCCAGCTGATCAACGACATCCTCGACCTGTCCAAGGTCGAGGCCGGCAAGATGGACGTCCGCCCGGCCCGGATCGCCCTGGTCCAGCTGGTCGACTACGTCGAGGCGACCTTCCAGCCGGTCGCGCTGGACAAGAACCTGGACTTCGCCGTCCGGGTCTCGCCCGCCCTGCCGGTCACCCTGCACACCGACGAGCAGCGGCTCCAGCAGGTGCTGCGCAACCTGATCTCCAACGCGGTGAAGTTCACCGACGCCGGAGCCGTCGACTTCTCGATCCGCCCGGCCGGCCGAGACGTCCCGCAGCACGTGCGCGAGCGGCTGCTGGAGTCCGGCTCGATCCAGGGCCCGGACGACGAGCTGATCGCCTTCGCGGTCTCCGACACCGGCATCGGCATCCCCGGCAACAAGCTGCGGGAGATCTTCGAGGCGTTCAAGCAGGCCGACGGCACCACCAGCCGCAAGTACGGCGGCACCGGCCTCGGCCTGTCCATCAGCCGCGAGATCGCCCGGCTGCTCGGCGGCGAGATCCACGCCGAGAGCGAGCTGGGCAAGGGCTCCACCTTCACGCTGTACCTGCCGCTGCGCACCGAGGCCCCGGAGAGCGCCGGCGAGCCGCGCCAGACCGCGCCGAACGGTCTGGCGGCGCGCGCCTCGGTCGGGGTGACCCCGGTGGGCCTGCCGGTGCCGGTCGGCGAGAACCCGGCCGACCACTGGGCCCAGGAGGTCCGCGAGCTGGCCGAGGAGCGCCGCCGCGGCGCGGTGGAGCGCCGGCGCGCCGCCGCCCTGGAGAGCGCCGCCGGGCCGCGGACGGTGGAGCCCGCACCGCCCCGTCCGGTCAACGGCGACCGGCGCTTCGACGGCCAGCAGGTGCTGATCGTGGACGACGACGTCCGCAACGTGTTCGCCCTCACCAGCGTGCTGGAGCAGCACGGCCTGACCGTGCTGTACGCCGAGAACGGCCGCGAGGGCATCGAGATGCTGGAGCAGCACGAGAACGTGGCGCTGGTCCTGATGGACATCATGATGCCGGAGATGGACGGCTACGCGACCACCGAGGCGATCCGCCGGATGCCCCAGTTCGCCGGCCTGCCGATCATCGCGCTGACCGCCAAGGCGATGAAGGGCGACCGCGAGAAGTCGCTGCAGGCGGGGGCCACCGACCACATCACCAAGCCGGTGGAGACCGACCACCTGCTGTCGGTCATGCGCGAGTGGCTGAACGGGGACCGCGCGTGACCGCCCGGAGAGGCGTGAACCCCGGACCGGGCCCCCGGGTTCACCTCGGCCCGGCGGTCGGCTTGCTGGCGGTCGGGCCCGGGAACCGGGTAGGGTCACCGATCGTTGCGAACAGTGACCGGACGGCGACACGCTGCTGAGCGTGCGCCGGAGCACTGGCTGCGCGCCGCTCCGGATCGGGTCACGGCGGGGCGATGTGCCGGGCGAGGGGGTGCGGCTAGCATGACCGGGGTAGCGGTGGGCGGTACGCGGGTGCCTGCACCGGGCGGCAGGCAGGCGACAGGAGGGCGAGCCCTGATGCAGAAGGCCAAGATCCTCCTGGTCGACGACCGACCGGAGAACCTGCTGGCGCTGGAGGCGATCCTCTCGGCCCTGGACCAGACGCTGGTGCGCGCGGCCTCCGGCGAGGAGGCGCTCAAGGCGCTGCTCACCGACGACTTCGCGGTGATCCTGCTGGACGTCCAGATGCCGGGGATGGACGGCTTCGAGACCGCCGCCCACATCAAGCGCCGCGAGCGCACCCGGGACATCCCGATCATCTTCCTGACCGCGATCAACCACGGCCCGCACCACACCTTCCGCGGCTACGCGGCCGGCGCGGTGGACTACATCTCCAAGCCCTTCGACCCGTGGGTGCTGCGCGCCAAGGTCTCCGTCTTCGTCGACCTGTACGCGAAGAACTGCCAGCTGAAGGAGCAGGCCGCGCTGCTGCGCCTGCAACTGGAGGACGGCGGCGACGGGCAGGCCCTCGGCGGGGCGCTGCTGGGCGAGCTGTCCGCCCGGCTGGCGGCGGTCGAGGAGCAGGCGGAGGCGCTCGGCAAGCAGCTGGACGGCGGCGAGGACGCGGGGGTGGCCGCCACCGCCGCGCACCTGGAGCGCAAGCTGGCGGCGCTGCGCCGGGCCCTGGACGCGATGCGTCCCGGCAGTTCCTGATCCCCCGCCGGCGGTTCACCCGTCCGGGTGGTTCGACGCGGCGACCGGGTGAATCCGGATCAGGGTGACGGTGTGTCGGCGACACGTCCGGGCGCCCGGACTCGGGCGCATGTGCAGTGGTCGCCCGCCCCGGTAGGCTGCTGACCCATGGCCACTCGCACGCCCGGGAACGCAGCACGTAAGACGAGTCCGGGTCCGTCCAAGAAGGCCGCGGCGAAGGCCCCGGGCAAGCCGCCCGCGAAGAAGGCGGCGGCGAAGAAGGCGGCTCCCGCGAAGAAGACGGCGGCCAGGCCGGCCGCGCCCCCGCCGAAACCGTCCAGGTCGGTGCTGATGGGCGCGCTCAACGCGCTGGCGAGCCCGATAGCCGCGATCTTCCGGGGCTTCGGCGACGGTGCCAAGAACCTCGACCCGGCCCACCGCAAGGACGGCGTGGGCCTGCTGCTGTTCGCCCTCGCGCTGGTGACCGCGGCCGGCACCTGGTTCAGCCCGCAGGGCTGGCTGGGCGAGGCGGCCACCGCCGTGGTGTCCGGGCTGTTCGGCCGGCTCGACGTGCTGGTGCCGTTCCTGCTGGCCGCGATGGCGGTCCGGCTCTGGCGCCACCCGGAGCTGCCGGAGGCCAACGGCCGGATCATGATCGGGCTGAGCGCGCTGCTGGTCGGCGTCCTCGGCCTGGTCCACATCGGCTGCGGCGCGCCCATGATGGGCAGCGGCGCCTCCCGGATAAGGGCGGCCGGCGGGATCATCGGCTGGGCCGCGTCCACCCCGATGATGGCCGCCGCCGGGCCCGCCCTCGCCGTGCCGCTGCTCCTGCTGCTGGCCTTCTTCGGTCTGCTGGTGGTCACCGCGACCCCGGTCAACCGGATCCCGGAGCGGCTGCGGTCGATCGGTGTACGGCTCGGGGTGGTCGAGCCCGGGCCGGAGGACGAGCACTGGGGGCGCACGCCGGAGCGCGAGCTGTCCACCGACCCGCCGGAGGACGCCGACCCCGACGCGCTGCCGTTCACCGTGGACACCGACGGTGACGACCCCTCGGACGAGGTGGCCGCCCGCCGGCGCCGCCGCAAGCGCAAGCCGGCCGAGGAGCCGGGGGACGCCGAGCGGATCTCCCTGGACAAGGAGCCGCTGGACCCGTACGCCACCCGCGACCTCGCCGCCGGCGCGGCCGCCGACCTGGACGGCGCGCTGGTCTACGGCGTGCCCGCGTCCTCCGCGGTGGCGGACATGATGCACCAGGTGCAGGACCGCACCGCGCCGCCGGAGGAGGCCGCCGTCCCGGCCGCCCGCAGCGGCGGGGTGGGGGCGCCCGAGGGGCACGGCGAGGCGCCGGTGCGGATGGAGCAGCTCCAGCTCGGCGAGGGCGTCACCTACGCGCTGCCCTCGCTCGACCTGCTGGAGCGCGGCGGCCCGGCCAAGGCCCGCAGCGCCCTCAACGACGAGGTGGTCGCCCAGCTCACCAGCACCTTCGCCGAGTTCAAGGTGGACGCCCGGGTCACCGGCTTCACCCGGGGCCCGACGGTCACCCGCTACGAGGTCGAGCTCGGCCCGGCCGTCAAGGTGGAGCGGATCACCGCGCTCGCCAAGAACATCGCGTACGCGGTGGCCAGCCCGGACGTGCGGATCATCAGCCCGATCCCGGGCAAGTCCGCGGTCGGCATCGAGATCCCCAACCGGGACCGCGAGATGGTCAACCTCGGCGACCTGCTGCGCTCGCGCACGGCCGCCGAGGACCCGCACCCGATGGTCGTCGGCATGGGCAAGGACGTCGAGGGCCACACCGTGATGGCCAACCTCGCCAAGATGCCGCACATCCTGGTGGCCGGCGCGACCGGCGCGGGCAAGTCCTCCTGCATCAACTGCCTGATCACCTCGATCCTCGCCCGGGCCACCCCGGACGAGGTGCGGATGGTGCTGGTCGACCCCAAGCGGGTCGAGCTGACCGCGTACGAGGGCATCCCGCACCTGATCACGCCGATCATCACCAACCCCAAGAAGGCCGCCGAGGCCCTCCAGTGGGTGGTGCGCGAGATGGACATGCGCTACGACGACCTGGCGGCGTTCGGCTTCCGGCACGTGGACGACTTCAACGCGGCGGTGCGGGCCGGCAAGGTCACCCCGCCGCTGGGCAGCGAGCGCGAGCTGACGCCGTACCCGTACCTGCTGGTGATCGTCGACGAGCTGGCCGACCTGATGATGGTCGCGCCGCGCGACGTCGAGGACTCGGTGGTCCGGATCACCCAGCTGGCCCGCGCGGCCGGCATCCACCTGGTGCTCGCCACCCAGCGGCCCTCGGTGGACGTGGTCACCGGCCTGATCAAGGCCAACGTGCCGTCCCGGCTGGCCTTCGCGACCTCCGCGATGGCCGACTCCCGGGTCATCCTGGACCAGCCCGGTGCGGAGAAGCTGATCGGCAAGGGCGACGCGCTCTTCCTGCCGATGGGCGCCAGCAAGCCGATCCGCATGCAGGGCGCGTTCGTCACCGAGGCGGAGATCGCCAAGGTGGTGCAGCACTGCAAGGACCAGCTGACCGCCGTCTACCGGGACGACGTGATGGTCGGGGGCGGGCCGAAGAAGGAGATCGACGAGGAGATCGGCGACGACCTGGACCTGCTGATCCAGGCGGCCGAGCTGGTGGTCTCCACCCAGTTCGGCTCGACCTCGATGCTCCAGCGCAAGCTCCGGGTCGGCTTCGCCAAGGCGGGCCGGCTGATGGACCTGATGGAGTCGCGCGGGATCGTCGGCCCGAGCGAGGGTTCCAAGGCCCGCGACGTGCTGGTGAAGCCGGACGAGCTGGACGGGGTGCTGATCACCCTTCGGGGCTGACGCCGGGCCAAGCGGGGCCCGGGCCGTGTCCTGACCGAGGTGTCACTCGTTCGGTGGAGGGTAGGCGGCGTGCGGGGAACCGAACGTGCGTACACCGCGTCACACGGCGGAAAGCGGTCCCAGGGACCCCCGCGCGGCTCCGCCGACGTCCCGTCAGCGGAGTGTCGGACCCCGGTGAGAACGGGTATGCGCATTCGGGCCCGTTCCGCTTGAGAAACGATCCGCCCCCGCCCCTAGACTGTTCCCCAGCAGGTGGCCATCCGCTCGAAAGGCGTGCCCCGTGACCATCGGCAAGTCCTCCGATCGCGAGAACACCATGCCGTCCCCCGAGCCGGCCGACGACGTGGTGCAGGCGGCCGATGCCCCGAGCATCGGCCGGATGCTGTCCACCGCCCGGATCGACGCGGGACTCACGGTGGACCAGGTGAGTACCGCCACCCGGGTGCGGGTGCCGATCGTCCATGCCATCGAGGAGGACGACTTCGCCCGCTGCGGCGGCGACTTCTACGCCCGCGGGCACATCCGCCTGATCGCCCGGGCGGTCGGCCTGGACGGCGAGGCGCTGGTCGCCCGGTACGACGCCGCGCACGGCGGCTCGCCCGCCGCCAGGCGCCCGTCGACCCAGCTGATCGACAGCGGCCCGATCAAGGTGCCCCGCCGCGGTCGGCCGAACTGGGCGGCCGCCATGGTCGCCGCGATCGTCGCCGTGGTCGCGCTGATCGGCTTCAACCTGGTCAGCGGCAAGGACGGGCGCGGCACCACCGGCTCGGCCAGCGCGCCGCTGCCCAGCGGCTCCGGGACCGGCTCGGTGGCCCCCGCCGCCACGCCCACCGTCCAGCCGCCGGCGCCCGCGCCGAGCGCCGCCGCGATCGCCGCCGTCCCCGCCGACAAGGTCACCGTGAAGCTGGTCGCCGAGGGCACCAGCTGGGTCTCGGCGATGGACGGCACCGGCAAGTCGCTGTTCCAGAACAACATCAGCAGCGGCCAGGACCAGACCTTCACCGACCCCAAGCAGATCAAGCTGGTGCTGGGCAACGGCGGGGCCGTGCACGCGTACGTCAACGGGAAGGACCTCGGCCTCCTCGGCAAGGACGGCCAGGTGGTGCACGTCACGTACACCCCCGGAGACCCGCAGGCAGGCTGACCACAGGGGTCGGAAGGCCCACCGATGATCAGCTGATCCGAGGCGCGCGGCCTCCGGGGCGAACGGCACCGGAGCCCGCGCGTTAATCTTGGCCCTATGCCTGAACGCCGCACTGTCGCCCTTGTCACGCTCGGATGCGCCCGCAACGAGGTGGACTCCGAGGAACTCGCCGGGCGACTGGAAGCCGACGGCTGGTTGCTCGTCGACGACGCCACCGACGCGGACGTCGCCGTGGTCAACACCTGCGGCTTCGTCGAGGCCGCCAAGAAGGACTCGGTGGACGCCCTGCTGGAGGCCAACGACCTCAAGGGGCACGGCCGCACCCAGGCCGTCGTCGCCGTCGGCTGCATGGCCGAGCGGTACGGCAAGGAGCTCGCCGACGCCCTCCCCGAGGCGGACGGCGTCCTCGGCTTCGACGACTACGCCGACATCTCCGACCGCCTCCAGACCATCCTGTCCGGCGGCCACCACGCCCCGCACCTGCCGCGCGACCGCCGCAAGCTGCTGCCGATCAGCCCGGCCGAGCGGCAGACCGCCGCCGAGGCGGTCGCCCTGCCCGGCCACGGCGCCGAGGCCGCCGCCGAGCCGATCGCCGACCTGCCCGACGGCGTCGCCCCGGCCTCCGGCCCGCGCACCCTGCGCAAGCGGCTGGACGACAACCCGGTCGCCTCCGTCAAGCTCGCCTCCGGCTGCGACCGGCGCTGCTCCTTCTGCGCCATCCCGGCCTTCCGCGGCTCCTTCATCTCCCGCCGCCCCTCCGACGTGCTGCACGAGGCCCAGTGGCTGGCCGGGCAGGGCGTGCGCGAGATCGTCCTGGTGAGCGAGAACAACACCTCGTACGGCAAGGACCTCGGCGACATCCGGCTGCTGGAGACGCTGCTCGGCGAGATCTCCGCGATCGAGGGCGTCGAGCGGGTCCGGGTCTCCTACCTCCAGCCGGCCGAGATGCGCCCCGGCCTGATCGACGCGATGACCGGGACCACCGACGTGGTGCCCTACTTCGACCTGTCCTTCCAGCACTCGGCGCCCGCCGTGCTGCGCCGGATGCGCCGCTTCGGCTCCACCGACCAGTTCCTGGAGCTGCTGGGGACGATCCGCGGCAAGGCCCCGCAGGCCGGCGCCCGGTCCAACTTCATCGTCGGCTTCCCCGGCGAGACCGAGGAGGACTTCGCCGAGCTGGAGCGCTTCGTCACGCACGCCGGGCTGGACGCGATCGGCGTCTTCGGCTACTCCGACGAGGACGGCACCGAGGCCGCGACCTACGACGGCAAGCTCGCCGAGGACGTGATCGCCGACCGGCTGGACCGGCTGAGCCGGCTGGCCGAGGAGATGACCGCCCAGCGGGCCGAGCAGCGGATCGGCACCGAGGTCGAGGTGCTGATCGAGTCGATCGAGGACGGCGTGGTCGAGGGCCGCTCCGCCCACCAGGCCCCGGAGACCGACGGCCTGACCACCCTCACCGGTGTCGAGGCCCCCCGGGTCGGCCAGTTCTGGCGGGCCAAGGTGGTCGCCAGCGAGGGCGTCGACCTGATCGCCGAGGCGCTGGAGCAGGTGCGGGTGCCCGCGACCGCGGGGGCCGACACCTCGGGAGCCGGGGAATGACCAAGGGGCCAGGCGCCCCGGCCGCGGCCCACCCGGGCAGACCGGTGGCCGCGGCGCCGTCGACCCCGGGGGTCTGGAACATCGCCAACGTGCTCACGATGGTCCGGGTGCTGCTGGTGCCGGTCTTCGTGGTGCTGCTGTTCGCCGACGGCGGGCACGACCCCAAGTGGCGCTCGGTCGCCTGGGCCTCGTTCGCGATCGCGATGATCACCGACCTGTTCGACGGTGAACTGGCCCGGCGCAAGGGCCTGGTCACCGACTTCGGGAAGATCGCCGATCCGATCGCCGACAAGGCGATCATGGGCTCGGCGCTGATCGGCCTCTCGCTGCTCGGCGACCTGCCCTGGTGGGTCACCGTGGTGATCCTCTCCCGCGAGCTCGGCATCACGCTGATGCGGTTCTGGGTGATCCGCTACGGGGTCATCCCGGCCAGCCGCGGCGGCAAGCTGAAGACGCTGACCCAGGGCACCGCGGTCGGCATGTACGTACTGGACCTGACCGGCTGGCTGGCCACCGGGCGGGCCGTGCTGATGGCGCTGGCGGTGCTGCTTACCGTCGGCACCGCGCTGGACTACATCGGGCAGGCGCTGCGACTGCGCCGCGAGGGGCGGGCCGCGGCGCGGCCGGGCCGCTGAGCTACGGGGGGACCGGGTGGCGGAGCGGGACTACGGACTGGCCGAGCGGGCGCACGCCGCGCTGCGCGCCGAGGGCGGCACGCTGGCCGTCGCCGAGTCGCTGACCGGGGGTCTGCTGGCCGCCGCGCTGGTGGACGTCCCCGGCGCGTCCGCGACCTTCCGGGGCTCGGTCACCGCGTACGCGACCGAGCTGAAGGCCTCGGTGCTCGGGGTGGACGAGGGCCTGCTGGACGTGTACGGGCCGGTCCACCCGGTGGTGGCCCGACAGATGGCCGAGGGCGTACGGGGACTGCTGGGAGCCACCTACGGGCTCGCGACGACAGGGGTGGCCGGGCCCGACCCGCAGGACGGGCAGCCGGTGGGCACCGTACACCTGGCGGTCGCCGGCCCGGGTGGAACCCTGGTCAGTTCACCCCTGCTGTCGGGGGGTCGTGCCACAATCCGTCACGAAGCGGTGACCGCCGCGCTGGAGCTGCTGGTCGGTCGGTTCGTACGCTAGGGGCCCGCCGGGGCGGGATCTCCACCGAACCGAGATCTGCCGGTCTGGCGCGCGGGCATGGGACAGCTGGAGGATCGTGTTACATCCAACACCCTGGTTGGGCAGAAACCAGGTGGCGAACGAGTTGCGTGACGGTGACCGGGTGGGTCGCTACGGGTACCACGAGGGGCCCGCGAACCCGGGTGCGACACCGGAACGAGGAGGGGGACGGCCTTGCAGCCCAGAGTGAACACGACCAGGGTCCCCGCACGCGAAGCGGGCAAGGCGGTACGGTGGGGACGTGACATCTCGATCCGCAGTCCGAGGAGGGAGGCACCGATGATCCTGCTCCGTCGCCTACTGGGCGATGTACTGCGTCGGCAGCGCCAGCGCCAGGGCCGCACACTCCGCGAGGTGTCGGCGGCCGCCAGGGTTTCGCTCGGATACCTCTCCGAGGTCGAGCGGGGGCAGAAGGAGGCCTCCTCGGAGCTGCTCTCCGCCATCTGCGACGCACTCGACGTCCGGATGTCCGAGGTCATGCGCGAGGTCAGCGACGAACTGTCGCTCGCCGAACTTGCGGCGATGGCCACCCTCTCCGAAGGTGATCTGCTGAGGCCGGTGCTCGAACCGGTTCCGCTACCCGCCCCCGGCACCGACCGGGCGAACATGTCGCCCAAGGCCGCCGCGATGGACGTGGTCGCCGCCTGATCCCGGCCTCGACTCCCGGGCGCCCCTGCCCGGGGCGAGCGAAGGGAGGGCGGTCGTGCGAACAGACGCGCAGACGCGCCCGAGCGCCCGAATACGGGCCCGGATGCGACTGTTCCTCCGGGTACGGCGTCCGGTGCGGTGGGTCCTGGTGGTCTCGGCAGCCGGGCTCGCCTGGTGGCTCCTGGTGGTCCGGGGACAGCTGACCGACGGTGCTGCGCTGGGCCTGCTCGCGGCCGGCGGCTGGGGACTCGGTCTCATTCCGGTCCACGCCGACTGGAGCGCAACCGGACCCGCCCGGCGCAGGCGCGCGGAGCCGGTGGCACCGGCGCAGGCGCAGCCCCCGCCGAACGGGTGATTCGACGTGGCCGGGGGCCGCGGGGTTCTCGGCCCCGCGGCCTCCGGCTTTTCGTGCCCCGGTTCAGGGGCGCAGGCGCAGGCCGCGCGGGGTGGCGTGGAAGCCGGCCTCCTCCAGGGCGTGGCCGAGGGCCGAGCCGAGCGCGGGCTCGCCGTTGGCCCGCTCGATCGTGACGCTGCCGAGCGCCCCCTCCCGGACGGCGGCCGCGAGCGCCCCGGCCGCCAGTGCCCGGGTGGCGCCGTCCTCCGGCCAGGCAAGCAGGGACTTGCCGCCGCGCTCGACGTACAGCGCCAGCTCGCCGTCCACCAGGACCACCAGGGCGCCCGCCTTGCGGCCCGGGCGGTGGGCGGTGGACTCCTTGCCGCCGGGGGAGGCGGGCGGTTCGGGCCAGGGCAGGGCGGCGCCGTAGGCGTTGGCCGGATCGGCGGCGGCCAGCACCAGCGCCTGCGCCGGCTCGGCGGCCGGGACGGCCGGCCACTCGGCGGCCCGGGCCCGCTCCAGCCGGCCGTTCACCGAGCGCAGCCGGTCGGCCGCGCCCTCCATGGCGAACTGGGCGCCGCCCAGGCCCTCGACGAAGTAGCCCCGGCGGGCCCGGCCGCGCTCCTCCATCGCGGCGAGCACCCGGTACACCCCGGCGAAGCCGCCGGGCACCCGTTCGGCCGCCACCGTGCCCCGGGTGAGCAGGCCGTGCCGGTCCAGCAGGCTCTGCGCCTGGGCGGTGGCCCGGACCGTCGGGTCGGCGGCGGAGGCGGGCAGCAGCGACCAGCGGCCGGCCACCGTCGGCGGGCCGCTGCGCAGGGAGCCGCCGACCCGGCCGAAGGCCCGGCCGGCGCCGCCGTAGCGGCCGCGCGGGGTGGACCGGGGCGCGCGGTGGGCGGTGGCGCCCGCCGTCCGGCCGGAGCCGAGCAGGGCGCGCAGCGGGGCGAGGGTGTCGTTGGTGACGTAACCGGCCCAGACGAGGTCCCAGAGCGCCTCGACGACCTCCGGCTCGGCGGTCCCCTCCGGCAGCTGCTGGACGAGCTGGCGGAAGAACAGGCCGTAGCCGCCGGCCAGCGCGGACATCAGGGCGCTGTGCACCGGGGTGAGCGCGGGCGGGACGGGCTCGGGGCGCAGCAGGTGGGCGTTCTCGGCGAGGTGCAGGCTGAGCCAGCCGTCCTTGCCGGGCAGGGCGCCGGCCCCGCACCAGCCGACCTCGCCGGCCGCCATCAGCTCGTCCAGCAGGCCGGGGGAGTAGTCGGAGAGCCGGGCCGGGAGGATCAGCTTCTCCAGCGCGGACGCGGGCAGGGCGGTGCCCTGGAGCTGCTCGACCACCCGCAGCAGGCCGTCCGGGCCGCGCAGCCGGTGGCCGGCCAGGTGCTGCCACTGGGGCAGGAAGGCGGCCAGGGCGCGCGGCGGGACCGGTTCGACCTCCTGGCGCAGCGCGGCCAGCGAGCGGCGGCGCAGCCGTCGCAGCACCTCGGCGTCGCACCACTCGGCGGCGGTGTGCCGCTCGGGATCGGTGTGGCTTCCGGCGGGCCGGAACTGGCCCTGGACCAGGCGGCCGGCGGCGGTCATGCGGTGCAGGGTGCCGATGACCACGGCGGTGCCCAGGCCGTAGCGGTCGGCGGCCTCGGCGGCGGTGAACGGGCCGTGGGTCCGGGCGTGGCGGGCAATGAGGTCCCCCAGCGGGTCCTTCACCGGCTCGGTGAAGGCCTCCGGGACGCCGACCGGCAGCGGGGTGCCGAGGGCGTCGCGCAGCCGTCCGGCGTCCTCGATCGCGGCCCAGCGCCGCTCGCCGGCGATCCGGACCTGGATCACCCGGCGGGCCGCCTCCAGCTCCAGGGCCCACAGCGGCTCGGCGCCGCGGAGCGTCAACTCGGCCTCGCTGAGCGGGCCGAGCAGGCGCAGGGCGTCGGCGACGCCCTCGGCGTCCCTGATCCGGCGTTCGGGGGTGAGGCGCTGGAGCTCGGCCTCCAGTTCGGTGAGCACCTGCGGGTCGAGCAGTTCGCTCAGCTCGGCCTGGCCGAGGAGTTCGGACAGCAGCCGGGAGTCGAGCGAGAGGGCGGCGGCGCGGCGCTCGGCGAGCGGGGAGTCGCCCTCGTAGAGGAACTGGGCGACGTAGCCGAACAGCAGCGAGCGGGCGAACGGCGAGGGCTCCAGGGTGGTGACCTCGACCAGGCGGACCGCGCGGGACTCCAGATCGCCCATCAGCTCGACCAGGCCGGGGACGTCGAAGACGTCCTGCAGGCACTCCCGGACGGCCTCCAGGACGATCGGGAACGAGCCGTACTCCGAGGCGACTTCCAGCAGTTGGGCGGCGCGCTGGCGCTGCTGCCAGAGCGGGGTGCGGCGGCCGGGGTTGCGGCGGGGGAGCAGCAGGGCGCGGCCGGCGCACTCCCGGAAGCGGGAGGCGAACAGGGCGGAGCCGCCGACCTGGTCGGTGACCAGCTGCTCGATCTCGCCGGGGTCGAAGAGGGCGGCGTCGGCGCCGACCGGGGCCTCGTCCGGGGCCGACTGCTCCGCGGGGGCGCTGAAGTCGAAGTCGAGGGAGAGCAGGTCCGCGTCGGGCAGGCGGAGCACGATGCCGTCGTCGGCGTGCATGACCTGTGGGTCCAGGCCGTGCTTCTCGCGCAGCCGGGCGCCGAGGGCGAGCGCCCAGGGGGCGTGCACCTGGGCGCCGAAGGGGGAGTGGATGACGATCCGCCAGTCGCCGAGCTCGTCCCGGAAGCGTTCGACCACGATGGTGCGGTCGTCCGGGAGGTGGCCGCAGGCGGTGCGCTGCTCGGCCAGGTAGTCCAGCAGGTTGGCGGCCGCCCAGTCGTCCAGTCCGGCCTGCTTGAGCCGCTCGGTGGCGGCCTCGGGCTGGAGCGCGCCCAGTTCGCGGGTGAACGCGCCGAGGGCGCGGCCGAGTTCGAGCGGCCGGCCGAGGGCGTCGCCCTTCCAGAACGGGAGCCGGCCGGGGACGCCGGGGGCGGGGGTGACCAGAACCTTGTCGTGGGTGATGTCCTCGATCCGCCAGGAGGTGGTGCCGAGGGTGAACACGTCGCCGACGCGGGACTCGTAGACCATCTCCTCGTCGAGCTCCCCGACCCGGCCGCCGCCCTTCTTCGGGTCGGTCCCGGCGATGAAGACGCCGAACAGGCCGCGGTCGGGGATGGTGCCGCCGGAGGTGACGGCCAGCCGCTGGGCGCCTGGGCGGCCGGTCACCGTACCGGCCACCCGGTCCCACACCAGCCGGGGGCGCAGCTCGGCGAAGGCGTCCGAGGGGTAGCGGCCGGCCAGCATGTCGAGCACGGCGTCGAAGGCGGACTGCGGGAGGGACGCGAAGGGCGCGGCGCGGCGGACCACGGCGAGCAGGTCGTCCACCGGCCAGGCGTCCAGGGACGTCATCGCGACGAGCTGCTGGGCGAGCACGTCCAGCGGGTTGCGCGGGATGCGCAGCGCCTCGATCCGGCCGGCCCGCATCCGCTCGGTGACCACCGCGGACTGCACGAGGTCGCCCCGGTACTTGGGGAAGAAGACGCCGGTGGAGACCGCGCCGACCTGGTGGCCGGCCCGGCCGACCCGCTGCAGGCCGGAGGCGACCGAGGGCGGGGACTCGACCTGGACGACCAGTTCGACGGCGCCCATGTCGATGCCCAGCTCCAGGCTGGAGGTGGCGACCACGGCGGGCAGCCGGCCGGCCTTCAACTCCTCCTCGACGAGCGAGCGCTGCTCCTTGGAGACGGATCCGTGGTGCGCCCGGGCGATCACCGGGGGCGCGCCCTTGGCCGCGCCCGAGCCGCCCATCAGCTCGGCGGGGGCGTGCGCCTCGGGGACGGCGGTGCCGGTGGCGCGCTCGTGGGCGATCTCGTTCAGCCGGTTGCACAGCCGCTCGGCCAGGCGGCGGGAGTTGGCGAAGACGATGGTCGAGCGGTGCGCCTCGACCAGGTCGACGATCCGCTCCTCGACGTGCGGCCAGATGGACGTCTGCCGCTGCGGGTCGCTGCCGGCGGCGCCGCCGGTGGCAGGGGCGGCGGGCAGGTCGTCCAGGTCGGGGACGGGGACGACCACCGAGAGGTCGAAGTCCTTGGCGGCGGCGGGCTGGACCACGGTGGCGCCGCGCCGGGGGCTCAGGAAGCGGGCCACCTCGTCGACCGGGCGGACCGTCGCGGACAGGCCGATCCGGCGGGCCGGGCGGTCCAGCAGTTCGTCCAGCCGCTCCAGGCTGAGCGCGAGGTGGGCGCCGCGCTTGGTGCCGGCGACGGCGTGCACCTCGTCCAGGATCACCGTGTCGACGCCGCGCAGGGCCTCCCGGGCGGCGGAGGTGAGCAGCAGGAACAGCGATTCGGGGGTGGTGATAAGGATGTCCGGCGGGTGGGTCGCGAAGCGGCGGCGGTCGGCGGCCGGGGTGTCGCCGGAGCGGATGGCGACCTGGACCTCGGGCTCGGGCAGACCGAGCCGGACGGCGGCCTGGCGCAGGCCGGCCAGCGGGGCGCGCAGGTTCCGTTCGACGTCCACCGCGAGGGCCTTGAGCGGTGAGACGTAGAGGACCCGGCAGCGGCGCTTGGGCTCGGCGGGGGGCGGGGTGCTGCTGAGCCGGTCGAGGGCGGCGAGGAAGGCGGCCAGCGTCTTGCCGGAGCCGGTGGGGGCGACCACCAGGACGTCCGTCTCCCGCTGGATGGCCTGCCAGGCCTCGGCCTGGGCGGCGGTGGGAGCGGAGAAGGCACCGGTGAACCAGGCCCGGGTGGCCGGGGCGAAGCCGGCCAGGGCGTCGGGGGCGGGCGGGGTCGGGTGCTGGGGCGCCATGCCCCCATGGTGCCGGGTGGGACTGACAAGCGGGGGTGGGGGCGGAGGGAGGGGAGGAGGTGGGGCGGGGCGTGGGGTGCAAGCTGGGGGGCAGAAATGGTGATCCGCTCATATGGTGAGAAATCGGATGCTTGATCCATCCGTGACCCATCGGACCGACGAGCGGAGACCGTGCGATGGCGCAGGCGTACCCGCCGGGCAGGACCGCCCGCGCCGCCCGTCGCCGCCGGGTCCGCGGGCCCGCCCGGGCACTGCTCGCGATGCTGCTCGTGGCGCTCGTGGTGGGCGGTGCCGTCCCGTACGTGTCGGGGCCGGGGCGGGCATACCTCAGCTACCTGGTGCTGGCCGAGGGCGAGGACGCCACCGGCGCGGCCCGGGCCGGGAAGGAGAGCCGGTCGGCGGGCGGACAGGTGGTCCAGGAGTACCCGCAGATCGGGGCCGCGCTGGTGTACGCGACCGGCCCGTTCGCCGACCGGGTCCGGGCCCGGCCCGGGATCGCTGCGGTCGGGGCCACCAGGACCGCGCCGGTGGTCGCGCCGCCCCGGGCGGTGGCGGGGGCGGGGGACTTCACGGCGGGGACGGACCGGGCGGTCGGCGGGGGGCGGGGCGGGGACGGGGTCGTCGGGCGGGGTGGTGACCGGGGGGACTCGGGGACCGTCACGGTGCCCGACCCTGGGGAGGGCGGGGCCTGGAACCTCGCCATGGTCGGGGGCGCCGGCGGCCGGGCGGGCGACGCCTCGGCGGTGTCCGCGGGAACCGGGCCGAGCGTGGAGGCGCTGCACAAGGTGCTGGTCGCGGTGCTGGACTCCGGGGTCGACGACACCCACCCGGACCTGCGCGCCGCCGTCGACCCGAAGGCCTCCGCCTCCTGCGCGGACGGCCGGCCCGACGCCCGCACCGGCGCCTGGCGGCCCGACGCCGGGGTGGTCGAGAGCGGCCACGGCACGCACGTGGCCGGGATCGTCGGCGCCACCCGGGACGGCCACGGCGTCACCGGGGTCGCGCCGGGCGTGCGGATCGCCGCCGTCCGGCTGCTCGGGCCGCTCGGGCAGTACTACGCGGAGAACATCGTCTGCGGCATGCTCTGGGCCGCCGACCACGGGGCCAAGGCGATCAACAACAGCTACTTCGCGGACCCGTGGAAGTACAACTGCCCCGAGGACCGGGACCAGGCCGCGCTGGTCGCGGCCGTCGGACGGGCCGCCGGATACGCCCAGCGCAAGGGGGCGGTGGTGGTGGCCTCGGCGGGCAACGACGGGCAGGACCTCGGCGCAGCCCGGACCGACGAGCGGAGCCCCAACGACCGGGTCTCGGGGCCGGCGCCCGTCCGCCACCTCGGCACCGAGTGCGTACGGCTGCCCGGCGAACTGCCCGGGGTCGTCACCGTCACCGCGGTCGACCGGGACGGGCACCCGGCGGGGTACTCCAACTACGGGCGCGGGCGGGTCTCGCTGGCCGCGCCGGGAGGCGATCCGGACGGCGGGACGCAGGGGGCGGTCGTCTCCGACTGGCCGGGCGGGCAGTACGCGGCGCTGGCGGGGACCTCCATGGCGGCCGCGCACGTGACCGGGGCGGTGGCGGTGGTGGCGGCTCTGCATCCGGAGCTGGGGGCGAGTGGGTTGGCGGGGGTGTTGGCGGGGGCGGCGGCGGGAGGGTGTCCGGTGGGGGTGCGGGGGTGTGGGGAGCGGGGGTATTTCGGGGCGGGGTTGTTGGTGGTGCCGCGGTGAAGGGGGGTTCTTGTTCGGGGGGTGGCTTTCGGGAGGGTGGGGGCCGGGGGCGGCTCCGGGGGTGGGTGCTGCGGGGGCTGGAT
>NZ_JBIVSD010000038.1:0-28323 GCF_044756065.1 Kitasatospora sp. NPDC092039 | reverse complement strand
ACGCTCGGCTGGGAAACCCCAGCCGAGCGCCTGCATAAACTCATCGCGGCCTAGACAACCGACCACGTGTTGCCACGACCCATAGAAACCACCCGCTTCTCCGGGGGCCGCCGCACGTTCGCGCCAGGCTCGTTCCCAGGCTCGACGGAGCGCCGGGACACGACGGAGCCCCCAGGCACGACGGAGCCCCAGGCACGACGGAGCCCCGGACACGGCGGAGCCCCCGGCCGCTCGGCGGCCGGGGGCTCCGGGGGAAGTTGACCGGTTCTCAGCTGTCCAGCCGGATCGAGGCCCGCGCCGAGACCTTGTCCCCGGAGAGCCCGGTCAGTTCCGCGAGCACCACGTAGGTGCCGCTCGGCGGCGGCGTCTGGTCGGCGGTCGCGCACTGCGGCTTGCTGCGGCTGCGGTCCCAGGTGAAGGTCTCGGTCTGGCTGCCGCCCGCGCCGAGCTGCACCCAGATGCTGCCCTTGTCGGCCGGGCAGTCGCCGGAGGACCAGACCCGGTCGTTGTTGCTGCCGCTCACCGTGATCACGGAGGCGGTGCGGCCCAGGTCCACCCGGCAGTTGGTGCCGGAGGAGTTCTTGACCGTCAGGGCCAGCCGCGGCTTGTCCTTGGGCTGGTACGAGTTCTGGGTGCCGGCCAGCTCCAGCGCCACCTGCGAGGAGGCGCAGACCGGCAGCGCCATGATCTCGGGGGTGTTCACCGCCGGGGCGCCGCCGCCCGGGCCGCCGGAGCCGCCCGTACCGCCACCGGCGCCGCCGGCGGCCGGCGCCGCGCCGCCCCCGGGGGCCGGGTTGGCACCGGCGCCGGTGCCCCCGCTGAGGTTCACCTCGGTGCCGCCGCCGCCCGCGACCGGGCCACCCCCGGCGCCACCGCCGCCCGGGCGCGCCGCGGGGCCGCTCGGGGAGGCGCCGGGCGTGATGGTCTGGGCCGGGGTCTGGTTCTGGGAGGGAACGGCCTGTGCGGCCTTGCCCGATGAGCCGCCGTCACCGCCCCCGCCCTGATCGATCATCAGCCAGGCGATCAGCGCGACGACCGCCGCGACGGCGACGAGCACGACGACGCGCCGACGCCAGTAGATCGAGGCCGGCAGTGGTCCGACGGGTTGACGCAGAGAAGGCACGACCAAACTCTACGAGACTGTGTGTGGCGATTGACTCACCAACACCGCACAGTCACCCCTTCCTTCACATGATCCGCCATTTGATCCGTTCGAGCGAGCGCCAATCGGACGATTTCCGGGGAGTTTCCCGGGAGGATCCGGAGCGGTCTGATCCACTTCGGCCCGGTCGGCGGACATGGGAGGATCGAAGGGCCATGACTGCCATCACCGCTCCCGCCACCGCCGCCGACGCCGTTCCCGCCCCCGCCGGCGCCGTCCGGCCGCCGCTGCCCCTGCCGCTGTTCCACTCGACCGTCCTGGACTGGTACGAGGCGAGCAAGCGCGACCTGCCCTGGCGGGCCCCCGACGCGACGCCCTGGGCCGTCATGGTGAGCGAGTTCATGCTCCAGCAGACCCCGGTCAAGCGGGTGCTGCCCGCCTGGCAGGCCTGGCTCACCCGCTGGCCGACCCCGGCCCACCTCGCGGCCGAGGCGCCCGGCGAGGCGGTCCGGATGTGGGGCCGGCTGGGCTACCCGCGCCGGGCGCTGCGCCTGCACGCGGCCGCGGTGGCGATCACCGAGGAGCACGAGGGTGAGGTCCCGGACGACCACGCCACCCTGCTCTCGCTGCCCGGGGTGGGGGAGTACACCGCCGCCGCCGTCGCGTCCTTCGCCTTCCGCCAGCGGCACGTGGTGCTGGACACCAACGTCCGCCGGGTCTTCGCCCGCGCGGTGACCGGGGTCGAGTACCCGGCCCAGGCCACCACCGCCGCCGAGCGCCGCACCGCCACCGCGCTGCTGCCGGACGACGCCGAGACGGCCGCCACCTGGGCGGTCGGCGTGATGGAGCTGGGCGCGCTGGTCTGCACCGCGCGCGGCCCGGAGTGCGGGGACTGCCCGCTGTTCACGGCCTGCGCCTGGCAGCGGGCCGGACGCCCGCCGTACGAGGGCCCGGCCCGGCGCGGCCAGTCCTACGAGGGGACGGACCGCCAGGTGCGCGGCAAGCTGCTCGCGGTGCTGCGCGAGTCGCACGGGACGGTGCCGCAGGCCCGGCTGGACGCGGTCTGGCCGGACGCGGTGCAGCGGGCCCGGGCGCTGGACGGCCTGGTGGCGGACGGCCTGGTCGAGCCGGTCGAGCAGGGCGTCTACCGGCTGCCCCAGTAGCCGCCCCACGGACGGAAGGCGCCCCCGGGTGGACGAACCTCCCGGGGGCGCCGTACGGGGCGGGGTCGTCAGACGGCCGCCGCCTCCAGCGAGGACTCGGCCGGCTTCTCGTCCTTGCCGGCCCCGCGCAGCGGCACCTCGCGCAGGAACACCGCCGCGGCGATGGCGATCACGGCCACCCCGGCACCCCACAGGAAGACGGTGTCGATGCCGTTGGTCACCGCGTGGTGGAAGGCGTCCTGGACGGGCGCGGGCAGCTTGCGCAGCTCGGCCGGGCTCATCTCGCCCGGGTCCTTCGCCCCGCCGCCGGCGGCCTGGCTGCCCAGCCGTTCGGTCATGGTGTCCGTCACCCGGTTGTTGAACAGCGCGCCGAACAGTGCGACGCCGAAGGAGCCGCCGATGGTGCGGAACAGGGTGGCGGTGGAGCTGGCCACGCCCATGTCCTTGAGCTCGACGCTGTTCTGGGCGACCAGCATGGTGATCTGCATCAGGAAGCCCATGCCGGCACCGAGCACGACCATCCAGCAGGCCGAGGTGAAGCTGCTGGTCCCGACGCCCATGGTGGAGAGCAGGAGCATGCCGCCGGTCATCACGACGGTGCCGATGATCGGGTAGATCCGGTACTTGCCGGTCTTGGTGACGGCCTGGCCGACCACCAGCGAGACGACGAGCATGCCGAACATCAGTGGCATCAGCAGCAGCCCGGAGTTGGTCGCCGAGGCGCCCTGGACGATCTGCTGGTAGAAGGGCAGGAAGAAGGTCGAGCCGAACATCACGAAGCCGACGATGAAGCCGATGATCGAGACCAGGGTGAAGTTCAGGTTCTTGAAGAGGCTCAACGGCAGCATCGGCTCCTCGACCCGCTGCTCCACGTAGCAGAAGGCGATCAGCGAGGCGGCGGCGAGCGCGGCCAGGCCGAGGATCTCCTTGGAGCCCCAGGCGTATTCCTGGCCACCCCAGGTGGTCATGAGTACCAGCGAGGTGATGCCGGTGGTGAGCAGGATCGCGCCCAGGTAGTCGATCCTGGCGTTGCTTCGGACCTTCGGCAGCTTCAGGGTGACGACGACGACGGCGAGTGCGACCACGCCGAGCGGCAGGTTGATGTAGAAGGTCCAGTGCCAGTTCAGGTGGTCGGTGATGAAGCCGCCGACCAGCGGGCCGCCGACGGTGGCGAGCGCCATCACCGCGGCGAACATGCCCTGGTACTTGCCGCGGTCACGCGGCGGGACGAGAGCGCCCATGATCGACATCACGCCGACCATCAGACCGCCGGCGCCCAGGCCCTGGACGGCGCGGAAGGCGATCAGCTCGGTCATGTTCTGCGACAGGCCGGACAGCGCCGAACCCACCAGGAAGATCACGATCGAGGTGAGGAAGCTGCCCTTGCGGCCGTAGAGGTCGCCCAGCTTGCCCCAGATCGGGGTGGAGGCGGCGGTGGTCAGGGTGTAGGCGGTGACCACCCAGGAGCGGTGCTCGGCGCCGCCGAGGTCGCCGACGATGGTCGGCATCGCGGTGCCGACGATCAGGTTGTCGAGCATGGCCAGCAGCATGGTGACGACCAGGCCGACCATCACGAGGCGGATCTCGCGCGGTGACCGCGGTTGCTCCTCCTCGGCCGTCCTGTCCTCCGGCACCGGGCCGGCGGTCTTGGGCTGTGACATGAGGTGGGTCTCCCGGAGGGTGGTGCGGACGGAGCGTCGGGCCGTGCGGCGGCTCACTTACTTGTCGCCCGGCTAGTTTATCGACCGTCGGCACGGTAGGTTGTTCCCTAGCCGGTCGTCAAGCCAGTTTCTCGACCGACCGTCTGGGCAGGGAGAATGAGCCCGGGGCGGACACCACCCCGGGGTCCGCAGTAGTCACCGACGCAGTCATGAGGCAGGCCATGGGCACTCCGCACAGCCCCCGCAGCGACACCCGGGCTCGCATCATCGAGGTGTCACTGGAGCTCTTCGCGGAGCAGGGCTACGAGCAGACCTCGCTGCGCGAGATCGCCGACCGCCTGGGCGTCACCAAGGCCGCGCTCTACTACCACTTCAAGACCAAGGACGACATCGTCCTCGGCATCGTCGAGCGGATGGCCGCGCCGATCGACGAGACCATCGCGTGGGGCCGCAAGCAGGCCTGGAGCCCGGCGACGCGCGACGAGCTGATCCGCCGCTTCGCGGACGGGATGGCCGAGCGGGCCCCGCTGCTGCGCTTCTTCCACGAGAACCAGCCCGCGCTGCGCGAGTCCCCGGCCGGCCTGGCCTTCAAGGACCGCATGATCACCATGATGCAGCTGGTGCACGGGCCGGAGGCGGACTTCCACGACCGGCTGCGGGCCGCGATGGCGCTGTTCACCGTCCACTCGTCGCTGTTCCTGCTCAAGCAGGACAGCGCGGACTGCGGCGAGGCCCGGAACGTGTGGGGCGAGCAGCCGCCCCCGGCCGGCCTGGACGAGGCGATCGGGGCGGCCCGGGACATCGCGCTGGAGATCGGCGCCGGGATCCGCCACTCCGCCCCCGGCCACCCCGCGTCCAACGCGGGCTGAGGGCCGCTAAGGATGCCCGGCGGAGCATCCGGGGCGGCTCAGAAGTTCGTGACGCCGTGCCCCGCGAGGTACGCGATCGGGTTGACCACCGCGCCGTAGCGGTTGCTGGTGCGGATCTCGAAGTGCAGGTGCGGGCCGGTCGAGTTGCCGGTGCTCCCGGAGAACCCGATCCGCTCGCCCGCCGGCACCCACTGGCCCGCCGAGACGGTGACCGAGGACATGTGGGCGTACTGCGCGAAGTGTCCGTCCGCCAGCCGCAGCACGACCTCCTTGCCGTACGCGCCGTCCCAGCCGGCCGAGACCACGGTCGCGTCGCCGACCGCCAGCAGCGGCGTGCCCGGGGAGACCGCGAAGTCCACCCCGGTGTGGTACCCGGCCGCGTAGCTGCGGTTGGGCTTCCCGTACGGGTTGCTGGTCGGCGCGTTCGGCACCGGCGCCGACCACCCGGGAGCCGGGGCCGGCTCGGGCTCGGGCTCGGGTGCAGGGGCGGCCTCGGGGGCCGGCTCGGGGGCGGGCTCCGGCTCGGGCGCCGGAGCCGGCGGTTCGAGCGGCAGCAGGTTGGCCGCCACCGCCACGAACTCCTGCGCGGAGTCGCCGTCGTCGGGCAGCTTGTACGGGCTGGGCCCGGCCACCTGGACCAGCCCCGCGCTGGGCACCTCCGCCCTGGGCACGGTGAAGGCCGAGCTGCCCGGCGTGGTGGGCAGCACGGTCTGCGCCGAGGCGGTGCCCGGAGTGGCCACCAGCAGCACCCCGGCGAGCAGCACGGCGGCCGCTCCGGCCGAGACCAGCGCGTGGTCGTGCTCGGCCCGCTGCCGGCTGCCCGGCAGCGTGGCGTGCCGGGGCGACGCGAGCGAGCGCAGCGGTGCGGCCTGGGTGCGGACGGCGTGGCCGATCCGGGGCAGCCAGACGGCGGCCTGGGCCGCCGTGCGGGCGGCGAGCCGGCGCAGGGCCGGCCCCACGGGCGGGACGGTGGACATCGCTTGCCGTACCTCACGGTCGTACGAGGGCAGCACGGGGAGCCCGTTCGGGCGCGTGCTGAGCGGGGGACCACTCAGGTGTAACGGTCACCGAGCGGAGCCCCAAACGGTGTGACGTACTACGGCGTGTAGTCATCGTGGCGCCGGAGATTCAAACCGACGGAGTAACGATCATGTGATCCGATCGTCGGTGCCCGCTTCGCGGCGTCCGCCGGTTCCCCGGCCCCGCTACTACCACCGGTCGTACCGCGCCGGAGGCCTGTGACCAGCACCACGCGCGGCCGGCGTTTGGCGGGCTCGAACCGCTTTCGGTCGCACCGCTGACCGGCCAGGCCCGCTGCGGGACGATCGAGCCATGTACGGCAACAGGAGTGAAGTCCCCGACGCCAGTGGCCGGCCGGCCCTGCCGGACCGCCGCTTCGCCGCCCTGCGCGGCTGCGAGCGGCTGCTGTCCGGCGTCCGGCCGCAGACCATCCGCGAACGCCTCGCCGACCTGGCCGGCCCGCCGCCGGACGCCGCCCCCCGCCCGTACGGCGGCGCCGACCTGGACGGCCGCCCGGACCAGTACGGCGACGGCGTGGTCCGCACCCTGGAGCAGCGGGTCGCCGAACTGCTCGGCACCGAGGACGCGGCCTTCTTCCCGACCGGCACGATGGCCCAGCAGATCGCCCTGCGGATCCACGCCGAGGCGGCCGGGACCGGTGGTGCTCCAGAAGACGAGGTCGCCCGGCCGCAGTTGGCGGTAGCCGATCGGGGTGCTCTGGGCGTACTGGTCGGCGGCGAAGTGGTTGAGCTGTCGGCCGCCCTCGCGCCAGGCCATCATGGTCAGCCCGGAGCAGTCGTAGCCGCCCGGGCCCTCGCCGCCCCAGACGTAGGGCAGACCGATCCTGGACCTGGCGAAGGCGACGGCGGCGGCCGCGCCCTCGGCCGACCACGGGCGGGCGGGGGGCGGCGCGGCCTGGGCCTTCGCGGCTCTCTCCGCCTCGGCTGCCGCCGCCTCGGCGGCGGCCCGGGCGGCGGCCTCGGCCTCGCGGGCGGCGATCGCCTCCAGCGCCTCGCGGCGTCGGCGCTCCAGCTCGACGGTGGTGTTGCGGGCGGCGGCCAGTTCGACGAGCAGCTGCTCGCGGCGACGGGCGGCGGCGGCCACCTCCACCTGCTGGGCGGCGAGCCGCTGTTCGGCCCGGGCCCGGGCCGCGCCGACCTCGGCGGCGGCCCTCCCGGCGACCTCGGTGGCGGCCCGGGCGGCGGCGGAGGCGCTGCGGGCGGCGGCGGCCGTGGAGGTGGCCGCGTCCAGGATCTGCCGGGTGCGCTCGCCGACCTGGCCGACCGCGGCGGCCCGGTCGCCCGCCTCGCGCGGGCCGTGGGCGCCGAGCAGCGCGTCGAGGGCGGACAGCTCGGCCCCCGCGCCCTGCCGGTAGGTCTCGGCCGCGAGCCGGGCCGCGTCCTCGGCGGCCGCCGACCGCCCGGTCTCGGCGGCGGCGGCGCGCTGCGCGGCGGCGTCCTCCTCGGCGCGGGCCCGGGTGAGGGCGAGCTGGGCGCCGTTGTAGGCCTCGACGGCCTGTTCGGTGGTGCGCGCCGCCCGGTCCAGCTCGGTCCGGGCGGCGGTGAGCGCATCCTCCAGGGCGTCGGCCGAGGAGGCCTTGCGCTCGGCGTCGGCCCGGGCCCGGTCGATCTCCTCGGTGGTCGGGTACGGCTCCTCTCCCCCGGTGCGGCCGGTCGCCGGGTCGACGGCCACCGGTTCGCCGGGCGTCGGCACGGCCTGGGCGGCGGGGAGCAGCCCGAGCAGGACGGTGAGGGAGAACAGGACGGTCGGCAGGAGCCTGCGCGCCACGCGACATCCCTTCTGACGGGTCCGGAGGGGACGGCGTCGGACGGTGCGCGGCGTCCGGGCGGGCGGCGGCCCGGGGATCGGCGGGGTCCGATGAATCATCCCATCACGTGACAGAACGGTCACATGAGGATCATGTTCTCAATTCCGGCTGGCTCCACGCCTGGAAAGCGCTCCGCCGGTCGGGTGACCATCGGATGGTCCGACCCATCCTCGACAGCGGCCCGCACCCCCGGGTCGGGCGCAGGGGCAGGCGCAAGCGCGGGGACAGGCGACAGGCGCAGGAGCAGGCGGAGCGGCGGGCTACCGCCCTATCCGGCGGGTGTGCGTCCGCAGCCGGGGGTGCCGCGCGGGGCGGCTCTCCAGCCCGGTCGGACCGACGGCGAAGGCCCGACTGCGCCCGGCCCGTACGGTACGGCGGCGCTGCTGCGCCAGCCGGGAGCGGACCGGAGCGGCCTCGACCACCCCGGACACCGGGCCCACGGCCCTTCCGGCCGCCCCCGCGGCGGCGGCCGAGCGGCGGTCGGCCAGCCGGGCCTGACGGCGGGCCAGCGCCCGGGCGGCGTGCGCGTCGAGGTGGGCGGTGGCCCGGGCGGCCATCCGCTCGGCCACCCGGTGCGCGGCCGGGTGGTTGGCCGGGACCTTGTCGGGCGCCCCGGCGATCAGGTCGAAGAGCCAGGTGCGGGCCCGGTCCGCGCGCCGGTGCAGCAGGCGCTCGCGCCGCAGCGCACGCGCCCGGCGGCGGGGGCGCGCGGCGTACCGCCAGCGGGCCCACGGGCTGCTCGGGCGGCCCAGCCGGATCGCACCGATCCAGGACAGGCCGGGAACCATGATCCCGAGCAGGCCGGTCCACACCTTGCCCTTGAGCAGGGTGATCACCGAGGCCAGCGCGTTCACCGAGATGACCGTGATCAGGCCCCACCTGGTCTCCTCGCCCGGCACCACACCGAGCGGCACGTACCCGACGAGCAACAGGGAGGTGAACAGGATGCCGAAGATCACCGCGTCCACCGACTTGCGGCCCTGTTCGCTCCAGTACACGTCGTCCAGGTGCAGGATCAGCGCGAACTCGTCCAGCACCAGGCCGCAGCCGATGCCGAAGGCCAGCCCGAACCAGTCGATCCACGGGTGCCCGCCGTAGGTGGCGAAGACCCCGATGCCGCCGAGCAGCAGGAAGCCCAGGCCGAACACCATGTGGTGGATGTGCAGGCCGCCCGGGGTCACGTTGCCCGGCCACCAGCGCACCTGGGCGCGGATCATCCGGACGCTGAAGCGGATGAAGACGAAGGAGGTGATGAATCCGACCAGCAGCAGGAACAGCGGTTGCTTGTGGGCGGCGACGATGTGTTCGCGGTAGCCGTCCAGCAGTGTCGTCATGGGTCTTACCTTCGTTCCTGGTGCTGCGTGCTGGCTGCCGTGACGTGGCCCGGGCCCGGATCGCCCCCGGCGGCGGGCCGGCGTCCGGTCAGAAGCCCCGGGTGCGCTTGGCCGCCCGGCGCGGCACCGCCGGGTAGAGCGACGGGCGCTCGGCGCCGACCGGCAGCTTCAGGAACAGCCGGGCTATCTCCCCGCCCAGGTTCACCCCGACGGCCAGCGCCATCGCGATCGCCGCCGCCCGGAAGACCGACACCAGGCCGGCACTGGAGTGCCCCTGGGCGAAGGCGAGCATCCCGAGGTAGAGCGCCGAACCGGGCATCAGCGGGCCGATCGCCGCGGTCACGTACGGCAGCGCCGAGCCGTTGCGGTAGCGCGCCATCAGCTGGCCGAACAGGCCGACCAGTCCGGCCGCCACGCCGGTGGCCGCGATCGGGTTGACCCCCGCGTTGTACACCAGCGCGCCGTAGCTGGCCCAGCCGATGCCGCTGTTGACGGTGACCAGGGCCAGCGTGCGGCGGTCGGTCTGCAGCAGCGTCGCGAAGGCCAGGGTCAGCAGCATCGCGGCGACCATCTGGACCGGCGGGTAGCTGACGCCCGCCAGGCTCTCGTCCGGGCGCAGGTTCGCCTCGAAGCCGACCCCCAGGTAGAGGATCACCATCACCCCGATCACGATGCCCGCGACCAGGTAGACCACCTCCAGCAGACGGGCCGCGGCGGTGATGTAGAAGCCGGTCAGACCGTCCTGCACGGCGGCGACCAGGGCGCGCCCCGGCAGCAGGGCGAACAGCCCGCCGGTGATCACGACCGACCCGCGCAGGCCCCAGTCGTTGAGCGACAGGACGATGCCGGACGCGGCGGCCGGCATCGCCGCCGCCACGAACTGGTAGAACTCCGGCAGCCGGCGCCGCGCCAGCGCCGAGGCCAGCCGGTCGCCGAGGACGGCCGCGACGAAGGCGCTCGCGAACACCAGCCAGGCCTTGTCGTCCATCCGCCCGCCGACCAGGAAGGTGGCCGCGCCGGCCAGCAGGCCGGTGGTCAGGGCGAGGAACCAGGCCGGGTACGGGTGCCGGTTGCGGCGGATCACCGCGAGCCGGCGGTAGGCGTCGTTGACCGTCACCTTCTCCGCGGTGATGTCCGCGACCAGCTCGTACACCGCGTCGAGCCGGGTGTAGTCGGAGGTGCGGCGGCGCACCACGCGGTCGGCGGTGACCGGCGGCTCGACCAGCGACGGCTGGTACGAGATGCCGATCAGGGTGAAGGTGACCTGCGGCTCGCAGCGGTCCAGCCGGTAGGCGTGGGCGATGCCGAGCATCGCCGCCTCGACGTCCTCGGCGGCCTCGCCGCTGGCCAGCAGCAGCTCGCCGATGCGCAGCGTCAGGTCGAGGATGCGCGGGACGTTGCGGGTGACGGACGCGGAGGGGTGCATCTCCCGGGCGGTGCGCTCGAAGGCGGGCCGCTCGGACATCGGGGTGCGCAGCAGGGTGCGCATCCGGTCCGGCCAGGGCGCCTCGCCGGGGGCGCCGGCGGTCAGGTCCGGGACGGGGATGCCGGTGGGCGGGGTGTAGCCGGCTGCCCGCCACTCCTCGGGGGTGAGGGTGTCCTCGGCGACCGAGCGGCGGCGCACCGGGCGCTCGGCCTCGGGCCGCCCGGTGTCGAGCCGTCCGGTGTCGGCCCGGCCGGTGTCGAGCCGGGCCGACGACGCGGGCACCGGCTCGGGCGTCGGCTGCGGCTCGGGGGCCAGCAGGCCCTTGGTCTCCGGGACGGGCGGGGCGAGCGGGACGACGACGGTGGGTTCGACCGGCGGGGCGGGGTGGCCGAGCAGGCCCTCGGTGGGCGGGGCGTCGGCGGGGTGCACCGGCTTCGGGGGTGCCTGCCGCGCCTGTCGGACCGCCCGGCCTCCCCTCGCCCGCTTGCCCGCACCCGGTCGGCCCCGCTTAGGCACTTCCGCTCCTTGCCGCCCCTGGTGGCCGCCCGGCCACCGCTCGATCTCGGGTTACACCTTGCCTGATCGAACAGCCGGACGCACATGTACGCGGCGTCACGTGGCCGGAGCGGCGGACGCCTACCCGGCGCGGTGGCGGGCGGTGCCGGCCGCGCCGGAACGGCGGGCCCGCAGCAGCTCGATCGCCACCGGGATCACCGAGACCAGCACGATGCCGACCAGGATGGCCTCGATGTTGTCCCGGACGAACGCGATCTGCCCCAGGAAGTAGCCGAGCACGGTGACGCCGCCGCCCCAGAGCACGCCGCCGATCACGTTGAACAGCACGAAGGTGCGGTAGTTCATCCTGCTCACCCCGGCGACGATCGGGGTGAAGGTGCGGACGATCGGCACGAAGCGGGCCAGCACGATCGCCTTGGGGCCGTGCCGGTCGAAGAAGGCGGCGGCCTTCTCGACGTTCTCCTGCTTGAAGACCCGGGAGTCGGGACGGCGGAAGAGGCTGGGGCCGACCTTGCGGCCGAAGAGGTAGCCGACCTGGTCCCCGGCCACCGCGGCGGCCACGATCAGCACGCAGATCAGCCAGAGCGGCTGGTGCAGGTAGGTGCCGCCGGCCACCAGCAGGCCGGTGGTGAACAGCAGCGAGTCACCCGGCAGGAAGAAGCCGATCAGCAGACCGGACTCGGCGAAGACGATGGCCAGGATGCCGATCGGGCCGAAGGTGGAGATCAGGGTGGTCGGATCGAGCCAGGACGGGCCGAGGGCGAGGCTGGTCACGGTGCGGGCACTCCGGGAGGTCGAGTCTTGGCAATGAAACAGTAAAGCATTGACAAAGACTCGGCTCGGGGTCGGATGGTTCCCGGCCGGACGTGCGGGCGGGCCGGGGCCGGGTTCGGGGCCGGGTGCGGGCCGGAGCGGGCCGGGGCCGGGTTCAGGGCCAGCTGCGGGCGGCCCTGGACTGGACCGGTCCGGGCCGCGTACGCCCGCACGGCCCCGACGGGGCCAGGAGCCCGCCGGGGCCGTGCGGTCGTCGGGCGGTCAGAGCCCGTAGCGCTCGACGGTCTCCTCGTGCCGGGCGAGGTCCGCGCCGGCCGCCTTGGCCAGCTCCGGCCAGGCGAGCGGGTGCGCCCAGCCGTCGGTCAGCCGCCGCAGCAGGGCGTCGGCCTCGGCGGCCGAGGCGGTCGGCGGGACGCCGAGGGCCGCGTAGACGCCGGGCAGGGTGTCGCCGCCGTCCGCCGGATCGGTGATCCGGTACTCGTCCCCGCTGTACACCCAGACCGCGTACCCGGCGTCGCGCAGCTCCTCGCGCAGTGCCGACCACGCCTCGTCGCCGGGCCAGCCGCCGTCGATCCAGTACGTGGTGTACCCGGCCGGGTCGAGCAGGGTGAGCAGCTCGAAGACCGGCCGCCAGCGGTGCCGCTCCTCCTCCGGGGCGTCCTCGGCCGGCGGGCGCTCCAGCAGGGCCGGGGCGAAGACCACCACGTCGCCGTGGTTGAGCGTCAGGTCGTCGCCGAGCACCGGCAGGATGCGCGCGGTGGCCGGACCGGTCCGCAGGGCGGGCAGGTCGGACGTCGCGCCGTTGGTGCGGGTGGCGCGGACGGTGACCAGCTGCCACTCCTCGTCGACCGGGCCCTCCGGCTCGTCGAACTCGATGTCGAGCAGCGCGCCGGTGGAGCGGACCACGGCCCAGTCCCGGTTGGCGGTGGCGGCGGTGATCAGGTGCCACAGGTCCGGCTCCTGGACCGTTCGGTGGCCGCCCTCCTCCTCGCCCTCCTCCTCGGCGGCGCCGACCGGTGCCGCGCGCTCCAGCAGCTCCTGGTACATCCGCTGCGCAGTGGCGTGGTCGCCCAGCTCGGTGGCGGCGTGCGCGGCGAGGCGACGGGTGTTGAGCACCTCGTCGTCCAGCGCCAGGATCGCCCGGCACTGCTCCAGCGCCTCGGCCCAGCGGCCCTCGGCGGCGGCCCAGCGGGCACGTATCCAGTGCCCGTCGGCCGGGGCGGAGACGGCCACCCGGTCGGCGAGGCGGCGGATGCCCTCGGCGTCCCGGGCGTCGATCAGCATCTCGCCGAGCGCGCCGGTCAGCTCGCGGTCCTCCGGGTCGTCCTCCAGGTACCGCCACAGCACGTCGGCCGCGGCCCGGGCGTGGCCGAGGCCGCCCAGCACCGTCGCCAGGAGCACCGCCAGTTCGGTGGCGCCGGCCTGCACGCCCTGGTACCGGTCCAGGGCGACGGAGAGCAGGTCGGCGCCGGTCTCGTAGGGCACCTGGAGCTCGGCCAGGTGCGCCGTCAGCTCGCCCGGCGGGACGGGCAGCTCGGGCTCCGGAAGTGCCTCGGCGGCCGCGCGCAGGGCCGCGACCTGCTCCGACACGCCGTCGGTGCGCCGCAGCCGGGTGAGCTTGCGCTCCCCGGTCGCGGCGAGGGTCAGCGCCACCGTGCGGGCGCCGCGGGCGAGCGCGAGCCGACCCGCCGCCAGCAGCAGGTCCACGCACGGGCGGTGCGCGCCGACGCCGTCCAGGTACCCGACCCAGCCGGCCAGGACGGCGCCCAGCTCGGCGTCGTTCTCCTGGACGCCGGCCGCGACCAGCAGCTCGACCGTCTGCGTCCAGGCTCCGCGCAGGTCCGCGTGCCGGTCGGCCTCGGCCCGCTCGGGCAGCAGGGCGAGCGCCTCCTCGGTGCGGCCGAGCGAGGCGAGCGCGCGGGCCCGCAGCAGGGCGCCCCAGCGCTGGTCGCGCTCGTCCAGCCGGCGGCCCTGCGCCTGCTCGGCCCGCTCGGCCGTCGCCAGCAGCTCCAGCACCTCCTCGTGCCGGCCCAGCAGGTGCAGGGTGCCGGCCCGGGCGTGGTGGAAGCGGAGCGAGACCTGCTGGCCGGCCGCCCGCATCCGGTTGGCCGCGGAGTCCAGGTAGTCCAGCGCCTCGGCCGCCCGGCCGTCGTCCTCCAGGGCGTCGGAGTACTCGCGGGAGAGGCAGTCGTAGCAGGCCCGGGCGGGCTCGATCCGCTCCAGCGTCTCGCCGACCACGGCGAGGCGCTCGGCCACGTACCCCGGCCCGTCGACCCGGGCGTGGCAGATGGCGAAGTCCTGCACCACGCAGACGGACTGCGGGCAGCCCGCCGTCTCCTCCCGGTGCGCGAAGTCCAGCAGGTCGACCGCCTCGGGCAGCACCGCCTCGCCCTGCTGGCGCTTGTTCAGGAGGTTCTGCATCCGCCAGTGCCGCAGGTAGACCTCGACCCAGGGCAGGCCGAGGGCCCGGGCGGCGGCCACCGCCTCCGGGTAGAGCGCGTCCAGCTGCTCGTTGCGCCCCGCGGTGGCGTGCTCGGGCAGCTCGACGATGGCGTCGGCCAGCCGGTGGTGGCCGGCCTCGGCCAGCTGCCGGTGGGTGTCGCGCACCCAGGCCCAGATGTCGGCGGTCATGTCCGTTCCCCCTGCGTCGTGCTGATGAGTTGTCTACCGCACCCCACTGACAATCCGTCGGTCACGGCTCCTCCGAGAGTGCGCCGGGGCTGTCCGGGACCTCCGGCAGGCCGGCCGGGACGGCGGCGGTCAGGGCGGAGACCGCGGTGCCGATGCCGGCCAGCGCGGCGGTGAGGTCGCCCTCGGACGGGCCGGACGAGGCTGCGGCCATGATCACCTTGATCGAGCGGAGCAGCCCGGCCGCGGTCGCGCTGCCGGTGTGCCCGGCCCGGTAGGCGGCCAGCAGGTCCTGCACCGCCGGACTGGCCAGGTTGAGGTAGAGCCGGGCCCGGACCCCGCCGTCGGTGCGGGCGGTGAAGGCGCGGGCCAGCCGCAGGGCGGCGGACGGTATCCGGGCGTCCGCCTGGTCGTCCTCGATCCGGGCCTTCAGCTCGGCCTCGCGGTCCGGCACCAGCACCAGCGGCAGGCCGGGCGGGTCGAAGCGGGCCGGGACGAGCTGCTCGCCCGGGTCGGCGAGGGCGCCGGCCAGCCAGGCCGACTCGTGCTCCGGCAGCGGGCGCTCCGGATCGCGGAACAGCTCGCGGTCGCCCTGCTCGCTGCCCAGCTCGACCACCCGGCAGCCGCGCAGCTGGGCGTAGCGGCGCAGGAACGGCAGGACGGCGTAGCGGTCGCCGCGGGCGATCGGCACCCGCATCGCCCGGTACAGCATCTCCTCGAAGCCGCCGCCGCTGCCGAGCGCGACGTGCACCGCGCCCCCGCCGGCCGCGCGCAGCGCGCCGGCCGTGAGGTCGCCCTGCGAGGTGGGCACCGGGACGTCGTCGGCGAGCAGGGTGAACAGCCGCTCGTCGCAGAGCGCGGCGCCGAGCAGGTCGTTGCCGTGCCGGGTGAGGATGCGGCGCCAGGCGGCGGGCCGCAGCCGGGCGGTCTCGTACAGGCCGTCCACGATGGCGTCGGTGAGGGCCTGCCGGAGCGCGTGGTAGTGCTCGTCGCGCTGGAGGTCCTCGCGGCTGGCGGTGGGGGTGAGCCGGTTGGACTCGACCACGCCGCCGATGAACCCGGCCCAGCGCGGCAGCAGGTCGCGGGCGTCCTCGGCGAGCAGCATGCCGCGCAGGTAGACGGCGAGGTCGCGGTTGTCGCTGCTGCCGTAGGTGCCGCCGTCCTGGACCCAGAGCAGGCCGACCGCGTCGGTGCCGCCCCCGCCGGCCCCCTCCCCCTCGGCCTTCGCCTCGACGGGCAGCACCGGGAAGGCGGTGAGCGGCTCGAAGCGGCGGCCGAAGGCGGTGGCGAAGCGCATCCGGGCGGCGTACTGGTCCCCCTCCACGGGCTGCCGCCAGGGCACCTCGACGGAGTTGACCGGCTGGTCGTCCTCGCCGACGTAGACCGGGATCGGCAGCAGTACGCAGTAGCGGCCGAGCACGTCGCGCAGGACGTCCTCGTCGGCGAGGTGGCCGTGCTCGGCCTTGAGCGCCAGCTCGACCACCGTGCCCGGGCGGGGCCGGGCGGGCACCGGCTCGACCCGGTACTGCTCGCCGCCGCGGCTGCGGTAGCGGTGGCCGAGCCGCGGTTCGCGGTGCGAGGTGGTGGTGACGGTGACCTCGTCGGCGACCGAGAAGGCGGAGAGGAAGCCCAGGCCGAAGGCGCCGATCAGCTCCTGGTTGCCGGTCAGCTCGCGCAGCATCCGGGTGTAGCCGGTGCCGACGGTGGCCAGGTAGGAGTGGATCTCGGGCTCGGTGAGGCCGGCACCGGTGTCCTCGATGGCGACGGTCCGCCGGGCGGCGTCGGCGCGCACCCGGATCAGCGGGTCGTGGTCGCCGTCCGGGTCCTCCAGGAGCCGGCGGGTGTGCGAGTCGTGCGCGTTCTGGACGAGTTCGCGCAGGGCGACCAGCGGGGTGGAGTAGAGGTGGGTGGCGAGGACGTTCACCAGGCCGCCGAGATCGACCTCGGTCGTGCGCAGTTCCTCGGCGGGGGTGGGCTCGGGCGGGGCACCGTCAGACATGGGGCCCCAGTGTGCCAGTGCGACTATCCGGCGACCATTTCTTTCTTCCGGACCTCGCCCCGGCGAATGACGGGGAACGACGGGAACGACGGGAACGACGGAATACGGTCAGCTCCTCATTGACCAGCCCTCCACCATCGGGGGAATTGCCATCCGTCCGGTGGAGTTCGTCCACCTCACTGGTGAATGCTGAAGCCGCGACGTCAGGCCTTGGCGCCCCGGAGCGGCCACTCCGGACGACGCCACCATTCGCCGTCCAGTTCAGGAGACCAGCGTGTCCCGTATCCGCGCAGCCGCCGCCGTCACCGCCCTCGGGGCGTTCCTCCTCGCCGGTCTCGGTGCCGCCACCGCGCACGCCGACGACGGCGCCGGTGCGATCGACCGCTCCAACGGCAGCACGGTGAACAACGCCGGCTCCGGCAACATCATCGGCGACGTCCACGGCAACGTGGTCGGCACCCAGCAGACGGCCACCGGTTCGGGTGCGGGCAACCAGCACAACGCCGTCGCGGTGACGGGCAACAGCGGGAACGTCGGCGCCCTCCAGGGCAACGGCAACGGCGACGCCGACGCCCAGGCCCCCCGCCCGCGCGTCCGCTAGTCGGGCCCGTCCCCGGGGATCCCCAGCACCGCCCGGCCGAGCCGCAGCAGGCAGTCCCCCAGGTCCGGCCGGGCACTGTGCGGGCGGTTCCGCACCCCGTCGTTGACCAGCGCGAACAGCGCGTGCACCCGGATCCGGGCGGCCGCCGGGTCGCAGTCCGGGTGCACCTGCCGCAGCAGCCCGACCCAGGTGCGCAGGAAGTCCCGCCGGAAGTCCACCGCGGCCCGGCGGTCGGGCGGGGCCAGCCGCTCCGTCTCGCTGAGCATGGCGCCCAGGTAGTCCCCGTTGCGCAGCGCGAAGCCGACGTACGCGCCCAGCCCGGCCCCGAGCGCCGCCCCGGGCCCGGCGGCGGCCGCGATCGCGCCGTCCACCTCGTGCCAGAGCCGCTCCCGGCTGCGCACCAGCGAGGCGGCGAGCAGCTCGGCCTTGCTGTCGAAGTGCCGGTACACGCTGGGGCCGGAGATGCCGACGGCGGCGCCGAGCTGGTCGGTGCTGACGTTGTCGAAACCGCGCTGGTGGAACAGCCGCACGGCCGCCGCGAGCAGCTCCTCCCGGCGCGCCCGCGGCCTGGCCCCCGGCTCCGGCACGACGACCGGCCCCGCGGCCGTACCGTCCAGGGAGACCGCGAGGACGGCCGCGACCAGCTCGCGCAGCAGCGCCTCGGCCCGTCGGGGCTGCGGCGCCGCCGACTGGTAGGAGAGCCCGGCGCAGGCCGACAGCGCCGACCAGCACAGCAACTCGGCGTCCCGGGCCGCGAGTTCCGGCCGTTCCGCGCGCAGCACCGCGACCATCAGGGCGACGTCGGCGCGCAGTTCGCGGCGCAGCGCCGCCCGCCGGGCCGGCGGCAGCAGCCGGGCGTCGCGCTGCACCAGGGTGCCGAGCGGGCGGTGGCCGACCGCGACGGCGGCCAGCGCGGCACCGAGGTCGGCGGTGGTGCGGGCCGGACGCAGGCCTTCGGCGAGCGCGTCCAGGCCCAACCGGACGGCGCGGTCGAGCAGTTCGGGCTTGCCCCGGAAGTGCCGGTAGAGCGCGGGTGCGGTGATGCCGACGCCGGCGGCGACCTCGGTCATCGAGACCTGGTGGTAGCCGCTTCGGTGGAAGCGGTCGGCGGCCACGGCCAGGATCTGGGCACGCCGCCCGGGCGGCCGTCGGACCACCATGACGAGCCTCCCTCCCCTTCGGCCGGGTGCGTGGCCGGTAGCGGGCTCCGGTACCGGGCCGGCACCGGAGCGACGCCGGGACGGCCTGGGCCGGCGTCGACGGAAGGCTAGCAAGGATTCACTTCGCACCCTCGCCCGCCGTACTCCGCACGGCGTTCCGGCCCCTGGCCGACTCTGGACAGCCGAAGCTACCCCGGATTAACTTGTGGGGCCATCACCAGGCATGTTCCGCCCCGGCCGGCAGCCCCCGGCCGGTGCCGTCGAAGGGAGCGCCGCCGTGCGCCGCACCGTGTTCAACGAGGACCACGAGGCCTTCCGGGAGACCATCCGGGACTTCATCGCCAACGAGGTCGTCCCGGTCTACGAGAGCTGGGAGGCCGACGGCCACCCGCCGCGCGACTTCTACCGGCAGCTCGGCGCGCTCGGCGTCTACGGCATCGAGGTGCCGGAGGAGTACGGCGGCGCGGGCGAGAGCGGGTTCAAGTACCAGGCGGTGATCGCCGAGGAGACCGCCCGCGCGGGCGTGAGCTTCGGGTCCTCCGGCGTGCACACCGGCCTGGTGCTGCCGTACCTGCTGGAGTACGCGAACGAGGAGCAGAAGCGGCGCTGGCTGCCCGGCTTCGTCTCCGGCGACATCATGACCGCGATCGCGATGACCGAGCCGGGCGCCGGCTCCGACCTCGCGGGCATCACCACCACCGCGCGGCTCTCCGAGGACGGCACCCACTACGTCCTGAACGGCGCCAAGACCTTCATCACCGGCGGCGTGCTGGCCGACCTGGTCCTGGTGGTCTGCCGCACCGCCCCCTACGACCCGGACAACCGCCGGGCCGGGCTGTCCATCCTCTGCGTGGACACCACCTCCGAGGGCTACACCGTCGGCCGCAAGCTCCAGAAGATCGGCCTGCGCACCTCGGACACCGCCGAGCTGGCGTTCAGCGACGTCCGGGTGCCGGTGGAGAACCTGCTCGGCGAGGAGGGCCGGGCCTTCTCCTACCTGACCCACAACCTGGTGCAGGAGCGGCTGGCGATCGCCGTCGGCGCGTACGCGGCGGCCGCGGCGGCGGTGCGGTTCGCGGTGCAGTACGTCAAGGACCGCAAGGTGTTCGGCAAGGCGGTGGCCGAGTTCCAGAACACCAAGTTCACCCTGGCCGACTGCGAGGCCCAGGTGGTGGCGCAGCAGTCGATGGTGGACCGGGCGCTGGAGCTGTACCAGGGCGGCGAGCTGACCGTCGCGGACGCCGCCGCGACGAAGCTGTTCTGCACCGAGTCGGCCTCCACCGTGATCGACAAGTGCCTGCAGCTGCACGGTGGTTACGGCTACATCCTGGAGTACCCGATCGCCCGGCTCTACACCGACAACCGGGTGTTCCGGATCTACGGCGGCACCAGCGAGGTCATGCGCAGCATCATCGCCAAGTCGCTCGGGCTGTAGGCCCGTTCGGGTCGCCGGGGAGACGGCGGGGCGAGCCCTCGGGCCCGCCCCGCCGGGGCCGCCCGGTCGGACCCGGCCGTGCCGGGCCCGCTAGTCGGGCCCGCCTAGTTGGGCGAGCCGTGCTCGGTGCGCCAGGCCTCCCAGCCGGCCGTGGACGCCACCCGCGCCTCGTGCAGGGCCCGTTGGGCGAGGGCGGTCGGCGGGGTCTCCAGGCCGCGCAGCCAGCCGCGGCCCGCGGTGACCAGCGCCACGCAGACCATCGTCGCGCCGGCCGCACTGAGCGCCGTGCCGATCGCGGTGAGCACCGCGCCGCCGGCCAGCAGCGAGCGGTTGACCTGGAACCCGCTGAAGATTCTCTGGTTGGTCGCCATGCCTCCACGATGCGGGCAGTCGGCGGGGCCTGCACCTCGGGCTGCTCGGATCGGACGGCCCGGTCCACGTCGCGCCGCTCCCCGCCCGCGCCGGCGCCCTCACCCCGGGGCCCCGCACGCGCCGGACGGCTCCGGCGCCTCCGGGTGCGGGGCGCCCGGGCGTCCGCGACCCTGGGCACACGGAGCGCCCGCGGAGCGAGGAGGAGGCGCGATGCCCGATCTCGAACAGCTCGCCGTGGAGCACGCCGCCCTGGCGGCCGAGAGCCCGCACGGGCGCAGCGCCCATCTCGTCCTGCACGACGGGATCCTGCGGCAGACCGTGATCGCGCTGACCGCGGGCACCGCGCTGGACGAGCACAACCCGCCCACCGCGGGCAGCGTCCAGGTGCTGCGCGGCCGGGTCTCGCTGACCATCGCCGGCCGGCGGCTGGAACTGGCGGCCGGCCGCCTGGAGCCCGTCCCGCAGGAGCGGCACGGGCTGCTGGCGCACGTCGACTCGGTGGTGCTGCTGACCGCCGTCACCGCGTAGCGGGCGCGGCCTCCACGGGGTTGAGGACGCTGTCGCAGACCAGCCGCAGTCCGCGCAGGAACTCCTGCCCGCTGGGCGCGAGTTCGGGCGCGGCCAGCCACTGGGCGCAGTATCCGGCCAGCAGGGTCTGGTAGAAGGACCCGCGGGCGACCTCCTCCGCGGTGTCCGGCACCTCCGGCAGCCCCTGGAACAGCGCGGCCAGCCCGAGCCGGCCCTCCTTCTGGGCCGCCGCGAAGGCCTGCGCCAGGTCGGGGGCGTGCCCGGCCTGGGCGAGCGCCTCGAACTGGGCCGCCCAGAGCCCGCGGTGCGTGACGAAGACGTCCCGCAGGCCGTCCCAGACGGCCGCGAAGCGCACCTCCGGGTCGTCCGACACCTGGTTGGCGGCGATCACCACCGCGCCCAGGGCGTCCCCCATCTCCCCGATCGCCTCGATCATCGCCGCGTTGAGCAGCGCCTCCTTCGAGCCGAAGTGGTAGCCGATCGCGGCCAGGCTCACCCCGGAGGCGGTCGCGATGTCACGGGCGGTGGTGCGCCCGTAGCCCTTCTCGTACAGGCAGGTCTTGGCACCGGCCATCAGGTCTTCGCGGTTTCCCATGCCCCCGATCCTACGGAAGTTCTGGACGAATGTCTCGCACGGTCGTCTGACTCGGTTGTCTTGCACGACCGATTTACACGTACGTACTAGACAAGCGTCTGACTCATCCGTACGGTCTTCCCCATGACCGCAATCACCGGCCGCGCAGGCCGTCGCGAATGGATCGGCCTGGCCGTCCTCCTGCTCCCGACCCTCGTCCTCACCATGGACATGGGCGTGCTCTTCTTCGCCGTCCCCTTCATCTCCACCACGCTGGCGCCGAGCGGCACCCAGCAGTTGTGGATCATGGACATGTACTCGTTCGTCCTGGCCGGACTGCTCATCACGATGGGCGCGCTGGGCGACCGGATCGGCCGCCGCCGACTGCTGATGATCGGCGCCGCCGGGTTCGCGGGCGCCTCGCTGCTGGCCGCCTGGTCGCACGACGCCGGGCAGCTGATCGCGGCCCGGGCCGCCCTCGGCGCCGCCGGGGCCACCGTGATGCCCTCGACCCTCGCGCTGATCCGCACCATGTTCCACGACCCCAAGCAGCGGCAGGTCGCGCTCGGCGCCTGGGGCGGCATCCTCACCGCCGGGGCCACCCTCGGCCCGGTCGCCGGCGGCCTGCTGCTGGAGCACTACTGGTGGGGCTCGGCCTTCCTGCTCGCCGTCCCGGTGATGGCCCTGGTGCTGCTGACCGCGCCCGTCCTGCTCCCCGAGTACCGCTCCGCCGCCCGCACCGGCCGCTTCGACCTGCTCGGCGCCGCGCTCTCGCTGGCCGCGATCCTGCCGCTGGTCTACGGCGTCAAGACGGTCTCCGTCGAGGGCTGGAGCCCGCTGCCCGCACTCGCCGTGGCCGCCGGACTGCTGTTGGCCGGCGCCTTCGTGCGGCGCCAGCGCACCGCCGCGAACCCGCTGATCGACCTGAGCCTGTTCCGGATCCGCACCTTCAGCGGCGCGATCAGCGTCAACACCGTCGCGATGTTCGCGATGATGGGCTTCACCCTCTTCACCTCGCAGTACCTCCAGCTGGTCAAGGGCATGAGCCCGCTGACCGCCTCGCTCTGGTCGCTGGTGCCGAGCGTGGGCGTCGGCGCGGCGGTCGGGATCAGCTCGGCGCTGGCCGGGAAGGTCCGCCCGGCGGTGCTGATGGGCGGCGGATTCCTGGTCGGCTCGGTGGGCTTCGCGATGATGACCCGGGTCGGCGCCCACTCCCCGCTGCCACTCGTCCTCATCGCGGCCGGCGTGCTGGCCGCCGGGACGGTCGGCACCATGACGATGACCGCCGAGATGGTCGTCTCCGCCGCCCCCGTCGAGCAGGCCGGCGCCGCCTCCGCCACCTCCGAGACGGCCGTCGAGCTCGGCAGCTCGCTCGGCATCGCCCTGCTCGGCGCGGCCGGCGCCGCGGTCTACCGCCACCGGCTGGACGGCGCCCTGCCGGCCGGGCTCGACGGCGAGGCCGCCACGGCCGCCCAGGACACCCTCGGCGGCGCGGTCACCGTCGCCGCCCACCTGCCCGGCCGGCTCGGCACCGACCTGCTGGAGACCGCCCGCACCGCCTTCACCGACGGCCTGCACGTCGCGGCCGTGGTCGGCCTGGTCGCCACCCTGGGCGCCGCGGCCCTGGTCTACCGCCTGATGCGCCACCTCCCGGCCGCCGCCCCCGCGCCCGCACCGGCCCCGGAGGCCGTCGCCGCCTGATCCGTCCCGGCCCGATCCACGCGAGTCATCGAGAGCCCCCACCCACCCCGGGCGGGGGCTCTCCGCCGTCCCGGGCCGGGCGGCAGCGCGGCGGGGCCGTGGAGTGGTCGGCCGCGCGGCGGGAGTGGGTGGGCCTGGCGCACATGCGGTGTGCGGGCCCGGAACGGCGGGCACCGGGGCGGTCCGGCGTGCCAGGGTGGCGGCATGGGTGCTGACCATGGGCGGGTGCGCGGGAGTTACGACACGGTGGCCGAGGAGTACCTGGGGCGGATCGGGGGCGAGCTGGCGCACAAGCCGGTCGACCGGGCGCTGCTCCGGGTGGTCGTCGAGGAGGCGGCCGGCGGGCCGGTGGCGGACCTGGGGTGCGGCCCCGGGCACGTGGCCGGGTGGCTGGCCGAGCAGGGCGCGCGGGTCGTCGGGATCGACCTCTCGCCCCGGATGGTCGAGCTGGCCCGGCGCGAACGGCCGGGGGCCGTCTTCCGCGCCGGGGACCTGCTGGCGCTGCCCGCCGCCGACGGGGAGTTCGCCGCCGCCGTGGCGCTGTACTCGGTGATCCACCTGGAGCCGGCGGAGCTGACCCCCGCCTTCGCCGAGATGCGCCGGGTGCTGCGGCCCGGCGGGGTGCTGCTGGTCTCCTTCCACCTGGGTTCCGAGGTGCGGCGGATGGAGGAGTGGTGGGGCCACCCGGTCGACGTGGACTTCCACTTCCTGGAGGCCGACACCGTCGCCGCCCACCTCACCGGGGCCGGGTTCACCGTCGAGGCCAGGCTGGAACGGGAGAGCCTGCCCGAGGAGGCCGCCACCCGCCGCGGCTACCTGCTGGCGCGCCGGCCCCGCTGAGCGTCGGGGCGCGCGTCGTTCGTCCACCGAACGCCGTTCGTCCACCAAGCGCCGTTCGTCCACCAAGCGCCGTTCGTCCACCGAGCGCACCGACCATGATCGGCGGATGTGAGCTTCGGCACCCGGATTCGGCCGACCGGACGACGCGGTGCTCGCGATCCGCCCGAACGGCACCTGGTTTTTGGCCAGCGTTTCCCGGCTGGTGTATCCGATCGCCGTAAGGGCCAGGCATACTGGCCAGCACGGGCGCTAACGCCCGCCATGACCCTAGAGACAAGAAGGGACCGGTGGCCAGGGATGCTGCGTAACGGTCTTGAGCCCTGGCACATTCTCGTGGTGCTGGCGGTCGTCATCCTGCTGTTCGGATCGAAGAAGCTGCCCGAGATGGCCCGTGGTCTGGGCAAGTCCATGCGCATCCTGAAGGCCGAGACGAAGGCCATGCGCGAGGACGACACTCCGGCGGACGCCGCCGCGGGCACCGCGCAGAGCACCGCCGCTCCGCAGCAGAGCGCCGACCGCCCGGCCGTCACGCCGACCAACGTGACCAAGGCCACCGAGACCAAGCGGCCCGAGACGACCGCCTGAGTCCCCTCTTCTCCGGAGAGCCCCTGGTGAACCACCGGGGGCTCTCCCGCGTTCCGGCGCCCGTCGGGACCGCTCCGTCGGCCGTTCCGTCAATCGCGCCGTCAGCCGCTCCGCCGACTGGCCGTCCGATCTGATCCGTTGTCTCCTGGTACGCACCCACCGGAGGAACGGAGTCCCGGCATGCCGACCGACCGGCCCGGCGACGAGTCCGGCGACGGATCCGGCGACGAACTGGCCGAGCTGCGGGCCCGGCTGAGCGCCATCGAGGCCCAGGAGGCGCGGCTCGCCGAGCAGTTGGCCACCGGGCCGGGCCGGCGCCCGCCCCGGCACCGGGTGCGCTCCTTCGCCGCCGCCCTGCTGATCGCGCTGGCCTGCGTGCTCACCCCGCTCAGCGCCCTCGCGCTCTGGGCGAGGTCCGAGATCAGCGACACCGACCGCTACCTCGCGACGATGGCCCCGCTGGCCAGGGACCCCAGGATCAAGACCGCCGTCACCGACCGGGTGACCGCCGAGGTCATGAAGAAGCTCCCGCTCGATTCGCTGCTCGACGGCCTCGCCCCGGACGACAAGCCCAAGCTCGGCGCCCTGCTCGGCGGCATCGGCCAGGCCCTGGACAGCGGGCTCGGCGGCTTCGTCCACACCCAGGTCGAACGGATCGTGGACAGCGACGCCTTCGTCGCGCTCTGGACCGACGTCAACCGGGACGCGCACGCCGCCGTCGAGAAGCTGGTGACCGGGCGGGGCGGCGGCGCCGTCGAGGTGCGCGACGACACCGTGCTGCTCGACCTCGCCCCGGTGATCGCCCGGGTGAAGTCCGCACTGGTGGACCAGGGGCTCCCGCTGGCCTCGCGGATCCCGGAGGTCCACACCTCCTACCCGCTGGTGCGGTCCGACGCCCTGCCCGAGGTCCGCACCGTCCTGCGGGTCCTGGACCTGGCCGGCCTCTGGGTGCCGGTGCTGGCCGGTGCCTGCGCCCTCGGCGGGGCGCTGCTCGCGACGCGGCGCCGCCGGGCGGTGGCGGCGACGGCCCTCGGCATGGCGGGCGGGGCGCTGCTGCTGGGCGTCGGGCTCAGCGTGTTCCGGGCCGTCTACCTGGACCGGCTCCCGGCCGACGTCGACCAGGCCGCCGCCCAGGCGGTGTACGACGCCCTGGTGCGGTACCTGCGCTCGGCCGTCCGGGTGGTGGTCACGCTCGGCCCGCTGGTCGCGCTCGGCGCCTGGGTGATCGGCGGCGGGCGGTGGGCGCGCACCGTCCGGAGCGGCTGGCGCGCCGGGCTGGGAGCGGTGCGGCGGGTGGCCGGACGGGCCGGGCTGCGGCTCGGGCCGGTCGGCCGGTTCGTCCACCGCTGGAAGGCCCCGCTGGGCTGGCTGGCGGTCGCGCTCGCGGCGCTGGCCTTCGTGCTGTGGAGCCGTCCGACGGTGCTGGTGACGCTCTGCCTGGCGCTCGGGCTGGTCGCCGTACTGGCGGTGCTGGAGCTGCTGGACGAACCGGGGCGGGCCGAGCGGCCTGAAGGAGGAGTCCGGGTCTCGGCCTGAGGGACGATCACCCGGGGCGCCGCTCCTCCTGGGGTCGACAGGGGGTGGGGAACGACGTGGAGGGGCGCGCGGCTGCCCCGGCCCGCACTGACGGCTCCGACGGGCGGCGGCCGGCGGGAGCCCGTACCGCCCGGCGATGCTGCGGCGGATAGTGGCGCGGGCGGCGGGTGGTGGTGCGGGCGGCGGAGGGCTGGGCGGGGGCGGAGCGGCGGGCGTCGCCCGCGCACCGCACCGTGCGGGAGGGCGAGGTGCCGCGGCACCTCGCGGACGACCTGGTGACCAGGACCGGGAGCCCGAACCAGGTACGGCCGGCGGTGCCGGACGTCCAGCGCGGGTCGGCCTGAGCGGAGCAGTCCGACGGGCGGGCGGCGGCAGCGGCGGGCAGGCTGGGCGGGATGTCCGGGAAACCGCTGCCGCCGGCCGACCTGAGGGCCTGGTTCTGGCTGATCGGCGCGTCCGCGCTGCTGATGGCCGGGTACTTCACGCTGCCGCTGGAGTGGCTGGGCGAGCGCCGGCCGCTGGTGAGCTGGCTGGTGTTCGCGGGGGCGCTGGTCGGGATGAGCTGGCTGATGCTGGTCAAGATCGTCGGAGTGCTGCGGGGCACCGCCAGGCGGCCGGTGGTCTGGCTGGTCTTCCTGATCATCCTGGCGCTGACCGTCTTCGCGGGCACGTACTACGTGCTGGGCGCGCACAGGGTGGAGTTCGCCGGGCTGGAGACCCGGCTGGACGCGCTGTACTTCACGGTCGTGACGATGGCGACGGTGGGGTACGGGGACATCACCCCGGAGGGGCAGACGGCGCGGCTCGTGGTAACGCTCCAGATCGGGTACAACTTCGTGTTCCTCGCGGCGGCCGCCGGGACGGCGTCCCGGGCGATCCGCGGCAACGTCGAGCGGAGGATCCGCGGGCAGGACTGAGCACCACCACCCGGCCGGAGCAGCTCGGCCACAGCTTTCGCCAGCCTGCCGCCAAAGGGCCTTGTTCGACAGCGAGTTGGTGGGCAGCCCGGCGCACGGCCGAGGGCTCCGGGCCGGCCGCCGGCACCCGGCCCGCACCGCGGTACGGCCACCCGGGCCGTATTGATCCTCGGCGACACGGTACCCGTAGAGTGGCCTCACGAAATTCTCATGTGCTCGGTCGATCGGACGATGCGTTCCGCGGGCGGCCAGGGAGACCAAGAAGTCCGGGAGGATCCGTGGAAGGCCACGAGGTGCGCAAGCTCGCCGAGCTCGAGGACCGGCACTGGTGGTACAAGGAGCGGCGGATCCTGCTGGCGCGGGAACTCGCGAAGTTCAGCAAGGCGGGCACCGCCCTGGACATCGGCGCCGCGGGCGGGGGCAACACCCGGGTCCTGCGGGCGCACGGCTGGAAGCCGATCGCGGTCGAGTACGGGGCGGAGGGCGCCGAGGTGGCCCGCGACCGCGGACTCGCCGTGATGCGGGCCGACGCCCGCAAGCTCCCCGTCGCCGACGGCGCGGTCGACCTGGTGGTCGCCTTCGACGTGCTGGAGCACATCGAGGAGGACGACGCGGCGATGGCCGAGATCCACCGGGTGCTGCGCCCGGGCGGGGTCGCCCTCATCGCGGTGCCGAGCGACATGAAGCTCTGGTCGGCGCACGACGTCGCGGTCGGCCACGTCCGCCGCTACACCCGCAGCACCCTGCGCGAGGTGGTCGTCGACAGCGGCTTCACCATGGAGACCCTGGACAGCTGGAACGTGCTGCTGCGCCCGGCCGCCGCCTGGCGCCGGAAGAAGAGCACCGGCAGCGACCTGGACGACGTGCCGCCCCTCGTCAACAAGGCGCTCAGCACGGTGATCGCCGCCGAGCGCTACCTGCCGGTCAAGAAGCTGCCCGGCGTCTCCCTGCTGACCCGGGCCCGCAAGCCCCTCACGGCCGCCAAGTAGCAGGCGCCGCCGCGGGACGCCGCCCTGCCGCATTCCGCCTCGCGCCGCATCGCGCTCCGTCGCGCTCCGTCGTGCCCCAACGGCCCCTCGCCTCGCGAGGGGCCGTTCGGCGTGCGCCCGCACCGCTCCGCCCCCCAGCCAGCTCCCGCGTCCCGGTGTCCGAACAGCGGGGTCACCCCACAGTGCTGTCCACAGGCTGTGGACAGCACTGTGCGTTCAGGAGCGGCTGGTGTCGATGACGCAGAAGCGGTTCCCCTCGGTGTCGGTGAGGACCACGAAGTCCGGATCCTCGGGGTAGCGGTCCCAGTCGACCCGCTCCGCACCGAGGGCGAGCAGGCGCTCGACCTCGGCGGCCTGGTCGGCGGCGTCCCCCGCATAGAGGTCGAGGTGGACGCGCGGGTGCTCCTGGACGGGCGACTCGCTGAGCCCCAGGGCGAGTTGCACACCGCCGCGGCCCGCGGCGGGAACGAGCACCGTCCAGTCGTCCTCGACCAGGCCGCCGCGCGGGACGCAGTCGAGGGCGGCCGTCCAGAAGGCGACGGCGCGGCGCATGTCGGAGACACCGAGGACGAGGGAACCGATCGTCAGCATGGACGCCATTGTGGCCTTCGAGGGGCGCGCACGGACCCGGAACGCCCCCCCTAGTAGTACTTCGTTAGGTCCGGCTTGGTCCGGTGCGCCCTGGTCGGTGTGTGGTGGGTAACTCGCGGTGGCAGGTGGGGCATTCGCCGGTCCAGGCCCGTATGAGGTCCTGGATGGCGTCGA
>NZ_JBIVSD010000037.1:17751-41602 GCF_044756065.1 Kitasatospora sp. NPDC092039 | reverse complement strand
AACGCTCGGCTGGGAAACCCCAGCCGAGCGCCTGCATAAACTCATCGCGGCCTAGACAACCGACCACGTGTTGCCACGACCCATAGAAACCACCCCGTCCGGGAGGGGCCCGCCCGGGTCGAAGGTGCGGTCGTCGGCGAGCAGCCGGCGGACCAGCTCGGGGTGGCAGACCACGTACGCGCGCAGCGGGCCGAGCCGCAGCCGGACGAGGTCGCCGTGGGCGGGCAGGCCGGCCACGAACTCGTGCGGGCGGTGCAGGAGGGCGGCGGCGTGGCCGAGCAGCGGGAGGCCGCCGGGGGCGGTGGCCGCGGTGAACCGGGTGGTCGGGGAGAAGGGGGTCGGCACGGGGCGGCACCTTGGTTCGGGTGGGAGGACCGGGACGAATCGTGAACGTGATCTTTCCCGGCGGTGTACGGCGAAACGGTCCCGGACCGGCGGACGGGGTGAACGCGGGGGCGCGGGCCGAACGGTCGTGCGCCCTCGAAGATTTGATGAGTCGTTTACCCGTCGAGGGCGTCCCCGGCCCGGCGGCCGCCGCCGGTCGCGCCTACACTCGGAGCCCTGTGAGATTACCGGTCAGTAGAACCGGGCAGGAACGATCGGCCGGTGCGATCGTCGGGCGGCGTGACGTCCGGCAGGGAGTGGGGAGTTCGGATGACCGACGAGCGGGTCCACGCGTTCGCCGACGACGCCCTGGGCGCCTACGACGCGGTGGCGCTCGCCGCGCTGGTGCGGTCCGGCGCGGTCAACCCGAGGGAACTGGTCGGCGCGGCCGTCGACCGGGCCGGCCGGGTGGACGGCACGCTGCTGCCCGTCGCCCACGCTTCGTACGACAAGCCGCAGATCAGCCGGGAGGGCATCGGCGGTCCGCTGTGGGGCGTGCCGACCTACCTCAAGGACAACGTGGACCTGCGCGGCCTGCCGACCGCGATGGGCAGCGAGGCCTACCGCGCCCGTCCGGCCCGCCGCAACGCGCGCTTCACCGACCAGTTCCTCGCCACCGGCCTGGCCGTCCTCGGCAAGACCAGGCTGCCCGAGTTCGGCCTCAACGCCTCCACCGAGTTCGCCACCGCCCGACCGGTGCGCAACCCGTGGAAGCCCTCGCACTCGGCCGGCGCCTCCTCGGGCGGCGCGGCGGCCCTGGTGGCCTCCGGCGTGGTGCCGATCGCGCACGCCAACGACGGCGGCGGCTCGATCCGCATCCCGGCGGCCTGCTGCGGACTGGTCGGGCTCAAGCCCACCCGGGGCCGGCTGGTCACCAACGCCCAGGGCGGGAAGCTCCCGATCGACCTGGTCACCGACGGGGTGCTGACCCGCTCGGTGCGCGACACCGCCGCCTTCTTCGCCGCCGCCGAGCGGCACCGCGTCAACCCCGGGCTGCCCCCGCTCGGCCTGGTCGAGGGGCCGGGCACGCGGCGGCTGCGGATCGGCCTGGTGGTGGACTCGCCGATCGCCAAGACCGACGAGCCGACCCGGCAGGTGGTCGAGGAGACCGCCGCCCGGCTGGAGGCGATGGGCCACCTGGTCGAGCCCACCGAGCTGCCCTTCGGCGAGGAGTTCTCCCGCGACTTCGTCAGCTACTGGGGCTACATCGCCTGGGCCATCGCGGCCACCGGCCGGCTGCTGATCGACCCGAGCTTCCGGGCCGGCAGGCTGGACGGCCTGACCACCGGGCTGCGCCGCCGCTTCCAGGCGGAGTTCCCGCAGACCCCCGGCGTGCTGCGGCGGCTGCGCCGGGCCGAGGGAGTGTACGCGCGGATCTTCCGGCACCACGACGTGATCCTCTCCCCGGTGCTCGCCCACACCGCCCCGCCGATCGGGCACCTGAGCCCGAACGTGGACTTCGACGAGCTGATCGAGCGGCTGCTGCGCTACGTCGCCTTCACCCCGGTCAACAACGTGACCGGCGGGCCGGGCATCGCCCTGCCGGCCGGCTCGGCGCCCAGCGGGCTGCCGGTCGGGGTGCACCTGTCGGCGGCGCACGGGCAGGAGCGGCTGCTGCTGGAGCTGGCCTTCGCACTGGAGGCGGAGCGGCCCTGGCGACGGATCCAGGACTGAGACCGGACGCCGCCGACCGGGGGTCGTACCGGCGCTCGACGTCGCCGCCGACCGGGGCGTCGGGGCTCGACGGCGCCGCTGGCCGGGCGTCGGCGCCCGACGGCACTGCTGGTCAGGGCGTCGGGGCTCGGCGGCGCGGTGCCCGGAACGTCGGCGCTCGTGGGGGCGCGGCTGCTCGGGGCGTCGGCCGTCCGGCCCGGCCCCGGGGGTGCTCAGGGCGCAGGCGCCGCCACCGACCGGGCCGCGTGCACCTCCCGGTGCAGCCCGGCCAGCGCGCAGCCCGGCGCCAGCGCGTCCGGCTCCGCCTCCGGCAGCGGGTCGCCGGTGCGCAGCGCCTCGGCCAGCTCGGCCAGCTCCCGGGAGACGGTGGCGACCTCGGCGGCGGTCGGCACCGGCGCGCCGTGCTCGACCCGCACCCGGGTCGCGGTGGTGGCGTCCACGATCCGCTCGACCGCGATCACCACCGGCCACCACGCCTCCGCCCGGGCCCCGACCGGTGGCGGCTCGGTGAGCGCCCGCTGGAACTCGCTGCGCACGGTGGACAGGTCCCGGTAGAGCCGCCGCCGGTAGCGGGCGCGGGCCGGTTCATCCCGTCCGGGCGCGGTGGTGAAGGCCAGTGACACGTACGAGGCGGTGTCCTGGACGGCGTCGGCGAGGCGGTCGCCGATCCGGGTGTGCCAGGACTCCGGCCACAGCAGGTAGCCGGCCAGCAGCGCGATGCCGCAGCCGATCAGCGAGTCGTACAGCCGGGGCAGCACCAGCTGGAAGCCCCGGTGGTTGAGCAGGTCGGAGAGCAGCAGGATGACCGGGGTGATCGCCGCGGTCTGGAAGGCGTACCCCTTGGCGGACAGCGCCGGGATCAGCGTCGCCAGCACCGCCATCACCGGGACGTCCCACCAGCCGTGCGGCACCTCGGCGAGCACCGGCATGGCGATCAGCAGCCCGGCGGCGGTGCCGAGCGCGCGCAGCACCGCGCGGGAGAACACCGAGCCGAAGTCGGGCTTCAGCACGAAGGTCACGGTCAGCGTCACCCAGTACGAGCGGGGCACCGCGATCACCGAGACCAGCACCTGTGCCAGCCCGATGCACAGCGCCAGCCGCAGCCCGTACCGCCAGGACGCGCCGGACAGCAGCAGCGCCCTGGTGGCCCGCCGGGCCCGGACCGCGAGGCGGGCGGGCCGGCCGATCCGGTCGTCGAACGCGTAAGGGTCGGGCGAGGCCTCGTACGCGACGGTGGCGGCGTGTCCGATCGCCTCGACCAGCGCGCGGGTGGACGGGCCGGCGGGGGCGGGCAGGTCGAGCGGCGGGGCCGGGCCGGTGCGGTTCTGCTCGACGGCGTCGGCCAGCGCGCGGACGGCGGCCGGGTAGCCGGCGGGCAGCGGGCCGAGACCGGACGGGCGCAGCTGGGCCGCCGGGGCCGCCTCGACCATCGGGATCACCGCGTTGAGCTGGGCGAGCAGCCGGGCCAGGGTGGGCGAGCGGCCGTGCCGGCGGGCCCGGCGGGCGAGCAACAGGTCGTAGGACTGGTTGAGCGACCGGGTGAGCTCGTGGCGGCGGCCGTCGTACTCCGGTGTGCCGGTGGCCTCCAGCAGGTCGGCGACCGCCCGGTAGGTGCCGGCCACCACCGACCGCTCCGGCACGCCCAGCCGCAGCGGCCAGGCGAGCAGGGTCAGCGCGAGCACCACCAGGCCGCCGAGCAGCAGCAGGGCGGGCGGCAGCCACCAGGGGGAGGGCAGCCGCAGGCCGGCCCCGACCACCGCGTTGAGCAGCAGGAGCAGTCCGGAGACGGAGGCGACCGCGCCGATCGAGGAGATCATGCCGGAGACCAGCGCGACGACGGTGACCGTCGCGACGGCCGTCCAACCGGTGCCGAACACCAGGGTGCCGAGCAGCAGCCCGAGGGCGCCGAACAGCTGGGGCACGGCGATGTTGAACACCCGCATCCGGTACGCGTCGGCGGTGTCCCCGATGACCCCGGACAGGGCGCCCATCGACACCAGCGCGCCGTAGCCGGGCCGTCCGGTGGCGGTGCCCACCGCGAGCGGGGCGGCGAGCGCGACGGAGGCGCGGGCGACCGCCGCCCAGGGGATCGGAGCGGCCCGGGGCCGCAGGCTCTCGGTCAGCCACGGGGGAGCCGTCAGCGCGCGTGCCATAGGGCCAACGTACGGCCGACCCGGGCGGTTCACCGTTTCACGGTTATGTCAATTCCGGAAACATACCCGCTCTTATGTCCGTCTCCGAAACATAAAGCGAACCCCGACAGGCGCGGTGAGCTGCGCTGATTTCCCGATCGGTAACCCGAGGGAAAGGGTTGACACCATTAGTTGGTCTAGTCCAACGTATGAGGGGTGCGGTCCGGTAGGGGCTGATGTGAAGTGAGAGGCCTTGCCGGGCGGGCGAGTTGGCCCCCCGACGTGGCGCTGCTCCGTGCCCGTGGGGCCGGAGGCGGGAAGGGTCGTGCGCGGACGGCCCTTCGATCCGCGCTCGAATTCCTGGCGCGGCCGGTGCGCGGCCGCCGACCCGCCGTGCCCGCACCGAGCGCCGAGGAAGCGCCGCGCCGACTACGAACCATGGAGTGACTGCCCGTGCCGAGCCCTGCCGAACACCCCGACGGAACCGCCGGCGAATACCTGTACCGGGCCGCCTCGGAGCGCCCCTACTTCAGCGCCGACACCGAGAGCTACCTCGCCCGGACCGCGCTGCGCGAGGTCCGCAAGAAGCACCCGCTGCGGGTGCTCTCCGAGGAGGACTTCGCGTTCTGGCAGACCTACGGCTACGTGGTGGTGAAGCAGGCGATCCCGGCCGAGGCGGCGCGCCGACTGCTGGACTTCGCCTGGGAGTTCCAGGGCCTGTCGCCGGACCGCCCCGAGGAGTGGTACCGCGAGCGCGAGTACCGCGACGAACTCGACCGGCACCTGCACATCTACGGCTTCGTGGAGGCCTACCACCACCAACTCCTCTGGGACAGCCGCCAGTCGCAGCGCGTCTACGACGCCTTCGTGGACGTGTGGGACTGCGAGGAGCTCTGGGTCACCCTCGACCGGCTCAACCTCAACCCGCCGAACGTCCGCAACCGCGACCGCGCGCTGATCGAACCCACCGACCGCGGCTTCGACATCGAGCTGCACTGGGACGTCGACACCACCCAGGGCATGCTGCCGCAGCGCGTCCAGGGCATCATCGCGCTCAACGACACCGCCCCCGACCACGGCGGCTTCCAGTGCGACCCGGAGCTGTTCCGCCGCTTCAACGAGTGGCAGGCCGCCCAGCCGGCCGACCGCGACCCGATCCGGCCGGACGTCGACCGCGCGGAGTTCCCCGTGGTGCGGCCCGAGTTGGAGGCCGGCGACCTGCTGATCTGGAACGGCCTGCTGGCCCACGGCGTCGAGCGCAACACCTCCGAGAACGGCGTGCGGGCGGTGCAGTACCTGTCGATGATGCCCGCGCTGGAGGAGGCCGAGAAGCTGCGCCGCTCCCGGGTGGAGTCCTGGCGCACGCTCGCCACCCCGGACTGGAACCGCACCCTGGTCGGCGACGCCGACCGGCCCGAGGCGCAGCGCTACGGGACCGCCGAACTCACCGAGCTGGGGGAGAAGCTGCTCGGCCTGCGGTCCTGGAGCGGCAAGCCCTTCGATGAGCACGAGCCGTCCGCGGGGCACGAGCCGTCCGAGCATGAGCCGTCCGAGGGGCACGAGCCGTCCGAGGGGCGCGGGGAAGGCCGGCGGGACGCCGAGGGGGAGCGGGAATGCGCGACGTCTGCCTGACCCTGCCCACCAACCGTGAGTGCGCGGACACCATCACCGCAGTCGGCGCCGAAGCCGCCCACGCCGTACGGGGGTTCGACGTCCGGGTGCACCTGCTGGTGCTGGACTCCGCCGACCCGGCCGCCCGCGCCCGGCACGCCGGAGCGCTCGCCGCCCTGCCGGCCGTCGAGGGCGTGGTCGTCCACCACCTGGACGAGGACGCCCAGCACGCCTTCCTGCGCGGGGTGGTCGACCGCTCCGGCGCGGCCGCCCCGGACCGGCTGCTCGACCTGATGCTGCCCGACGCCGTCTCCTACGGCGCCTGCACCAACCGGGCGTTCCTGCTGGCCGCCGCCCTCGGCTGTACGTCGGTGCACCGCCGCGACTCCGACAGCCGCTACCAACTGCTCGACGGCGAACCGGTGTTCCCGATCGAGCACGAGCTGGCCACGCTGGGCCTCAAGGCCGCCGACGCGGCCGCCGCCGTCACCCGGAACAGCCTCGACGCGGCACACGCGGACAAGCCGGTCGCGCTGGTCGGCGCCTCCTTCGTCGGCGAACTCTCCATCGACCTCGGCGAGATCCGTGAGCTCGACCCCGAGGTCTACCACGACGTGGTCGCGCTCTGGGCGCCCACCGGTGCGAGCGAGGAGGAGAAGCGCGAACTCGTCGCAGACTCCTTCACCGGCGGCGGCACCGAACCGTTCACCGTCGACCGCGCCGTGCTCGACCTGCCCGACATCTGGCGCATCGACATGTGCAACATCGGCCTCCACCACGAGGTGTACGAACGGGTGCCGCTGCCGCCCGCCACCGACACCATCGGCAGCGACTACTTCCTGCACCACCTGGTGCGGGACGCGACCCTGCCGGGCGTCACCCACAACCGCCACATCGTCAACTACTACACCCCGGAACGGCGCACCGGCCCCGGCTTCACCGCCTACCAGCTGCGCTACGCCAAGTTCCTGCTCTCCATGCTCTACCTCCACCCGGTCTACCGCGAGATGGAGGCCGCCGGCGGCGCCCTGCTGGACGAACGGCACCGCGTCCGCCCCGAGCCGATCGCCGACTCCGCCCGCCGCAGCGCCGCGACGGACCGCGCGGAGAACCACCGCAGGCTCGCCGAACTCGACCGCTGCTACCGGCGGCTCGGCGGGAAGTACGCCGAGTTCGCGGACCACCTGGCGCCGCTAGGGCCGCGTCTGCTCGACGAGGCGCAGACGGACATCGAGGACTTCGCCGCACTGATCGACGCGTGGGGCCCGCTGGTGCGGGCGAGCAAGGCCACCCCCGCCGACCGGCTGCCGCGCTAGTCGGACGGGGACCACCACGTGACACGCCAGACCACCAGCCATGCCACCGGCCACGCCGACAGCCACCCGCCCACCCACCGCGCCCCGGCCGTCGCCGTGGTGCACACCGACGCCCCCCGCCCCGACGGGCACGACGGCGGCGCGCTGCGCGCCGCGCTCGCCGCCGCCACCGACGACCGGATCTTCTACGACCTCGACGGCATCGGCCGCCAGTACGCCGCACTCCTCGCCGAACTGCCCGGCGTGGCCGTCCGGTTCGCGATGAAGGCCTGCCCGGTGGACGAGGTGCTGGACCACCTCGCCGCGCTCGGCTCCGGCTTCGACGCGGCCGGCCCGCAGGAGATCGCCCAGGCGCTGCGCACCGGCGTGCCGCCCGAGCTGATCCACTACGGCAACACGATCAAGTCCGACCGCAACATCGCCGAGGCCCACCGGCTGGGCGTGCGGGACTTCGCCACCGACAGCCTGGAGGACGTCGCGGCGATCGCCCGGCACGCCCCCGGGGCACGGGTGTTCTGCCGGATCGCGACCACCGGCGAGGGCGCGCTGTGGGGCCTCAGCCACAAGTTCGGCTGCTCACCCGAGGACGCGCTGCGGGTGCTCGGCGAAGCCCGTACGGCCGGGCTGGTGCCGTCCGGCCTGTCCGTGCACGTCGGCTCGCAGCAGATGACCGCCGAGGCCTGGAGCGCCGCCGTGGAGTCGCTGGCCGCCGTGCTGGAGGCGCTCAACTGGCGCGGCATCACCCCGACCCGGATCAACCTCGGCGGCGGGCTGCCCGCGCTCGGCGTCCTCGACCGCGGCGGGCGCCCGCTCGACCCGCCGCTGGACAAGATGTTCGCGGTGATCCGCGAGGGCATGGAACGGCTGAACGCCGTCAACGGCGCGCCGCTGGAGTTCCTGCTGGAGCCCGGGCGCCACCTGGTCGCCGACCACGGCGCGATCCGCGCCCACGTCGCCCGGCTCACCTCCCGCCACCGCCTCGACGGCGCCCGGGAGGACTGGCTCTACCTCAGCTGCGGCAAGTTCAACGGCCTGTACGAGATGGACCAGCTCCAGTACCGGCTGGAGTTCCCCACCCACCCCGGCGGCCAGTTCGTCAACGCCGTGGTGGCCGGCCCGACCTGCGACAGCGACGACGCGTACGCGCAGGAGGGCGGCCCGGTGCGCGTCCCGCGCGCGGTCGGCTCCGGCGACCCGGTCTGGATCCACTCCTGCGGCGCGTACGCCACCGCCTACGCCACCCGCGGGTTCAACGGCTTCGCGCCGCTGCCGTACAGCTGCATCGGCGGGCGCCGCAACGGAGGAAGCGCATGAGCGAGTACCGCATCCGGCTGCTCCGCGAGGAGGACTGGGACGCCGTGGTCGCGCTGGAGGAGCGCGCCTACGCCGCCAGCGGCCTGTCCGAGGGCCGCGAGGCGCTCCGGTCCCGGCACCGCGCCTCGCCGGACACCTGCTTCGTGCTGGAGCACCCGGGCGGCCTCGGCGGCTACCTGCTCGCCCTGCCGTACCCGCTGTTCCACTGCCCGGACCTCAGCCGCAGCGAGGACGCGGACGGGCACGTGGGCGGGGCCGGGGGCGGCGCGGACGGCCGGCCGACCAACATGCACGCGCACGACCTGGTGATCTCCGAGGACCTGCGCGGCCGGGGCCTGTCCCTGCGGATGCTGCGGCACCTGGAGGAGACCGCCCGGGCGGCCGGCTACCGGACCGCCTCGCTGGTCGCCGTCCGCGGTTCGCACGTGCTGTGGACCCCGCTGGGCTACCGCGCCCGGCCCGAGATCGACCTGCCCGAGAGCTACGGCACCCGGGCGGTCTACATGGCCATGCCGCTGGACCCCGTCCCGGTCCGGCCGCTGCCGCACTCCACCGTCCCGGTCCCCGGGCCGCACCCCAGAGCCGAAGTGGGCTGATACCGATGTCCCCCGTTCGCGACGACTTCCGCCGGTCCCAAGTGGCCATCGGCGCCCTGTTCTTCGTCCTCGGATTCCAGTACGCGACCTGGGTCTCCCGGGTGCCCGCGCTGAAGGCCAGGCTCGACCTGGGCGAGGCCCAGATCGGTCTGCTGCTGATGACCTGCGGAGTCGGCGCGGCGGTGTCCTTCCCCCTGGTCGCGGTGCTGACACGGCGGCTCGGCTCCCGCTCGCTCTCGGTGCTGTCCGCACTCGCCCTCGGGGTGATCCTGCTCGCGCTGTCGGTGGTGCCGAACTATCCGGTGACCCTGCTGGTGCTGTTCCTCGACGGCGTCGCGGTCGGCTGCCTGAACGTCGCGATGAACGCCCAGGGCGCCGCCCTGGAGGCCCGCTTCGAGCGGACCACGATGTCCCGGCTGCACGCCACCTTCAGCGCCGGCTCGCTGCTGGCCGCGCTGCTGGCCTCGGGCGTCACCTCCCTCACCGACACCCTGGCGGTGCACTTCGGGCTGGCCGCCGCGCTGCTCGCGGTGCTGGTCGTGGCCGCCCGGCCCGGGCTGCTGGCGGACGGCCCGGCCGAAGCCGCCGAACCGGCGGAGCGCAAGCGCCGCCGCGGCTTCGTGCTGCCGACCGCCGTGACCCTCTGGATGGGCCTGGCGATGGTGTTCGGCACCGTCACCGAGGGCGCGATGAACGACTGGTCGGCGCTCTACCTCAAGGACCACGTGCACGCCGGAGCCGGGCTCGCCCCGCTGGGCATCGCGGTGGTCTCGGTGATGATGGTCTGCGCCCGGATCTTCGCGGACGGCTGGCGCACCCGCTTCGGCGACAGCCTGATCGTGCGCACCGGCAGCCTGCTGGCCGGCCTCGGACTCGCCCTCGCCCTGGCGGTCGGCGGCGTGGTCCCGACCCTGCTCGGCTTCGCCTGCGTCGGCCTCGGCGTGGCCGCGGTGACCCCGTGCGTCTACGTCGCCGCCGCCCGCCAGGGCGCCGACGCCCTCTCCCTGGTCGCCGCGATGGGCACGACGGGCCTGCTGGCCGGCCCCGCCGTGATCGGCTTCATCGCCGGCGCCACCAGTCTGCTCTGGGGCATGGCCGCCGTCGCCGCCTCGGCGGCCGTCGTCTCGCTCTGCGCCACCCGGATCCGCTGGCCCGGCCAGGAGGCCCCCGGTGCCCCCGCCGAGGCACCGCTCGCCGCCGACCCGGCCTGACCACTCCCCGTACGCCCGCCCGGGACCTCGCGCACCCCCGTCGCGGAGGTCCCGGGCGCGTTCGACGGGGAACGCGGGCCCCTCAGCCCCCGGCCGGGATCTCCGTGCCACCGGTGGCGGCGTGGTGGAGGAGTTTGGCACGCAGCTCGGTGAGCCGGGCGATCTCGGCGTCCAGCGCGGCCAGCCGGGCGTGGACCACGGGCGCGAAGGTGTCCGGCCCGGGGGATTCGGAGCAGCGGTGCGGCGGGTCATCGCCGAGCAGGTCGAGGCGGTGGGCGCGGCTGGCCAGGTCGTCCACCGTCAGACCCACGGCCAGGAGTCGGCGGATCACCCGGACCCGGGCGACCTCGGCCGGGCCGTACTCGCGCTGACCGGAGGCGGAGCGGGCGGGCGGGTGCAGGAGCCCGCGCTGCTCGTAGAAGCGCAGTGCCCTGGGCGTGGTGCCCGCCGCCGCTGCCGCGTCCCCGATCCTCATGCCCGCTCCTCGGTCGTCAGAGTTCCAGTTCCACGACGGTGGTTCCGAAGGTGTCCCCGGTGAACAGTTCCGTCAACGCCGCGGGGGCCCGGTCGATGCCCGGAACCGATGTCCGGGGAAGGGCGATCTCCCCGGCGCGCAGCCAGCCGGCGAAGCGCTCGCGCCACTCGGCCTCCAGGTCCGGGTGGTCGAATCCGGAGAAGCCGCCCAGGGTCAGGCCGCGGGTGATGACCCGGAAGGCGTCGATCACGGCCGGGGCGTCGCCGCCCGGGCGCTCCGGATCGAGCTGGCCGGCCAGCGCGCCGACCAGGGCGAACCGGGCGCCGTGCCGGGCCGCGTCCACGGCGGCGGTCAGCTGCTCGCCGCCGACCAGGTCCAGCACGACGTCGAGCCCGCCGGGCGCGGCCTCGGCGAGCTGCTCGGCGAACGGCCGCCCGTCGGGCACCAGCACGGCGTCGTAGCCGAGTTCGGCGATCAGCCGCTTCGCCTTGGCGGACGAGCGGGTGGTCCCGATCACCCGGGAGGCGCCGAGCAGCCGGGCGACCTGCCCGGCCACCGTGCCGACCGAGGCCGACGCGCCCGTCACCAGCACCACGTCGCCCGGGCGCATCCCGGCGGTGCGGGTCAGCGCGCCGTAGGCGGAGGACGCGGAGGAGACCAGTGCGACCGGATCGGGGAAGTCCGCCGGGACAGCGGTGAACCGCGCGGCCTCGGCGACCGCGTGGTCCCGCCAGCCGGCGAGGTGGGTGACCAGGTCGCCGGGGCGCAGTGGTCCGTCCGCGGGGGCGGCCAGCACCTCGCCGAGGGCCGGCCCGAACATCGCGTCCCCCGGCCGGATGTGCGGCAGCGGCAGGTCGGCGGCCCCACCGCCGATCAGGGTGCGCAGCGCGGCGAAGACCAGGAACGCCCGGTTGCGGACGAGCACCTCCCCGGGGCCGGGCGCCGGCAGCGGCTCCTCGGCCACGGTGAAGTCCCCGGGGGCGGGCAGCCCGGACGGTGTGGCGGTCAGCCGGACGACGCGGGTGGTGGTGGGCAGGGCCATGGCTGCGCTCCTCGGCGAGAAGGGGGGGCGGCGGCCGGTGCGGCCGCGCGGTGCCCGGACGCTAACCCCTGACCCCTGCGTCAGGGGCAAGCCCTGCGCGCGCGACGGTGTCTGACGGGGCGTGTGGGAAGCCGGTCTTCTAGAGTCACGGGTGGTACGAACGTGCGAGTACAGCGCGTCCGTACGACCGTGAGCCGCAGTGAGTCGCCGTGAAAGGAAACGAGCAGGATGACCGAGCAGGCCCCCGAGCCCTTCGAGCCCGTCGACGAGGACTGGCAGACCGCGGTGGCGATCGTCGCCCACCCCGACGACATGGAGTACGGCGGGGCCGCGGCCGTCGCCCGCTGGACCTCCCAGGGCAAGAAGGTCGTCTACGTGATGGTCACCAGCGGCGAGGCCGGCATCGACTCGCTGGACCCGGCCGAGTGCGGGCCGCTGCGCGAGGCCGAGCAGCTCGCCTCGGCGCGGGTGGTCGGCGTCGACACCGTCGAGTTCCTCGGCCACCCGGACGGCGTGGTGGAGTACGGGCTGCCGCTTCGCCGGGACATCGCCCGGGTGGTGCGCAGGCACCGGCCGGACATCGTGATCACCAGCAACTTCCGGGAGACCTACGGCGGGGTGTTCCTCAACCAGGCCGACCACATCGCGGTCGGCCGGGCCACCCTGGACGGGGTCCGGGACGCCGGGAACCGCTGGGTGTTCCGCGAGCTGCTGGCCGAGGGCCACGAGCCGTGGAACGGCGTGCGGCAGATCTGGGCGGCGGCCTCCCCGGACGCGAAGCACGCGGTGGACACCACCGAGCACTTCGACCTGGGCGTCGCCTCGTTGGAGGAGCACAAGGCGTACCTGGCCGGGCTGGGCGGGGCGATGGCGGAGCCGCGGGAGTTCCTGGAGGGCTTCGGCCGGGGTGCGGGCAGCCGGCTGGGGACGCGATTCGCGGTGCCGTTCGAGGTGTTCCCGTTGAGCTGAGCCGCGGCTACCCCGGACCGGCGTCGGGGCCGGCACCGGTGTCGGGGCCGGCACCGGTGTCGGGTCCGGCACCGGTGTCGGCGTCGGCGCCGGTTCCGGGCCCGGCGTCGCCGTCCGCGCGGCGCCGGCGCCGGTAGCGCAGCACCTGGCGGAGCAGGAAGGCGGCGACCAGAACGCCCAGCCCGACCGCGAACCAGACCTGGTAGCGCAGCGCCGTGTGGTAGACGGTGCCGATGTTCGCGCCGGCGAGGTAGCCGAAGGTGCCCCAGACCGCCGTCCACAGCGCCGCGCCGAGCAGGTTGTACGGCTGGAAGCGGCGCCAGGGCATCTCCGTGGTGCCGGCGATGATCCCGTTGTACTGGCGCAGCCCGTCCACGAAACGGGCGACCGTGACCACCTTGCCGCCGTGCCGGGCGAAGAAGCCGTCCGCGCGCTCCATCCGGGCCGGGGTGAGCAGCACGTAGCGCCCCCAGCGGTGGACGAAGGCGCGCCCGCCGGTGCGGCCGACCAGGTAGCCGAGGGTGTTGCCGAGCGCGGCGGCGCCGGCCGCGATCAGCAGCACCGAGGCGAAGTCGAGGTGCCCGGTGCCGGCGTACACCGAGGCCAGTACCAGGACGGTCTGCCCGGGCACCGGGATGCCGCAGTTGTCCAGCAGGACGAGCAGCGCCACCGCGAGGTACCCGTAGTGGTCCAGCAGTGGCGCGAGCCCGGCGAGTGCCCCGGGCAGCGGGGTCGCGGGGGCGGACACCGCTCCTCACCACCTCGCGCGGGGGACGCGCGGGGCGGCGGGGGTGTGGGTCAGCGCCCCGCCTGCCGCTGTTCGATGTTGCAGTCGGGGCCGGGGTAGATCAGGCCCTCGTGGCCGTCCTCGAAGCGGACCACGTACGGCGGTTCGCCGTCCGTGCCGCGCACTTCGACGATCTCGCCCTTCCGGTCCACCATGCCCACCGACCTGCTGTGGATATGGAGCTGGTCACCTACCGCTGCGTGCATGGTCTGCTCCTCCGGTCGTGCGCGGCGACCGCCTCCGCGGCCGTTCGCTATCCACTGTGCTGCGGGTGCGGCGGGCTCGCAACGCCTCGGGCCGGAGGGACGTCCGGGACCGCGGTGCCGGGGGTCAGCGGACGGAGGGCTGTTGCGCGAGGTAGCCGCGGACCAACCGCTTGCACTCAGCGATCAGGGCCGGATCGCCCTCCGGGGCCTCCCGGAAGGCCAGTTTGAGCACCGCGTCGGCGGCCTCCAGCGCGACCCGCAGGGTCAGGGTGGCCATCGGGTCGCCGGGCCGGAACAGTTCGCCGCCGAGCGCCTGGAGCCGCAGCGCGACGGCGGTGTTGTTGTCCACCCCGGCGTCCAGCAGGTGCCGGTCGTCCCGGACGCCGGAGGGGACGGCCGGTCCGGCCAGGCCGAAGTCCAGCTGGCCGAAGCCCGGCACCGCGCGCTTCATCGCGACGAACTCCTCCACCGCGAGGTCGGTGAAGACGGCGGCGCCGACCGGTGCGGCGGCGGCCAGCCGGGCGTCCAGGCGTTGGAGGTACTGGTCCAGGTTGCGGGTGGCGAGCGCGGCCAGCAGGTCCTCCTTGCCGGCGAAGAACTGGTAGAGGGTGCCGATCGGCACCTGGGCGCGCTGGGCGACCTCCTTGGTGGTGAGCGCGGTCGCCCCGACCTCGTCCAGCAGCCCGGCGCAGGCGTCCAGGATGCGGCCGTACCGCTCCAGGCTGCGCTGCTGGACCGGGCGGCGCCTGACCGGTCCGGCCGTCTGCTGACTCCTGGCTCCCGCGTTCATGACCTCACTGTGCCGCATCCGCTGTTGCGGCGGCGAATCACCGGGGCGCGAACGGCCCGGCGTTCCCCGTGGGGCCGCTGTCGCGCGGCGGCCGGAGCCGGACGGCACGGTGGCGGGAAGGCGTCCACGCGTCGGCACCGGCCTTGTCGTGGACGCGAGGACGGGTTCATACTCCTGGGGCGGACTACCTCGCGTGATCGACGTGTGCCTCTTCGTGGTGACCGCGGTTCAGCCGTGGCGGCCGAGGCGCCCGTGCCCCACCGGAACCGTCGTCTGAGGAGCACTGCCGTGGAGATCGTCACCGCCGTCGCCTATCCCGAGGTCCGCGACGCCTACCTGCGCGACCACCCGGTGGAGCGGTCCCACGAGGCGAACAGCAACTGGTACGCGGCGGAGAACCTCGAACGCGCCGACCGGATCCCCGGCGGCTGGTGGCGGATCCGGCTGTCCCGGGCGGACGTCCTGGGCACCGTGCTGCCCTGGCACCTCAGCGAGGGCGGGGAGCTCGAACTGGTGCCGCGCTCCGGGGCGACGGTGGCCGAGGCGGCCGAACGGATCCGGGCCGGCGGGGCCGCCTGGAGCGCCGCCAACCCGGTCTGCGCGGCGAAGCTGCGGCTGCTGCGGTGGGCCCCGTTCACGCCGCTGTTCCTCAGTACGGACCCGGTCGACCACCCCGACTACGGGGGGCTGGAGGTCCGGTCGGGTCTGATCCACCTCGACGGCCTGCACCGCATGCTGGCCTGGGAGCTGGCCGGACGGCTGCCCGGCCGGGCGCAGCTGGACGGCTACCTGGTGGGCGATCCGCGGGTGGCCGGCGGGGCCGCCCGGGCGGGGTGGGCGGATCGGGCGGGTGTGGCCGGGGACGAGCCGGCGTGACCTCCGCGGCGCGGCGCCGCCGGTCGGCCTCCTGCGGCCCCCTGGTTGTGGGCGCCGGCCGCCGCGGGCGGCGGCCGGCCGGGGCGGCGAGGGCGTGGACGCGGTGACCGAAATCGGCTGGAGCAGCCTGGAGTTGGACGCCCGGCGGGAGCTGTGGTCGGTCCCGTTGGGGGAGCGGGAACGGCGGCTGCTCCGGGCCGACGCGCGGGCCGGCCGGTGGGATGAGGGCGGGGAAGTGCGCTCCCGGCTCGGGGAGTTCGCCCGCAACGCCACCGACTCGGTCGGCCTCACCCAGGTGCGCGGACTGGTGGACCCGGCCCGCCCGGAGCGGGAGGCCGCGGAGGTGCTCTCCTTCCTGCTGGGGGACTTCGGCCGGATCGTCCCGCAGAACGGGCGCGGCGACCTCGTCTCGGTGCTGCGCGACCGGGGCGGCGACGGCGCCTCCGAACTCGGCCTCCACTGCGACACCTGCGACCTGCTGGTGCTGCTCTGCCTGCGGCCCGCCTTCGACGGCGGCGGGCTGACCAGACTGGCGAGCGCCCGGCACGTCCACGACCTGATCCAGCGGGAGCGCCCGGACGCGCTGGCGACGCTCCGCGAGGACTGGACCTTCGACCGCAGCGGCCGGGCGGGCCCGCAGCTGGTGGTCACCCCGATCCTGTACGACCGCAAGGACGGGACGATCGGCTGCTACTACCAGACCCGCACCGTCCGCTCGTCCCCCGACCGCGGCGGGCCCGAGCTGACGGACCGCCAGTGGGAGGCGCTCGGGGTGCTGGACGAGGTGCTCTACCGGCCGGAGACCGCCTTCGGGCTGCCGATGGCCGCGGGGGACCTGCTGATCGTCCGCAACAGCCGGGTGCTGCACGGGCGTTCGCCGTTCGTCGACGAGCCCGGTCGGTACTCGCGGCGGATGCTGCGGGTCTGGCTGAACGAGGGGGAGGAGTGGGCGCGGTGACGTGGGTGGGCCGGCGGGATCCGGGGTGGGCACGGCGGCGCCGCGCCCACCCCGGTGGCGGTCAGTCGACGAAGACCGCCGGGCTGCCCGCCTGGCTGGTGTCGGCGACCGGACCGTACGTCGCGGAGAAGTAGCCGTCGGCCGGGCACAGCGTCGAGCCGGCGCTCTTGGCGAAGTGCTCGGTGCGGAAGGCCAGGCTGTGCGCGGCGTTGTCGGCGCTGCCGGTGAACGCGCCGCTCAGCTGGTACGAACAGGTGATGGTGCCGAACCAGGTGTCCAGCACGGCGGTGGCCTGGATCGTCCCGGCGGACCCGCCGGTGAGGGTGACCGGCAGGCCGGGGGCGTCGGAGACGGTGAGGCCGTACGGCAGGTTGCCGACCGTCAGGCTGCGCACCGAGGTGACCCCGGTGACGTTGGCGGTGCACGAGCCGAAGGTCAGCCCGGTCAGCGACGCGGTGGCGCTGCCCGGCGCCGCCGGGTTGCTCAGCACCGAGGCCGAGAGCTTCGAGGTGGCGCAGGTGACACCGGTGGTGCTGGTCGCGGTCGAGTAGAAGGTGGCCTTGGTCCCGGTGGCGAGCGGCGCGGTGAGCGCGTCGCCCACGGCGACGGCTGTGCCGCCCGCACTACCGGTGCTGAGCACCGGACCGGCGGCGAGCGCCTCCGGCGACGCGGCGGCGGGTACGGCGGCCAGCGCGAGCGCGCTGGCCGCGCAGAGGGCGGCGGCGGTGACGGCGAGGTGGCGGCTGGAGCGCATGGGAAACCTCTTCCTCGGTGAGGGGCGAGAAGACGTCCTCTCGCGGCTCCCGGGCGGTGGGGACCGGGGAGCGCGCGGCGTATCCGGGCTCCACAGGGTCCAGCGGTGACCGTGCGCCGTCAAGATGATGGGCGAACTTGCTGACTTTTCGTCAGCAAGGAGAAGCGGACCGGCCGGTCCCGGTCGCGGTCTTCCCTTCGCCCGCCGGGAGCAGCACTGTGGTGGGCGCGGAGCCGTCGGACGGGGTGGGTGGATTGGGCGACCAGGACGAGACGCACGAGCACGAGGCGCACGGGCGCGAGGCGGGCAGGCACGAGACGCACAACCGGATCAACCAGAGCACCATCCACGGCAACGTGTTCATGGGCGGCGTCCTCTCGCTGATGGGCGGCCGCAGACCGCGACTGCGCCTGCTGGTCGCCGTGTTCTGCGCGCTGGCGCTGCTGGGTGCCGGCACGACGTACTGGGCGCTGACCGCGACGGACGGCGGCAGGGCGCCGGAACTCGGCGCCCGCTACGATCCCGGGCACGGTGACGCCGACGCGACGGCGGTCGTCCCCAAGGTGGTGAAACCGGCCGAGCTCCCCGCCGTCACCGGCTGCGGCGCCGCCCGGACGTGGTCGCACGCGCAGGGCGGCACGGACGTGGGCGCGTCGCCGCTCTCGGTCTCGATGGTCGGCAACGGCCACACCGTGGCGATCGAGCAGGTGCGGGCGACGATCGTGGGCGAGCCCCGCGAGCCGCTGCCCGGCACGGTCGTGAACTGCACCGGACGGGGGAGGGCAGGAAGATCGACATGGGCGTCGACCTGGACTCCCCGAACCCGGTCGCGCTGGTCGGCGCCGCCGGACCGGTCTCGTTCGCGCCGTACTTCACCGACAAGTACCTCTACCTGGAGAACCAGAAGCCCGAGGTCGTCAGCCTCACCGTGCTCGCGGCCCGGCACAGCTACGACTACGTGCTCACGGTCGAGGGCACGCTCGACGGCAAGCGCCACACCTGGACGCTGAAGGACGGCGACCGCCCGTTCCGCATCTCCGGGGTGCGAACCGCCCCGGGTGCCGAGCTGTCGACCCACGGCAGGGGCTGGGAGACCGGCTACGGCCGGGGCTCGGGTGAGCGCGTCCGGTGCAACCCCTGCTACGACCAGGACGAGAAGGAGATCCCGGGCACCGCGGTCGCCGCCGCCCCGGCCGGCTACACCTTCGCCTCCGCCCCGGACGCCGACCCGACGCAGCCGCCGCCCCCGCCGAAGGACCGGCCGACCGCGCCGACGCCGCCGCTGACGGTCGACGCGCACGACGCGGAGTCCGTCGCGATCGCCTGGGCCGTCACCTCGGGCAGCTTCGACACCTCCCGGGGCGACACCGGGCCGGCGGCCGTCCTGAGCCGGGTCCGCAGGAATCTGACGCCCCAACTGGCCTCCTCCGGCGGCGGGCTGAACGCCTGCGCGATGGACGGCTCGGTCTGGCCCGCCGAACTGGTGACGCGCCGGGGCTGGTCGGTGGTCACCGGGGCCGCCGCGCGCCCCGTGGCGGGCCGCTTCGACCCGCGCGACCTCACCGGCGACGTGGTCGAACTGGAGGTCCCCGTCGACTGCGCCTACGTCGCGGACGGCGGCTGGTCCCGGCGGCCCAAGGGGCTCATCGCGCGCCTGCGGCTCCAGCGCCAGCCCGACGGCGGCTACCTGGTCTCCGACATCGGCAAGGTGACGTACGACTTCCCGGCGCCCACCGACCCCACCCCGGAGCCCTGAGGGCCGCGGCACGCCCTGCTCGGCTGGCTGTCGGGGCGCGGGCCGGCGGCGGGTCTGCGGGCGGACGGGCCGCTGCCGGTACCGCCGGCGTGGCCGCTGCCGCCGGTGCCGGGCTGGGGCTGACGGTGCCGGGCTGGGTCTCGACGGTGGCGGGCGGCGGCCGTCCCGCGCAGACTCACCGGGCATGACCCCACCCCGGACCGCGGACCGCCGCTCGGCCGCGCACCCGCTCCCGACGGAACTCCGCCGCCCGACCGCGGACCGCCGTCCGCAACTGCTCGTCGTGAGCGGGCCGCCCGGCGCGGGCAAGACCACCCTGGCGCACGCGCTGGCCGACGCGCTCGGCCGACCGGCGGTCTGCCGGGACGAGATCAAGGAGCGGATGGCCGCCGCCCGGCAGGCGCCGGTCGAGGACCTGGACCGGCGGGCCCTCACCGAGTTCTTCCGCACCATCGAGGGGCACCTGCGCGCGGGAACGGACCTGGTGGCGGAGGCGGCCTACCAGGACCGGCTGTGGCGGCCCGGCCTGGCGCCGCTCGTCGGCCTCGCCGAGCTGCGCGTCGTGCGCTGCGCCGTCCACCCCGACGCCGCCCGCGAGCGGATCGTCCGCAGGGCCGCCGAGGCGCCCGCACGCGCCGTCCACGCGGACGGCGAGCTGCTGCGCCGGATCGCGCGCGGCGAGCGGCCGATCGAGTCCTGGGTGCCGATCGCCCTGGACGCCCCCTGCCTGCTGGTGGACACCACCCGGGGCTGGGACCCGCCGCTGGAACGGATCACGGCCTTCGCCACCGGCGCGGCCGAGGAGCCGCCCCACCGGAACGGGAAGTCCGGGCCGTCGGTCTAACCTCGACGGTATGGACGCGTTCGAACACCCGGGCGGGCGGGCCGCCCCGCCGGGGGAGGAGCTGGAAGCGCTGGTACGGCTGCTGGACCGGCGCGGTGCCGTGGTGCTCAGCGGGGCGGGCCTGTCCACCGAGTCCGGCATCCCCGACTACCGCGGCGCCACCGGCCGCCGCCGCAGCGGCACCCCGATGACGTACCAGGAGTTCACCGGCAGCGCGGACGCCCGGCGCCGCTACTGGGCCCGCAGCCACACCGGCTGGCCCGCGATCGCCGGCGCCCGGCCCAACGCCGGGCACCACGCGGTGGAACGGCTGCGCCGGGCCGGGCACGTCGCGGCGGTCATCACCCAGAACGTCGACGGCCTCCACCACGCGGCCGGCACCCGGGAGGCCGTCGAACTGCACGGCGGCCTGCGCCGGGTGGTCTGCCTCGGCTGCCGCCGCACCAGCACCCGGGCCGAACTGGACCGGCGGCTGGAGGAGCTCAACCGGGGCTTCCGGCGGCCCGGGGCGCAGCTGCGCCCCGACGGCGACGCGCAGCTGCCGCGGCCGCTGGTGGACGGCTTCCGGGTCGCCGCCTGCACGGACTGCGGTGGCGTGCTCAAGCCCGACGTGGTCTTCTTCGGCGAGAACGTCCCGCCGCCCAGGGTCGACCACTGCTACGAACTGGTCGACGCGGCAAGCTCGCTGGTGGTCCTCGGGTCCTCCCTGGCGGTCCTCTCCGGGCTGCGCTTCGTGCGCCGCGCCGCCCGGTCGCGGCTGCCGGTCGCGATCGTCAACCAGGGGCCGACGCGCGGGGACGAGCTCGCCGGGCTCCGGCTCGACCTGCCGCTGGGGCGGGCCATGACGGAGGTCGCCCGGCTGCTCGACGCGGCCTGACCGGGCCGCCCGGCAGCCCCGTCACGCGGCCGGCCCGTGCAGCCCGCCCCTCCGTGCAGCCCGCGCAGCCCGTCCGTGGAGCCCGCCCGCTCAGCCCGCCCGACCGTCCGCTCAGCCCGGCTGCTGGGCGGGCCGGCCCGGCACCCAGAGCGGCACCCGGCCGCCGCGCGGCATGGAACGCGCCGCGTCCTGCTCCAGCCAGCCGGCCACCCGCTCCGGATCGTCCTCGCACAGGTCCACCAGTGCGGACGCGGCGATCCGGGTGCAGCACAGCACCAGCGCCAGGGTGTCCTGGCGGCGGTGCCGGTCCCGTACGTAGGCCTCGCCGCGCTCCTCGATGCGGCGGGCGTGGCCCGGCCCGTCCTCGGCGGTCAGCGCCTGGACCCCGTGCCACACCAGCGTCAGCGCACAGGGTTCGGCCGGGTGCGAGGCGCCCTCCCGCTGCGCCTGCTCGCGGGCCTCCGCCGAGCGCTGCCCCAGCCATTCCAGCGCCGCCGGCCCGTCCTCCCGGCAGGAGCGCAGCACGAGCTCCGCCGCTCGGGCCACCACGGCCCGCAGCACCGCCGGTGCGGGCACCCGCAGCCCGGACGCGGGCCCGTCGCCGAACGCCAGCCAGGCGTCGGCGAAGGCGGCGGCCCGCAGCCCGCCCACCCAGCCGGGCGCCCCGTCCTCCGTGCTCAACCGGTCCTGCGCCCCCAGCCGGACGAGCCCCACGGCCGTCAGGCACGCCGCGTCCCCGTCCAGCTCCCGCAGCCATCCACTCCGCACCAGCACACACCCCCGTCAGCGGTTCATCCCCGTGGGGCTCATCCCACCACACCAGGACGGGAACGAACTAGACAGGGTCACGTCACAATCTGGAAGCGGGTCGTCCGGTAGCCCTCCGGCGTGGGCGGCTTCGAGCCGGGCCGAGCAGAGCAGAGCCGACCCGAGCAGAGCCGAGCGGGGCGATCGGGGGTGGGCGGTCGCCCGGCTTGTCGTGGGGCGGCCGCGGCGGGTTTCGGCTCCCGGGGTGTGAGCGTCGGGTGAGCTGGGCAGGGGCACGTCAGACCCGGGCGGCTGTGCGGACGCCCGGTGCGTCGGGACGTGGCCGGAGCAGGCCCGTCATCAGTGTGTCGCGAGCCCGTCGACCGGGGCGAGGACGTCCGCCATGGACCCCGCCGGGTCGATCACGGGGTAGCGGACGCCACCGGTGGTGCGGGCGGCCCCCAGCGCGAGGGCGGGTGCCTGAACCGGTCGGCGCCCGCGGCCCGTAAGCCGGGCAGGCGCAGTGCTGCGGTCAGTTGGACGTCGGCGTCGCAGGGCGGCGGGAAGGGAATGCGGGCGTGCCCGGCGAACGCGGCCGACCGTACGGGGGTTGGGGGCCGCTGCCGTGGACCCGCGCGCCACGGGTCGGCCGACTCGCCGGTGGCGGAGGCGAGTTGCGGCTCCCGCGACCGGCAGCCGGCCAGGGGGATCGCGCAGCGGGAAGCCGCCGTTCCGCCGTGCCGCCTGAGCGCGGCCGGGAGATCGGCGGGGGGGATCGGCGGGTCGGGGGACGGGGGTCGGGGCTGGGTGGACGGGTTGCGACGGAAGGGGTGGGACCGAGGGTGGACACGACGACGCGAACGGCGGCGGTGGAGGTCCGCGGAGCGGAGTTCGAGCCACAACCCAGCGCTCCGGCGGGGGTGTTCTGGCGATTCTGGGCCGGATCGCTGGTGAGCCGGTTGGGGGACCAGGTGACCGGCGTCGCCCTGCCGCTGATCGCCGTGCTCACGTTGCACGCGACGGCCTGGCAGGTCGGCCTGGTCACCGGCGCCGGCTACCTGGCCTGGCTGCTGGTCGGACTGCCGGCCGGTGTCCTGGTCCACCGGCTCCCGCTGCGCGGCACCCAGGTGGCGGCGGACCTGGTGCGCGGGCTCGCCGTCGCCTCGGTGCCGGTGGCGGCCGCCCTGGGGGTACTCGGCCTGCCGCAGCTGGTGGCGGTCGCCCTGCTGAACGGGCTGGCGAGCGTGGTCTTCGACGTCGGCAACTCCACCTTCCTGCCCTCGATCGTCCCCAAGGAGGAGCTCACCGCCCGCAACAGCCTGCTCTCCGGCACCAGTGCCGCGACCGAGCTGGCCGGGCCCTCGCTCGGCGGGGTGCTGGTCCAACTCGTCGGCGGCGCGGCCGCGATGGTGCTGGACGCGGTCAGCTACCTGGCCTCGGCGGCCCTGCTGCGCAGCCTGCCGCGCGCGGAGCGCCCCGCCGGTCGGCCGGTCGGCGCGGGGATGCGCGAGCAGATCCGCGAGGGCTGGCACTTCGTCACCCGGCACCCGGTGATCGGGCCGTGCACCGCCGACGCCACCGCGGTCAACCTGGTCGGCGGCGGGCTGATGACGCTCACCCCGGTGTTCCTGGTCGACACCCTCGACGCGACGGCCGCCACCGTCGGCGCCCTGATGGCCGTCGGCGGCCTCGGCAGTCTGATCGGTGCGGCCCTCACCCCCCGGATCGTCTCCCGGGTCGGCAGCGGCGGCGCCCTGCGGTGGGCGGCGCTGACCTCCGCGCTCTTCACCTTCCTGCTCCCGGCGGCCGGCTCCGGCTGGGCGGCGCTGGTCTACGCCGTCGGCAACGCGGGTTTCTCGGCGGGCGTCGTGGTGACCACCGTCGTCGCCCGCACCCACCGGCAGGCCCACACCCCGCCGGTGCTGCTCCCCAGGGTGATGGCCACCGTCCGGTTCGTCTCCTGGGGCGCCATTCCGGTCGGCGCGCTCCTGGCCGGCGCCGCCTCCACCGCGTGGGGGCCGCGTACGGCGCTGCTCCTGCTGGCGGTGTGCAGCCTGGCCGGCCCGGTGATCCTGGCGGCGAGCCCGATCCGCCGCCTGCGCGACCTCGCCTGACCGGCCTGGCAGCCGGGCAGGCCCGGCAGGGGCGGCCCGGGCACCCGCGCGCCGCCTGCCACGGCCCTGGTCGGGCCGGTGCCGGGGGCGGTCGTGGGTGCTCTCCCCATGCCCGTTCCCGGTAGGGGTACAAACCCCCGCCGGGCCGTTCCACGAGTTTCGGTCGCACATCTTGTGCGATGTCATGGCCCGGTTCACACTTCCGATTTACGAACACGCGTGTCCTTCCGCGTGGACGTCTTTCACCCCTTCATGTGTCGGGTGGCCTCCGCCGGCCGGGTCCGGACGGCGGCCGCCGCCCCCCCCCGGCGCCCCCCGCCCCCCCCCCCCCCCGGCCCCCCCGGCCCCCCGGGGGGCCCCCCCCCCCCCCCCCGGTACACGACGTAGCCCCCGCCAGGGGCCCACCCCCCCCCCCGGG
>NZ_JBIVSD010000037.1:0-17741 GCF_044756065.1 Kitasatospora sp. NPDC092039 | reverse complement strand
GTGCAAAATTTTGGTGCTTTGCACGCGCCGGTTACCCCATCCCTTTTAACAAACCCGGGGGCCCCCCCGGGGTGACGGGCCCCCCCCCCCCCTTGGGGGGGGGCCCCCCGGGGGGGGGGGCCGGCGGGCCCCCGCCGCCACCACCGGGCGCCGCCGGCCGCCCACCCCGCTCGGCCACGACGACAACCGGACGGGCGACGTCACCCCCACGAGTTCCACGACGTCGCGCCGTCCTGGTCCGCACCCACCCGCCGGGGCGGATCGCCGTGCCCTCCGGCCGCGGTCCGCCCCTCGTCGTCCGCACTCCCACCCCCACGCAAAGGAGCTTCGGATGAGGCACCCGCGCACCCCCGCCTCCTGGCGGCGGCCGTTCGCCGCCGTCGCGGCGGCCGCCCTCGCACTGGCCGGCGCCGCCTGGAACGCCGGCCCGGCCGCCGCGTCCCCGTACGCCGGCCCGGCCGTCACCACCCACGCCGGCCACCACGACGCCGGGATCACCGGCTCCACTCCGGACGACTTCGCCCTCGCCGGCAGCCCCGCCGCGGCGATCGTGCGAGCGGGCTCGTCCGTGACCTCCACCGTCACGACGGCCGTCACGGCCGGCGAGGCCCAGACCGTCTCGCTGTCGGCGAGCGGCCTGCCGCCGGGCACCACCGCCGTCTTCAGCCCGTCCGCCGTGCGGGCGGGCGTGCCCGCCGGGCTCACCGTCTCCACCACGGCGAGCACCCCGTCCGGCACGTACCCGATCACCGTGACCGGTGCCGGAACCTCCGCCACCCGCACGGCCACCTTCAGCCTGACCGTCCACGGCCGCGGACCGAACCTGGTCCAGGTGAGCGCCGACCCGTTCGCCGACACCGGCGGCCAGCACGCCACCGAGGTGGAGCCCGACACCTTCGACTACGGCGGCACGATCGTCGCCGCCGCCCAGGTGGGGCGGTTCACCAACGGCGGCGCGGCGGACCTCGGCTGGAGCACCTCCCGCGACGGCGGCCTCAGCTGGCAGCACGGCATGCTGCCCGGCCTCACCACCCACCAGGGCGGCGGCCGCTGGGCCCGCGCCTCCGACCCGGTGGTCGCCTACGACGCCAAGCACGGCACCTGGATGATCGCCGGCCTGGTCATCGACTCGGTGCTCAACGGTGCCGGGGTGACCGTCAGCCGCTCCGCCGACGCGCTGAACTGGCAGGCCCCGGTGCAGGCGGTCGGCTTCGACGGGCAGAGCTACGACAAGGAGTGGATCGTCTGCGACAACACTCCCACCAGCCGGTACTTCGGCAACTGCTACATCGAGGTCGACCTCCCCTCCTCCGACAACAAGGTGATCATGTCGACCTCCCGGGACGGCGGCGCCACCTGGTCGGCCCCGGCGGGCCCGTCCGGCATCGACCTCGGCCTCGGCGGGCAGCCGCTGGTGCAGCCCAACGGCACGGTCGTGGTCCCGTTCTCGACCGACACCACCTCGATCCGCTCCTTCAACTCCACCGACGGGGGCGCCTCCTGGAGCTCCACGGTGCTGGTCGCCGACGTCCTCGCGCACGGCGTCGCGGGCGGCCTGCGCGACGGCGAGGGCCTGCCCTCGGCCGAGATCGACGCCGACGGCAGGGTCTACGTGGCCTGGCAGGACTGCCGCTTCCGCTCCGGCTGCCAGGCCAACGACATCGTCTTCGCGACCTCGACCGACGGCACCACCTGGTCCGCCGTGACCCGGGTGCCGATCGATCCCGTCACCAGCGGGGCCGACCACTTCATCCCCGGCATCGGCGTCGACCACGCCACCGCCGGCCCCGGCGCCAGGATCGGGCTGTACTACTACTTCTACCCGAACGCCGACTGCACCGCCGCCACCTGCGAGTTGGCGGTCGGCTTCATCTCCTCCGCCAACGGCGGCGCCACCTGGAGCGCGCCGCAGACCGTCGCCGGCCCGATGCCGCTGTCCCGGATCGCCGCCACGTCGGGGGGTCGCATGGTCGGCGACTACCTCTCCACCTCCGTGGTCAACGGCCGGGCGGTGGCGGTCTTCGCCGTCGGCAGGACCCCGCCCGCCGGCCAGGCCTTCGACGAGGCCATGTACGCCGTCGCCGGCGGCCTCCCGGTCCGCGCCGGGACCACCCCCTCCGGCACCGGGCCGGTCCTCTCCACTGCACCCGCCCGGGAACGGCACCTCCCGCCGGTGATCCGCCACTGACCCCTCCGGCCCGTCCTCCCGCCCCGGCAGGAGGACGGGCCCCGCCGGGCCCCGCAGCGGTACCGGTGGCCGGGCCCGATCCCCGCCGCCGGGGCGGCAGTCGCCGACGCGGGCCTCTGGCGTTCCGGTACCACGCCAGTAACATGAGTCCTCCTCACGTTCACGTCAGGAGGCTGTCATGCCGGACCGCTTCGACCTGCCGGCGGACTTCCGCTGGGGTGCCGCCACCGCCGCCTACCAGATCGAGGGGGCGGTGACCGAGGACGGTCGCGGCCCGTCCGTCTGGGACACCTTCACCGCCCGCCCCGGCGCCGTCCGCGACGGCCACACCGGCGCGGTGGCCTGCGACCACTACCACCGGTACCCCGAGGACATCGAGCTGATGAAGCGCCTCGGCCTCGACGGCTACCGCTTCTCCATCGCCTGGCCCCGCGTCCTGCCCACCGGCGCCGGCACCGTCAACCCCGCCGGACTCGCCTTCTACGACCGCCTGGTGGACGCCCTGTTGGAAGCGGGCATCACCCCGCTCCCCACGCTCTTCCACTGGGACCTCCCGCAGGGCCTGGAGGACGGCGGAGGCTGGCTCGACCGCGACACCGCCTACCGCTTCGCCGAGTACGCGGGGATCGTCACCGACCGCCTCGGCGACCGCGTCCCCGCCTGGATCACCCTCAACGAGCCCTTCGTGCACACGGTGTTCGGCTACGCGCTGGGCACCCACGCCCCCGGCCGCACCCTGATGTTCGAGGCCCTCCCGGCCGCCCACCACCAGCTCCTCGCCCACGGCCTGGCCGCCTCGGTCCTCCACGACCGCGGCCTGGAGGCGATGCTGTCCAACAACCTCACCCCGGTCCACCCGGCCACCGCCTCCGCCGAGGACGCGGCCGCCGCCGAGGCCTACGACGCCCTCCACAACCGGCTGTTCACCGACCCCGTGCTCCTCGGCCGCTACCCCGACCTCTCCGCCCTCGGTGTCCCCGACGACCTCTTCGGCGCCGTCCACCCCGGCGACCTCGACCTCATCCACACCCCCGGCCTGGACGGCCTCGGCCTCAACTTCTACAACCCCACCCGCGTCGCCGCCCCCACCGAACCGGGCCTGCCCTTCGACCTCGTCGACATCCCCGACGTCCCCCACACCGCCTTCGGCTGGCCCGTCGTCCCCGACGCCCTCCGCCAACTCCTCCTGGAACTCCGCGAGTCGTACGGCAAGGCCCTACCGCCCATCACCGTCACCGAGAACGGCTGCTCCGTCGCCGAGGAGACCGTCCCCGACCGGCCCCGCATCGACTTCATGGCCGCCCACCTCGACGCCCTCGCCCGGGCCGCCGCCGAGGGCGTCGACATCCGCGGCTACTACACCTGGTCCCTCCTCGACAACTTCGAATGGGCGGAAGGACTGTTCAGCCAGCGCTTCGGCCTCGTCCACGTCGACTTCGAGACCCAGCGCCGCACGCCGAAGGCCTCGTACGCCTGGTACCGCGAGCTGATCACCGCCCACCGGGCGCGGAACCCGAGGTAGGGCCTCCCCGGCTCCCGCCCCCGGGCGGCCGTCGCGGACGTCCCCGCTCGACGACGCACCGCACGGCTCCCGGGTCGGAGCCGTGCGGTGCGTCCCGGTCGGTGGGGGCCGCCCTCCGCCGCCCCCCGGCGGGCGCTTCGGCCCGCGCGAGGCCTGGCGGCGGCGCCGGCGTCAGCTCAGGGTGCGAAGGGCGGCGGCGTCGTAGGGGCGCAGGTCGGTGAAGCGGCCGGCCAGGACCTTGGCGGCCCACTGCGGGTCCTGGAGGAGGGCGCGGCCGACGGCGACCAGGTCGAACTCGTCGCGCTCCAGCCGGTCGAGCAGGTTGTCGATGCCCTTAAGCGCCGCGCCCTCGCCCATGAACGCGCGGACGAAGTCGCCGTCGAGGCCGACCGAGCCGACGGTTATGGCGGGGCGGCCGGTGAGCTTCCTGGTCCAGCCGGCCAGGTTGAGGTCCGAGCCGTCGAACTCGGGGACCCAGTAGCGGCGGGTCGAGGCGTGGAAGGCGTCGACGCCGGCGTCGGCGAGCGGGGCGAGGATCGCCTCCAGCTCCTGCGGGGTCCCGGCGAGGCGGGCCTCGTAGTTCTCCGCCTTCCACTGGGAGTAGCGGAAGATCACCGGGAACTCCGGGGAGACGGCCTCGCGCACCGCGGCGACGAGCTCGGCCGTGAACTTCGTCCGGGCGACCGGGTCACCGCCGTAGGCGTCGGTGCGGCGGTTGGTGCCCGCCCAGAGGAACTGGTCGAGCAGGTAGCCGTGGGCACCGTGCAGTTCGACGCCGTCGAAGCCGATCCGCTCGGCGGCCGCGGCGGCCTTGGCGAACGCGCCGATGACGGCGTCCAGGTCGGCCCGGGTCATCGCCCGGCCCGTTCCCTCGGTGCCGTCCAGCCGGACGCCGGACGGGCCGATGGCGGGAGCGCCGGCGAACGGCGGGTCCTCCTGCTTGCGGACCATGCCGATGTGCCAGAGCTGCGGCACGATGGTGCCGCCCGCCGCGTGGACGTCCTCGGCGACCCGGGCCCACCCGGCCAGCTGCTCCTCGCCGTGGAAGCGCGGGATGTCGTCGCTCTGACCGGCGGACTCGTGGCCGACGTACGTTCCCTCGGTGACGATCAGGCCCACACCGGCGGCGGCGCGGCGGGCGTAGTACGAGCGCACGTCCTCGCCGGGCACGCCGCCGGGGGAGAACCTGCGCGTCATCGGCGCCATCACGATGCGGTTGGGCACGGTCAGCCCGTTGATCGAGACGGGCCGGGACAGGATCTCGGCCGCGCGGGAGGTAGTGGGCTCGGTGACGGTCATGGGGATTCCTCGCGGATAGCGGTGCCGTGCGCCGGGACGGAGACGGTTGCCGGTGCCAACCGCCTCGGCGGCCGTCGCATTTCGCCGGCCGCGTGAAACCCGCTGTGATCCACGTCACCGCAGGCCGGCGCGCGGGGCGTCCGGCCGGGCCGGCCGGGCACCGGGCCGGACGACTTCGGCACCCGCCGCGCGGCCGGGCCGGACAACGGGTGCGGGAGGAGCGGACGCCGGCGCGGGCCGGGCCGGGGTCAGGGCAGGGTGTCGTAGCCGTAGATCGCCGACACGTCCAGGACGGAACGCGGGGTCGCGGCGGGGCCGAGCGGGGAGGCGATCGGGTCGTCGATCCGCTCGCCCTGGTAGACGTTCGCGGGGGCGGTCATGTCGGGGGCGTAGAGCGGTCCGTAGCGGTTCAGCCAGCCCGCCCAGATGCGGTCGACGTTGCAGTGGTGCAGGTAGAACAGCGGGTCGTTGGGCGAGGTGGAGGGGCCCATGTCGCCGCCGGTCCAGACGTGGACCTGGTTGTGCAGGTGGACCGGCCGGGCCGGGTCCTTGGGGATCCAGCCTTCGAGCAGGTTGCGGAAGCCCTGGGAGGAGGCGTTGAAGTCGAGGGTGTCGTAGCGGTCGGCGGGATCGGCGCCGGCCGGGGCGAACGCGAGTGCGGCCTCGACCTCGGCGCCGGTCGGGAGGGTGCGCCAGCCGAACGGCGGCTCCTGGGCGAAGGAGCGGCGCAGGCCGCGGCTGGTCTGGGCCAGCTTCATGCCGCCCGGGCCGGCGGCTTCGATGCGGACGGTGAAGGTGGCGGGATCGGCGGGGTGGTAGGCGAACGGGCCGTCGGCCACCGGGTCGCCGTCGCCACCCAGGCAGGCGGGGGAGAAGATCTCGGCGTCGGTCGGCGAGCCGGCGTCGCCGTCGGCCGCCCAGTCCCAGTACGGGAGGGCGAAGTCCGGTTCGTCGAGCACCCGTTGGAGGTTCTTCTCGAGGAATCCGAGCATCACCCGGTGCCAGGGCAGGAAGATCGGCCCGCGGTGGGCGGCGTTGCGCACCCGGGGGCTCCCGTCGGGCGGGATCGCGGTCGCCATCGTCCGGCCGTGCCAGACGACGAACAGGTCGTACGTGCGGACCGGGACGACCGGGCCGGGGATGCCCAACTGCTGGGTGGTGAACCGGCTGTCCTCCTGCTTGAGCAGGCCGATGCCGCGGAGGTAGCCGTCGCGGGCGGCCGCGTCCTTGAGGATGTTCCTGCGGACGACGGGCATCTCAGTCGCCGCCCCGGAACGAGTCGGGATAGGTGTGGATCAGCACCTTGACGGCGTCCAGCGCGGAGACGAACTGGTAGGCGGGCAGGCCGTGGCAGGACAGCATGCCGCTGTCGTCCACGTCGAGCCCGGCCGTCAGCGGCCGGCCGTCCACCGTGATCTCGTAGGTCGTGGTGACGCTGATCCGGTGCCCCTCGTACTCCGCGGTGCGGACGGACTTCGCCGGGCCGTGCCCGTGGTCCATCGGCGGGTGGGGCAGGGCCGCCAGGTAGCCCCCGAAGGCTGCCGGCGCGGCGGCGGCCCCGAGCTGGTTCGGATCGATGGTCGGGTCCATGGCGACTCCCTACCGGTGGTGGTCCCGGCCTGGCGGAGCCGGACGTTCCCCTCCACCATCGCGCCGCACCCGTCCGCCCGCACCCCCCGGGCCGTCCACCCACCGGGCGGGACCGGCGGAGCACCGCGCCGGGGACGGAACCGGCCGGTGTGACGTGGATCACGGCGCCTGGGAAAACCGCCGCGCCGGGCACCGCGTAAGACCAGGACGTGAAACGTTCACCGGCCTCGATGACCGAAGCCCAACTGGTCCGGCGGATCGCCCGCGGGGACGCGACCGCCTTCGACGAGCTGTACCGGCGCAGCGCCCCCTGGCTGACCGCACGGCTGCGCCGGCGCTGCGCGGACGACGAGATCGTCGCCGAAGTGCTGCAGGAGACGTACCTGGCGGTGTGGCGGGCGGCCGGGTCGTTCGCCGACAGCATGCGCGGGGAGGAGGCCGGCGGGTGGCTGTGGACGATCGCGGCCCGGCGGCTGGTGGACGCCTTCCGGGCGCGCGGCCGGCACGGCGCGCTGCCCCCGCTGTCCGTCGCCCCGGCGCCCTCGGCCGAGCACGAGGTGCTGGAAGCCGCGGTCGGCGGCGACGTCGGCGCGGCCCTGGACCGGCTCGCACCCGAGCTGCACCAGGTGCTCACCGCGATGGTGCTCGACGGCCTGACCGTCCGGGAGACCGCGGCGCTGCTGAAGATCCCCGAGGGAACGGTCAAGACCCGTGCCCGCCGTGCCCGCCTCGACCTGCGAAAGGCCCTGTCATGACTGCCCACGTCCCGCACCGGCTGCTGGTGAGCTACGTCCTGGGCGGTGCTGCCCCGGGCACCGCCCCCACCACCGGCGAGCTGTGGGCGGTGGAGGCGCACCTGGAGCGCTGCGCCCCGTGCCGGGCCGAGCTGGGGAGGGTGTCCCTCGCCCACAGCCCGGCCGACACCGCGCTGGTGGCACAGGTGCGCGAGCGCCTCTCGGAAGTGGTGCCGCTGACGCCGGTGCGCCGACGGCGGTGGCGGCGGGTACGGGCGGGGCTGGCCCGGTGGGCGGCCCCGGCGTTCGGGCCGTGGGTCGCGGCGCTCGTGCTCGTCGTGCTCGGCGCCCTGCTGCTGTCGTCGGCCGCCGACCCCGGCTCCCCGGTCCTGGTGCTGCTGGCGCCGGCGATGCCGCTGCTGGGCGTGGCCCTGAGCTGGGGGCCGCACTCCGACCCGGTCCACGAGCTGGTCGCCGCGACCCCGCGGGCGGGGCTCGGGCTGCTCCTGCGCCGGACCGTGGCCGTACTGGCCCTGGTGATCCCGGCGCTGGCGGTCGGCGGCTGGATCACCGGCACCGCGCCCGCGCTGGTCCTGCTGCCGGCCCTCGCCCTGACCTGCGCCGCCCTGGCGCTCGGCAGCCTGCTGGGCGTCCAGCGCGCGGCGGCGGGACTCGGCGCGGGGTGGGCCGCGGTCGTGGTCGCCCCCGCCATGGACGGCGGCGGCACCGTCCCGTCCTACCTGCGGGACTCGGCCGCGCCGGGGTGGGCGGTCGCGGCCGCCGTCCTGGCCGCCGCCGTCGTCCTGTGCCGCACCGGCTACCTGCACCCCCGCGAGGCCCGCACCCGCCGCGGCTGACCCCCGGCCCCGTCGGCCGCCCGGCCGCCGCCGCCCGCTCGGCCGCGGCCCGTCCGACACGCGCAACACCCGTCCCGCCCTTCACCCGCACCGCGAGGAGAACCGCCCATGCCCGTCACCGGCATCGCCGCCGAGATCGCCCCCACCCGCTACGCCCACCACATCCGGGCCCGCGCACTGACCGTCCGGCACGGCCGCCGCCTCGCGGTCGCCGGGATCGACCTGGACCTCGGCACCGGCGTGCACGGCCTGCTCGGCCCCAACGGCGCGGGCAAGACCACCCTGATCCGCACCCTCGCCACCGTCCTGACCCCGCACGGCGGCGAGCTGGAACTCCTGGGTGCCGCCCGGCGCAGCCGGGGCGAACTGCGGGAGGTGCGCCGCCGGCTGGGCTACCTGCCGCAGGCCTTCGGCCACTACCGGCGGTTCACCGTACGGGAGTTCGTCGAGTACATGGCCTGGCTCAAGGAGGTGCCGCGGCGCCGGACGGCCGACGCCGTGCAGCACGCCATCGACCGGGTGGACCTGACCGGCCGGGCCGACGACCGGATGGGCTCGCTCTCCGGCGGCATGCTGCGCCGGGCGGGCATCGCCCAGGCGATCGTGAACGACCCCGACATCCTGCTGCTCGACGAGCCCACGGTCGGCCTGGACCCCGCCCAGCGCCTGGAGTTCCGTGCCCTGCTGCGCGACATCGGCGAACAGTCCTGTGTGCTGGTCTCCACCCACCTGGTCGAGGACGTCGCCGCGGCCTGCACCAGCGTCGTGCTGATCGACGAGGGCGGCACGGTCTTCGCGGGCCACGTCGACGGGATCCGCGCCGCGGGCACCGACGCCGACCCGGGCGACAGCGACATCGAGCGCGGCTACTCCGCCATCCTGCGCCGGCACCGCGAGGCGAAGGCCCGCGGGCCGAAGTAGGCCGGCGCCCCCGAAGTGCGGCCGCCCCGAAGCAGGGCCCCGCACCGGTGGCGCCCTGCACCTCCCCGACCCCTAGAACACTGGAGACGACGTATGTTCCGCATGACGCGCCTGGAGGCGAAGCGCTCGGTCGCACCGGCGCTGCTCCTGGTGCTGGCCGTCCTGGCCCGGATCTTCCTCTGGATGGACGTCCAGCAGTGGGCGGCCAGTTGGTCCTCCCTTGTCTACTCGCTGCGGTCGACCGCCTGGATCTGCCTGCCGGTGGTGCTGGCCGCCGCGATCTGGCACGGCGGGCGGGAGCGGCGCAGCTCGGTGTCCGAACTGTTCGCCGCCACGCCGCGGCCGGCTCCGGTGCGGCTGCTGCCGGCCCTGGTGGTGGTGGCCGGAGCGGCGGTCGTCGCGGTGGCGGCGGTGATCGGCTGGGCCGTGGTGATCGTCTCCGGGAACGCGACGTTCAGCGACGGCGGGTGGCCGCTGGGCCTCGCGGTGGGCCTGCTCGCCGTCGTCGCCGTGGCCCTGCTCGGACTGGGCATCGGCCGGGTGGCCCCGGCGCCGGTGGCGGCGCCGCTGGGAGCGGTGCTGCTGTTCCTGGTCCTGGCGGTCGCCCAGGTCCGGGACGGCCGACCGGCGAACCGGCTGGTGGACACGGCGCTGCCGATGCTGCCGGTGACGGACGACTTCCACCGGGTGCTGCCCTCGCTGTCCGCCGGCCAGGCCGTCTGGTTGACCGCCCTCGGGGTGACCGGCGTGCTGCTGGCCGTCGCCGGGACCACCCGGGCCCGGGTGCTGGCCGCGGCCCCGGCCGTGGCGGGGCTGGCGCTCGGTTCGCTGGTGGCGCCCTCGGGCGCGATCGTCCCGGAACCGCGGGCCACCGAGCTGGTCTGCGCACCGGAGGACGGCCGGGTCTGCGTCACCAGGGTGCACCGCGCCGCGCTGCCCGACCTCCTGCCGCCCGCCCGCAAGGTGCTCGACGCCTTCGCCGCGGTGCCCGGCGGTCCGACCCGGGTGCAGGAGGACCCGGTGAGCTGGATGCTGGACGACGGCAGGGCGGCGGGCGGAGCGGTGGATCCCGGAACGGTACGGATCGAGCTGCCGTACCGGACCCAGCAGGGCGGCATCCGCTGGGAGCCGGACACGGTGGTCGACCTGGTGGCCCAGCACGCCGTCGTCGACCTCGGCTGCTTCTCCGACGAGCAGGGGCGGACACGGGCCTCCGACGCCTCCCGGGCGGTCTCCGCCGTACTCCTGGGCACGCCCGCCGACCGGCTGGGCCCCGTCGCCCGGGCGGCCCACGACACCCTGCGCGCGCTGCCCGACGGGGAGCGGTACCGGCGGATCGGGGAGGCCCGGAAGGCCGGGCTGGCCTGCCAGGACCCACTGGCGGCCGTGACGGGTGACGTCGCGACGGGCGAGGGGGCCGACCGGTGACCCAGCGACTGCGCGGCCTGGTGCTGCACCTGCGCAGCCGGGCGATCCCGGCGACCCTCCTGGTCTTCCTGGCCGCCGCCGTCCTCACCTGGGCCGGGCACCGGCTGGACGATCCGGGGACCGCGCGCGCGGTCGGGCTGATCGCCGTGGTGCTGGGCGTCGCCGCCGTCGCCCGTACCCTGGCCGGCCCGGACGAGGAGCTGGAGCGCGGTACGCCGGTCCGCTGGCGGCTGGTCAGGGCGCTGCACGTGGTGCTGCTCGGCGGGGTCCTGTTCGGCCTGCTCGCCGCCGCCCGGGCGGCCGCCGACCGGCCGACCCACGCCGTGCCCTTCGGCAGCCTCGCCCTGGCGGTGTCGGCGCTCACCGCGCTGACGGCCCTCGCGGCGGCGCTGTTCGGAGCGCACGCGGCCTGGGCGCCGCCCGTCGGCTGGGCGCTGCTGATGGTGGCGATCGGGCCCCGGCCGACCCGGTTCGAGCAGGCGCTCACCTGGCTCGTCCAGGAACCCCGCACCGACACCTCGACGACGGTGGCCGTGGGCCTCACGGTGCTGGGCGCCGTCGCCTACACCCTGCGCGGCAGCCGCCGCTGATCCCGTCCGGGGCCCGGCGGGCGCCGCTGATCAGGCTCGGGGCCCGGCGGACGCCGGGGACGGCTACCGCTCACGGGCGCCGCGTCGAGACCGGGGACGGGTGCCCGGTGATCCGGCGCACCGCCGGCGGTGCGACCGAGGTGGAGCAGCCCCGGATGGCGTGGACGATCCGGACGGCCCAGTCGGCGGGCCGCTCCCGGCCGAGGAGCTCGGAGAGCCGCTCCAGGCGGGCCCGGCGTTCGGCGGGGGCGAGGTCGAGGGCGCGGGCCAGCACGGCGGCGAGGTCCTCGGGCGAGTGCGGGTCGGTGAGCAGGGCGGCCTCGCCGAGTTCGGCGGCGGCGCCGGCGCGGCGGGAGAGCACCAGGGCTCCGGGCACCGCGTCACCGGGCAGGAGGGCTGCCCGGGCGGCGACGTACTCCTTGGCGGTCAGGTTCATCCCGTCCTGGAGGGAGGTCACCCAGAGCACGTCGGCCGCCAGGTACGCGTCGACGACCCCGGTGGCGGTGAGGCTGTGCGGACGGTAGTCGACCGGTTGCCAAGTACCCTGCTGCCAGCGGGAGTTCACCTCGGCGACGCGCCGTTCGAGGTGGCGGCGGGTGGCGTCGTACGCGGTGATGCCGGGCTCGGGCGGTGCGCAGACCAGCCGGAGGACGAACCGGCCGCGCAGCCCGGGCCGACGGGAGAGCAGCAGGTCGACGGCCTCGACCTTCTGGACCGGGGCCTTGGCGTAGTCGAGGCGTTCGACCGAGAGCACCACCGGGCCGGCGGCCGGAGTGCGGTGCGGGGCGCGGAGACGGGCGAGCCGCTCGACGGCCGGCCGGTCGATCCCGAGCGGGTGGACACCGGTGCGCGGCGGGTCGGGCAGCCCGGCCAGGGCCTTGCGGAAGTGTCCGGCGAACTCCTCGGTGTGGAAGCCCGCCCAGTCGAGGCGCGCCAGGGAGCCGCGCAGTTCGGCGGCGACCGGGAGTGCGGCGAAGACGTCGGGGGCCGGGAACGGGGTGTGGTGGAAGATCCCGGTCCTGACGTCGGGCCGGAGTCGGCGCAGCAGGCCGGGGACCAGCCAGAGGTTGTAGTCGTGCAGCCAGACGGTGGCGCCCGGGGCCGCCTGGGCGGCGATGTGCCGGGCGAACCGCGCGTTGACCGTGCGGTAGTCGGCCCAGGCCCGTTCGTCGAAGGTCGACCTGCCCGGTTCGGACATCAGGACCGGCCAGAGGGTCTCCTTGCAGGCGCCGTGGAAGTAGCCGCGCCAGGTGGCCGTGTCCAGCGGCACGGGGGACAGCGGCAGCGAGGTGGGCGGGGGGAGCGCCGCCGTCCGGTCGCGGCCGGTCAGGGCGGTGACCCAGACACCCGGCAGGCCGTCGGCGAAGGCGCTGGTCAGGGTCGGCAGGATGCCGTTGGGGCTGGCGGGCGGCTGCCAGCTCCCGCCGTCCCAGTGCAGCGGCGGGCGGTGGTAGGCCACCACGAGGGAGTGCCCGCGCGCGGGGGCCGGGGAGCCGGTGAGGTCCGGGCCGCCGGAGTCGGAGCGCACCGAGGCGGAGCGTACGGAGACGGAGCATCCGGAGTCGGGCTCGGGGGAGATCCAGCCGAGGTCCAGGAGCGCCGCGTGGATCCCGGCCGCGCCGGCCCGGTCCGGGCGGTGGACGCGCGAGTCCTCGGCCAGGGCGGTGAGCAGCGCGGGCTCGGCCCCGGCGACGACCACGGCGTGCGCGCCGAACCGGAACAGCGAGAGGTCGTTGAGCGAGTCCCCGGCGACCAGGATCCCTTCGGGCCGCCAGCCCAGTCTCCCGGCCAGGGCCCGTAGGGCGTTGCCCTTGGAGGCTCCCGGTGGCAGGACGTCGAAGTAGCAGTCCGCCGAGTACACCCAGGCGCAGCCGAGGGCCTCGACGGCGGCCGTGAGTCCGTCGGTGAGCCGGTCGGGGTCGAGGTGGTAGGAGCAGCGGCCGTTCTGGACGACGCCGCGCTGGTAGGTGAGCCCGGGGAAGCCGCGCAGCGCGGCGCGCACTCGCTCCGGCCCGGGCCAGCCCGCCCGCAGGTGGTCCTGCACCGGGCCGACGGGCGTGAAGTCGGTGCCGTCGACGACGGTGGCGCCGACGTCGGCGATGACCCACCGGGGCCGGGGGACGAGCGGATCGCGTAGGACCTCCCGGACGGAGGCCGGCGAGCGCCCGGTGGCGAAGACCGTGGTCACCTCGGGGTGGCGGACCAGGGCGTCGCGTAACCGGCGCCGGTCGTCCCGGGTGCCGCCGAGTAAGGTGCCGTCCAGATCGGTGACCAGAATCCTCGACATCCGTGGGACGCTAACACGAGCACGTCCCGTGGTGAAGTGTTCACCTCGCGCCTGCCGTTCGGCCGCCCCACGGGGTGGGAGAGCGGTGCGGACCGCATCTCCGGCATCCCTGACGGGGCTTCAACCACCCTTCGTGTGAGAGCTCGTGGTGGCGTCCGTCCGGCAGGCCCCTGCCCCCGATCCGGCACGGCGGCCCGTCGACCGGTCGCCCCGGCCGACGAGCCGCCGCGCGGCCCGCCCAGGTCCTAACCGAGGTAGGCGCGGTAGGCGCTGACCCAGGCGCCGATGCTGCCGTAGCCGGAGGCGTCGATGGTGATCGAGCCCCCGGTGCAGTCGTAGTTGTCCCACAGTTCGACCCGGTCACCGCCCTCGGTGCGGGCGGAGCGGATCCGGTCGTTCCAGTTGTCGCCGACGTACGTGCACGCCCCCTGGTTGCCGTAGAACCAGCGGTCCGCGCCCGAGAAGCCGGTGCCGGTGAAGGCGTGGAAGCTGGGCTGGCGGGCGAGCGGGGAGGTGCCGGCGGTGTGGGAGGTCGAGGGGGTGAGGGGCTGGGCGGAGGAGGTGGGCGCGACGACCACGGTCGCGGTGAGGACCGCGGCCGTGAGCAGCACCCTGCGGACGACGGGCATGTGACGTCTCCTTCGGTCGAGCGCGTCCGGGTGAACGGGGCCGCGGGGAAGGACGGAGCGCACTCAGCCGCTCCGGTCCCGTCGGCGCCTTCACTCGGCGGGCAGCTCAGAATTACCCGCGGCGGCGGCGGATAGTTACGTATGCGAAGAAATGGCGGAAACCGGTGCGGGTTCCGCTGGCGGCGGCGATTCCCAGCGATGCCGCGCCCCTTACCGACTTCGGGCAGGGATTCGAACCACCGGCCCTGGGCGGAACGGGTGGTTCCCGTGGGGCGGCTGGGCCCGGGCGGAGCGACCGCCTGTTCGAGGGCGGACACCCGTCACCGCAGGCCCGGCGGCCGCGATGTCGGCCACCACCCGCCGGATCCGGCCGCACCCGAACGGATGGGAACGGTTGCGGACCTCGTTCAGCGCTCATTCACCGTACGCCGACGCACAGTTGGTGATATCGATTGTCTGACCGCAGACAAGTCGGAACACGGACGACACCGGAACACGGACGACACCGGAACGCCAGCGAGAAGGAGCACCCTCTTGAGGACTCACCACGGACCCGGCGCACGCGTGCGGATACTGCCCGCCCTGACGGCGGCACTGTGCGGGATCATCGGCACCACCACGCTCGGCGCGGCCCCCGCGGAAGCCGCCGACCAGCGCCACCCGGTCTACGCCATCGCGCACCGGGTCGACACCCTGGACGGCGTCGACGCCGCGATCAACCACGGCGCCAACGCCATCGAGATCGACGTCTGCGCCTGGTGGAACCCGAACGAGTGGCGCGCCTACCACGACTGCTCCTCGGCCGGCGAGAACCGGCTCGGCCCCAGCTTCGACAGCATGCTCGACCGCATCGTCTCCAACGCCAACGCGGGCCGCCGGCTGTCGCTGGTCTGGCTGGACATCAAGGACCCCAACTATTGCGGCGAGGAGCCGAACCGCACCTGCAGCGTCGCCGGACTGCGCGACAAGGCCCAGCGGCTGACGGCGGCCGGCATCCAGGTGCTCTACGGCTTCTACGAGTACCACGGCGGCAGCACCCCGGACGTCGGCGGCCGCGGCTGGAAGAGCCTGGAGGGCAAACTCGGCCCGCTGGAGGGCATCACCACGACCGGCACCCGCGACCAGGTGCGCAGCGCCTTCGACCGGTCCGGTGCCGGCTTCCCGGCCGGCCGCCGGGCGATGGACTACGGCGACAGCGACATCACCAAGGGCTTCGGCAACTGCACGGAGCCCACCTACAACACCTGCGCGGAACTCAGGAAGGGAGCCGCGGACCGGGCCGCCGGACGGCTCGCCGCCACCCTGTCCTGGACGACCACCTACAACGACCCGTGGTACGTCGACAAGCTGCTCGGCGACGCACAGGTGGACGGCATCATCGCGGGCTACGGCGCCTTCACCGGCGTGCGCGAGTACGACAACAGCTGGCAGTGCGCCAACGCCGTGAACCTCGTCCGGGACTGGGTGAACCGCCACAGCGGGACCCACCGCATGGCCACCGGCGGGGACCGCCTGTTCAAGTAGGCGGCCGTTCCCCGACGTCGCGGACCGCTCCCTGATCAGGCCCCGGTGCCGTCGGCCGACGGCACCGGAGCCTGATCCCGAAGTCGTAGAACCCAGGGCGCAGTTCGGTGAAGGCGGCCGATACCCGCGGCGGATGCGACCGGCCGGCCGGCCCCCTAGCGTCACCTCCGACGGCCTGCCGAGCACCCGAGGGAACCGCCGTGATCCGTACCGCCGTGATCCGTACCGCCGAGCCGGCCGCCGCAGTGGCGGCGCTGGCCCTGACCGTCCTCACCGCGCTGTCCGCCCCGGCGGCGGGCGGTGCCGCCACCACTGCCACCGGCGGGACGGCCACCGCCGCGACCGCCACCGCCCCCGCCGCAGACCCGCTCGCCGAGCTGCGCCGCCAACAGCCCGCCTGGCACGCCTGCCGGACCGGCCCGGAGGACACCGCCGGCACCGAACTCGACGCCGCCGGGGCCCACTGCACCGAGGTCACCGTGCCGCTCGACTACCGGCACCCGGACGGCCGGACCCTGAACGTCGCCCTTTCCCGGCTGCCCGCCACCGACCCCGCCCACCGCCTGGGCACCCTCTTCTACAACCCCGGCGGCCCCGGCGTCCCCGCCCGCCACCTCGCCCTCGCCCTCGGCCGGGCCGCGCCCGCCCTCGCCGCCCGCTACGACGTCGTCGGCATGGACCCGCGCTTCGTCGGCGCCAGCACCCCGCTCGACTGCGGCTGGCCAGTCAGCGGCCCCGGCTCGGCCGGGCCCACCCGCGCCTCCTTCGACCGGTCCGCCGAACTCGCCAAGGACCTGGCCGCCCGCTGCGCGCCGTACCACGCCGTGCTGCCGCACGTCTCCACCCGCAACACCGCCCGGGACATGGACCTGGTGCGCGCCGTCCTCGGCGAGCCGACGATCGCCTACCTCGGCTCCTCCTACGGCAGCTACCTCGGCGAGGTGTACCTCCAGCTGTTCCCCGAGCACGTCGGACGCGCGGTGCTCGACGCCGCCCTGGACCCGGACCGCTTCGGCCCCGACCTGACCGCCACCCAGGGCTCCGCGATCGACGCCGCGCTCACCGCCTGGGCGGAGTGGACGGCCCGCCACGACGACCGCCACCACCTGGGCACCAGCACTGCCGAGGTGCTCGCCGCGGTCGAACGGATCCGCCTGGCCGCCGGGAGCGACCCGCTGACGGTGGGCACCCACCGGGTCGACGCCCGCGCCCTGCCGCAGGTGCTGTGGGCGGTGGCGGCCGGCGACGACACCGCCGCCTACACGGAGTTCGCCGCCCTCGTGCGCGTCCTGCTCGACGCCGCCGAAGGCCGTACCGCCGTCGAGCCGACCGCACTGCTGGAGGCCGTGCTGACCGGCCTGGAAGCCCCCGACACGAGCGGAGCCGCCGCCGTGCAGACCGCGATCATGTGCGCGGACCGCGCCGCCTCGCGCGACCCGCTCGCCTACTACCGCGACGTCCAGTCCCACCGCACCGACGAGCCGCTGTTCGGCCCGCTCACCCGCAACCTCACACCCTGCACCTACTGGCCCGCACAGCCCGCCGAACCGCCCACCAGGGTGCGCAACGCCGTCCCCGTCCTGCTGGTCGGCGCCGACGGCGACCCGGCCGCCACCCGCGCCGGCCAGCTCTCTGCGCACCACGCCCTGGCCGGTTCCCGCCTGGTGACCCTGCGCGGCGCCTACCGCCACACCGTCTACGCGGGCCTGTTCGCCCCGCGTGACGCCTGCGTGGACGCCACCGTCGACCGCTACCTCCTGGACGGCGCACTCCCCGCCCAGGACACCGACTGCCTCGCCGCCCGCCCCTGAGCCACGACATTTGTTTCGGGCGTGGAGGAGGAGTACTGTCTCCCAGTCGCTCGACTGGGAGCACCGGACACGTGTCAGCGCGGACGGTCCCGGGGCGGCCAATCCTCTGAACCACCACTTCCCGACTCGGGCGGATCTGTCATGTGCAGATGCGGCCCGGTCTGTATGTGGCGTGTTCGTTTTATCGGATTGCGGCTGGATTCGCTTTTCGGAGCAAGGGTCGGCTAGTGTTTGAAACGTCGGACAGGGCCCCACGCCCCGAAAGACACCGGCGAGTTGGATGAAGGAAGCCCCGGAAACGGAGCGGGAAACATCTGATAAGCTGGAAACACGAAAGAACGAAGCCCGGAGGGCCTGCTGG
>NZ_JBIVSD010000036.1:0-41893 GCF_044756065.1 Kitasatospora sp. NPDC092039 | reverse complement strand
CCGGTGGAGCGGATGATGCGGGACGCGAAGATCACGCAGATCTACGAGGGCACCAACCAGGTCCAGCGGATCGTGATGGCCCGCAACCTCCCGTAGTCCGTCACCTGCGGCGACGTACGTCCACGGCCCCCGACCGCCCTTCCGCGGTCGGGGGCCGTATGTCGTCCGGCGTCGAACCATCCTGGACGCGGCGCCCGCGCCGGTGTCATAAATGATCGTCAATTCGTTGCCGAGGCACGACGATTGCGGGAGATCGACGATCATGGGAAACACCTCCGAGCAGCACCCCGCCGGCCGGGTCTGGCTGGTCACCGGCGCCAACTCCGGCTTCGGCCGGGCGATCGCCGAGGCCGCGCTGGCGGCCGGCGACACCGTGGTGGCCGCCGCCCGGCGCCCCGGGACGCTGGCGGACCTGGCCGCCGCGCACCCGGACCGGCTGTTCCCGGTCGAGCTGGACGTCACCGACCAGGAGCGGATCCCGGCCGTCGTCGAGGAGGCGGTGCGGCGGCACGGCCGGATCGACGTCCTGGTGAACAACGCCGGGCGCGGACTGATCGGCGCCGTCGAGGAGTCCACCGACCGCGAACTGCGGGACCTGATGGAGCTGCACTTCTTCGGCCCGGCCGCGCTCACCCGGGCCGTGCTGCCGCACCTGCGGGCCCGGGACTCGGGCGCGGTGGTGCAGATGAGCAGCATGGGCGGCCGCTTCAGCTTCCCCGGGGTGGGCGCCTACTCGGCCACCAAGTTCGCCCTGGAGGGGCTGTCCGAGGCGCTGGCCAAGGAGGTGGCCGGCTTCGGGATCAAGGTGCTGATCGTCGAGCCCGGCGCGTTCCGGACCGGCTTCGCGGGCGGCGGCGCGCTCGCCCACTCCGCCCCGATCGAGGCGTACGAGCCGGTGGTCGCCCCGGTCCGCACCGGGCTGCCGGACACCGACGGCAAGCAGCCCGGGGACCCGGCGCGGGCCGCCGAGGCGATCCTGGCCGCGCTGGCCGCCGAGCGGACCCCGCTGCGGCTGGCGCTCGGCAGCGACGCGGTGGACGGCGTCCTCGGCACCCTCGAAGCGGCGCGGCAGGAGGCCGAGGAGTGGGCGGAGGTCGGCCGCGGCACCGACTTCCCGGCCGGCGAGTAGCGGCCTCCCGGCGGAGCGGCCTTCCGGCGGGGCGCCCCGGGCGGCCGGCCCGCCGCCGGGCGGAAAAGCGCGCGACGGCGGGCGGCCGTGCTCCGTAGGCTGCCCGCCATGTCGATCACGCCCGCCGCGCTCAGCCTGGCCCCCGTCACCCCCGAGAACGTCGATGCCGCCCTCGCCCTGCGGGTCCGCCCCGACCAGGAGGGCCTGGTCGCGCCGGTGGTGAAGTCGCTGGCCGAGGCGTACGCGTACGGGGAGACCGCCTGGCCCCGGCTGATCCTGGACGGCGAGCGGCCGGTCGGCTTCGTGATGGCCTTCTTCGACATCACCTTCTACCCGGACCGCCCCGGCGACCGCCCCCGCTCCGGCCTGTGGCGGCTGCTGATCGACGCCGGGCAGCAGCGCGGCGGCTACGGCCGCTTCGCCGTCGAGCAGGTCTGCGAGGAGATCCGCCGCCGCGGCGGCACCCGTGCGACGGTCAGCTACGTCCCCGGCCCGGACGGCCCGGAGGGGTTCTACGCCGGTCTGGGCTTCCGCCCGACCGGGGAGCTGAGCGGGGACCAGACGGTCGCCGAGCTGGACCTCCCGCCGCTCGGCTGAGCGGCGGCGCCGCCCGTCTCCCGCCCACGGGCCGGTCCGCGCGACCGGTGCCGCGGGCGGCGGCCCGCCGGGTAGGGTCCCGGACCATGACCGAGCCGGACTTCCTCGCCGAGACCAGGGTGTTCTACGACGCCATCGCCGACGAGTACGCCGACCGCTACCGGGACGCGCTGGGCGGGATGCCGATGGACCGGGCGATGCTGGCGCTCTTCGCCGACCTGGTCCGCGCCGAGCGGCCGGACGCCAGGGCGGCCGAAGTCGGCTGTGGGCCGGGCCGGATGACCGGCCCGCTGCACCGGCTCGGCCTGGACGTGCACGGGATCGACCTCTCCCCGCGGATGGTCGAGCTGGCCCGGCAGGCCCACCCGGAGGTGCCGTTCAGCGTCGGCTCGATGTTCGACCTCCCCTTCGGGGACGGGGAGTTGACCGGGGTGGTGGCCTGGTACTCGATCATCCACACCCCGCCGGAGCGGCTCCCCGAGGTGTTCGCCGAGTTCGCCCGGGTGCTCGCCCCCGGCGGCCACCTGATGCTCGCCTTCCAGGTCGGCGAACGGCCCCTGCACCTGGAGCGGCCGTTCGGCCGCCCGGTGTCGCTGGACTTCCGCCGGCTGCGGCCGGAGCAGGTCGAGGAATTGGCCCGGGAGGCCGGTCTGCCGGTCACCTCCCGTACGGTCCGCGAGCCGGAGGGGGACGAGAGGACCCCGCAGGCCTACCTGCTGGCCCGCAAGCCGAAGGTCTGAGCCCCCGGCGGCCCCGAGCGGCCCTCAGGCGGCCTCGGAGGCGGCCGGCGGCTGCCCGGAGGCGGCGGCGATCACCTCGTCCAGCACCTCGCGGGAGCGCAGCAGGTCGCTGATCGTCCGGTCGATCCGCTCGCGCTCGGCGGTGAGCTCGTCGACCAGCAGCGGGGTGGCGATCTCGTTCGGGCTGCCGTCGGAGTCCCGCATGCAGGGGAGGATCTTGTAGATGGTGCGGCTGTGCAGGCCGGCCGCGAACAGCTCCTGGATGTGCACCACCCGGTCGACGGCGGCCTCCGGGTACTCCCGGTGGCCGCCCTCGGTGCGGCGGGCGGCCAGCAGGCCCTGCTGCTCGTAGTAGCGCAGCGAGCGCTCGCTCACGCCCGTCCGCCGGGCCAGTTCGCCGATCCGCATGCCGTCCACCCCACCGTCCCGGTCGTCCTGACCATCCTGGTCGTCCCGCGCCAAGGCCTGAAGCCGGCATCGATGGTAGCTTCCCCGGCTCCGGCCGGGGGGTGTGAACCGGACGACATACCCGGGCCGCGCGGCCGGATAACACAGCCGCGTCCGAACTCGCCCGACCGGGGGTACCGAGCGTCAGGCAGATGATCGTGCCATCATCCCTGCATGTCTTCCAACGTTTTCTTCGACATCACGGTCAACGACGAGCCGGCCGGCCGGATCGTCTTCAAGCTGTACGACGACGTCGTTCCGCAGACCGCCCGCAACTTCCGCGAGCTGGCCACCGGCCAGAACGGCTTCGGCTACGAGGGCTCCGGCTTCCACCGCGTGATCCCCGCCTTCATGCTCCAGGGCGGTGACTTCACCAACCACAACGGCACCGGCGGCAAGAGCATCTACGGCGAGAAGTTCGCGGACGAGAACTTCCAGATCAAGCACACCCGCCCGGGCCTGCTGTCGATGGCCAACGCCGGCCGCAACACCAACGGCTCGCAGTTCTTCATCACCACCATCGTCACCGACTGGCTGGACGGCAAGCACGTCGTCTTCGGCGAGGTCGTCGAGGGCATGGACGTCGTGACGAAGATCGAGGGCCTCGGCTCGCAGAGCGGCCGCACCTCGGCCAAGGTCACCATCGCCAAGTCCGGCGTGGTCGAGTAGTCACCGCCGCCAGCTGGCACACACCGCCCCGGAGCGGGACGTCGGATCTTCCGGCCTCCCGCTCCGGGGCGGTTTCGTACCCGTTCGCTCCCGCTCCGGCTTCCGCTTCGGCGACCGGGCGCGGTGCGGTGCGGTGCGGTGCGGCGGGCAGGGTATCCCGGAGCGCCGCCCTCCGGGCCGGAACCGGGCAATCCTGTCGCCCTGCTTCGCCGGGGCCCTACGCTCGACTTCGGACGCGGCCCGACCGCGGCCGAACTCGACTCTGCGGCAAGGTGGTTGACCGATGATGGAGCAGGGCGCCGACGACGGCGAGGTGACCTACGAACAGGTGACGGTGGTCTCCCTGGCCGGCTGCGAGCCGGTCGCCCCGGCGCGGTTCGCCGTCCGGGTCGTCCGCGAGGGCATGACCGTCAAGCGCGTGGCCGGCTACTGGGTGCGCTGGGACGAGCGGTGGGGCCCGGACGAGGTCCGCCACCACGCCCGCTGGGTCGCGGACGAGGAGTACGTGCGGCCGGAGACCGGCAGTCTGGACGGCACCCTCGCGGTGATGGTCGCCGCCTACTGGACGGACCCGGCGGGCGGCTTCCCGCGCCGCCCCGGCACCGAGACCGTGGTGACCTTCCGGCCCGGCGAGACCGAGCACGAACTGGTGCTGGAGCAGCCCGCCCCGCCCGTCCCGGCCGTCGCCCCGCACCGCCCGGCCTCGCTGTCGGTGCAGCTGACCCACGCGCGGTGGCTGAGCGGCGAGGAGCAGCCGATCCACTACGGCTTCTCGGGTGCCACCGAGGCGGCCGGCGGCGAGGGGGAGTGGCTGGTCCGCTTCCCGGAGTGCGGCACCGGTCTGCTGCCGTACGTCTAGCCGTACCCGCCCGGCGGTGCCTCGCAGCGGTACGCCACGGCCGTGCGTCCGGTCCCGCGGCCGACCGTGGGCGCGTTTCAGGAGGGGCTCGCGGCCGGCTGGGGCGGCACCGGCGAGGGCCGCCCCCAGTCGCCCGCCCGCACGCCCACCCTGCGCGCCGGAACGCCGGCCCAGATCTCGCCGGGCCCGGTCGAGCGGGTGAGCACCGCGTTGGCCCCGACCACGGTGCCCGCGCCGACGGTCAGCACGCCCTCCTTGCACACCACCTTGGCGCCCGCGCACAGCACCGCGCCGTCCTCGACCACCACCCGCCGCATCGCGCTCTCCTCCTGCGGCACCCAGGGGTCGGCCCGGCCGATGGTCACGCCGTTGTAGAGCGTCACGCCGGCGCCCAGGGTGGTGTACGGGTGCAGCACGGTGCCGAAGCCGCGGTGGAAGACGAGCAGCCCGGGCCCGATCTCGCAGGCGGCGGGAACCTCCATCCCGTAGAGCGCGAGCGCCTCCTGGACCAGGCGGCCCAGGAGGCGGTGGCGACGGCGGCGGATCAGCGCGGTGACGAGGGACATCCACCCATTGTGGTGGCGCGGTCACGCGAAGTGGCGGACTACTTGAACTCCGGCACCGCGGTGTCGTTCCGGAAGGCGTCGAAGAGCTGCTTGGACTGCTTGGCGTCCCACAGCACGGCGGACTCACCGGTCTTGGTCCGGAAGTCCGGGTTGCCGATCGGCACGGTCACCGACTTGCCGCTGCCGCCGTTGACGTCCTTCATGGCGAGGAAGAGCGAGCCGAGGTCGGTCAGCCCGCAGTCCTCGTCGACGATCAGGGTGCCGAGCCCCGCGTCGACCAGCGGGTAGAAGGTGAACGGGTTCAGCAGGTTGCCCGGGGAGGCGGCCTGGTGGGCCAGGGCGCCGAGGAACTTCTGCTGGTTGCGCATCCGGCCGAGGTCCTGGTCGGCCATCTGGTGGCGCTGGCGGACGAAGGCCAGGGCCTGCTTGCCGCTGAGGGTCTGGTCGCCGGCCTTGAGGTCGAGGCCGGAGTCCTTGTCCTTGATGTCCTGGTCGATGTGCATCTCGACGCCGCCGATCGAGTCGACGATGCCGACGAAGCCGCCGAAGCCGATCTCGGCGTAGTGGTCGATCCGCAGGCCGGTGTTCTGCTCGACGGTCTGGACCAGCAGCCGGCCGCCGCCGTTGCCGAAGGCCGAGTTGATCTTCGCGGTGGTGCCCTTGACCGGCTTGCCGTTGGCGCCCGGGTGCTCGGGGATCGGCACCCAGGAGTCGCGCGGGATGCTCATCAGGGTGTTCCCGTTGTCCCCGACGTGCAGGATCATCATCGAGTCGCTGCGCTTGCCCTCGGTGTCGTGCCCGGTGTGCAGGTCGTCCTGCTCGGCGTCGGTGAGGCCCTGGCGGCTGTCGGAGCCGACGATCAGCCAGTTGGTGCCCTTGCCCGCGGCCGGGCGGCCGGGGTAGTCGGCGAGCACGTTCTCGTGGTTGATCTTGGAGTCCGCCCAGAACCAGGTGGAGACGGCGGTCACCATGACGGCGATCAGCACGCCGAAGACCGACCACTTCACGATCCGCCGGCGCGGCCAGCGCCGGGCCGCCGGGGGACCGGCCGGGCGGGAGCCGCCGGGGCCACCGGGACCGCCAGGACCGCCGGGGCGGGCCCCAGGGGCGCCGGGCCCCTGCGGCGGGACGCCGCCGAGCCGGGACGGCCCCGGCTGCCCCGGGTGTCCGGACTGCCCCGGGTACCCCTGGTGCCCCGGCTGCGCCGGGTGGCGCGGCTGCCGTGGCGCGGCTGCCCCCGGCCCGCGCGGGTTCAGCGAGGACGGCAGCGGCGGCTCGGCCGAGCCGCCTCCACCGTTGCCGCCGTACGGGTTCCCGCCGCCCCCCGGGCGGCCCTCCTGCCACGTGTTCATGCCGACGAGGATGCCCGACCCGGGTCGGGCTGACTCCCCCCGGGGTGCCCGCCAGGCCTCTTGTAGCAGTTTTGATGCACGTACCGGATCGTTCCGCCGCAACGTCCGGACATCCGGTGTTCCAGCTGCTGAAACGTTTCTTGACCAGCTCGAACGCCGCGTGCTTGCATTCCGGGCATGGACCAGCGTTGGGCACTCACGCGTCGGCGGCACGTCGACCTGCGGCGCGGTGTGGCCTGTTCGCTCTGTCGCGGCTGACGCGCGCCGCCCGTCGAGTCCCCGCACTCCCCGCACGTCCGCCGACGTAGCGCCCCCGGTGCCGCCCCCCGGCACCGCCCCCGGTACCGGCCCCCACCGCGGCTCCCTCCCCGCCGCCGCGCCCCGCCGCACCGCGCCGCCCCGCTTCCAGCCAGAGGTGAACCCATGGCCGTCGTCCTGTCCGTTTCCGGCTCCCCGTCCGCCACCTCCCGCACCACCCGCCTGCTGCGCCACGTCGACGCCCGGCTGGCGGAGCGCGGCCACCAGGTCGTCCCCTTCGAGGCCCGCGGCCTGCCCGCGCACGCGCTGCTGTCGGGCGACTTCGACCACCCCGGCATCGTCGCCGTCACCGAGCTGTTCGCCCGCGCCGACGGCGTGGTCATCGGCACCCCCGTCTACAAGGCCGCCTACTCGGGCCTGCTGAAGGCCCTGCTGGACGTGCTCCCGCAGCACGCGCTGGCCGGCAAGACCGTGCTGCCGCTCGCCACCGGCGGCTCGCCCGCGCACGTCCTCGCGGTGGACTACGCGCTGCGCCCGGTGCTCAGCTCGATGGGTGCCGGCCACATCACCCAGGGCTGGTTCGTGCTCGACCGCCACATCACCGTCCGGGAGGACGGGACGACCCTGGTGGAGCGCGCGACCGAAGCGCTGCTGGCCCCGGTCGTGGACGGCTTCGCCACGGCCCTGGAGCGGCGGGCCGCACCCGCGCTGGCGGGCTGACGGACCGTCGCCGCGGCCCGTACGGGGCGTCCCCGAGACGGGCCGCGGCGACCCCTAGGGGGAGCCGCCCGGTGCCCCGTAGAACCCTGGTTGAGCGGCTTCATTCCGGCGGATGACGAGCCCTCCGCCGACGACTCCTAACGTGGTTCACACATCCCCACCCGCCAGGAAACGGCCCGGTTCCGTCGGGTCCGGTGGCCAGGTCCACCGGGAGGGTGGAGACAACTCCCGGTCGAGGACTACCGCCCGCGCCATGTCGCGCGGCGGGCGGGCCCGCGAGGCTGGGGGGCCAACGGGTGAGCGCATCTTCCTTAGGAGAGTCCTGTGACGACGGCAGCAGCCGTGTACGACCCCCAGCTTCCCGGCGGAGCGTCCGCCGTCGCCGCGTCGGCCCGTCAGGTCACCAAGGCGTACGGCGCGGGCGAGACCAGGGTGACCGCGCTGGACGCGGTCGACGTCGACATCCAGCGCGGCCGGTTCACCGCGATCATGGGCCCCTCGGGCTCGGGCAAGTCCACCCTGATGCACTGCCTGGCGGGCCTCGACACGGTCAGCTCCGGGCGGATCTGGATCGGCGACACCGAGATCACCGGTCTCAGGGACAAGCAGCTCACCAGGCTGCGGCGGGACAAGATCGGCTTCATCTTCCAGGCGTTCAACCTGCTCCCGACCCTGACCGCGCTGGAGAACATCACGCTGCCGATGGACATCGCCGGGCGCAGGCCCGACCGGGCCTGGCTGGACCAGGTGGTGGAGACGGTCGGCCTGTCCGGCCGGCTCAGGCACCGCCCCGCCCAGCTCTCCGGCGGCCAGCAGCAGCGCGTCGCGGTGGCCCGGGCGCTGGCCGCCCGCCCCGAGATCATCTTCGGCGACGAGCCCACCGGGAACCTGGACTCCCGTTCCGGCGCCGAGGTGCTGACCTTCCTGCGCCGCTCGGTGGACGAGCTGGGCCAGACCATCGTGATGGTGACCCACGACCCGGTCGCCGCCGGCTACGCGGACCGCGTGCTCTTCCTCGCCGACGGCGTGATCGTCGACGAGATGCACGCGCCCACCGCCGACTCCGTCCTCGAACGCATGCGCCGCTTCGACGGCAAGCGCACCAGCTGAGCGGCGGGCCGACACCACCATGCTGCTCAGGACCTCACTGCGGAGCTTCTTCGCCCACAAGGGCCGGATGGCGCTCTCGCTCATCGCCGTCGTGCTGTCGGTGGCCTTCGTCTCCGGCACCCTCGTCTTCTCGAACACCGCCACCGGCACCTTCGACAAGCTCTTCGCCGCGACCGCCTCGGACGTCTCGGTCCAGCCGCCCAAGCCGGCCGAGGACCAGGAGCAGCAGGCCGCCGTCAAGCCGCCGACCGTCCCGGTCGCGCTGGAGCGGCAGCTCGCCGCGCTGCCCGGGGTGAGGAACGCGGTCGGCCAGGTCATGGTCGAGAACGCCGTCCTGGTCAACCCGGCCACCAACAAGCTGGTCGGCCCGACCACCGGCGCGCCCACCCTGGCCGGCAACTGGACCGACACCCCGAGCAACCCGGTGAAGATCACCTCCGGTCACGCCCCGCGGGGCCCGACCGAGCTGGTGCTGGACGCCGACACCGTGAAGAAGGCCAAGCTGGGCCTCGGCGACCGGCTCCGGGTCGAGAACCCGCTCGGCAGGCACGACTTCACCATCGTCGGCATCGGCACCTTCACCACCACCAACCCGGGCGCGGCGCTCGCCTTCCTGGACACCCCGACCGCCCAGCGGGTGCTGCTCGGCGAGGAGGCCTTCAGCACCGTCGAGGCGTACGGCGACGGCAGCCGCGGCAACGACCGGCTCAAGGCGGACGCGCTGGCCGCGCTCGGCGGCGGGTACCAGGTGAAGACGGCGGCCGAGCAGAAGGCCGACCGCAGCGAGCAGGTCGGCAAGGGCCTCGGCTTCATGAAGTACGCGATGCTCGGCTTCGCCTTCGTCTCGGCGATCGTCGGCGCCTTCCTGATCGTCAACACCTTCTCGATGCTGGTCGCCCAGCGCACCCGGGAGATCGGCCTGCTGCGCGCCGTCGGCGGCAGCCGGCGGCAGGTCAACCGCTCGGTGCTGGTCGAGGCGCTGATCCTGGGCGTGCTCGGCTCGACCCTCGGGGTCGCGGCCGGCCTGGGCGTGGCGGTCGGCCTGATCAGGCTGATGAGCGCGATCGGCATGGACCTCAAGGCGGCCGACCTGCGGATCGGGCCGGACGTGTTCGTCGCCGGGTACGCGCTGGGCATCGTGGTCACCCTGGTCGCGGCCTGGTTCCCGGCCCGCCGGGCGAGCCGGATCTCGCCGATGGCCGCGCTGCGCGACCACGGCACCCCGGCGGAGTCGCGGGCCAACGTGGTCCGCACCGTCCTCGGCCTGCTGCTGACGGCGGGCGGCGGCGCGCTGCTGGTGCTCGGCGCGGGCGCGGAGAAGGCGGCCACCGGCGGCCGGTACCTCGGCCTCGGCGTGGTGGTCACCCTGGTCGGCTTCGTGGTGCTCGGCCCGCTGCTGGTCTCGGCCGTCGTCCGGGTGCTCGGCGCGCTGCTGCCGGCGCTGTTCGGCCCGTCCGGCAGGCTGGCCCAGCGCAACGCGATGCGCAACCCGCGCCGCACCGGCGCCACCGCCGCCGCGCTGATGATCGGCCTGGCGCTGGTGATCGCCTCCGCGGTGTTCAGCTCCTCGGCCGTCACCTCGACCAGCGCCCAGATCGACAAGTCGGTGGGCGCGGACTACATCGTCTCCGGCGGGCGCACCGCCGTCACCCCCGAGATGATCGACGCGGTCCGGCGGACCCCGGGCATCGACCACGTCACCACCCAGCGGTTCTTCGCCGCCAAGGTCCGGCTGCCGGACGGGCGGACGGCCCGGACCGACCTGACCGCCGTGCCGCCGACCTTCTTCGGCAGCGACTTCCGGCCGACCGTCGACTCCGGGGCGGTGGACTCGGTCCAGCGCGGCTCGCTGGGGATCGGCGCCGCCTTCGCCAAGGACCACGGCCTGAAGGTCGGCGACCAGGTCACCGTCGAGTACGGCCAGGGCCGCACCCAGGCGGTGCCGGTGGGCGCGGTCTTCGGTCGGGGCGGGCTGTTCGGCGACGGGTCCTTCGTGGCCGTGGACACCATGGAGCAGGCCGTCCCGGCCGCCGAGCAGCCGCCGGTGTGGACCTTCTTCGCCAAGGCCGCCCGGGGCGCCGACGTCGAGCGGACGCTGGCCGCGGTCGAGGACGCGCTGAAGGAGTACCCGCAGCTGACCATCAAGGACCGGGCCGGCTACAAGGAGCTCGCCCAGTCCCAGATCAACACCCTGCTGTACCTGATCTACGGGCTGGTCGCGCTGTCCATCACGGTCGCGGTGCTCGGCGTGGTCAACACCCTGGCGCTGTCGGTGGTCGAGCGGACCCGCGAGATCGGCCTGCTGCGGGCGATCGGACTCTCCCGCCGCCAGCTGCGCCGGATGATCCGGCTGGAGTCCGTGGTGATCGCGGTGTTCGGCGCGGTCCTCGGCACCGGGCTGGGCCTGGCCTGGGGCGTCACCGCCCAGCGGGTGCTGCGGGAGCAGGGCCTCGGGACGCTCTCCGTCCCGACCGTCACGGTGGCGGTCACGCTGGCCGCCTCGGTGCTGATCGGCCTGTTCGCCGCGCTCGTCCCGGCCTTCCGGGCCGGACGGATGAACGTCCTCGCGGCCATCGCGACGGACTGACCCGGCGTCGGGGGCGTCGGGCAGGGGGGACGGGGGACAGGGGCCGGGTGCGCACAGCACCCGGCCCCTGCGCCGTTTCCGCACCGCTGCCGAAGGCCTGCGCCTGGGACCTACGCCGGGCAGGCGTTCCGTTTCCGGGGTGCTGAGATGATCGTCCGATGTTCGACTCGGACGCCCCGCCCCTGCCCAGCGCCGCGCCCCTCACCAGTGCCGCCGCCGCCCGCTGGCGCGCCGCCCGGACGGCCTGGCGGCTGGACGGCCGCCGGCTCGCGCTGGTCCCGCTCGGGTTCGTGCTCCTGGCCGGTGCGGTGGAGCCGGACGTGGGCCGCTGCAACGTCCAGAACGTCTGCCGGGACACCTGGGGCTCGGGGCTGGCCGGCTGGTCGGTGCTCGCCGAGATCGTGCTGCTGGCCACCAGGGCCCGCGTCCGGGTGCTCGTCCCGCCGGTCGTCCTGGCGCTGCTCTGGTACCTGCCCGGAGGCCTGGTCACCCCGGTCGCCCGCTGGTCGGCGGTGCTGGTCCACGGCCTGCTCACCGCCGTCCTGCTCGGCGCCGAGGCCGGCCGCCGCCGCGCCCGCCAGCAGCTGGACGAGCTGATGGCCCCGCCCGTCCCCTACCCGTGGACCGCCGCCGGCGCGCCCTCGCCCGTCCACCACGACGGCCCGCCCGTGCTGCGCCGCGCCCTCGGCGTCCTGCTGCTGGTGGTCGCCGCGGCGTTCCCCGTGTACGGCCTCTGGGCGCAGGCCCGGGCCGCCTCCGCCGCCGAGCGGGCCACCCGGGTGACCGGCACCGCCGAGGGGAGCGACCGGGACGGCGTGCTGACCGTCCGCTTCCAGCCGCCCGGCGGCGGCCCCGAGCGCACCGCCGCCTTGGACGTCTGGTGGCAGCGCCGCCCCCAGCCCGGCGAGCCCGTCCCGCTGCTGGTGGACGGCGACGCGGTGCGCGCCCTGGGCGACGACTACGACGTCTCCGGCCAGCTGAGCGCCGGCGGTCTGATCGCCCTGCCCGGCCTGGTGCTGCTCGGCTCGGCCGCCGTCGCGAGCGCCCGCCGGACCGGGCCCGCCTTCGTCGGCGCCGCCCCCGCGCTCGCCGTACGGGTGCGCGCCGACGCCCGCGGCGACCTGCTGGTGCTGCCGCTGGACGGTCCGCCGGACGGCCCCGGGCTCTGGCGGCTGGTCGAGCGCGACCGCTACCGCTGGGCCCGGCACGCCGCCCCGGACGGCGAGGCCCCCGCCTGGGTGCCCGAACACCTGGCGACCGAGGACGAGGACGCCGACTACCCCGAACCGCCGCTCGACCGCGACGAGGACGAGCCGGAGGACGAGGAGCCGTACGACCGCGCGACCCCGGCCGAGGCCGCCGAGCGGCTGGCCCGGGCCGGCCGCAGCGTGCCCGCCGTGCTGTACGTCGGCCCGGACGGCCCCGACCGCCAGCTCCTCGTCCGCCCCGGCGTGCTGGACGGCGACCCGTACTGGGTGGCGGCCGTGGTCGCCCCCGCCGCCCGGGCCCCGCGCTTCGGCCGGCGCTCCGGGCGCTACCGGGAGCGCGACCAGGCCGTCGCCGCGCTGACCGCCGAGGCCGTCGCCGCCGCCCCCGAGGCCGGGCCGGAGGCCGAGCCGCTGGCCGCCCGCCGCTGGGAGATGCCGCTGCCGCTGCGGGCGGCGGCCGGACCGCTGGCGGCGCTGGTGGTCGCCGCCGCCGTCGTGCTGCTCGACGACGACGGCTGGTGGGAGGGGCTGCTGCGCCCGCTGTGGATCGGCTCGCTGGCCATCCTCGCCTGCGCCCAGACGCTGTCCTGGCAGCTGGTGGCCGACCGCGACGGCCTGCGGGTGGCCACCGCGCTGCGCACCCGCAGCTACCGGTGGGCGGAGATCTCCGCGGCGGCGGTGCACCGCGACCTGCTCACCATCCGGCTGCACACCGGCCGGGAGTTCTCCTTCTTCAGCCGTCCGACGGTCCGGCTGGCCGCGTTCTTCGGCGGCCGGTACGACCCGGTGGCGCTGGCCCGGACCGTCGCCACCGCCGCCCACCGGCCCGACCTGCGCCCGGCGCAGGCCCTGCCGGACCGGCTGGGCGGCCCCCAGCACCTGGTGAACCGGCTCGCGCTGACCGGTTACGCGGTCTTCACCGTGGTCCACTACGCACTCTGAATCCGCCCCGGACCGGCACCGGATCCACACCGCTTCCGGCCTGCGCGTAAGGGGTAGTACGGTGTCCTTGATCACAAGACCGGTGCCGCGCCGCGAGGCGCCCCGGGCCGCCCGGACCGGGACAAGACGGGGACGTGTCCGCACCGGTACGGTTGGCCCCGATGAACACCAAGGCTGCTGAGGAGCTGCCGGCTGTTTCCGTGATCATGCCGGTGCTCAACGAGGAACGTCACCTGCGCACGGCGGTCCGGCGCATCCTGGACCAGGAGTACCCCGGGCCGATGGAGGTGGTGATCGCCCTCGGTCCCTCCACCGACCGCACCGCGGAGATCGCGGCCGAGCTGGTGGCGGAGGACCCGCGGGTGCGGACGGTGGCGAACCCCACCGGCCGGACGCCGGCCGGGCTGAACGCCGCGATCCGCGGCTCCCGGCACCCCATAATCGTGCGCGTGGACGGGCACGGCCTGCTCACTCCCGGCTACATCACCACGGCGGTCCGGCTGCTCGGCGAGATGGACGCGGCCAACGTCGGCGGCATCATGTACGCCGAGGGCGAGACCGAGTGGGAGAACGCGGTCGCCGCCGCGATGACCTCCAAGATCGGCGTCGGGAACGCGGCCTTCCACACCGGCGGCCTGGCCGGCCCGGCGGACACCGTCTACCTCGGGGTGTTCCGGCGCGAGGTGCTGGAGAAGCTCGGCGGCTACAACGAGGAGTTCATCCGCGCCCAGGACTGGGAGCTGAACTACCGGATCCGCCAGGACGGCGGTCTGGTCTGGTTCACCCCTCAGCTCAAGGTGACGTACCGGCCCCGCCCCTCGGTGCGGGCGCTGGCCAAGCAGTACAAGGACTACGGCCGCTGGCGCCGGGTGGTCACCCGCTACCACCGCGGCTCGGTCAACCTGCGCTACCTCGCCCCGCCGGCCGCGCTGGCGGCGGTCACCGTCGGGCTGGTGCTCGGCGCCGCCGTCCACCCGGCCTTCCTCGCGGTGCCCGGCGCCTACCTGCTGGGCATCCTCGGCGGCGCGGCGGTCGAGGGCCGCGGCCTGTCGTTCAGGGCCAGGGTGCTGCTGCCGGTGGCCCTCGCGACCATGCACCTCAGCTGGGGCTTCGGCTTCCTGACCTCACCGCGCTCGCTGGCCCGAAGAGTGATCGCCAGTGTCGGCCCGTCCTCCAAGGACGTGCTCTCGAAGGCCGGCTGATTCGTTTCCGCACCGCTGCCGGCGGTGCGCGCGGCGGCGGTTGACGGCGGGTCGGGTGCGGCCCGGGCCGCGCCGGGCGCGGACCCCGGCGAACGGGCCGCGGCCGGCGCCGGGCCGACGAGCCGCTCCGCGGCCAGCCGGGAACGGCCGCCGACCGCGCTCCCGGACCGCCGGGCGGTACCGCGAGGAGGGCGGAACCCTCCTGCCGCCGCGGCTACTTGGCGCAGACGTCGGTGTCGTCCGCCTGCACCCGCTGGAGGTCCTCGGGCGCCTCGGTGGGCACCGCCGGCGCCGCGGTGGGGGCGGCGTCCAGCACGTCCTTGCCGAGCACCAGCAGCAGCCCGCCCTTCGGGTCCGACTTGGCGGCCGGGCGGAGGGCGTCACCGGGCAGGCCGAGGGCGGCCGCCAGCGCGTTCGCCTCGGCCTCCAGGCCGGCCGGGTAGGCCACCGTGGTGGTCGCGGCGGGCGTGGCGTCGCTGCCCACCGCGGCCTTGGCGAAGCCCTTCGCCCGGAGCTTCTCCACCGTCGGCCCGGACTGCCCGCGCTTGCCGCTGCCGTTGCGCACCGTCAGCTGGACGCCCTTGGTGTCGGCGGCCTCGGCGGTGGCGGCCGGGGTGGTCGGGGCGGGAGCGGCCTGGGCCGGCGGCGCGGCCGCGGCTCCGGTGGCCGGCGCCTCGGAGGCGGGCGGGGCGGCGGTCTCGGTCAGCGAGCGGTCGGCCGCGACCATCGCGAACAGCTGCCCGGCGTCCGGCTGCTTGAGGATCACCCGGTTCTCGTCCTTGGGGTCGTCCAGGACGGGCGCGGTGGTGAAGGTGATGTTCTTGGTGTCGACCTTGCTGATGTCCAGCGCGAGGTCCTTGAGCTTGTCCACGCTGCCGATGCCGGAGTCCACGGTCAGCGCCTTGGTGGCGGCGTCCGCGAGCTTGTAGAGCTTGGTGGGGCTGGTCAGGGTGTCGTCGCTCTTGATCTTGCGGATCATCGAGCTGATGAACTGCTGCTGGAGCGGGATCCGGGTGAGGTCGCCGCCCTGGCCGACCGCGTGCCGGGTGCGGACGAAGGCCAGCGCCTCGTCGCCCTGCACGACGTGCCGCCCCTTGGTCATCTTCAGGTGGGACCCGGAGTCGTTGATGTCCTTGGCCGCGCAGACCTCGACCCCGCCGACCGCGGTGGAAAGGGTCTTCACCGCCTCGAAGTTGACCTGGACGAAGTGGTCGACCCGGATCCCGGTGGTCTTCTCGACGGTCTTCCAGGTGCAGCCCGCGTCGCGCCCCTCCTGGCCGAGGCTGTTGTTGAACTCGGACCGCGCCGAGCCCGGGATCCTCTTCCCCTGGGCGTTCTGGCACTCCGGGATCGGCACCATCAGGTCGCGCGGGAGGCTGACCACGGTCGCGTTGGAGCGGTCCTTGGCGATGTGGAACAGCAGCGTGGTGTCGGCGTGCCCGGTGCTGCCCTCGTCGCCGTACTCCCGCCCGAGGCCCTCCCGGCTGTCCGTGCCGATCACCAGGACGTTCAGCGCGTCCCCGGCGGCCGGGGGCCGCTCGGACTCGTCGCCGAGCTGGACCTTGACCGAGGTCAGGTTGTCGTTGAAGTGCCGGTACAGGTAGTACGCCCCGCCGCAGCCCGCCACCATCACCAGGGCGCCCGCCCCGGCCGTCCACTTGAGGGCCCGCCGGCGCCGGCTGCGCCTGGCGATCGCGGCCGCCCGCCGCCGGCTGTCCCGGCGCCCCTCCGGGGCCGGTGCCGCGGGCGTCTCGGCGGCCCGGCGGCGCTGCCGGGGGACGCCCGGCGCGGGCTCCACCCGGTACCGGCCGGCTTCCGGTTGCTCCTCGTGCACGGGGGTCCCCTAGCTTCGACCGGTCACGGCTGCGGACCACCCGTACGGACGGACCGATCCGGACACACTAGACGAGCCGCGCGGGGCAGTCGTTCCCGGTGTGATCCGCGCCATGTTCCGACAGCGCCGAGGTAAATACCGCTCGTGGCCGAGCAATTGCGGAAACGACCGGAGCTGCCGGCGGCGACCGCGCGGGTCGGCCGGGGTGGTCGGAGGAGGCCGGCTCAGTGCGGGGCGCAGGCGTCCACGTCGGCGGTGCGTCCCTCGAAGGTGGGAGAGGAGCCCGCCGAGGGCGACGCCTTCGCCGCCACCCCGCCCGGCCGGGGGCCCGCCGACGCGGTCGGGATCGCGCCGGGCCCGCGGCCCGGCGAGGGCGCGGACCCGGGCGGCCGGACGGCGACCGGCCGGTCGTCCCGCAGCGCCGCGAACAGCTGTCCGGTCTGCGGCTGCACGAACTCGTCCCGGTCCGAGTCGTAGCGGTACGGGCGGCGCGGCGCGGTCAGCAGGACCACGTCCGCCGAGGGGACGCCGCGCAGGTCCTGGGTGAGGTCGTACAGCGCGCCGAGCGAGGACAGCGCGCCGTCGGCCCGGACGGAGGAGGTCGCGGCGTCCAGCACCGGCCACAGCTTCGCCGGGTTCAGCAGCACGCCCTGCGACTGCACCTTGCGGACCAGCGCGGCCAGGAACTGCTGCTGGCGGCCCATGCGCTGGGTGTCGCTGCCGTCGCCCAGGCTCTCCCGGGCCCGGACGTAGCCGAGCGCCTGCTCGCCGCGCAGGGTCTGCCGGCCGGCGGGCAGGTCGAGCTTGGCGTCCTTGTCGTGGATCGGCTGCGGCACGCACACCTCGACCCCGCCGATGGTGTCCACCATCCGCTTGAAGCCGCTGAAGTCGAGGATCACGTAGTGGTCGATCCGGATGCCGCTCAGCTGCTCGACGGTCCGGATCGAGCAGGCCGGGCCGCCCGTCTCGAAGGCCCGGTTGAACTGCATCAGCGCCGGCCTGCTGCGGGAGCCGTCCGGCTGCTCGCAGGCGGGCACGGTGACCATGACGTCGCGCGGGACGGAGACCGCCGTCGCGTGCTTCCGGTCGGCGGCCAGGTGCAGCAGGATCGTGGTGTCCGAGCGCTGGGTGCCCGCCTCACCGCCGTACGAGCCGTTCGGGCCGGAGCGGTCGTCGCTGCCGATCAGCAGGATGTTCTGGGCGCCCCGGGCCCCGGCGGTGCGGCTCGGGCGCTCGGCCTCCAGCTTGGCGAGCAGCCGGTCGGTGGCCGAGTCGGTGCGGATGTTGCCGTCCAGCTTGCGGTACGCGATCCAGAGCAGCGCCCCGGTGACGACCAGCAGGAACGCGACGGCGCCGGCGGTGATCATCAGCCACCGCCGGCGCCTGCGCGGGCGTCCGGTCCCGCCCGGAGGCGGGCCCGTGGGCGGACCGTCCCGCCCGGGGTCGTTCGTCGGGGGAGTGGCGGTCGGGGGGTGCTCGGTGTCGTCCTCGGCCATGGCCGGGATCCCTACCCGCCGGGCCCGCCCCGGGGGTCAGCCGAGGCGCAGTGTCACCCGTTCGGATTCCACCCGCTTCTCCCACTGCCCGGCGTCCAGCGCCTGCGAGTTGCGGCAGAGCACCACCGAGGCGCCGGCCGCCAGCGGCGCCAGCAGACCGGCCTCCAGACCGGTCCAGTCGTCGTAGGAGAGGGTGGACAGGACGCGGTCACCGGGCTTCAGGCCGAGCCGCGCCGCGCCCTCCCGGGCCAGCGCCACGGTCTGCTCGCCCGTCAGCTTCAGCGGCAGCCCGTCCACCACGGTCTCCAGCGCCTGCCCGTCCGGGGCGACGGGGGAGTACGGCGCGAAGCGGTCGCCCTGGCCGGGCACCTCGGCGGCGTAGTCGAGGAAGCCGTCCGGACGCTGCGGGAAGCGGCCGCCGAGCGGCCGCAGGGCGAGCGCGACCCGCTCGCCCTCGCAGGCCTGGGCGGACTCCAGCCCGTCCGGGCCGCTGACCACCAGGTCGGCGGCGGCCGGGTCGCCGCCCGGCACCGCCGCCACCCCGACCGACCAGCAGGCCAGCAGCCAGACGGCGCTCTGCCAGTGGGCGGGCAGCAGCAGCGCCGCCCGGTCGCCGGGGCCGGCGTTCAGCTCGTCCTGGAGGAGGTTGGCGGTCTTGGCCACCCAGTTGTCGAAGGTCCGGGCGGACAGCTCCACCCGTTCGCCGGTGGCGTCGTCGTAGAAGGTGACCATCGGGGCCGCGGGATCGACCGAAGGGGTGCCGCCGCGCAGGAATGCGTGCAGCAGCTCGATGGGGGTGCGGGCATCGGCAGCGAAAGGCGCAGTCATGGTGCGCCCCAGCCTACGGCCTTCGGGTGGGCGGCCGGGAGGGGCGGCCGAACGGGCGCGCAGCGGCGTGGCGGGCGGGCGGGTTTGCGGCGACGATCCGGACTATGCGCCTCTCAACCACGGCCGCGCGCCGCTCGCTCCCGGCCGCCCTGCTCGCCGGCTGCACCGCCGCCCTGCTCCTCCAGCCCGCCGCCACCGCGACCTCCTCGCCGGCCCCGCAGCGCCACGACTTCGCCGGTGGCGGCTCGACCACCACGCTGCCGCTGCCCGCCGGGGCCGTCCTCGCCCCGCGCGGCACCGAACCCTTCGAACTCCTCGGCCTCGGCTGGGACGGCCCGACGCGGGCGCTCGCCGACGCGGTGGTCCGGGTCCGCACCCGGGACGCGGCCACCGGCCGCTGGAGCGGCTGGCACCGCCTGGAGACCGAGGCCTCGGACGGCCCCGACGACGCGGCGCACGGCGCCACCGCCCCGCTGTGGACCGGACGCAGCGACGGCGTCGCGGTCGAGGTCAGGCCCGGGCCCGCCGGAGTGCCGCCCGGGCTGCGGCTCGACCTGGTCGACCCGGGGCGGGGCGCACCCTCGACCGCCGTACGGACCCTGCCCGCGGAACCGCCCGTCGAGCCGCCGTCCGGTGGGCCGACTGCGCCGCCGTCCGTCGAGCCGCCGAAGCCGTCGTCCGGTCAGCCGACGACGCCGCCGTCCGTCGAGCCGCCGTCGAGGCCGACCGCCGGGTCGGCCGGCGGCCAGGCCCCGCGCCCGGGGATCGTCACCCGGGCCGGCTGGGGCGCCGACGAGTCACTGCGCGACCAGGACTTCGAGTACACCGGCCCGGTCCGCGAGGTCTTCGTCCACCACACCGCCACCGCCACCGACTACGCCTGCGCCGACGCACCCCGGGTGATCCGGGCGATCTACGTCTACCACGTGAAGACCAACGGCTGGCGGGACATCGGCTACAACTTCCTGGTCGACCGCTGCGGCACCGTCTACGAGGGCCGGGCCGGCGGCGTCGACCTGCCCGTCCACGGCGCCCACACCCTCGGCTTCAACACCGACTCCACCGGGGTCGCCGCGATCGGCACCTACGACGGCGACCAGCCGCCCGGCCCCGTCCTCGACGGCCTCGCCGCCCTCGCCGCCTGGAAGCTCGGCCTCACCGGCCGGCCCGCCGACGGCCGGACCCAGCTCACCTCCGGCTCGGACGCCAGCCGCTACCCCAAGGGCACCGTCGTCGACTTCGACGCCGTCTCCGGCCACCGGGACGCCGTCGCCACCGAATGCCCCGGCGCCGCCCTCTACGCCCGCCTCCCCGACCTGCGAGCCGCCGCGGCCGCCCTCCAGACCGGCTGACCCCCGCGCCCGTCCGCCGTCCACCCGGCCCGTCCGACCTCCCGCGTATCGTTCATATCCGGAGGCGACGCGGGAGGCGACGGCAGTGGAAGCAGTACGGCGCTGGCGTCCGGGCTTCCCGCTCGACGTCGCCCGCACCCTGCTCCCGCTGCGCCGCGGCCCGGCCGACCCGGCCTACCGCAGCACCGGGGACGGCGCCGTCTGGCGGGCCTCCCGCACCCCGGCCGGCATCGGCACCCTGCGGGTGCTGCCGCGTCCGGCCGCCGGCGAGGTCGAGGCGAGCGCCTGGGGCCCGGGCGCGGACTGGCTCCTCGACCGCCTTCCCACCCTGCTCGGCGCCCAGGACGCCCCGGAGTCGCTGGTGCTGCCGCCCGGCCCGCTGCGGGACGCCCAGCGCCGTACCGCCGGGGTCCGGCTGGCCAGGACGGGGCTGGTGCTGGAGTCGCTGGTCCCGGCGATCCTGGAGCAGAAGGTCACCACCGACGAGGCCTACCGCGCCTGGCGCACCCTGCTGCGGGACTTCGGCACCCCGGCACCGGGCCCGGCCGAGGGCATGCGGGTGGCGCCGTCCGCCCGCGAGTGGGCGCTGGTGCCGAGCTGGGAGTGGCACCGGGCGGGCGTGGACCCGAAGCGCTCCGCGACGGTCATGCGCGCCGTCCGGCTGGCGCCGAGGCTGGAGGAGGCCTCGGCGATGGGCCACGAGGAGTCCTTCGCCCGCCTCACCGCCGTTCCGGGCATCGGGGTCTGGACGGCCGCCGAGACCCTGCAGCGCAGCAACGGCGACGCGGACGCGGTCTCGGTCGGGGACTTCCACCTCCCCAACCTCGTCGGCTGGGCCCTGGCCGGCCGCCCCCGCAGCGACGACGCCCAGATGCTCGCCCTGCTGGAGCCCTACCGCCCCCAACGCCACCGCGTCTGCCGCCTCCTCCTGGCCACCGGCACCCACGCCCCCCGCTACGGCCCCCGCCTGACCCCCAACGACCACCGCCACCGCTGACCGCGAACCCCCGCGCGGTGTACACATCAGTGTGTACGCTCGAGGCATGACTGACGCACTGAGCATCCGTGAAGCCCGCGCCCACCTCGCCGAGGTCGTCAGCCGGGCCGAGGCCGGCGAGATCACCGTGATCACGCGCAAGGGCGAGCGCGTCGGAGCGGTCGTGCCGATCGAGATCCTCGACGCCATAGAGGAGGCAGAGGACGAACTCCTGGCCCGTGAGGCGCGGAAGCACCTGGACGAGCCGACCGTCACCATGGCCGAGCTGCTGGTGGACCTGTTCGGCCCGCCGACGGACTCCGCCGGGAGCGCCGCGTGAAGTACGCCTTCGGATTCACCTCCCACGCCCGACGCCAGCTGCGCGCGATCGGCCGGCTCGAGGCGATGCGCATCCTCACGGCACTCACCGCGCTGGGGGACGACCCGTTCGCCATGGGACCCGACGTCAAGAAGCTGACCGGCAACGACGGCCTCTACCGGCTCCGCGTGGGCGACTTCCGCGTGGTCTACCAGATCCGCGGCGATGAGCTGCTGATCCTCGTCGTCCACGTCGGCAACCGCCGGGACATCTACCGCGGCCTCTGATCCCTACCGCACCACGACGAACGCCTCGGCCCCCCGCTCCGGCCGAGCCTTCGCCGGCTCCGCGGGCCGGCCCACCGCGACGGCCCCCATCGGGTCCCAGCCCGCCGGGAGGTCGAGCACCTCCCGCACCGTGTCGCGGCAGAACATGGTGGACGAGACCCAGGCGGAGCCGTAGCCCTCGCCGGTGAGCGCGACCAGCAGGTTCTGCACGGCGGCGCCGGCGGCGACGGTGAACATCTCCCGTTCGGCGGCGGCCCGGCGCGGGTCCGGGTAGTCGTGCGAGCCGTCCATCACCAGGCAGGGCACCACCAGGTACGGGGCGTCCCGCAGGACGTTGCCGCGGGCGGTGCGCCGGGCGATCCTCGCCTCGTCCCAGCCGTCGAGTTCGCGCAGGTCGCGCTGCCAGGCGGCGAGCATCGCGTCGAGCAGCCGCACCCGGGTGTCCGCGGACTCCAGCAGCACGAACCGCCACGGCGTGGTGTGGTGCGGGGCGGGCGCGGTGACGGCGGCGGCGACGGCGCGCCGGACGGCGGCCGGGTCGACCGGCTCGGCGGTGAAGGAGCGGACGGTGCGCCGCAGGGTGACGGCCTGCCGCAGCGCCTCCGAGGTGCCGAGCCGGAACATGTCGTCCACCGAGGGCCGGACCAGCGGCCGCACGCCCTCGCCGTCCTCGGCGGTGACCAGGTGGCCGAGTCCGCGCACGACCGCCACCGGGACGCCGGTGGCCTTGCCCTTGACCAGGTCGGCGGCGGCGGCGAGTTCGTCGGCGGTCGCGGTGACCGTCATCTCCAGCGCGTTGCCGTGGCTGTCGGTGCGGCCCCGGTGGTCCTCCAGGACGGAGAGGCCGGCGGCGCCGATCGCCACGTCGGTCAGCCCGTTGCGCCAGGGCCGCCCGAAGGTGTCGGTGACGACGACGGCGAGCCGGACGCCGGTGAGCTGCTGGAGCCGGGCCCGCAGTGCCCGGGCGGAGGCGTCCGGGTCCTCGGGCAGCAGCAGCACGGTGCCGGGGGCGGTGTTGGAGGCGTCGACCCCGGCGGCGGCCATGACGAAGCCGTTGCGGTTCTCCACGATCCGGATCGGTCCGCGCCGGGCGACCAGCCGGACGGTCTCGGCGTCGATCGCGGCCTCGCGGTCGGCGGCGTGCAGCAGCCGGCCCTCGGCCTTGCTGACGATCTTCGAGGTGACCAGCAGGATGTCGCCGTCCCGGTACGCCCCCGCCTTGGCGACGAGTTCGCCGAGGTCCGCCCCGGCCGTGACCTCGGGCAGCCCGTCGACGCCGATGACCTCCAGCGTCACTTCCGCACCTGCTCCGCCAGCGCCAGCGCCGTACGCGCCATCTCGGCGGTGGCCTCGACGTCGGTCATCAGCAGCGGGACGGCCCGGCAGGCGATCCCGGCGGCCTCGACGGCGGCCACCGAGGCCTCGTCGACGGTGTCCACCAGCCAGCCGTCGATCAGTTCCGGGCCGTAGTTCAGCGCGACCGCCTCGGCCGTTGCCTCGACGCCGACGGCGGCGAGCACCTTGTCGGCCATGCCGCGCACCGGCGCCCCGCCGATGATCGGGGAGAGCCCGACCACCGGAGCGGGCGCGGCGGCGACCGCCTCCCGGATGCCGGGGACGGCGAGGATGGTGCCGATCGAGACCACCGGGTTGGACGGCGGGAACAGGATGACGTCCGCCTCGGCGATCGCCTCCAGCACGCCCGGCGCGGGCTTGGCGGTGTCCGCGCCGACCGGGACGATCGCCTCGGCGTCCACGGCGGCGTGCAGCCTGACCCAGTACTCCTGGAAGTGGATCGCCCGGCTGCCCTGCTCGTCGGTGATCCGCACGTGGGTCTCGACCCGGTCGTCGCTCATCGGCAGCAGCCGCACGCCCGGCTTCCAGCGCACGCACAGCGCCTCGGTGACCTGGCTGAGGCTGTACCCGGCGGTGAGCATCTGGCTGCGCACCAGGTGGGTGGCGAAGTCCCGGTCGCCGAGCCCGAACCACTCGGGGCCGACGCCGTACTCCTTCATCTCCGCCTTGATGGACCAGGTCTCGTCGGTCCGGCCCCACCCCTGCTCCTCGTGGATGCCGCCGCCGAGGGTGTACATCACGGTGTCGAGGTCGGGGCAGACCTTGAGGCCGTAGAGGTGGATGTCGTCACCGGTGTTGCCGATGACGGTGATCTCGTCCTGCGGTCCGACCGCCGCCCGGAGTCCGCGCAGGAAGCGCGCTCCGCCGATTCCGCCTGCCAGTGCCACGATGCGCATGGGGCTCATCCTGCCACGGTCGGACTGCCCGTCAGCCGGTGGTCAGTGCGACCCGGCCTGCGCCTGCCGCCCGGGGTGCTGCTCCGGGTGCTGCTCGGGGACGGCGGGGGCGCCGTACTGGTTCATCTCGGTCAGGCCGGGGGCGTAGAGGTGGATGGACACGGCGGGTTCGAGGGCGCCGTTGACGACCTCGTGCAGGTAGCCGGAGGAGAACACCCGCTGCCCGCCGGGCCGCAGCACCCGGGCCCCGGAGCCGATGGGGGTCCCCCCGGCCGAAGGCTGGGGGAGGGTGAGGGAGCGCTCGATCAGCTCGCCCCGGACGACGCTCATCACGCCGGAGGACTCGCCGTGGTCGTGGAAGCCGCTGGACTGGCCGGGCAGCCAGCTGAGCAGCCAGACCTCGTAGCCGGGGCCGGTCTCCAGCCGGGCGTACCAGCGGGTCAGCGCGTCGTAGCGGACCAGCGGCTCCCAGCGGTCGCGGTCGGCGGCGATCTCGCGCACCAGCCGGGCGTACCCGGCGACGGTGGTGGGGTGGGCGGGCAGGTCGGTGCGGGCCAGGTGCGGGAAGGCGAGCGGGTCGCCCGCGATGGAGACGTCGCTGAGGCCGTCGGCCCACCGGGCGGTCCGGGCGTCGGCGGTGGTTCCGGTGCGGGCGGGGGCGGTACGGGCGGTGGCGGGGCCACGGCGGGCGAGCTTGTTGCGGTCGCGGTTCCGCTCGCGGATGCGGATCATGCGCACGGGAGTCGTCCTCGGAGGAGTCGGCCGGGTTCGTCGGGATCGGCCGGATCCGGGATGTCCTGGGACGGGAGTCGCGGGCGGCCTCTGTGCTTCCTGGGGGCGGCGCGCGGTGGGACGCGGGCGCCTAGATACAGCAGGAACAGAGGCGACAACAGAAGTTCACGGCACGGCGGAGGGCGGAACCGCTCCGGGGGCTGGCGAACTCTGACATAGAGGCAAGGAGACCGCATCCGCGGGGGCGGTGTCAAACCGCAGGATGCGGCATTCGGGTGGGTTAAGTCCGGATCTTGCCCTGATGGGGTGATTCATCACTCTCTATGTTTCGATGGGAAGATCGCCGGGAAGGCAGGCCGATGACCGGCCTGTGGCGGTGACCGTGCGTCACCTGGTGAATGGTTGCGGATGGTTCGGCACTGTTCAGGACCTTGAGGCAGAAGGTCCGATGTGTCCGGATATGTACACTATTCGTAACGGCTTGGTGCCAGGGAGTGAATCCCGGCCCCAATACCAGAGCTCGGCTTGACTGGGCCAGAGTGACGCAACTGTAATTTCACTCGTGTCGTCAGCCGCACGAGGCAACGGCAACCACGGGGACGCCAAGTAGGGGCAGAGGAGGCGCGCCACATGAGCGAGCTCTTTGAGCTGTTGATCGGGGACGGCATCGCGGAGGACGAGGAGGAACTCGGTTGGCAGGAGCGCGCGTTGTGCGCCCAGACCGACCCCGAGTCCTTCTTCCCCGAGAAGGGCGGCTCCACCCGCGAGGCCAAGAAGGTCTGCCTCGCCTGCGAGGTCCGTTCGGAATGCCTGGAGTACGCGCTCGCCAATGACGAGCGCTTCGGCATCTGGGGAGGCCTGTCCGAGCGCGAGCGCCGTCGGCTCAAGAAGAGCGCGGTCTGACCGGGCGGCCCCTGCCCCCCGCTGACCAACCGACAACGACGGACAGCCGCACAGCTGTACGGGCGCCTCACCGCGACGGTGGGGCGCTTTCGTGTTCCCCGGGCCCCCTTCACCGTCTCCGCACGCACACCCCGGACGAACCGGCCACCCGGAGCCGTTAGTGTGGTGCGCCATCCGGTTGCCGTTCACCGGCTGTGTCCACCGAGAACTGGGGCCCGCGCACTCGATGACCGTCTACAGCCACCAGAGCGGCTACACCGCTTCCCGGCCGCCCGCCTACCCGCGCCACCTGGTCACCGCCGTGGTCGTCTCGCACGACGGCGCCCGCTGGCTCCCGCAGGCCCTGGCCGGCCTCCTCGGTCAGGACCGCCAGGTCCAGCGGATCCTCGCCGTGGACACCGGATCCACCGACAACTCCCCGCAACTGCTCGCCGACACCCTCGCCGACTGGCTGCCCGACAGCGGCCCGCTGGTCCTCGGCCGCCGGGCCGGCTTCGGCACCGCCGTCGCCGAGGCCGTGTCGGGCAGCGCGCCGCTGCGCGCGGAGGACCTGCCGTACCGGCTCGACCCCTCCGGCTACGACCCGGTCACCGGCGGCTGGGACGACTTCGGCGACCCGCTCGCCCAGGAGGACGACCTCGGCCGCGGCGGCCCGCGCGAGACCCGGCCGGTCGAGTGGCTCTGGCTGCTGCACGACGACTGCGAACCGCAGACCGACGCGCTGCGCCGACTGCTCCAGGTCGCCGACTCCACCCCCAGCGCCGCCGTGGTCGGCCCCAAGCTGCGCAGCTGGTACGACCGCCGCCAGCTCCTGGAGGTCGGCGTCACCATCGCCCGCTCCGGCCGCCGCTGGACCGGCCTCGACCGCCGCGAGCAGGACCAGGGGCAGCACGACCAGGTCCGTCCGGTGCTCGCCGTCTCCAGCGCCGGAATGCTGGTGCGCCGGGACGTCTTCGAGGAGCTCGGCGGCTTCGACAGGGCCCTCCCGCTGATGCGGGACGACACCGACTTCTGCTGGCGGGTCAACGCCGCCGGCCACCGGGTGGTGGTCGCCCCCGACGCCGTGCTGCGGCACGCCGAGGCGTCCGCCCGCGAGCGCCGCGCGATCGACTGCGGCCCCTCCCACCCGCACCGGGTGGACAAGGCCGGCGCCGTCTACACCCTGCTCGCCAACTGCAAGGGCGTGCTCTTCCCCTACGTCCTGCTGCGACTGGTGCTCGGCACCCTGGTGCGGGCCGTCACCAACCTGCTCGGCAAGGACCCGCGCCAGGCGTTCGACGAACTCGCCGGCCTCGGCCACGAACTCGTCCGCTTCCCGAGGCTGCTGGCCGCGCGCAAGCGCCGCGCCCGGTCCCGGGCGGCGGACGCCCTGGACGACCGCACGCTCTTCCCGGCCCCCGGCGCCACCACCCGGCTGGCGATCGAGGGCGTGGTCGGCTCGCTCGGGATAGGGGGCGGCGACGACACCGGCGGCCGGCACGGCTCGGCCGAGGCCGGCGGCGACGAGGACGCCGAGGACCTGGTCGTCGAGCAGTTCGCGCTGCTCAAGAAGCTCGCCCGGCGCCCGGCGCCGGTGCTGTTCGCCGCCCTGCTGGTGTTCGCGCTGGTCGCCTGTCGCGGCCTGCTCGGCGGCGGCGGGCTGTTCGGCGGCGCCCTGCTGCCCGCGGCCGACGGCGCCGGCGGCCTCTGGTCGATGTACGCCGACGCCTGGCACCCGGTCGGCACCGGCTCCACCGCCGCCGCACCGCCGTACCTCGGCGTGCTCGCGGTGCTCTCCTGGCTGCTGTTCGACCACGCCGACCTCGCGCTCACCCTGATCGTGGTGCTCGCCGTCCCGCTGTCCGCGGTCAGCGCCTACCTGGTGTCCCGGCCGCTGCTGGACTCCAAGATGGTCCGCGCCTGGGCCAGCGCCGCCTACGCGCTGCTGCCCGCGGCGACCGGCGCGCTCGCCCAGGGCCGGATCGGCACCGCCGTGCTCGCCGTGCTGCTGCCGCCGCTGGCCCGCGCCGCCGCCATCGCGGCCGGCCTCGGCATCCGCGCGGAGAGCGCGGCCCAGGGCGCCCGCCCGGGCTGGCGCCCGGTCTGGATGACCGTCCTGCTGCTCACCCTGGCCACCGCCTTCGTCCCGATAACGTGGGCGCTCGCGGTGCCGCTCTGCCTGGCGATGCTGGTCGTCGCGGTGCTGCGCGGCGGCGCCTTCGGCTCCGGCGGCAGCGCGCTGCGGCTGCTCGGCCTGCGCGTCCTGGTGATCCTGGCGGTGCCGGTCGCGGTGCTGGCACCGTGGTCGCTCACGGTGCTGTCGCACCCGCAGTGGCTGCTGCTGGAGGCCGGACTGCCCGGACTGCACGGCGCGGGCGCGAGCGCGGCCGGCCTGCTGCTGGTCAACCCGGGCGGCGCCGGGGTGCCGCCGATCTGGCTCTCGGCCGGCGTCGTGCTGGCCGCACTGGCCGCGCTGCTGCGCGCCGACCGCCGCCGCGCGGTGCTCGCGGCATGGGGCGCGGCCGGCGCCGGACTGGTCTTCTCGGTCGTGGTGGCGGGCACCTCCGTCACCCCGGCCTCCGGCGGCCCGGCGGTGCCCGCCTGGGCCGGCCCGGCCACCCTGATCGCCGGGCTCGCCCTGCTGGCCGCCGCCGCGATCGGCGCCGACGGCGCCAACGCCCGCGTGGCCGGGATCGCCTTCGGCTGGCGCCAGCCGGTGGCCGCCCTGGTGGTGGCCGCGGCCGTGCTGGCCCCGCTGGGCACCGGCCTGTGGTGGGCGCTGACCGGCGCCGGCGGTCCGCTGCACCGCGGCCAGTCGGACCAGGTCCCGGCGTTCATCGCCGAGGAGGCCGGCACCACCGACCGGGCCCGCACCCTGGTCGTCACCGGGGAGCCGGGCGGCGGTGCGGTCCGCTACACAGTGCTGCGCGGCGCCGGTCTGACGCTCGGCCAGGCCGAGTCCACCGTCGACCCGGCGACCGGCACCCAGGACGGCCTGAACAAGATGGTCGGCAGCCTGCTGGCCGGCTCCGGCGCCGACCAGGCTAGCGCCCTGGCCGGCTACGGCATCGCCTACGTGCTGGTCCAGCAACCGGTGATCGACGTCTTCAAGGACGTCCTGGACACCACCCCCGGCCTGGTCAAGGCCAACCAGGACGGCGCCGCCGCGCTCTGGCAGGTCAACGGCACCCCCGCGGTCCGCGCGGTGATCACCGCCCCGGGCGCCAACCCGGTGGTCGTCCCGTCCGGGGCCCGCGACCTGTCCGCCACCGTCCCGGCCGGTCCGGACGGCCGGGTGCTGAGGCTCGCCGAGTCCGCCGCCCCGGAGTGGAAGGCCGCCGTGGACGGCACCGCGCTGGAGCCCACCACGGTCGACGGCTGGGCGCAGGGCTTCAAGCTCCCGGCCGCCGGCGGGAAGCTGAGCGTCACCCGGGAGGGCGGCGCCGCCCACACCGGCTGGATCTGGGCCCAGGTGCTGCTCGGCCTCACCATCCTGGTGCTGGCCCTGCCCGGCCGCCGCAGCCACAAGGACGACGACCTGCCCGAGGAGGTGGTCGCCGCCGCCGCGCTGGCCGCCGCCGCCCAGGCGCAGGCCCCCGCCCCCGGCAGCCGCCGGGCCCGCCGGATGGCCGAGCGCGGCGAGGGTGCCGAGGGCACCGAGGGCGGTGCCGACGAGTCCGGGGTGTACGACCGCCCGGGCGCGATCCCGGCGCAGCCGACCGGCGAGCCGGTGACCGGGGCCGTCCAGGCGGCCGCCGCCGTCCAGGACGCCGAGCAGTACGCCGACCCGTACCAGGCGTACCAGCAGGCCGACCCGTACAGCTACGACCAGTACGCGGCCCAGCAGCCGGTCGCCGCGCCGTACGGCGGCCAGGGGTACGACGGCCAGGGCTACGACGCGCACCGGCAGCAGGGCTACGAGCAGCCGTACCAGCCCGCCGAGCAGCAGCCGTACGGCTACGACGCCCACGGGTACGACGGCAGCCGGCAGCCGGAGCAGCAGCCCTGGGAGCCCGGCCGGCAGGGCGAGCCCTACTACGACCCGAACGACCCCAACGGCCCCGGCCGGTACCCGCACCAGCACGGATCGGGGAGCTGACCCGCGATGAAGAAGCCCGCATTCAGGAAGAAGTCCGGCGCCGCCGAGCCGACCGGGCCCGCCTTCGCGGCGGAGCCGTCCGGCCCGGCCGAGGCCGCCCGCTCCGGTCGCGGCCCGTTCGGCGGAGGGTCCGGGGCCGGCGGCGCGGCCAGGACCACCCAGTCCCTGCTCGCCGCGGCCGTGGTGCTCGCGGCGGTGTTCGGCATCGCCCAGCTGCGCGCGCCGGCCGTCCCGGCCAAGGCGGCCACCGGCGCCGCCCCGACCACCGCGCAGGTAGAGCGAACGTCGGCGGTCTGCCCCCAGCCGGTCCAGGGCCTGACCGGCTCGACCACGCTCACCGCCTACACCCCGCCCGGGACGGGCTCCGCCACCGGCGGGGCCGGCTGGCTCTCCGACGCGGCCGCGCCCGCCGTGCCCGCCGCCCAGCCGACCGCCGCGCCGGCGGCCCCGGCTCCGCCCGCCGCCCCGGCGCCGACCGGTTCGGCCGCCCCGAGCGCCCCGGTCCAGGACAAGAACGCGGCGCCCGCCGACGCCCGGCTGACCGTGCCCAAGCCCGGCACCCCCGCCACCGGCCCGGCCGCCAACGGCGACACCGCGCCCGGCACCGGGGCCGTCGCCACCGGCGCCCTCGCCCCCGGCTTCACCGTCACCCAGACCACGGTGGTCACCGAGCAGCGCGGCCTGGGCCTGTCCGGCCTGACCTGCACCCCGGCCGGGACGAGCTTCTGGTTCGCCGGGGCCAGCACCGCCGGCGACCGGGTCGACTACGTCAGCCTGGTCAACCCCGAGTCCTCCGCCGCGGTGGTGGACATCAAGCTGTACGGCGACAAGGGCCTGATCGACAACGACGCCGCGAACGGCATCACCGTCTCGCCCGGCAGCTCCCAGGCCGTCCTGCTGTCCACCCTCAGCAAGGGCGCCGTCGCCGACCTCGCGGTGCACGTGGTGGTGCGCTCCGGACGGGTCGGTGCCGCGCTGCACGCCGCCGACGCCGGCAAGGGCGCCGACTGGATCCCGGCCTCGGCCGACCCGGCACCCGTCCAGGTGCTGCCCGGCCTGCCCGCCGACACCGCCTCCGCCCGCCTGGTGGTCTGGGCGCCGCCGGAGGACGACGCCGACCTGAAGGTCCAACTGTCCGGCAAGAACGGCTGGTTCAGCCCGGCCGGCAACGAGTCGATCCACGTCAAGGCGGGCATGGTGGCCGCCGTCGACCTCGGCAAGGTCACCCGGGACGAGGTCGCCGGGCTGCGGCTGTCGCCCAGCGACGACAAGCACCGCACCCCGGTGGTGGCCGGGCTGCGGATCGACCGGGCGGCGGCCAACGGCAAGAGCGACGCGGCCTGGCTGGCCGGCAGCAACCCGGTCGGCGCCCGCGCCACCGTCGCCGACAACCGGGCCGGCGCCTCCACGCTCTACCTGACCTCCAGCGGCGAGGCCGCCACCGTCCGGGTCACCGCCTCGGCCGGCAGCGGCGGCGGCACCCCGGCCACCAAGGAGGTCCAGCTCCCGGCCGGCGGCACGGTCGCCCTCCCGGCACCCGAGCCCGCCGGGCTGAACGGCGTCTTCGCGCTCACCGTGGAGACCGTCTCAGGCGGCCCGGTGACGGCGGCCCGGATGCTGTCGCTGCCGGCCAAGGACGTGCCGATGTTCACCGTCCAGGCGCTGCGCGACGACCGCAGCACCGTCAAGGTCCCGCAGGCCGGCCAGGACCCGGGCGTCGTGCTGCGCTGAGCGGCCGACGGGGCGGCACCTCCGGGTGCCGCCCCGTCGGGCTCAGTCCTCGTCGTAGCGCGGGTCGATGGCGTCCGGGGACAGCCCCAGCAGCTCGGCGACCTGCTCGATCAGGATCTCGTGCACCAGCGCCGCGCGGTCCTCCCGGGTCTTCGCCCGGATCTCCACCGGCCGCCGGTACACCACGATCTGGCTCTTGCGCCCCTGCTGGCCCGGCGAGACCCGCCCCAGCGGCACGCCGTCGTCGGCGTCGGCGCCGTCCGGCTCGTGCAGCGGCACCTCCTGGACGGCGAACTCCACCTCGATCAGCTGCGGCCAACGCCGTTCGAGACGCTCCACCGACTCGCGCACGTAGTCGTCGAACAGTTCGGAGCGGGTGAGCGAGATCGGCACCTGGGGCGGCGCCAGCGGGCCGCGCAGGCCCCTGCCGTGCCGGTCGCGGTGCCGGGGGCGGCGCGCTGGGCCTGTCGATGACTGCGGTGCGGAGCTGTCCATATCACTGCCGAGGGTAGTCCTTGGACGGTCGGAAGTGGACCACTCCGACGGGGAATCGCACGGGGCGGCGGATACACGCCCCCGGCGCCCGGACGGCGACACGGCACCCCCTCCGGGCAGGCGGTCTTCGCTCCCCGGCGGGGAGTGCGGTACCGTCCACCCTCGTGAGCTCTGTACGTCGTTGTTCGCGGACCGCGTGCGGCCGGCCGGCCGTCGCGACGCTGACGTACGTCTACGCGGACTCCACCGCCGTCCTCGGGCCGCTCGCCACCTACGCCGAGCCGCACTGCTACGACCTGTGCGCCGAGCACGCCGAGCGCCTCACCGCCCCGCGCGGCTGGGAGGTCGTCCGGCTCGCCGCCGAGGCCGGGCCGCTGCGCCGCAGCAGCGACGACCTGGAGGCACTGGCCAACGCCGTGCGCGAGGCCGCCCGCCCGCAGACCCCCCGTCAGGGCCGCGCCCCCGAGGGCGAGTCCACCGAGGGCGGCCGCCGCGGCCACCTCCGGGTCCTGCGCTCGCCCGACAACTGAGGACTCACCCGGCACGGGGCGTTCGTCCGGCCCGGGTACGCTGCCCGTCTACCGTCACCGCGCCCGTCTGCCGGACGCGCGGTGGCCCAGACGTTCCGTGATCAGTCCTAAGACCAGGGTGGAGCCGCAGTGCGCGACCTCAAGCAGCTCGTGAAGGCGTACGACGTCCGGGGCGTCGTCCCGGACCAGTGGGACGAGAGCCTGTCCCGGGCCTTCGGCGCCGCGTTCGTGCAGGTCACCGGCGCGACCGCGATCGTGGTCGGGCACGACATGCGGCCCTCCTCCCCGTCGCTGAGCGTGGCCTTCGCCGAGGGCGCCGCGTCCTACGGCGCCGACGTGGTGCAGATCGGGCTGTGCTCCACCGACCAGCTGTACTACGCCAGCGGCAGCCTCGACCTGCCCGGCGCGATGTTCACCGCCAGCCACAACCCGGCCCAGTACAACGGCATCAAGCTGTGCCGGGCCGGCGCCGCCCCGGTCGGCCAGGACACCGGCCTGTCCGAGATCCGCGAGCTGGTCGAGTCCTGGACCGCCGAGGACGACACCGTCACCGTCCCGGTCAAGGACGTGGAGCCGGGCTCGCTCTCCGCCCAGGACACCCTGCGCGGCTACGCCGACCACCTGCTGGGCCTGGTCGACCTCACCGCGATCCGTCCGCTGAAGGTCGCCGTGGACGCCGGCAACGGCATGGGCGGCCACACCGTGCCGACCGTCTTCGACGGCCTGCCGATCGAGCTCGTCCCGATGTACTTCGAGCTGGACGGCACCTTCCCGAACCACGAGGCCAACCCGCTCGACCCGAAGAACCTGGTCGACCTCCAGGCCAAGGTCCGCGAGGTCGGCGCCGACCTGGGCCTGGCCTTCGACGGCGACGCCGACCGCTGCTTCGTCGTGGACGAGCGCGGCGAGCCGGTCTCCCCGTCCGCGATCACCGCCCTGGTCGCCGCCCGCGAGATCGCCCGCGCCCGGGCCGCCGGCGAGGCCGAGCCGACGATCATCCACAACCTGATCACCTCCTGGACCGTCCCCGAGGTGGTCCGCGAGCTCGGCGCCAAGCCGGTGCGCACCCGGGTCGGCCACTCCTTCATCAAGCAGGAGATGGCCGAGACCGACGCCGTCTTCGGCGGCGAGCACTCCGCGCACTACTACTTCCGCGACTTCTGGCGCGCCGACACCGGCATGCTGGCCGCGCTGCACGTGCTGGCCGCGCTCGGCGGGCAGCCGGGCACGCTGTCCGAGCTCACCGCGGAGTACGACCGCTACGCCGCCTCCGGCGAGATCAACAGCACCGTGGCCGACCAGGCCGCCAGCACCGCCGCCGTCCGCGCCGCCTACGCGGGCGCGGAGGGCGTCACGGTGGACGAGCTGGACGGCCTGACCGTGGCCGGCCCGGACTGGTGGTTCAACCTGCGCGCCTCCAACACCGAGCCGCTGCTGCGCCTGAACGTCGAGGCCAAGGACCCGGCCAGGATGGCCGAGCTGCGCGACGGCGTGCTCGCCGTCGTCCGCGGCTGACCCCGCGCCCGAGCACCGCGACCGGGGCCCGCGCCTGATCACGGGCCCCGGTGCCCCGGCCGGTAGGGTTTCCTAACGGCCGGGGCACCTCCGTGCCACCCACGAACCCTGGAGAGCCCCATGAAGCTCGAATCCTTCCTGCTGGAGATCCTGCTCTGCCCGCAGTGCCGGGCCACGCTCGTCGAGGGCGGCACCGAGGAGCAGCCCGAGCTGGTCTGCACCGGTACGGACTGCGGCCTCGCGTACCCGGTCCGCGAGGGCATTCCGGTCCTCCTGGTGGACGAGGCCCGCCGCCCGGCCTGATCCTGGGGGCGAAGCCCCGACTTCGACGTTCCACCGCAGGTCGCGAAAGGCTTCCCCGCACCCGCGGGGGGCCGGCCGCCCCGTCCCGACCGCCCGGCGCGCAACGGAACGCGCGCCCAGGACCGCAGCCGGAGGTTTGCCGCATGCTCGACGACACCCTGCTCGACGATCCGGCCGCCCTCCGGCGCGCCGACCGCGACCGCGCCCTGCTGGCCCTGGCCGGCGCCGGCGCGCGGGTCCGCACCGCGCTGCGGCAGGCCGAGGCGGCCGGCCTGGACCGGCTGCGTCCGGACGGCCGCCCGCGCGCCGTCCTGGTCGCCGGGCACGGCAGCGCGCTGACCGCCGCCGAGATGCTGTCCGCGCTGGCCGGTACGGCCTCCCTGGTCACCCCGCTGCCGCCGACCGAGGCGGCCGCCCCGCGCGCCGACCGGGCCGGCGCCCCGCCCGCCCTCACCGCCGGGCTCGGCTGGCAGCTGCCCGGCTGGGCGGGCCCGCTGGACCTGCTGGTGATCAGCTCCGCCGACGGCGGCGAGCAGGGCCTGGTCGGCCTCGCCGAGCAGGCGTACGCGCGCGGCTGCGCGATCGTCGTCACCGCCCCGCCCGGCAGCGCGCTGGCCGAGGCCGCGCTGCAGGTGCGCGCGCTGCCGCTGCCGTTCGTGGCCTCGGTGGCGCCGGAGGACCTCGCCCCCGTCCCGGCCGCCGAGCCGGACCTGCCGCCCGAGGACCCGGCGGCGCTCTGGTCCCACCTCACCCCGCTGCTGGCGCTCGCCCAGAAGATCGGACTCACCCAGCTCCCGTACGACGCGCTGCCGGCCGTCGCCGACCTGCTGGACGCCACCGCCGTGCGCTGCCGCCCGGACGCCGCCGCGTACACCAACCCGGCGAAGGGCCTGGCCGCCCGGCTGGCCGGGACGGTCCCGCTGCTGTGGGCCGAGGGCCCGATCGCCGGGGCGGCCGTCGCCCGGTTCGCCGCCCAGCTGGCCGACCGGGCCGGCCGCCCGGCGCTGGCCGGGCCGCTGCCGCAGGTGCTCACCGCCCACCGGGGCATGTTCACCGGGCAGTTGGGCGGGGGCGCCGACCCGGACGACTTCTTCCGCGACCGCGTCGAGGAGCCGGACCCGCTGCACCTCCAGGTGCTGCTGCTGCGGCACGCCCCGGGCGCGGCCGGTACGGCGGAGGACGGGCAGGACGGGCAGGACGGCCCGGCCGAGGTGCCGGAGGACGACCCCGGGCCGCGCGGCTTCGGGGTGACCAGGGCGCACCGGCTGGCCGCCGCGCACGACGTCCGGCTGACCGAGTACGCGAGCGCCCGGCCGGACGCGCTGCACGCGCTGGCCGACCTGGTCGCGCTGACCGACTTCGCCGCCGTCTACCTGGGGCTCGCCGCCGCGCAGTCCTGAGACGTCGGCCGGTCGGAGCCCCCCGGCCGGTACGGTAAGCGCTCGACGAGCAGATCGCCCCGTCGAGCAGATCGACCCGTGAGGATTGCGAAGGCATGAGTACCGAAGGCGGCACCAAGGCACTGATCGCGGCGCTGTCCGCGAACCTGGCGATCGCGGCGGCCAAGTTCACCGCCTTCGGCTTCACCGGCTCCTCCTCGATGCTGGCCGAGGGCGTGCACTCGGTGGCCGACTCCGGCAACCAGGTGCTGCTGCTGGTCGGCGGCAAGCGGGCGCGCCGGGCGGCCGACGAGGAGCACCCCTTCGGGTACGGCCGCGAGCGCTACGTGTACGGCTTCCTGGTGGCCATCGTGCTGTTCAGCGTCGGTGGCCTGTTCGCGGTCTACGAAGGCTGGCACAAGATCAGCCACCCGGAGACGCTGGACGCCTGGGGCTGGGCCGTCGGCGTGCTGGTCTTCGCCATCGCCATGGAGGGCTGGTCCTTCCTGACCGCGATGCGGGAGTCCAGCAAGGCCAAGGGCCGACAGGGCTGGGTGCAGTTCATCCGCACCGCCAAGGCGCCGGAGCTGCCGGTGGTGCTGCTGGAGGACACCGGCGCGCTGATCGGCCTGGTGCTCGCGCTGTTCGGCGTCGGGCTCACCGTGATCACCGGGGACGGTGTCTGGGACGGCGTCGGCACCTTGTGCATCGGCGTGCTGCTGGTGGCGATCGCCGTGGTGCTCGCCCTGGAGACCAAGTCGCTGCTGCTCGGCGAGTCGGCCGACAAGGAGTCGGTGCACCGGATCCGCGAGGCGCTGGTGGACGGTGAGACGGTCACCCGGGTGATCCACATGCGCACCCTGCACCTCGGCCCGGAGGAGCTGCTGGTCGCCGCCAAGGTGGCCGTCAACGCGGAGGACAGCGCGGCCCGGGTGGCGGAGGCGATCGACGCCGCCGAGGAGCGGGTCCGCGCGGCCGTCCCGATCGCCCGGGCGATCTACCTGGAGCCCGACGTCTACAGCGCCGAGAAGGCCGCGGCGGGCGACGACCCGGCCGCCACGCCGGGCGGTCCCGGCCCGGGCGGGGCGCACTGACCCCGGTCCGCGGCCGGGCCCGGGAGCGGGTCGGGGCGGGGGCCGAAATCGGTCATCGGCGGACGACCGGCAGGGCCGTCGGTGTAGATTCGTCACCAGAGCCAGAACGTCGCTGCTGATGGCGGTCGATCGGCGGTCGGCACCCGTGGGGTGTGCGCCGGTCGAGGGAGAGAGGTCCTCCGACGGTTTGTGCTGCGCAACGGAAGCCGGTCCACCACCACGGACCCGGCCCTTCCGGCGTGGCCGTGCACCCGTACGGCCTGACGCGCGCGACGCACGCCCGGACCTATGGCCCCACCCCCCTCAGCGAGGAGCAGACGCATGTCGACCGACATCACCGGTGACTTCAAGGTCGCCGACCTTTCCCTGGCGCCGTTCGGCCGCAAGGAGATCCAGCTGGCCGAGCACGAGATGCCCGGTCTGATGGCGATCCGCGCCGAGTACGCCGAGGCGCAGCCGCTGGCCGGCGCCCGGATCACCGGCTCGCTGCACATGACCGTGCAGACCGCCGTCCTGATCGAGACCCTGACGGCGCTCGGTGCCGAGGTCCGCTGGTGCTCCTGCAACATCTTCTCCACCCAGGACCACGCGGCCGCGGCCATCGCCGTCGGCCCGGAGGGCACCCCGGAGAACCCGCAGGGCGTGCCGGTCTTCGCCTGGAAGGGCGAGACCCTGGAGGAGTACTGGTGGTGCACCGAGCAGGCCCTGACCTGGCCTGACGGCAAGACCCCGAACATGATCCTGGACGACGGCGGCGACGCCACCCTGCTGATCCACAAGGGCGTCGAGTTCGAGAAGGCCGGTGCCGCGCCGGACCCGTCCACCGCGGACAACGACGAGTTCCGGATCATCCTGGAGCTGCTCAACCGCACCCTCAAGGACACCCCGAACAAGTGGACCGAGGTCGCCGCCACGATCAAGGGCGTGACCGAGGAGACCACCACCGGTGTCCACCGCCTGTACGAGATGCACCGTGACGGCAAGCTGCTGTTCCCGGCCATCAACGTCAACGACGCCGTCACCAAGTCGAAGTTCGACAACAAGTACGGCTGCCGCCACTCGCTGATCGACGGCATCAACCGCGCCACCGACGTCCTGATCGGCGGCAAGGTCGCCGTCGTCGCCGGCTACGGCGACGTGGGCAAGGGCTGCGCCGAGTCGCTGCGCGGCCAGGGCGCCCGCGTGATCATCACCGAGATCGACCCGATCTGCGCGCTCCAGGCCGCGATGGACGGCTACCAGGTCACCACCCTGGAGGAGGTCGTCTCGATCGCCGACATCTTCATCACCACCACGGGCAACAAGGACATCATCCTCGCCTCGCACATGGAGAAGATGAAGCACCAGGCGATCGTCGGCAACATCGGCCACTTCGACAACGAGATCGACATCGCGGGCCTGTCGAAGCTGCCGGGCATCGTGAAGACCGAGGTCAAGCCGCAGGTCCACGAGTGGCGCTTCGCGGACGGCCACACCATCATCATGCTGTCCGAGGGCCGCCTGCTGAACCTGGGCAACGCGACCGGCCACCCGTCCTTCGTGATGTCCAACTCCTTCGCCAACCAGACGATCGCCCAGATCGAGCTGTTCACGAAGACCGAGCAGTACCCGATCGGCGTCTACGTGCTGCCGAAGCACCTGGACGAGAAGGTCGCCCGCCTGCACCTCGACGCGCTGGGCGTGAAGCTGACCACCCTGACCCAGGAGCAGGCCGACTACATCGGCGTTCCGGTCGAGGGCCCGTACAAGGCGGAGCAGTACCGCTACTGACCGCATCGCCTGACGGTCCGACGGCCGGCGCCCTTCCTCCGGGGGCGCCGGCCGTCGGCGTCGGCGGGGCGGCGGCGCCTTGTCGCGCCGTCCGCCGCTCTAATGCGGGCACCGGGCGGAAGGTTGCACGCGGACGCGCACGTAGGCTTTCCGGCATGCCCAACGGCCGGTACTCGCTCCACGACAGCCACGACCACCTGCTGCTCGGGGAGGAACGCTTCAGCTGCGCCCCCGGCGCGGCCGGGTGGCGGTACGTCTCCAAGACCTACGCGCCGGACGGCCGGGTGCTCGGCAGCACCGACCTCACGCTGGACTCGCGCGCCCGGCCGCTGCGGATGGAACTGCGGGCCGGCGGCTGGCAGGTGCGCGGCGGGGCGGTGGACGGGGTGGCCTGGGTCCGTACCGACGCCGCCGACCCCGGCGGCGAGCACGCGACGGAGGGCCACGACCGGGCGCACGCCTTCACCGGCCGCTCGCCGGGCTTCCTGGTCGCCACCGCCCGGCTGCTGCGGCTGCGGGAGGGGGCGAGCGCGCGGGTGCGGCTGGTGGCGTTCACCGAGCCGGTGCTGGCGCCGCGCACCCTCGACCAGGGATGGCTGCTGGAGGGCGTCGACACCCACGAGACGGACGAGGGGCCGCTGCTGGTGGAGCGCTACCAGGTGGCGGACCTGGAGACGGGCGAGCAGCAGGTCGTGCACCTGGCGGGCGACGTGGTGCTGGCGGCGGAGGGGATCGAGCTGGAGGAGCTGGAGTCGGCGCCGAACGCCTGGCGGGTGGGGGCGGAGGAGGAGTAGCGGGCCGTACGGCCGGAGCGGTCCGGCTCGGGCGTACCACCCGGTCCGGGGCGGACCGGTTCAGGCGGGCGGGGCGAAGCCGGTGTCCGCGGCGGGCTTGTCGAAGGACGGAGCCGGCGGTGCGGCGGGGACGGCGGGCTGGGCGGGCACCGGTGGTGCGGCGGGCGGGGCCGGAGCCACGGGCGCGGGCTGCTGCGCCGGCAGGCCGAGGACCCGGGCGGGCCGTCCGCCGACCGGGCCCGTCGGAACCGGCGCGGGGAACGGACCGGAGGCCGGGCGGGGAGCGGGCACCTGGGCGGCGGCCGGCGGGGTGAAGGCGGCCCTGCCCGTCCACAGCTGCTCCTGGGCCCGCGTCCACTCCCGCCGTTGGCGCTCGGTGAGCACCGCGCCCAGGTACGCCGCCGGGTGCAGCCCCGGGGCGATCGGGTGGCCGATCCGGTCGGACAGGTCCTCGGCCAGCCGGGTGGACATCCGGAGCATCACCGCCGGGTCCAACTGGCGGATCCGGCCGAGCAGTTGCCGGATGGCGAGCCAGAGCGGCTCCGGCACGGCGGACAGGTCCATCGCGACCAGCTCGTGGCCCATCGCCTGCAGGAGGTGCGGGTGCACCGGCGGCAGCGGGGAGGCGGAGCCGCCCGCGCCCGGGGTGCGCTCGCGGACGACCACCGTCCCGGCGAAGATGTCGCCCAGCCGCTTGCCGTCCGAGTGCACCGCCGACGTGATCACCGCCGGGGCACCGGTCAGCACGATCATCTCGAAGAAGCCGACCAGCCCGCGCACCAGCGAGTGCCGGAACCGCACCGGCCCACCGTCGGTGCGCACCACCCGCAGGCCGAGCGCGGCCTTGCCGAGCGAGCGGCCGCGGGTGAGGGTCTCGACCATCACGGGGACGGCCACCAGGAAGAAGACGGTCAGGCCGATCATCGTGGCGGCCAGCGCCGCGCCGTCCAGACCGATCAGGGCGATGCTCAGCGCCAGCGTGAACACCAGCAGGGCGGCGAACTCCACCAGCAGGTCGATCACGATCGCCAGGGCCCGGCTCGGAAGCTTCGCCGTCTGGAGGCCGAGGACGACCGCCTCACCCGTCACCAGGTTGCTCAAGACACCCGTCCGTTCACGTTCTTGGAGCCCGTACGGCTCGCGCATGGAGATCCGGCCCCGGGGAGGGCGGCGGTGCCGGGGGGAGGGAACCACCCCGGATCGGCTCCCCGTGACCCGCTCCCCGCCGTCTGATCCGCAGCCGCAAACATACGGGGCCCGGCGGGCGCACGGGAAGTGAGATCCCGACGGCCGGGGCGACGGCCCCTGCTGGCATGCTGGGCCGCACGTGTCCGCCGGCACCCGCCTGCCCGGACCGACCCGCCCGCGCACGCACGTCCGCGCCCGCCGCCGATCAGGGAGCCGCCGAAATGGACCTGGACGTCTTCGTCGCCACCCACCAGGGGGAGTGGGCCCGACTGGACGCCCTCGCCCGTCGGCGCCGGCTCAGCGGGGAGGAGGCCGACGAACTGGTCACCCTCTACCAGCGCGCCACCGGACACCTCGCCAAGGTCCAGGCCGCCGCGCCGGATCCGGCCCTGGTGAGTCGGCTGACCGGCCTGGTCTCCCGCGCCCGCAGCGCGGTGACCGGCGCCCGGACCAACGGCTGGCAGGACGTCGCCCGCTACTACACGGTGAGCTTCCCGGCCGCGCTCTACCGGGCGCGCCGCTGGTGGATCCCGGTGGCGGTCGTCTCGATGGCCGCCACCGCACTGCTCGCGTGGTGGATGGCCAGCCATCCCGAGGTCCGCAACAGCCTGATCGCGCCCGAGCACCTCCAGGAGCTGACCCGCCCCGGTGGGCAGTACGAGTCGTACTACTCGGACCGGCCGGCCAGTTCCTTCGCCGCACAGGTGTGGACGAACAACGCCTGGATCGCCGTGCAGTGCCTGCTGTTCGGGATCGCGCTGGGCATCCCGGTGCTCTACGTGATGTGGACCAACGTGCTCAACCTCGGCATCGGCGTCGGGCTGATGGCCTCCGCCGGGCGCCTCGACGTCTTCCTCGGCCTGCTCATCCCGCACGGCCTGCTGGAGCTGACCGCGGTGTTCGTGGCCGGCGGCCTCGGCCTGCGCCTCGGCTGGACCGTCATCGACCCCGGTCCGCGCACCCGGTCGGTGGCGCTGGCGGAACAGGGCCGCTCGATCATCGGCATGTCGATCGGTCTGGCGACGGTCCTGGCGGTCTCCGGCGTCCTCGAAGCCTTCGTGACCCCGTCCGGCCTGCCGACCTGGGCCCGCATCTCCATCGGTGTGCTCGCGGAGGCGGCTTTCCTCCTCTACGCCCTGGTGCTGGGCCGCCGGGCCGCCGAGGCCGGGGAGTTCGGCGATCTGGACGAGTCCGACCGGGCGGACCTCCAGCCCGTCGCCGCCTGAGCCGATGTGATCGACAGGCCCCTGACCTGCTAGTCTTCCTCTCACCCCGGTCAAACCATTGACGTGGTGAGGGTGGGCTAGTAGGTTTGAACGGTTGGGACTGACTGGACAACGGTCGGCCCCGGGCGTTAGTGTCTACGACACCGCCGAATCGAGGCGAGCGCGTTTCACGAAATGCGCGCCCTCCGACGAAGCAAATCCCGCGGACTGAACACTCCGAAAGCCTTGATAGGCTTAGGAACGAAGTCGCAGGAAATCCCGCCAGCGGGAATCGGACGAATGAAACTCCGGAAAACGGAGCGGAAAACGTCTGGTAAGCTGGAAACACGGAAGAACGAAGCCCGGAGGGCCTGCTGGAAGGCGGCTCGAAGGAAGCGTCCGTTCCTTGAGAACTCAACAGCGTGCCAAAAGTCAACGCCAGATAT
>NZ_JBIVSD010000035.1:0-49733 GCF_044756065.1 Kitasatospora sp. NPDC092039 | reverse complement strand
CCGACGGCCGCATCGTCGACGAACTCCACAACCCCACCGCCGACACCGTCCTGGACCGCATGCGCCGCTTCGACGCCAAGGGCCGCACCAGCTGAGGACCCGGCCCCGAAACGCCACCCGTCCCCGAGTACCCCAGGACTGACGCTCCCCCATGTTCCGCACCGCACTGCGCAATGTGCTCGCCCACAAGGCCCGACTGCTGATGACGGTACTGGCCGTCATGCTCGGCACCGCCTTCGTGGCCGGCACGCTGGTCTTCTCCGACACCGTCGGCAACGCGCTCCGGACCCAGAACTCCAAGAGCTACACCGACATCGCCGTGACGGTCAGCGACCGCGAGGCCGCCGGCTTCGGCTACGACCACGGAGACCGGGCCGTCGACAGCCCGACCCTCACCGAGGAGACCCGTGCCAAGGTCGCCGCGCTGCCCGGCGCCGCCGAGGTCCGCGGCGTGGTCAGCGGCTTCGCCGGCATCGCCGACCGGAAGGGCGCGCTGATCGGCAACGGCTTCTCCACCACCGGCACCAACTACGTGCCGGGTGCCGACGGCACCGACCCGCGCTACCCGTTGGTCGAGGGCCGCGGCCCGAAGGACGCCACCGAGATCGCGCTGGACGCAAGGACCGCCGCCAAGGGCGGCTACCAGGTCGGCGACACCGTCCGGGTCGCCGTCAACGGCCCGGTGATGCAGCTGAAGCTCACCGGCACCGTGCACACCAACGACCCGCGCGTGGTGGCCGGCGGCTCGCTGGCCGCCTTCGACACCGCCACCGCGCAGCGGCTCTACCTGAGCCCGGGCCGCTTCGCCGAGCTGGACGTCAGGGCCCGGCCGGGCACCGACGACGCCGCGCTGCTCACCGCCGTCAAGCAGGCCGTCCCGCAGGGCGACTCCATCGAGGCCAGGACCGGCCGCGAACTCGCCGACGAGCAGGACGAGATGATCAGGAAGGGCACCACCTTCCTGACCACCTTCCTGATGGCCTTCGCCGGCATCGCGCTGTTCGTCGGCGTCTTCATCATCGCCAACACCTTCACCATGCTGGTCGCCCAGCGCACCAAGGAGCTGGCCCTGCTGCGCGCCGTCGGCGCCACCCGCCGCCAGATCACCCGCTCGGTGCTGGTCGAGGCGCTGCTGGTCGGCCTGACCGCGTCGGTGACCGGCCTGCTGGCGGGCATCGGCATCGCCGTCGGGCTCAAGTCGCTGCTCAACGGCCCGATGGACGCGAACCTGCCGGACGGCCCGCTGATCGTCGCGCCGGGCACGGTGGTCGCCGCGCTCGCGGTCGGCGTGCTGGTCACGGTACTGGCCGCCTGGCTGCCCGCCCGCCGGGCCTCCCGGATCGCCCCGGTGGCCGCGATGAGCTCGGCCGAGCAGCCCGCCACCCAGAAGGGCCTGCTGGTCCGCAACACCATCGGCCTGCTGTTCTCCCTGGCCGGCCTCGCCGCGCTGGCGGCCGGCGTGGGCGGCAAGGAGGTCAAGCTGGTCGGCGTCGGCGCCGGCGCGCTGCTGATCGGCGTGTTCGTGCTGACCCCGCTGCTGTCCCGGCCGCTGATCACCCTGATCGCCCCGCTGCTGCGCACCCTGTACGGCGCCCCGGGCAAGCTGGCCGAGGAGAACGCGATCCGCAACCCGCGCCGCACCGCCGCCACGGCCTCGGCGCTGACCGTCGGGGTCACCCTGATCACCTCGCTGACCGTGATCGGCGCCTCGGTGAACGAGGCGGTGGACAAGGCCGCCGCGACCGACCTCAAGGCCGACTACACGGTCGCGATGCAGAACTTCTCCTCGCTCTCCCCCGAGATCGCCACCCAGATCGCCAAGGCGCCCGGCGTCGGCGTGGTGAGCGCCGAACGCAGCATGTCCGTCCGGACCGGGCCGAACGGGGACGACAGCGAGTGGATCACCGCGGTGGACGCCGCGACCATCGACCAGGTGGCCACCGTCAAGGTCACCGAGGGCTCCCCGGACGCCCTCCGGCAGGGCAGGCTCCTGGTCAGTTCGGGCCGCGCCGAGCAGGCCGGGTACAAGGTCGGCGACACCCTCGCCGTCACCTACCCGGACGGCGTCGAGGGCTCGCTGACCGTCGGCGGCATCCTGGAGGCCAATACCGCGCTGGCCTCGATCGTCGCCCCGGAGGCCGTGGTCGGCCCGCACGCCAAGCCCGGCTCCGGGCTGGAGAAGATCCTGGTCAAGGGCACGAACGGCGCCACCCCCGAGCTGAAGCAGGCGCTGCGCGACGCGTCCGGCGGCAACCCGCTGATCGCGGTCAAGGGCGAGAAGGAGATCAAGGCGGAGAACCGCAAGATGGTCACCGGGATCCTGAACATGATGTACGGGCTGCTCGGCATGTCCGTGGTCATCGCGGTGCTCGGCGTGGTCAACACCATGGCGATGTCGGTGTTCGAGCGCCGCCGGGAGATCGGCATGCTGCGGGCGATCGGCCTGGACCGGCTCGGCATCCGTCGGATGGTCCGGCTGGAGTCGCTGCTGATCGCGCTGTTCGGCGGGCTGGTGGGCGTCGGCCTCGGCGTCCTGGTCGCCTGGGCGGGCGTGCGCACGCTGGCGGACAGTCTGAAGGACGTCACCACCGTGGTGCCGCCGGTGCAGATCGCCGGCTTCCTGCTCGCGGCCGCCGTGATCGGTCTGCTGGCCGCTCTCTGGCCGGCCCACCGGGCGGCGAAGCTGGACGTCCTGGACTCGATCAAGAGCCAGTAACGGTCCGGGAGGACGGAGCCGGGAGCCCCCGGGGCGGTTTCGAGGAACCGCCCCGGGGGCTCCGGCGCGTCGTGGGTCGCAAGGCGTCGTCGAACGGCGTCAGCCGGGCGGCGTCAGTTGAACAGGACCTTCTCGTTGTTCGGCTGCAGGGTGCCGGTGGTCAGCCCGGCGGCCGAGACCAGCAGCTGGCCGGCCGGCTTGCCGTCGGTGCCGAGCACCTCGGCGGTGACCGGCGCGGTCTCGTCCGGCAGGGTGACCTGGAGGCCGGTGAGCACGTGGCAGCCGGCGTCCGCCTTGTCGCAGGCCGTCCACTTGAGGCCCGCGTACCCGGACTTGTTGGGCTTCAGGGTGGTCAGCACCGCCGGCCCGGGGTGCGCCTCGCGGTTGGCCGACAGCGCGTCCGCACTGTTGTCGGCCTTCAGCCCGCCGAAGCCCGGGTAACCGTACAGGGTGCAGTTGTGGTCGCTCTTGTTCTTGATCGTCAGCATGGCCGAGCCCGCGCCCTTGATCTGCACGGTGGCGGTGACCTCGTCGCTCTTGCACCGCGAACCGGCCGCCTGGCCGGCCATCGGGTCACCGGGGACGGTGGCCCCGGCGGCGCTCGCCTTCGGGTCGCCCGGCTTGTCGTCCGTGTACTTCACGTCGTCGCACGCGGTGAGCAGAACCGTCGCCGCGAGGGCGGCGACACCGGCGGCGACTAACCTGGCAGGCCTGCGAACGGTCATGATCCCCCCATGGGTGGGTAATGGCATGGAGCTGTCACCCTTAGTACGAAGGCCGTGGCGGAACGGTTCCACTGGGGCTGCAGATTGTCAGAGCTGACCGTTTTCGTCGCTTTCCTGACTTGTTTCGGCCGGGGCTGGCCGGAACTGGCGGCAATGGGCGCCGCCTCGACGAAACCGCCCCGCCCGGCGGCTGCCGGGCGGGGCGGTGAGGGGTCGAACCGCGGTGTCAGGAGGCCGACTTGGCGGCCACCCGCGGGGCGGGCTTCGCCCGGCCGCCGCCGAAGAGGTTGAAGAACACTGCCAGCGTGGGCAGCAGGTAGGCCAGCCAGACCGCCAGCTGCAGCACCGTCGGGTCCGGCTGGAAGTTGAACACGCCCTTCAGCAGGGTGCCGTACCAGCTGTCCTTGGGAACCGCGCCGGAGATGTCGAAGGCCAGGCTGTGCAGACCGGGCAGCCAGCCGGCCTCCTGGAGGTCGTGCACCCCGTAGGCGAGCACCCCGGCCGCGACCACGACCAGCATCGCGCCGGTCCAGGTGAAGAACTTGGCCAGGTTGATCTTCAGCGCGCCCCGGTAGAACAGCCAGCCGAGCACCACCGAGGTGAGCAGGCCGAGCGCGGCGCCGACCAGCGGGTTCCAGCCGTCGTCGGTGGCCTGCACGGCCGACCAGATGAACAGCGCGGTCTCCAGGCCCTCGCGGCCGACGGCCAGGAAGGAGGTGACCACCAGGGCCGTGGTGCCCATCGCGAGCGCCGCGTCCAGCTTGCCGTGCAGCTCGGTCTTCAGGTGCCGGGCGGTGCGGCGCATCCAGAACACCATCCAGGTCACCAGGCCGACCGAGACGATCGACAGGGTGCCGCCGAGCGCCTCCTGGGCCTCGAAGGTGAGCTGCGAGGAGCCGAACTGGAGCACCGCGCCGAAGGCCATGGAGAGCGCCACGGCCGAGGCGACGCCGATCCACACCGGCGGCAGCTTGTCCTTGCGGTCGGTCTTGACCAGGTAGGCGATCAGGATGCAGACGACCAGGCTGGCTTCGAGGCCTTCGCGCAGGCCGATCAGGTAGTTGCCGAACACGCGGGCTCCCGGGGTGTCGAGGTGGTACGAGGGGGTCGGGCGGGGATCAGCCGAAGAGGGCCTGGCCCCACCACTCCCCCGGCTTGCGCACGCCCGCGGGGCAGGCGAAGTGGGCGGAACCGACGTGCTGGATGTACTCGTTGAGCTTGTCGCTCGCCGCCAGGCGGTTCTGCAGCGGGACGAAGGCCTTGCGGGTGTCGCGCTGGTAGGCGAGGAAGAACAGCCCCGCGTCCAGGCGGCCGAGGCCGTCGGTGCCGTCGGTGAAGGAGAAGCCGCGGCGCAGGATCATCAGGCCGTTGTTGGCGTCCGGGTGGGCGAGCGCGACGTGCGAGTCCGCGGGCATCGCCTTGAGGTCCGGCGCGTCGTGCTCCTTGGCCCTGCCGTACGGCGCGCCCTCGCCCTTGGTGCGGCCGAAGACGTCCTCCTGCTCCTTGAGCCCGGTGCGGTCCCAGGTCTCGATGTGCATCCGGATCCGCCGGGCGACCAGGTAGGAGCCGCCGGTCATCCACTCCGGGCCGTCGCCGGGGGCGGCCCAGACGTGGTCGGCCAGCTTCGCGGTGTCGGTGCCCGCGATGTTGTGGGTGCCGTCCTTGAACCCCATCAGGTTGCGCGGGGTCTGCGCGTCCGGGGTGGTCGAGGAGGTCTTGCCGAAGCCGAGCTGCGACCAGCGGATGTTGACGGTGCCCATGCCGATCCGGGCCAGGTTGCGGATCGCGTGCACGGCGACCTGCGGGTCGTCCGCGCAGGCCTGGACGCAGAGGTCGCCGCCGCTGCGGGTCGGGTCGAGCTTGTCGCCCTTGAAGTTCGGCAGGTCGATCAGGGCCTCGGGGCGCTTGGCCAGGAGGCCGAAGCGGTCCACGCCGTCCTTCTCGAACAGGCTCGGCCCGAAGCCGATGGTCAGGGTGAGCCGGGAGGCGGGCAGGCCGAGGGCCTCGCCGGTGTCGTCCGGCGGCGCCTCCGCCGAGTCGGGCACCGCCCCGGTGCCGACCTCGCGCCCGCCGGTCATCGCGGCGGCCGCCTTGGTCCACTCCTTGAGCATCTTGACCAGGGAGTCCCGGGTGGCCTTCTCGGAGACGTCGAAGGCGGCGAAGTGCAGCCGGTCCTGGACCGGGGTGGAGATGCCCGCCTGGTGCTCCCCGTAGAACGGCACCTCGGCGCCGACCGGCGCGGCCACCGGAACGGCGTCGTCCCGGCGGGTCGCCACGGCGACCGAGCCGACGGCGGCGGCGCCGAGCGCGACGCCCGCCCCGGCCCAGCCGATGACGGCGCGCCGGCTGACCGCGCCCCCGCTCTCGGTGGCGTCCGGGGTGGACGGCGTCCCGTTCTGCTGCTCGTGCTCCGTGTCCATCGGCGGGCGGGCCCTTCTACTGTGCCGGTCTTCTGCGCTGACCCACGGAGGCCGTGGCGGCCGGATCGCGGGCCGCCACGGCGTCGGTGGGGGTGGTGCTGCGGGTGGGTGCCGCCGTTACTTGACGACCACGGCGGCGGCCAGCTTCGACAGCGGCTCGCCCAGCGAGTTGACCGCGTCGGAGAAGGTCTTGCGCTCGGCCTCGGTGACCTTGTCGTAGGAGGTGAAGGAGCCGTCGGCCTGCTTGTACTTGGCCAGCAGGGTGTTGATGGCGGTGAACTCGGAGTCCAGCGTCTTCGCCAGCTCCGCGTCCTTCTCGGAGGCGACCGGCTTCAGCAGCTCGTAGGCCTTCTGCGCGCCCTCGACGTTGGCCTGGAAGTCGGCCAGGTCGGTGTGGCTGTAGCGGTCCTCCTCGCCGGTGATCTTGTTGGTGGCGACCTCGTCCAGCAGCTCCTTGGCGCCGTTGGCCATGCTGGTCGCGGTGATCTCCGCCTCGGGGATCTTCTTCTGCCAGTCCTTGAGGTCGGCGACCAGCTGGTCGGCGAGCTTCTTCTCGTCGTCGCCGATCTTCGCGTCGGCCCAGAGCGACTTCTCCAGCTTGTGCCAGCCGGTCCACTCCTGGCCCTGCTCCAGCTTGTCCTCGCGGGTGTCGGTCTTCGGGTCGACGTCGCCGAAGCTCTCGGCGACCGGCTCGGTGCGCTCCCAGCCGGTGCGCGAGGGCGCGTACAGCGACTTGGCCTTCTCCACGTCGCCCGACTTGATCGCGGCGGCGAAGGCCTCGACGGCCGGGATGGTGGCGTCGGCCTGCTCCTGGGCGTACTTGCGGTAGGAGTCGACGGCGGCGGCCAGGCGCGGGTCGGTCGGCGCGGCGCTGCCGCCCGCGCCGGTGACGGTGATCTTCTGGCGGATGCCGTCGCCGACCATGCCGGGCTTGCAGGCGATCTCGTACGAGCCGGCCTTGATCTCGGCGTTGATGCTGGCCTTGGTGCCGGGGCCGATGTTCTCCCGCTCGGTGACGATCTTGTCGCCCTCGCCGTAGACGTAGACCTCGGTGGTCTTGGAGCCCTTGTTGCTGATGTCCAGCACGACGTGGCCGGCCGGGAAGCTGGTCCGGGAGACCTCGCAGGCGGTGTCGGTCGCGTTCACCTTGACCGCGTCGGAGGCGGCCTTGTCGTCCTTCTTGGACGAGCAGCCGGCCAGGGTTGCGGTCGCCACGGCGAGGGTGAGCAGCGCTGCTGCGGTGGAACGGCGACGGGCGGACATGGGGGCTCCAACGGAAAAGGGCATGGGGGTGCCGAGGCAGTGCGGTCGGCTGGCGGGCCGGCCGACCATCATTAGCTAAGGCATACCTTACGTACAGACGATTTTCAGTCCATACCCACCCCCGGAACCGTTACCTTCCCGGTGTACGGCGGGCGGCCGCCCGGGCCGTCCAGCGGCCCTCCTGCCGGCTGATCCGGATCGGGTGGCCGAAGGTCTCGCTGATCAGCTCCGTGGTCATCACCTCCGCCACCGGCCCGGCCGCGACGCACTCGCCGCCGCGCAGCAGCAGGGCGTGGGTGGTGCTCTCCGGCAGCTCCTCCAGGTGGTGGGTGACCAGCACGCTGGCCAGTTCCGGGTGCTGGTGGCGCAGCAGGTCCAGGCTGTCCAGCAGCAGTTCGCGGGCGGTCAGGTCGAGGCCGGTGGCGGGCTCGTCGAGCAGCAGCAGCCGGGGGCTGGGCATCAGCGCGCGGGCGATCAGGGCCCGGCCGCGCTCGCCCTGGGACAGCGTGGTCCAGGCGGCTTCGGCCATCGCGCGCATGCCGAGGGTGTCGATCAGCAGCTCGGCCCGCTCCAGGGCCTCCAGGGCCGGCTTGCGGTGGAACTCCGGCTCGATGGTGTTGGTGTGCCCGGTGAGCACCACCTCGCGCACCGTCAGCGGCGAGCGCAGCGGGTGGCGCGGGTTGACGTGCCCGAGGTGGGCGCGCAGTTCCCGGACGTCCACCCGGCCGAGCCGGCGGCCGAGCACGTCCACCTCGCCCCGGGTCGGGTGGGAGACCGCGCCGAGCAGCGCGAGCAGGGTGGACTTGCCCGCGCCGTTGGGGCCGAGCAGCGCCCAGTGCTCGCCGGGCCGGATCTCCAGGGTGATCCCGCGCAGCAGGTGGCGGCCGTCGCGCACGACGTCGACGTCCCGGGTCCGCAGCAGCGGCCCGGCGGCGTCGGGGGCGGATGAGTGCATGGGGCTCCGATCGCGGCGTCGGACGGGGTGTGCGGGCGGGGCGCCGCACGCAGGGCGGGGCGGGCGGGCCGGCGCCGCCCGTCCGCGTGCAGAGTACAACCGTCGCCCGGGGGCGGGCCCGGGCGTCCGAGGGGTGGACGCGCCAGAACCCTGTTGCCCGGCGGGAGTTGGTAGGAGGATCGTGCCTCCGAGGGGAACAGGGGGAGACGACGATGACCGAGGAGCGGGCCGACACCCTGCACGCACTGGTCGAACTGCGGGCCCGCCGGGCGCCGGAGGCGGTGGCCGTGCGCTGCGGCGAGCGGGAGCTGAGTTACCGGGAACTGGACGAGCGGGCCGGGCGGCTGGCCGCCGTGCTGACGGAGCGGGGCCTGGCCCCGGGCGGCCGCGCGGTGGTCGCCCTGGGCCGGGGCACCGAGGTGTACGTGGCGCTGCTGGCCGTGCTGAAGGCGGGCGCGGCGTTCGTACCGCTGGAGCCGACCGCGCCGGACGCGCTGCTGCGGCACGTGCTGGCGGACGCCGCGCCGGACGTGGTGGTGACCGAGAAGCGCCACCGCGGCCGGCTGGCGGACGCCGGCGGGGCACGGCTGGTCTGCGTCGACGCGGCCGCCCCCGCGACGGCCCCGTTCGAGCCGCCCGAGACCTCCTCCGCGGACCTCGCCTGCGTCCTCTACACCTCCGGCTCCACCGGCCTGCCCCTCGGCGCGCTGATCGAGCACCGCAACCTGCTGGCCGCGTACGAGGGCTGGCGCGAGGTGTACGGGCTCACCGCCGAGGACCGGATCCTGCAGACCGCGAGCCTGGAGTTCGACGTCTTCACCGCCGACTGGGTCCGCGCCCTCGGCACCGGCGCCACCCTGGTCGTCACCCCGTTCAACCTCGCCCTGGACCGTGCCGCCGACCTCGGCGCGCTGCCCGCCCTGGTCGCCGCCGAGCGGATCACCGTCCTGGAGCTGAACGTCCGCACCGCGCGCCGGCTGACCGCGCTGCTGGCGCGGACCGGCGACGGGCTGCCCGGGGTGCGGCTGCTCACCGTCGGCGCCGAGAAGTGGTACCTGGACGAGCAGTCGGGCCTGCAGCGGCTGCTCGGCGAGCGGACCAGGGTGCTGAACGTCTACGGCCTGGCCGAGGCCACCGTGGACAGCACCTGGTTCGACGCCCGGGGCACGGCCGCCGCCGACGGCGCCGAGCGGGTCTCGCTGGTCGGCCGGCCCTTCCCCGGCACCCGGGTGTACGTGCTGGGGCCGGAGGGCACGCCGCTGCCGCGCGGACGGTTCGGCGAGATCGCGATCGGCGGCGCCGGCCTGGCCCGCGGCTACCTGAACCGGCCCGCGGACACCGCCCGCGGCTTCGTCCGGGCGGACTTCGACCCGGACGGGCGGGTGCTGCTGACTGGCGACGTCGGGCGGCTGCGGGACGACGGCGTCCTGGAGTTCACCGCCCGGGCGGCGACGGTGGTCGGGCCGCTCGGCCCCCGGCCGGTCGGCACGGTGCTCCCGCTGGTCCGGGCGGCGGCGCGGGCCGAGGGCGTGCTGCGCGGCCACCCGGGGGTCCGGGAGGCGGCCGTCGTCCAGGTGGAGCCCCGACCGGGCAAGCGGCAGCTGGTCGGCTACGCGGTGACCGAGCCGGGCTGGGACGGGACGGACGGCTGGTCGCTCTCCCAGTACCTGGGGAGGCGGCTCCAGGGCCGGTCGGTGCCCGCCGCCGTCGTCCCGGTGCCCGAACTGCCGCGCACCCGGGCGGGCAAGCTGGACCGCGCGGCGCTGCCGCTGCCCGCCCCGCCGGGACACACCGCCCCGCGTCCGGGCGGGTCTGCGGGGGCGAAGGGCGGTCAGCGCCGTAGCGGCGGCAAGGCCGGGGGCGCGGGCGGCGGGGCGGACGAGTCCCTGGGCTGCGCGGCGGCCCTGCTGGTGGCGATCGGGGCGCTGTTCGCCTGGCTGACCACCGACGTGTTCTTCCCCGGCGCGACCGATCTCGGCGGCGTGCCGCCCGGCTACCGGGCCGGCTTCCGGCTGCTCTACCTGTGCGAGAACCTGGCCTTCGGCGCCGGGGTGGCCTTCCTGGTGCTCGGCTTCCCGGCGGTGCTGCGCCAGGGCCGGTCGTTCGGGCTGTCGCTGCTCGCCCACCTCTCCGTGGGCTGGCTGCTGGTCTCCTGGTGGCCGCAGGACAACCTCTACCGGCTCACAGCGGCGACGGACTGGCCGCGCCAGACGGCCATGGTGTTCGCCTTCAACGTCCCGTTGATGCTGGCGGCGGTCGTCCTGGTGGTCTTCCTGTTGCGCAAGACCCGTACGCGCAAAGGCAGGTGACGGTCGGTCAGCGGAGTGCCTCGAAGATCCCGGCCAGCGCGTGGTGGGCCGCCGCGACCAGGGCCTCGGCGGCGTCCAGCGCCTCGGTGTCCGGACCGGCGAGGGCCAGGCCGACGGTGGGCTCGGGCTCGCGGCCGGCGGTCGGGATCAGCGGGAGCAGGGTGACCCCGAGCCGGGCGCAGCGCGGCCGCAGCCGTTCCAGGTGGTCGTGCAGCGCGCCCTGGCCGAGCCGGGCGCCGAGCGGCATCGCGTCCAGGGTGCGCACCAGGTGGCCCGGGCCGCGCACCCGGTCCAGACGGGCGCGCAGCATCAGGGCGACGGCCGGGCCGGTGAGCCGCAGGTTGATCTCGGTGGGGGCGAGCCGGCGCTCCCGGTCGGTGACGAAGTCGACGTCGTACCAGCCGCGGTAGCCCTCGGCGGCCAGCCGCTCCCCCACCGCCAGGGTGAACCGGCGGGCGGTGGCGGCGGCGCCCCGCGGCACCGCCCCGGGGCCGACGGTGACGCCCCGGTAGCGGGTACCGGCCACGTCCATGGCGCCGGCGCCGACCGGGTGGACGGTGCCGTCCGGGCCGACCAGGGCGTCGTAGGTGAGGTCGCGCAGCCGGGCGGCCGGGCCCGGGTCCACGTACTCCTCCAGCAGCAGCAGGCCGTCGGACGGCAGGTCTCCGGTCCGGACCAGCCGCCGCAGCAGGGCCCCGCCGCCGCCCGCGGCGAACAGGTCGGCGGGCTCCACCACGACCGTGCCGTGGCCGCCGACGCCGTACGGGCTCTTCAGCACCGTGGTCAGCCCGCGCACGGCGCGGGCGGTCAGCCGGCGGGCGGTCCGGCGCCGGCCGTCCGGGCGCTCCTGGTGCGGCAGGCGGATGCCGGGGTGTTCGGGGGCGAGGGCGGCGAACAGGTCGTGGGAGGCGGCCTTGGACTCGAAGCGGCGGACGGCGGCGAGCTCGGGCCCCTCGCCCTGCGCGGCCGTCCGGCCCCAACCCACCACCGGGCGGTCGGAGTCGGCGATCCGCGCCGCCAGCGCCGGGCGGTCGGCGAGGGCCTCGGCCAGCGTCCGGTCCGGGGCCACGCCGGCGTGCACCTCGACCGGGCCCCAGGCCAACTCCCGGGCCAGCCAGTCGGTCCACTCCGGGGCGACCTCGGCGGGCAGCACCAGCACGGCCGGTTCGGGGCTGTAGCCGACGGCCAGGCAGGCGTAGTGGTGGGCCTGCCGCAGCCGTCTCAGGCGCCGCGCCCGGTCCGTGCCGGGGGCGAGGAACTGGGCGTCGAAGTCCGCCACGTCGCCCACGTGGACCGCCGCCCGGCCGCCGGTCCAGGCCCCCACCCATCCGTCCATGGGGCGGAAGCCTAGGGGGTGGGCCACGCCGCCGACAGGCCCCGGTCCGGTCGGCGGCGGGCCCGGTCCGGTCGGTGGGTGGTGCGGGTCAGAGCGCCAACAGCCCCGCGTCGGTGGGCCGCAGGCCGCAGGCGTCGAGGTAGAAGGGCCGCAGGTGCGGCTCGAAGTCGACGTGCAGCCAGGCGCAGCCGGCCGCGCGGGCGCCCTCGGCGGCCTCGGCGACCAGCCGGGTGGCGACGCCCTGCCGCCGGGCGTCCGCGGCGACCACGGTGTCGAGCAGGAAGGCGTGGACGCCGCCGTCCCAGGCGAGGTTGACGAAGCCGACCAGGGCGCCGTCGGCGGGGCGGCGGGCGGTGACCCAGCCGAGGCTGTACCGCTCCAACCGGGCGGTCCGGCCGTCGGGTTCCACGGGCCCGCCGAAGCCGTCGGCGTGCAGGGCGCCGAGTTCGGGGTCGGTGAGCGGTCCGCGCCACTGGTAGTCGATCGTCACGACGGCACTGTAGACCGCTTGTTAATTCCTGGTCACTTTTGACCATCGAAGGACACAACTTGGCAAAGTTATGACCTTTCCTCTAGCTGCATCTGACTGACCGCCGTCAATCTCTGACCAGCTCCTTTCCCTGCAGCTACCCCCACTGGAGTCAGAGTGATCCCCACGTCCTCCTCCCGCCGTGCCCGCGTGGCCGCGGCCGTCGCGGTCGTCGCCGCCCTCGCCGGCGCCACCGTCCCGGCCGCCACGGCCTCCGCCGCCACCGGCCCGCGCGAGGCCGCGATATCCCAGGCCCGCGCCAACGTGGCCCACAACGCCGCGGTGTTCGGCTTCGGCACCGGTCAGGACCTCGTGCTCAAGGACGTCGTGCTGGACGCCGACGGCGCCTCGCACGTGCGCTTCGACCGCACCTACCAGGGCCTGCCGGTGGTCGGCGGCGACCTGGTCGTCCACCAGGACGCCAAGGGCCGGCTCAAGGACTCCTCCCGCGCGGCCGCCCACGACGCCGCCGTGAAGTCGACCGTCCCCAAGGTGACCGCGCAGTCCGGCGCGGCCGGCGCGCTGGCCGCCGCCCCCGGCGTCAAGGACGCCGTCAGCACCCCCGAACTGGTCGTCTGGGCCGCCGACGGCACGCCCCGTCTCGCCTGGCGCACCACCGTCGAGGGCACCGGCGAGCACGGCCAGCCGGCCGGCAAGGTGGTCGTCACCGACGCCACCACCGGCGAGCAGATCGAGTCCTACGACGCCGAGCACCAGGCGACCGGCACCGGGAACTCCGAGTACACCGGCAAGATCACCATCGACACCACCGCCAAGACCGGCGGCGGCTACACCCTCACCGACCCGGTCCGCGGCCACGTCACCAAGGACGCCAACAACCTCTCCGCGAGCTCGCTCAAGGCCACCTCCGGCACCCCGTTCAGCAGCACCACCAACGTCTGGGGCGACGGGAGGAAGTTCTCCACCGACCGCTCCACCGCCGCCGTCGACGCCCACGCCAACACCGCCTGGACGTACGACTACTACAAGAACGTCCACGGCCGCAACGGCATCAAGAACGACGGCAAGGGCGCCACCGTCTTCGTCCACGTCGGCACCAACTGGGACAACGCCCAGTGGTCCGACACCTGCTTCTGCATGATGACCGGCGACGGCGACGGCACCACCGACCCGGAGCAGGTGGACCTGGACACCATGGGCCACGAGATGACCCACGGCGTCACCAGCGCCACCGCCAACCTGCGCTACAGCGGCGAGTCCGGCGGCCTCAACGAGGCCACCAGCGACATCTTCGGCACCATGGTCGAGTGGTACGCCGACAACAGCATCGACACCGGCGACTACCTGTTCAGCGACCAGTCCACCCCGCCCTGGCTGCGCCGCTTCGACAAGCCCTCGCTGGACGGCCGCTCGGCGGACTGCTGGAGCAGCTCGGTCGGCAAGCTGGACGTCCACAACTCCTCGGGCGTCGGCAACCACTGGTTCTACCTCGCCAGCGAGGGCAGCGGCAGCAAGACGATCAACGGGGTCACCTACAACAGCCCGACCTGCAACGGCTCCACGGTGGCCGGCGTCGGCCACGACAAGATCGCCAAGATCTGGTACCGCGCGCTGACCGTCTACATGACCTCCACCACCACCTACAAGGGCGCCCGCACCGCCTCGCTGAACGCCGCCCGCGACCTGTACGGCGCCGGCAGCGCCGAGTACAACGCGGTGGCGGCCGCCTGGAGCGGCGTCAACGTCAGCTGACGCCCGTCCGGATCGACCTCGCACCCACCGACAGCGGCCCGGCCCGGCGGACACCCCGCCGGGCCGGGCCGTCCGGCTGCTCCCGCACGGCGGTCGCCGGCCGGCTACGGCAGCTCCGGGGGCCGCAGGCCGTAGCCCGCGTCGGTCCGCACGATCCAGGAGGGTTCGCCGAGCTTCGTCCTGAGCACCGTCATCGGGTACCGCAGCTCGTGGGGGTGGGGCGCGGCGTCGAAGACCTTCCACATGATCGTGTGGGGCTCGTGCACGCCCTCACCCAGCTCGACCAGGCCGCGCAGCAGCTTGACCTCGGCGCGGGTGAGCCGCACCTCGCGGCCGTCCACGGTGACCAGCCGGGTGTCCAGGTCGATGACGAGGCGCCCGTCGAAGGTGGTCAGCGAACCCTGCGGCTCCGGCAGCACGCCGAAGTGCTTCCGGACCCACTCCTCCGCGGCCCGGTCGTCCGCCGCGTGCTCCTCCGCCACGCCGGGCAGCCTAACCGGCGGCGCCCGGCGCGGACCAGGCCGCGGTCCAACCGGCCTGCCCGGCGGGGCGGTTGGTGACGATCCCGGCCGTGCCCACCGTCGCGAGGGCCGGCCGTCCGTTCGGACCTTGCACGCCGCCCCGAGCGGCGTGCGGGTCCCGGACCACTCCGAGGCCGGTGGAGGCGCTCGGCCGAGGGGCGGTAGGCCGCCCGGCCGAGTGCGCGGGCGGTGGTGACGGGATCGGCGTCCAGGGTGGCGCGGCGGAGTAGGCGCCGCGGTACGCGTACACGGTCGGCGGCGCACCGGCCGGGCGCGGCCGGGCGACGGAGGCGGGGCGGCCTGTCGTCCGGGCGCCCCGGCGAGTGCGACGGCGCCGAGGGCGATCCGGGCAGCGCGGGGACGCAGGGCGGTCCGGCGGCCTCCTCGACACCGGAGGCACCCGGGGCGCCGGGGCGCCGACGGGTTGTCAGGACCCGCACGCCACGGGTGTCCGGCGGCTCCGGCCCCGGGGGACGCCGGCGCGTCGGGCAAGGGGCACCCGATCCCCCTCCGGTCATCCTCACCCGAACGGCGCCAGCAGCGCCTCTGCCGAGGCCGTCCTGGCGTAGAGCACCCAGCGCCCCGCGCGGTGGGCGCTCACCAGGTGCGCGTCGCGCAGCGCCGTCAGGTACTGGGAGACGGCCGAGGGCGAGAGTCCGGTGCGCCGGGCGAGTTCGGTGGTCGACGCCGGGTCGGCGAGCTCCGCCAGCAGCAGGGCGCGGGAGCGGCCGAGCACCGCGGCGAGCGCCTCCGCGCCCGGGGTCCGGGCCGTCTCCCACAGGCCGCCGGTCCCGCGTGCCGGGTAGGCGACCTGCGGCGGGTCCGCCGGGGTGAGCCGGGTGAACAGGCCCGGGCCGGTGAAGGCCGACGGGATCAGCAGCAGGCCCGCTCCGGCCTTCCGGCCGGGCAGCGGGCGGGCCCGGTGGAGCAGCCGGAGGGTGTCCTCCGACCAGCACAGCTCCGCGTGCAGGTCGTTCAGCACCCGCGCGGCGCCGTACTCGGCGGCCTGCCGGGCCCGGCGCAGCACCTCGGCGTCCAGGACGGCGCGGATCCGCGCCCAGTACGGTGCCAGCGCCAGTTCCCAGTACGTCCCGATCGCCCCGGTCAGCCGGGGCAGTCCCGCCCGTGGATCGGCGTGCAGGGCCCGCAGCCGGGGCCCGAGCCGGCCCTGTTCCTCCGCCAGCCGGTCGAGGTCGCGCCGGACCCGCTCGGCCGGGGTGGCCCGGATCGCGGCGAGCTCCTCGGCGAGGGTCGGCGCGGGCCCGGGCGGGGCGGGGTTGATGAAGTCGGGCACGTAGCCGGTGGGCGGGACGAGTTCCGCGAGCAGCCCGTACGCCGGGCCGAGCGCGGCGAGCCGGGGCCGCACCTGCTCGGCCCACGGCCGGTGGACGGCGTGCGGGAGGCCCGAACGCAGCAGGCGCAGGCTCGGACCGACCTCCCACATCGGCGAGACCGCGAACCGCATCCGGGCCAGGTCGCCCGCCGTGAACAGCAGCTCGGTCGGCAATGCTCCCCCTGATCGGCCGCCGGTGGATTCGCACATTCCCGAATCACTGGCGGTCAGGCTAGGGCATTGGCGATCATGATCGGCATGACTTCCGACAGCGCCTCGATCACCGCCGGCTCGATCACCACCCCCGCGACCACCGCGACCACCGCCGCCGCCTCCGGCACCTGGCAGCTCGGCGACCGCACCGTCCACCGGATCGGCTTCGGCACGATGCGACTGCCGCAGACCGGCCCGGCGCTCGTCCCGCACGCCGTCCCGCGCGACCGCGACCAGGCGCTGCGGGTGCTGCGCCGCGCGGTCGAACTGGGTGTCAACCACATCGACACCGCCGCCTTCTACTTCTCCCCGCTGCGCTCCGCCAACGAGCTGATCAACCGGGCGCTCGCGCCGTACGCCGACGACCTGGTGATCGCCACCAAGGTCGGCCCCGGGCGCGGCCCCGACGGCGAGTGGGTCGAGCACGCCCGCACCCCCGAGCGGCTGCGCGCCCAGGTCGAGCAGAACCTGCGCCAGCTCGGCCGCGACCACCTCGACCTGGTGAACCTGCGTGTCCTGGGCACCGACTCGGTCGCCGAACGCTTCGGCGCGCTGGCCGAGTTGCGCGAGGCCGGGCTGATCCGGCAGCTGGGCCTGTCCAACGTCCACCCGCACCAGCTCGCCGAGGCGCGGACCATCGCGCCGGTGGTCTGCGTGCAGAACCCGTACGGCATCGGCGCCTCGGCCGAGCAGGACGAGCTGCTGCGGATCTGCGGGGAGCAGGGCATCGCCTTCGTCCCCTTCTACGCGATCGCCGGGGCCGGACGGGAGGGCGGCGCCGGCGAGGCCGAGGCCGCCCAGGTCCGGACGGTCGCCGGGGCGCGCGGGGTGAGCACCGCCCAGGTGCGGCTGGCCTGGACGCTGCAGCGCGGCCCGCACGTGCTGGCCATCCCGGGCACCGGCGACGTGGCGCACCTGGAGGACAACATCGCCGCCGGGGCGCTGCGGCTGTCGGCGGAGGAGCTGGCGCTGCTGGACGAGGCCCACCGGGGCTGACCCCGGCCCGGCCCGCCGGGGCCCATCCCGGCGCGGCCGCCGGGGCTGGCCGGGAACCGGGCGCGGGCCGCGGCACGTCACTCCGGCACGACATGATCTCCGTCCACCGTGAGGAGTCCCGGAGCATGACCGACCGCGCCACCCGCTACCTCTACCTGGCCCGCCACGGCGAGGCCGCGTCCGAAGGCGACGGCAGCGGGCTCACCGCCGCCGGCCGCCGCCAGGCGGCCCTGCTGGGCCGGCGGCTGGCCGGCCGCCCGTTCTCGGCGCTGCATCACGGCCCGCTGCCCCGGGCGGCCGAGACCGCGCGGCTGGTCGCGGAGCAGCTGGGCGGCGTGCGGCCGGAGCCGTGCGAGGAGGCCGGCGACTTCGTTCCGTACGTGCCCGCGCGGGACGAACTGCCCGACGACAGCGCCGAGTTCCTGCTGACCTATCTCGCCGGCACCACGGCGCAGGAGCGGGCGAGCGGGGCCGCGCTGGCACGGCGGGCCGTCGAGCGGTTCACCGGGCCGGTCCCGGGCGGCGAGGAGCGGCACGAACTGGTGGTCACCCACGCCTTCCTGGTGGGGTGGCTGGTCCGGCACGCGCTGGACGCCCCGGCCTGGCGCTGGCTCGGCGTCAACGCCGCCAACGCGGCGCTGACCGTCCTGCGTTACACGCCCGGCCGGCCGCCGGCCGTACTGCTGCTGAACGACCAGGGCCACCTGCCGGAGGAGCTGCACTGGACCGGCTACCCGCCCCGATTCCGCTTCTGATAGGGCGCCGAGGACCGACCGAAGGACCGCCGGGAGCCCGCCGGGGCGCACTGGGGGTCCACGGAGGCCCGTCGACAGGAATATGCAGACCGGTCTACTATCGGCCGCATGGGAGTCAAGGGCGAGGAGACCCGGGCCCGGCTGATCGCCGGCACCAGGGAACTGATCGAGGCGCAGGGCTACTTCGGGACGGGCCTCAACCGGATCGTGGCCGCCACCGGCGCCCCGCGCGGTTCGCTCTACTTCCACTTCCCCGGCGGCAAGGACCAGTTGGTGGCCGCCGCGCTCACCCAGGCCGGCCAGGAGGTCGAGGCGCTGCTCACCGCGCTGGCCGGGGACGGCGCCGACACCGCCGCCCTCGCCGAGCGGCTGATCGAGGCCTTCGCCGAACGCCTGGAGCACTCCGGCTACACCAGCGGCTGCCCCATCGCCACCGTCGCCCTGGAGGTGGCCGGCACCAACGAGACCCTGCGGACGGTCTGCGCCGAGCTGTACGGGGGCTGGCAGCGGGTCCTGGCCGGGCGGCTGGAGGCCGAGGGCTTCGGCCCGGACCAGGCCGAGGCCGCCGCCGGACAGGTGCTCGCCCTGCTGGAGGGCGCCGTCCTGCTCGCCTCCGTCCGGCGCAGCCGCGAACCGCTGGACCACGCCCGGCATGCCGTCCGGCACCTGCTCGGCCGCGGGTAGGACGGGTGGGCGGCGGGTAGGCGCCGCACGGGCCGAGCGCTCCGCGCCGCCTCCTGCTCAAAAAATATGCAGACCGGTCTACTGATTCCCAACCCTGGAGTTCGCCGTGCCCCCCACCGCACCGCCCCGCACCCTCGTCCTCGGCGCCACCGGCTTCCTCGGCCGCTGGCTCCTCCTCGAACTCCTCACCCGCGGCGAGCCGGTCGCCGCAGCCGTCCGCGGCCCGGGCAGCGCCGACGCCCTGCGCCGCTGGCTGCACGACCACGGCGCGGACGGCGGCGCGCCGACCACCGTCACCGCCGACCTCACCCGCCCCGGCCTCGGCCTCTCCCCCGAGGACGACGCCCGGCTCGGCGAGGTCCGCGACGTCCACAACCTCGCCGCCCGCTACGCCTTCGGCCTCACCCGCGCCCAGGCCGAACCCGCCAACGTCCACGGCGCCCTGCACGCCCTGCACTGGTCCGCCACCCGCCCCGGGCTGCGCCGCCTGGTCCACCTCTCCGGCTACCGCGTCGGCCGCGACCCGCGGCCGCAGCACCCCCTCGACCCGGCCGCCACTGCCGCGCTCTACACCCGCCTCGGCGCGTACGAGGCCTCCAAGCACCTCGGCGACGCCGCCGTCCGGGTCACCGCACCCCGCCTCGGCGTCCCGCTCACCACCGTCAACCCGAGCAGCGTCATCGGCCACTCGCGGACCGGCGAGGCCGGCCAGTACCTGGGCCTCGCCCAACTCGTCCGGCAGCTCCACCGCGGCCGCCTCCCCCTGCTGCCCGGCACCCGGCGCACCTTCGTCCCCGTCGTCACGGTCGACCACCTGGCCCGCTTCCTGGCCGCCGTCCCCGAGCACGACCGCGGCCCGCTCGCGGCCCACACCGTCCTCGACCCGGCCACCCCCCACCTCCCCGAGCTGATCACCCTGCTCGCCCGCCACCTCGGCGTCCGCCCGCCCCGAGCCCTGGTCCCCGTCCGCCTCGTCCGCCGCCTCCCCCGCGCCCTCACCGGCGCCGACCCGGAGACCCTCACCTTCCTCTCCGAGGACCGCTACGACACCGCCTCCGCCGACCGCCTCGCCACCACCGCCGGCCTCACCCGTCCACCGCTCACCCCGGCCCTGACTGCCTGGGCCGACCGCCTGGTGGCGGAGGACTTCGGCGCGTCGTGACGCCGCGTGGGAAGTCGGCCCCGCCGACTACCCACCCGCCGCCCCACGCCCTCGTCAGGTTCGCCCGCCCCGCTCGGCGGGTCGGGGACCGGGCAGGACACGCCAGGCCGCCTCAAGGGGCACGGCGTGGCCGGTCATCGACCGGACGTCGTTTTCCGGTGCGGCGCGAGAGCGCAGCGCCGGCAGGTGCCGGGCGGCGTAGTGCTGGTGGGCGGTGGAGCCGGACCACAGGGTCGTGACCAGGTAGCGGTCCGGCTCCAGGCGGGTGACGACTCCGGCGAGCATGCCGCCGGCCGCCGCCATGCCCGGAGCCCACACCGTGCGCTGGACGTCGAGGAAGTGCTCCTGGCGTCCGGGCAGCAGCCGGCAGTCGGCGACCCGCAGGAGAGCGGCGCGCCGAAGTGCGGCGGCCGGACCGGCCGTCTCACCCGGCATCTCCAGGACGGTCCCGCCGGTGGCGGTCTCGATCGCCGAGTAGCCGGCGCTCGGCCCGCTCTCGGCGACCACCGCGTCGTGCCGCTCCCGCATGAAGCCGCCGTAGGCCTCCGCGTCGGTCCACAGTCCCAGCAGACGGGCATGGCCGGTAGCCGGATCCCAGCCGCCGACCTGCCCGACCAGGCCCGGCTGGTCACTGATCCTCGACCAGTGGAGCTGCGCCGCGAAGAACTGCCCCCGCGCGGCCACCGGTACCTCGCAACTGATCCATTTGGCCCACATGAGCAGCCTGCCTCCCGGGTACGGACACGACGAACCGACGCGAGGAATCATCGGTCGCGACCCCCGCCCGGCGTCAATCGGCCCGAGGACGAAGCAAGCCCGGGACCAGCGGAGTAGGACCTGAGGCGCAGCCGGTGGCTCCCCTGACGGAGCCGGGCCGACCGACGTACGCCCGGGCCGTCGTCGGCGCCGCCGCTGCCGTCCGGGTCGGCGCTGGGAGCGCGACCTCGTCACCGCCCCGCGGGGTGGCGGCCGCCTCCGACGCCCACCCTGTCGAACTCGCCCGGAACACCGCGGAATTCAGGCGGGGGCTGCTCCGCCCTCGCCGGGCCCCCGGCCGCCGGCAGGCGGGTTCACTCCGCCTCGCGGACGACCACCGCGTCGTCGGCCGCGGCCGCGCCGGCGAAGAAGTCCCGCAGCTCGCGCAGGTCGTGGACGACGAGGGCCGCCCAGGTCTCGGACCAGGGCGTCGGGTAGCCGAGGTGCGCGGCCGTGCGGGCCAGCACGCTGTTCTGCTGGCGGACGAGTTCGCCGAGCGCCGAGCCGCGCAGGAAGGCGGCGGCCACCGCGACCTGCTCGGGGCGCAGCACCGGCATGGCGCCGTCCGGCGGCGCCCCGTCCGGCCGGTGGCGGCCGCCGTAGACGGGCAGCCGGGCGGCCGGGTTCACTCCGCCTTGCGGACGACCACCGCGTCGTCGGCCGCGGCCGCGCCGGCGAAGAAGTCCCGCAGCTCGCGCAGGTCGTGGACGACGAGGGCCGCCCAGGTCTCGGACCAGGGCGTCGGGTAGCCGAGGTGCGCGGCCGTGCGGGCCAGCACGGTGTTCTGCTGGCGGACGAGTTCGCCGAGCGCCGAGCCGCGCGGGAAGGCGGCGGCCACCGCGACCTGCTCGGGGCGCAGCACCGGCATGGCGCCGTCCGGCGGCGCCCCGTCCGGCCGGTGGCCGCCGCCGTAGACGGGCAGCCGGGCGGCCGGGTTCACTCCGCCTTGCGGACGACCACCGCGTCGCCGGCCGCGGCCGCGCCGGCGAAGAAGTCCCGCAGCTCGCGCAGGTCGTGGACGACGAGTGCCGCCCAGGTCTCGGACCAGGGCGTCGGGTAGCCGAGGTGCGCGGCCGTGCGGGCCAGCACGGTGTTCTGCTGGCGGACGAGTTCGCCGAGCGCCGAGCCGCGCAGGAAGGCGGCGGCCGCCGCGACCTGCTCGGGGCGCAGCACCGGCATGGCGCCGTCCGGCGGCGCCCCGTCCGGCCGGTGGCCGCCGCCGTAGACGGGCAGCCGGGCGGCCGGGTCGGGATGGAGGCCGTTCTCGGTGAGTGCGAGTTCCATCAGGACGGCGGTGCGCCGCACGCCGAGGGCGAGCCCGGCCGAGGCCAGCCGGTCGTACCGGACGTCGCGGTCGCGGGGCACGAGTTCACCGAGCTCCTCCGGCGAGCAGGCGTCCACGGCCCGGCCGGGCAGGCGGCGCCAGAAGTGATCCGCACTCACCCGCTCAGCGTAGCCGGGTCACGGGGTCGGCCTTCCCGCCCCCGGCGGGTTCCGGCCGCGCCGACGCGGCCCGGGCCCCGCTCCGTACCCGGGGTCCAGGGCCAGCGCCGGTACCCGGGTTCCAGGAGCCGGTTCAGGCCTCGCCGGGGTGCCAGGCGGGCCATTCCCACGGGCGGTCCGCCCAGTGGACCCGCTGCGGGTCGCGCGGGTCGAGGTCGGGGAAGAGCTGGTGGACGCGCGGCTCGAACTCCTCCGGTGCGAGCGGCTCCCAGCCGTGGCCCTCGAAGTGGACGAGGCGGTAGCGGCTGTCGGTCCGGAACTCGGCCACCTCGACCAGGGCCTCGGACGTGCTGTTGGTCTCCATGCCCCCAGCATGTGGCGCGGTGGCAATCAACGCCCGTCCAGACCCCTCTTCCGGGTCATGTCCCGGCGTCGGCGCGCTCGTTGAGCACGGAAAGGTTCGAGGGGGGCCGCTGGAAGGGACGAGCACTATGACTGGGCAGCCCACCGGAGGGCCGTGGCAGTGGCCGCAGGACGCTTGGCAGCCGCCGCCGGTCCCGACGAATCCGCTACCGCCGTGGTCCACCGCCCCGCCGCCGAGGCGGCTGTCACGCAAGGCCTGGACGGCCGCGATGGTCGGGACGGGCGCCGTGCTGGCGTCCGTCCTGGTGATGTGCGGGCCGGGGAAGGGCGACGAGGTCAGCGTGGCGGCGATGCCGGACGCATCGCCGTCCGCCTCGGAGTCGGCGGCGCAGCCGCTGCCGGTCTCGCCGTCGCCGGCCACCCCCGCGCCGTCCCCGCTGCCGCCGCCCACCCCGGGCCCGGCGGTCCCGGTGGGCGGCCCGGTCACGGTGCCGGCCGCCTCCAGCGCCGGGGCCGGCACGACGCCCGACGCCCAGCGCGCCTCGGCGAGCGCGCATCCCAAGCCGGCGCACAGTCCGCACTCCGCGGCTCCGGCCCGTGGCCCGTCGGGCGCGCCCGCCCCGGCGAGTGCCGGGGCGGGCTCGGGCGGCGGCCGGAGCACCATCTGCGACCAGGCGGAGCGGGCGGGCCACTGGCCGCCCGGGTCGGACCAGGCCCGGATCTGCCACAGCCTCTACGGCTGAGCCGACGGCGAACCGGCGGTCACGGACGCGGTGACGCGGACCCGGCGGGAGCGGTCGAACCGGCTGACCCGGCCGACCCGGCGGGAGCGGCCGTGGCAGCCGGACCGGCCGCCGCCCCCAGCAGGCCCTTGTCCAGCCGGGGCGCCAGCACCCGCGCCAGGGTGTCGGTGATGTGCCCGGTGTCCCGGTACAGCACGACGCCCTCCAGCACGGCCGGGCAGGATGGCCCGGTGCCGGGGCAGAGCAGCGGTCCGAGGTCGAGGGTCCGGACCCCGTACCGGGCGGCGAGCCCGCCGTCCAGTACGGGGTCCGGCTCGAAGGCGGTGTCGCGCGGGAAGAAGCAGGCGTCCGAGCGCCCGTCGGAGGCGGCCAGGCAGGTCGGGATGTCCTTGCCGGGCATCGGGGTGTCGCCGAGGTAGGCGAGCGGGGCGCCGAGCGCGGTGAGCCGGTCCAGGGTGCGGGTCCACCCCTCGGCGCGCTCCTCCTGGCTGCCGTACCGGTTGAGCCCGGCCATCAGGACCAGCCGCGGCGTGGGCCCGGAGGTCAGCCGGGTGAGGGTGTTCTCGCGCCAGCGGTCGCACTCCTCGAAGGTGCGGCCGAGCACGTTGTTGCGCACGGTGAGGGTGGCCAGCGGGCAGCCGGGCTTGACCAGGACCTCCAGGGCCCAGCGCCGCTGCTCGGCCAGGGCGAGGGCGGCGGAGATCCACTGCCCGGCGTGCGAGTCGCCGATCAGCACGATCCGGTCGGGGCTGTCCTCGGCGCCGAAGAGGCAGCGCGGGCTGCTGTCGGCGTTGAGCGGGATCTCGCAGCCCTTGCCGGGCGGGAAGTCCTCCCGGGCCCGGGCCAGCGAGGGCGTCAGGGCGAGCACCCGGGTGCCGGGGGCGAGCAGGCCCGGGCCGTCGGCGGCTCCGGCGGGGGCCGCCGTGGGCCCGGCGGCGGGGTCGCCGAGGGCCCGCACGGTGCCGCCGCCGAGGGTGAGTGCGGCGATCAGCGGGATGACCAGGGCGCTGGCGCCGACCGCGAGCCCGCGCCGGGGCGCCGGGCTGCTGCCGTACCGCAGCGGCTGCTCGACCAGCCGCAGGGTGAGCCAGGCGGGCAGCGCGCTGGCGGCGGTGAGCGCGAGCAGGGTGGTCCAGGGCAGCGCGCCGAACCGGGCCTGGGCGATGGTCAGCACCGGCCAGTGCCAGAGGTACCAGGCGTAGGAGAGCCGTCCGGCGGCGCGCAGCGGGCGGGCGGCGAGCAGTCGGCCGGCGTCGGCGGCACCGGGGGTGCCGTGCCCGGCGAGCAGGACGGCGGCGGTGCCGAGGACGGGCAGCAGCGCGGCGGTGCCGGGGAAGGCGGTGGTGCGGTCGTACAGGACGACCGGCGCGAGGACGGCCCCCAGGCCCAGCCAGCCGACCACCCGCAGGGACCACACCGTCGGCCGCCGCTCGGCTCGGGAGGCCAGTGCGGGGACCGCCAGCGCCGCGCAGGCGCCGGCCGCGAACTCCCAGAGCCGGCTGCCGGTGGAGAAGTAGGCGAGCGGCGCGGAGGTGGCCGTCCAGCGCAGGCAGAGCGCCAGCGAGACGCCGCCGACGGCCACGGTGGCGAGAGTGATCGCCAGGGTGCGGCGGCGCCCGTGCAGGTAGCGGGCGAGGCCGAGCAGCAGGACGCCCCAGAGCAGGTAGAACTGGTTCTCCACGCCCAGCGACCAGAAGTGCTGCAGCGGGCTGGGATCGCGTTCGGCGGCCAGGTAGTCGGTCTGCTGGCCGACGAAGCGCCAGTTGGCGAACTGGCCGGCCGAGGCGATCAGGTCGCGGGCGAGGTCGGTGCCGCGCAGCGGGTCGAGCAGGGCGCCGCCGGCGACGGCGGTGGCGACCAGCACGGTGGCGGCGGCGGGCAGGATGCGCCGGGCGCGGCGGGCGGCGAAGTCCCGCAGGCCGAGCGGGCGGCCGACGAGCAGGCCGGTGATCAGGAAGCCGGAGACGACGAAGAAGACGTCGACGCCGACGAAGCCGCCGGTCAGGCCGGGGACGGCGGAGTGGAAGGCGAGGACGGAGAGCACGGCGACGCCGCGCAGCCCCTCGATGTCGGGGCGGAAGGCGGTGCGCCGGCGGGTCCGCCCGTTCTCGGCGACGGCGGCGCGCCGCGGCGCGGCGGCTTCGCGGTCCATCCGGACGACACCGGGCAGCAGGTCGGTGCGCGTCCCGGCGGAGCCGGTGGGTGTCCCGGAGGCAGAGGCAGCGGCGGAGGCAGCGGCGGAGGAATCGGCGGACGGCGGTGGTGGTACGGCCGTTGACACGGCGGTGCTCCTTGCAGGAGTGGCAGCGGTGGTCGGGCCCGCCGGGCCGATGGGGCGGCCGGGCGGTGTCCGCGCCGGTGGGGCGACGCGCAAGGAAACGCAACGATCGATCGGTGAAGCGGAACTGACGGCGGGTCAGAAGAGCAGCGGATCGGCCCAGCCGGAGGCCAGCAGTCCGCACAGCAGCAGGACGGCGGTGACGGCGACGGCCTCGGCCCGGCCGAACCCGAGGTCGGAGCGGCGCCGGGCGGGCGCGGCGACCTCTCCGACGGAGGCGCCCTTGCCGCCCCCGGCCCCGTTCAGCAGCGGCCACAGCTCCCGGATCAGCGGGACCATGGTGTACGCGGTGAGCGCGAGCAGCCCGGCGAGCGCCCAGTAGGGCTGCCAGCCGTACAGCAGCGCGGCCCGGACCAGTCCGGCGACGCCCGCGAGGACGACGAACCCCAGCCAGCCGACCCCGATCCGGGCGACGGTACGGGCGAGCGAACTGCCGCCGGACACGGCGCCGGTGGGCACCCAGTCGGCGGAGCGGCGGCGCAGCGCGTGCGCGATGGCGACCACGTGGCAGAGCCCGCCGAGGAGTTGGACCCGGGTGACCTCGAAGCGCCAGCGGGTGCGGGACATCGCGGGCAGCAGCACCAGGGCGACCCAGATCGGCGGCAGGAACGGCAGCACCTGCCAGGGCTGGATCTCCTCCGGCCGGAAGAACAGCATGATCAGGGCGGGCAGCGGCACGGCGAAGACGTTCACCGCGCTGGTGACGTAGCCGAGGATGCCGTTCCAGAAGCAGAGCCGGGCGGACCTGGGCAGTGGCCCCTTGCGGAAGTCCGGGTCGCGGACCAGGGCCAGGGAGCCGAGGCACCAGCGGTACTGCTGGCTGATGAAGGCGGGCAGTCCGGTGGGCGACATGCCCTTGGCGACCAGCGCGGGGACGTAGCGCGTGGCCCATCCGGCGCGGGCGAGGGCGAGGCCGGTGTAGAGGTCCTCGCTGTGGTCGATCTCGGCGAAGCCGCCGATCCGCTGCAGGGCGGCGCGGCGGTAGAGGGCGTTGGTGCCGCAGCAGACGGTGCCGTCCTGCGCGTCCCGGGAGGGCTGGATCCAGCGGTAGAAGATCTCCTGGGTGGCTCCCGCGGCGCGTTCGAGCCAGGACATGTCGGCGTCCGTGTCGAAGCACTGCGGGCTCTGCACGATGCCGACCCCGGGGTTGTCGAGGTAGGGCACCAGGTGGTGCAGGAAGTCGGGGCGGGGGCAGAAGTCGGCGTCCAGGACGGCGACGATCTCGCCGGTGCCCTCGGCCAGGCCGTGGTTGAGGTTGCCGGCCTTCTTGAACCGGCCCCGGTCGGGGCGGGCTCGGTACTGGAAGCCGTAGGACTCGGCGAGTCGGCGCACCTCGGGGCGGCCGGCGTCGTCGAGGACCAGGACGGTCAGCTCACCGGGCCACTGGACGGCCGCGGTGTGCCGGTAGGCGTTGTCCAGGACGGCCAGCGGTTCGCCGGCGGTCGGCAGCAGCAGGTCCACGCTCGGGGCGCGGGCGGGGCTCCAGGCGCGCAGCAGCAGGTCGTGCGAGTCGCGGGTGAAGCGCCGGGCGCGCTGGCCGTCGGTGAGCGAGAGCAGCCAGGTGGCCGCGTTGAGCACGGTGAGCACCAGGAACGGCCAGAGCAGCGGCTTGCTGAGGGCGAACAGGCCGAGCGTGGCGGTGGCTCCCGCGTAGGAGAGGGTGGCGCAGAGCAGCACCCAGCGGCGCTGCGGGCCGAAGTACCAGTAGAGCTCCTCGTCGTCGGGCGGGCTGGGCAGTCGGTGGTCGTCGGGGTCCGCGGGTGTCCGGCGCGGACCGGTGTCGGGTGCGGGCATGGCGGTGCCATGGAGAACGGGCATGCGGAAATGGCCCCCCTGGGCAGCGGACGGAACGTGGCCGTTCGCGCTCAGCTTCTCACATTGGCCTAGACCAATAATGAACGAGGTGTGACATCTCCGCATCGCCCCAGCTCAACGACTTGACAGGGCGTCACCTGCGGAAACCGGCCCGGTCGGGCGCCCACGGCTCACCCGGCCGCCTTCAACTCCTTGACCAGGTGGGCGAACCGGAGGTCCGGCCGCAGCGGTATGCCGAACCGCTCGTCGCCGTACGGGAACGGGCTGAACTCCCCGGTGCGCCGGAAGCCGCGCCGCTCGTACCAGGCGATCAGCTCGGCGCGCTGCTCGATCACCGTCATCTCCATCGCGCCGACGGCCCACTCCTCGGCCGCCACCCGCTCCGCCTCGGCCAGCACGGCCCGGCCGATCCCGCCGCCCTGCAGCCCGGGGCGCACCGAGAACATGCCGAAGTACGCCCGCTCGCCGCGCCGTTCCAGCTGGCAGCAGGCGAGCAGTTCGCCGTCCCGCTCGGCCAGCAGCACCAGGCCCTCGGGGTGGCCCACGGCCTCCGTGACGGCCTCCGAGTCGGTGCGCCGGCCGTCCAGCAGGTCCGCCTCGGTGGTCCACCCGGCCCGGCTGGCGTCGCCCCGGTAGGCCGACTCGACCAGCGCGACCAGCGCCGGGACGTCGGCGGACACGGCGGGCCGGAACACGGGCTCCCCGGCGGGCCCGGTGGATTCGGCGGCGGTCTCGGTCATGGCTGTCCTCTCCTCACCTGCGGAGGGCCGCCCGTGGTGGCCGGCCTGCGGGCATCGTGCCACAGCGCGCCGGGCGCACCCGGAACCGGCCCGGAGCGCCCCGGCGCTCCCCGGCCCCGCTCCCCGTGCCGCCCCTGGTCACGCCGTCGCAACCGGTACATTCCTACCGGCCCACCCGCGCGTTGACGGAGCAGGTGGGCACCGTCACCTGCGAGGAGCGAGACCCTGAGTACGTCATCCGCGGAAGCGCTGTCCATCGGGCTGCTGGTGCTGGTGCTGGTCTGCGCCGTGGTGCGGCCGTGGGGCTGGCCGGAGGCCGTGGTCGCCGTCCCGGCGGCCGGCTCGGTGGTGGCCGTCGGGGCGATCTCCTGGGACCACGCGGTGGCCGAGGCGCAGCGGCTCGGGCCGGTGATCGGGTTCCTGGCGGCCGTGCTGGTGCTGGCGCAGCTGTGCGACGACGAGGGCCTGTTCCGCGCCTGCGGGGCGTGGATGGCGCGGACGTCGGCCGGGAGCCCGCGGCGGCTGCTGGCGCAGGTGTTCGCGGTCGCCTCGGTGGTCACGGCGGTGCTCAGCCTGGACGCCACCGTGGTGCTGCTGACGCCGGTGGTGTTCGTCACCGCGGCCCGGCTCGGCGCCCGGCCCAAGCCGCACCTGTACGCCTGCACCCACCTGTCGAACACCGCGTCGCTGCTGCTGCCGGTCTCCAACCTCACCAATCTGCTGGCCTTCGCCGCCAGCGGGCTGAGCTTCACCCGGTTCGCCGCGCTGATGGCGCTGCCGTGGCTGGCGGCGATCGCCGTCGAGTACCTGGTGCTGCGCCGGTTCTTCGCCGCCGACCTGGACGCCGGCGCCCCGACCGCGGACGAGGTGACGGCGCCGGAGACGCCGCTGTTCGCGCTCGTCACCGTCGCCTGCACGCTCGCCGGATTCGTCCTCACCTCGGTCGTCGGCGTCGATCCGGCCTGGGCGGCGCTGGCCGGAGCGCTCGTGCTCGCCGTCCGGGCCCTGGTCCGGCGCCGCACCACCCCGGTGGCGATCGTGCGCTCGGCCGCCGTGCCGTTCCTGGCCTTCGTGCTGGCGCTCGGCATCGTGGTCCGGGCCGTCGTGGACAACGGGCTGGCCTCCGCGCTCGGGCACCTCGTCCCCCACGGCACCTCGCTGCCCGCCCTGCTCGGCGTCGCGGCGCTGGCGGCGGTGCTGGCGAACGTCATCAACAACCTGCCCGCCACCCTGGTGCTGCTGCCGCTGGCCGTCCCGTCCGGTGCGGGCGCGGTCCTGGCGGTGCTGCTCGGGGTGAACATCGGCCCCAACCTCACCTACGCCGGCTCCCTGGCCACCCTGCTGTGGCGGCGCATCGTCCGCGAGCACGACACCGACATCGGCCTGGGCGAGTTCACCCGGCTCGGACTGCTCGTCGTGCCCGCCGCCCTGGCGGCGGCCGTGGTGGCACTGTGGGCATCCCTACGAGTCCTCGGAGGCTGACACCGTGACCGTCGTCGTCTGGATCGCCGAAGGCACCTGGCCCGCCTGTGTCGACGCCGCCCGCGCGCACGCGCCGCAGGACGCCGAGATCGTCCTGCTGCACGTCAGCGGCCAGGAGGTGCCCGGCGTGGCGCACGGCGCCTTCGCCGGGCTGCTCGGCCGCGGCCACCGCGAACGGGACCCCGGCACCCGGGTGGAGACCCTGGCGGCGGCCTCCGCCCGCGAGCTGCTCGACGCCGCGGCCGAGCGCCTCGGCCGCCCCTGCGCCCACGTGGAACGCACCGGACGGGTCGAACGCGAGGTCGTCGCGGCCGTCGAGGGCGCGGAGCTGCTGGTGCTCGCCCGGGACGGCGACCGCACCCGGCTCGGCCCGCACAGCCTCGGCCCCGCGACCCGCTTCGTGGTCGACCACGCGCCCTGTCCCGTCCTGCTGGTCTGGCCGGCACCCGCACCCGGCGCCGACACCCTCCCGCCCCCGCCGCCCCACCACCGCTGACGCGACCGGCCGGCGTTCGGCGCCCGGATCCGGCCCGGGGCGGGCGGGGCCGCGGCACCGGCCGGACGGACGGACGGCGCGGCCGCGCGGGGCGGGTGGCCGCCGGTACGCGCCGCGCGGGGCGGTCCGGCCGGATCCGGACGGACGCGACGAGCCGCCGCACCGGGACCGGTGCGGCGGCTCGTCCTGCGCTCGCGAACGGCGCCCGCACTCAGGCCACCGGCACGCCGCCGCCTGCGACCACCTCGGGCGCACCGCTGCCCGCGAGCACCTCGGGCCGCAGCAGCGCCCTGAGCGTCTCGGCCGGGAGCAGGCCCTTCTCCAGGACGAGTTCGGCCACCCCCCGGCCGCTGGCCAGGGCCTCCTTGGCGATGTCGGTGGCGGCCGTGTACCCGATGTGCGGGTTGAGGGCGGTCACCAGGCCGATGGAGTTCTCGACGCTCGCGCGCAGCGCCTCGGTGTTGGCGGTGATGCCGACCACGCAGCGCTCGGCGAGGGTGAGGCAGGCCGCGCGCAGGTGGGTGACGGACTCCGAGAGCGAGTGCAGGATGATCGGTTCGAAGGCGTTGAGCTGGAGCTGGCCCGCCTCGGCGGCCATGGTGACGGCGACGTCGTTGCCGATCACCTCGAAGGCGACCTGGTTGACGACTTCCGGGATCACCGGGTTGACCTTGCCGGGCATGATGCTCGAACCGGCCTGCACCGGCGGCAGGTTGATCTCGCCCAGACCGGCCCGCGGCCCGGACGACAGCAGGCGCAGGTCGTTGCAGGTCTTGGAGAGCTTGACGGCGATGCGCTTGAGCACGCCGGACATCTGGACGAACGCGCCGCAGTCCTGGGTGGCTTCGACCAGGTTGGCCGCGGTGACGAGGGGCAGCCCGGTGATGGCCGCGAGGTGGCGCCGGGCGGCTTCGGCGTACCCGGCGGGGGCGTTGAGGCCGGTGCCGATCGCGGTCGCGCCGAGGTTGATCTCGTGGATCAGCCCGACCGCCTCGGCGAGCCGGCCGCGGTCCTCGTCGAGCATCACCGCGAAGGCGGAGAACTCCTGTCCGAGCGTCATCGGCACGGCGTCCTGCAACTGGGTGCGGCCCATCTTCAGCACGTCGCGGAACTCGACGGACTTGCGGGCGAACGCGTCCTGGAGGACGGCCATCGCGTCGAGCAGGCCGCGCACCGCGAAGACGGTCGCGATCCGGACCGCGGTCGGGTAGACGTCGTTGGTGGACTGACCGAGGTTGACGTCCTCGTTGGGGTGCAGGTGCCGGTACTCGCCCCTGGCGCGGCCCAGCAGTTCCAGCGCCCGGTTGGCGATGACCTCGTTGGCGTTCATGTTGGTCGAGGTGCCGGCGCCGCCCTGGATGACGTCCACGACGAACTGGTCGTGCAGCGACCCGCCGCGGATCTCGCGGCAGGCGGCGACGATCGCGGCGGCCTTGCGGGGCTCCAGCAGGCCGAGTTCCTCGTTGGCGAGGGCGGCGGCCTCCTTCACGGCGGCCAGGGCGTCGATCAGGTGCGGGTACGTGGAGATGGGCGTGCCCGTGATGGGGAAGTTCTCGGTGGCACGCAGGGTGTGGACGCCCCAGTAGGCGTCGGCGGGGACGTCGCGGTCTCCGAGCAGGTCGTGCTCGCTCCGGGTGGCTTCGGTCATGGTGTGCGGGCCCTCTTCCTGAGGTGGGTGCGGGGGTCGTGGACCGGTCACGCCGGAGCGACGCGGGCCTGCGGCACCAGGGCCGGCACCGGGCGGACTTCGCCGACGCGGTGGCCGCCGCCGGCCGTGGCCTCGCCGGCGCAGTCCGCCAGCAGCGCGGGATCGACTCCGGCCAGCGCCAGGGCGGCGGCCGTCACCGGGACGCGGGCCCGGTTCGCCCCGTCCGCGATCTTCACGGCGACGGCGCGGCCGTCCGGCAGCGCGGCGGTCTGGACGCCCTCGAAGCCGTCCTTGGCGAGCAGTCCGGGCACCGCGCGCATCAGCACGGCCGTGTCCCGTCCGCTTCCCGAGGCCATCTCCGGGTAACCGCGCAGCGCGTCCGCGACCCGGAACTCGGCGGTCCCCGGCGCCGCGGCGGCGATGCGGGCGGCGGCGAGGGCGAGGCCGCGCAGGGAGACCGCGAACAGCGGGGTGCCGCAGCCGTCCACGCTGGTGTGCGCGGTGCGCCGGCCGGTGAGCTCCTCGACGACGGCGGCGATCTCCCGCTGGAGCGGGTGGCGGGGGTCGAGGTAGGTGGTCAGGGGCCAGCCGTTGAGCTTGCAGAGGTAGAGCATCGCGGCGTGCTTGCCCGAGCAGTTCTGGGCGAGCCGCGACGGCGGCCGGTCACCTCGCACCCAGGTGTCCCGAACGGCCGGATCGTACGGGTGGTCCGGGACGTTGCGCAGGTCGTCCTCGGTGAGGCCGGCCAGTTCGAGGATCCGCCGGGTGCCGGCGAGGTGGCGTTCCTCGCCGGAGTGGCTGCCCGTCGCGAGGGAGAGCAGTTCGCCGTCCAGCGGCAGCCCGGCCCGCACCATGGCGACGGCCTGGACCGGTTTGAGCGCCGACCGCGGATAGCAGGCCGCCTCGATGTCACCGAGTCGGAACCGGACCTCGCCGTCCGCGTCGAGGACGACGACGGAGCCGTGGTGGACCCCCTCGATCATGCCGCCGCGGGTGACGTGGGCGACGGGGACGTGGTGGGGTTCGCGGATCGCCGGAGCGTCCGCCGGGGAACTTCTGTGCATCACTGCCTCGATCGGTGGGTGGGTCGTCTCCGGTCCGTCCCGGCGGCCCTCGGCGACGGCGGGACCGGTCCGCACGTCGCCGAGGGCCGCCGCCCGGTTCAGTCGTCGGTCCCGGCGGCTGCGCGCGCGAGGCGCCCGCGGACGGCGTACCAGCCGGCGACGAGCGCGGCGGCGATCAGCGGCACGCACAGCACGGTGGTGCGTCCGGCGCCGCCGTCGGCGTACATGAGGACCAGGACGGAGGCGAGGAAGGCCAGCGTCACGGTCTCGGTCCACGGGGAGCCGGGCAGGCGGTACGCCGGGCGGGTCAGTTCGCCGGCCCGGGTCTTCCGCCAGAAGAAGAGGTGGCAGACCATGATCATGGCCCAGGTCGCGATGATGCCGATCGCCGCGAGGTTGAGCACGATCTCGAACGCCTCGGCGGGCACCACGAAGTTGAGGCCGACGCCCAGGACGCACATGCCGCTGGTGAGCAGGATGCCTCCGTACGGCACCTGGGTGCGGCTCATCCGGGCGGTGAAACGCGGGGCGGACCCGTTCACGGCCATCGAGCGCAGGATGCGGCCGGTGGAGTAGAGGCCGGAGTTGAGCGAGGACATGGCCGCGGTGAGGACGACCAGGTTCATCACGCTGCCGGCCGCCGGGACGCCGATGTGGGACAGCACGGTCACGAAGGGGCTCTGGCCGGCGGAGTACCTGTTCCAGGGCATCAGCATCGAGAGCAGGACGACCGAGCCGACGTAGAAGAGGCCCACCCGCCACATGATCGAGTTGATCGCCTTCGGCATGACCTTCTCGGGGTTCTCGGTCTCCCCGGCCGTGACGCCGACCAGTTCGACGGAGGCGTAGGCGAAGACGACGCCCTGGATGATCAGCAGCATGGGCATCAGCCCGTGGGGGAAGACGCCGCCGTTGTCGGTGATCAGCGACGGTCCCGGTACGGCGCCGTCCACCGGGTGCCGGGTGACGATCAGGAAGATCGCGATGCCCATGAAGACCACCAGCGCGCCGACCTTGACGACGGCGAACCAGAACTCCAGCTCGCCGAAGAACCGCACCGAGACCAGGTTCACGGTGAGCACCACGGCCAGGGCGATGAGCGCGATGACCCACTGCGGGATGCTGGAGAACAGGTGCCAGTAGTGGGTGTACGTCGCCACCGCGGTGATGTCGGCGATGCCGGTGGTCGCCCAGTTGAGGAAGTACATCCAGCCCGCGGTGTACGCGCCCTTCTCCCCGAGGAACTCCCGGGCGTACGAGACGAAGGCCCCGGAGGACGGGCGGTACAGGACGAGTTCGCCGAGCGCGCGCACGACGAGGAACGCGAAGAGGCCGCAGACGGCGTAGGCGACGAACAGCGAGGGGCCGGCGTCGGCGAGACGCCCGCCGGCGCCGAGGAAGAGGCCGGTGCCGATCGCGCCGCCGATGGCGATCATGTTGACGTGGCGGGGTTTCAGGGACTTGCTGTAGCCGGCGTCCCCGGCATCGACGTGACGGGTCGTGGGGCGCTTCTCGTCTTTGAGGAACTGCTCGCTCACGCCTCGGATCCGCCTTCCGTGGGGGTGTCCGCCCGCTGGGGGCGCACGATGTCGGTGAGGGTCGTCTCGACCCGGTGGAGGTGGTGGGACATCGCCTCGACGGCGTCGTGTTCGGAACCGTCCACCAGCGCCTCGACGATGGCCCGGTGCTCGCAGTTGGACTGCTCGCGCCGGCCGCCCAGCTCGTTGAGGAAGGTCGACTGACGCGCCAGTGCGTCACGGATCTCCTCGATGACCCGGCGGAACACGGGGTTCCGGGCTGCCTCCGCCACCGCCAGGTGGAAGACGGTGTCCAGCGCGACCCACGCGGTGGTGTCGGTCTCCCGCTCCATCCGGTCGAGCAGGTGGGCCAGGTGGTCCAGGTCCTCCGGGGTACGACGCAGCGCCGCGTACCCGGCGACCGGGATCTCGACGTGCCGACGCACCTCCAGCAGGTCACTCGCCGCGTAGTCGCCGAAGGTGGGGTCCTCGACCGTGTTCGCCACGACGAAGGTGCCCTTGCCGGTCCTGGAGACGGTCAGGCCCATGGCCTGCAGGGCCCGCAGCGCCTCCCGCAGCACCGGCCGGCTGACCTCCAGGGTCCGGCACAGCTCCGCTTCGGATGGGAGCTTGTCGCCCACCGCGTAGTCACCGCGTTCGATCGCACCGCGCAGGTGGCCGAACACCGCTTCCGTGGCGCTGATCCGCCGCGGGATGCCAGCTGTCTGGCTGTCTGACAGGTTCACGGGGCCGATCCTCAGGGCACCGGTGCCACGGTGTCAAGGCGCCGACACGGGCGGAACGGCTCGCCGCGCAGCTTGCGGAAGTCGGCCGAAGACGGTGCTCGCACGTCTCTGGACACGGTCGAGGCACCGGGTCTATAAACGTGGAATCCACCCCGTGCTCCCGCCGCTGACTCTGCTTCAGCGACTTGTTAGCGCTAACATTCCACGCCGCCCTCCCTGCCCCACCCGAGCCGCTCACCCAAGGATGTCGACCCCGTGTACAGATCAAGCTCCGCCCCCACACGTCCGTTCGCGGTGCTCGCCGCCGCCGTCGCGGCCCTCGCCGCCGTGGCGGCGATGCTCGTCGCCGGCCCGGCTCAGGCGGCCACCACCGGCGCCGTGCGCGGTACGGCCTCCGGCCGGTGCCTCGACGTGCCGGGCGCCGTCCGGACCGACGGCACGAACCTGCAGATCTACGACTGCTGGGGCGGGGCAAACCAGCAGTGGACGTCGACGGACAGCGGTCAGCTGACCGTGTACGGCGACAAGTGCCTGGACGTGCCGGGCCACGCCACCACGCCCGGCACCAAGGTGCAGATCCGGGGCTGTAGCGGCGGCGCGAACCAGCAGTGGCGGGTGAACTCCGACGGCACGATCGTCGGCGTCGAGTCGGGGCTGTGCCTGGACGTCTCGGGCGGCGGGACCGTCAACGGCACGCCGGTGCAGCTCTGGAACTGCACCGGCGCCGCCAACCAGCGGTGGACCGGCCTGTCCACGACGTCCTGTGCCCTTCCGTCGACGTACCGCTGGACGTCGACGGGACCGCTGGCGCAGCCGGCGAACGGGTGGGTCGCGCTGAAGGACTTCACCACCACGACGTACAACGGCAAGCACCTGGTCTACGCCACGACCTCTGACGGTTCGTCGTGGAACACGATGGGGTTCGCTCCCTTCACCAACTGGTCGGACATGGCCTCGGCCACCCAGACCGGCCTGCCCCGGTCCGCGGTCGCGCCCCAGCTGTTCTACTTCGCGCCCAAGAACGTCTGGGTGCTGGCCTCCCTGGGGTGGGGCACCTCCTGGTCCTTCACCTACCGCACGTCCAGCGACCCGACCGACCCCAACGGCTGGTCCGCGCCGCAGGAGCTGTTCACCGGCAGCCTCCCGACCGGCGGCCCGATCGACCCGACCCTGATCGCCGACGACCGGAACATGTACCTGTTCTTCGCCGGTGACAACGGCAGCATCTACCGCGCGAGCATGCCGATCGGGAACTTCCCGGGCAGCTTCGGCTCCTCCTACAGCACCGTCATGACCGACACCGTGAAGAACCTCTTCGAGGCCCCGCAGGTCTACAAGGTCCAGGGCCAGAACCAGTACCTGATGATCGTCGAGGCCCGGGGCACCGACGAGCAGCGCTACTTCCGCTCCTTCACCGCCACCAGCCTGAACGGCACCTGGACCCCGCAGGCCGCCACCGAGAGCAACCCGTTCGCGGGCAAGGCCAACAGCGGCGCCACCTGGACCGACGACATCAGCCACGGCGACCTGGTCCGCGACAACCCCGACCAGACCATGACCGTCGACGCCTGCCGCCTGCAGTTCCTCTACCAGGGCAGGGACCCCAGGAGCGACGGCACTCCCTACCTGAAGCTGCCGTACCGGCCGGGCGTCCTCACCCTGCAGCGCTGACCCTCCCGACGCACCACGACCGCGAGCGCGGGTGGCCGACACCCCGGCCACCCGCGCATCGTGGCCCGGCGGGGCCCGGCGGAGCCGGCGTTCGCCCCCGGCCTCCGGTCACCCGGCGGACAGCAGCAGGGGGTCGGCCATGATCCGGCGCACCGTCGTCAGCGCCGCGCCCAGCAGCGGGCCGCGCCGCCCCAGCGCCGAGGGGCGCAGCGCCTCCGGGGCCCAGGGCCGCACGGTGACCCGGGCGGCCAACTCGGCGCGTACGGCGGGCAGCAGCCAGTCGGCGAGCTCGGCGTAGGCGCCGCCGAGGACGAGCCCGTCCGGGTCGACGAGTTCCACCGCGGCGGCGAGGGCGAGGCCCAGGGCCCGCCCCGCACCGTCCAGCGCCCGCAGGGTGGGCTCGTGTCCGGCGGCGGCCCGCTCGGCGAGCGCGGCGACCGGGTCGCCCGGGCGGTGCCGCCCGAGGCCCGCCTCGCGCAGCACCGCCGACTCGCCCGCGTACTGTTCCAGGCAGCCGCGGGCACCGCAGGCGCACCGGACGCCGTCCGGCCGGACGGGGAGGTGGCCGAGTTCGCCGGCGAAGCCGCGGGCGCCCCGGAACAGCCGTCCGTCGATGACCAGGGCCGCGCCGATCCCGGCCCCGGCGGAGACGTGGACGAAGGTCTCCGCGGCCTGTCCGGCGCTCCAGTACTCGGCCAGCGCCCCGAGGTTGGCCTCGTTCTCCGGCTCGGGCACGGTGTCCGGGTCGGGCCAGTGGTCGGCGAGCCGGACGCCTCGCCAGCCGAGGTTGGGTGCGCGCTCGACAAGCCCGGCCGGTTCGTTCGGCACCACCCCCGGGACGGCCAGGACGCGGCCCTCGACGCGCAGTCCGAGGGCCGTGGCCTCGGCCTGCGCCTCGGCCGCCAGCGCGGCGGTCTCCGTCAGGACCTCCCCGGCCGGCCGGCCCGCGTTCTGCCGTTCGATCCGGCGCCACACCCGGGGCTCGCCCCGCAGGTCCACCACGCACGCGCCGAGGTGGCTGACGCCGATCTCCAGGCCCAGCCCGGCCGGGCCCCGGTCGTTCACGGCCAGCGCCCGTCCGGGGCGGCCGACCCGTCCGCTGGCCGTGGCCGCCGCCTCGGTCAGCGCTCCGCGGCCGATCAGCTCATCCACCAGGGAGGAGACGGCCGCCCTGGTCAGACCGACGCGCCCGGCGACGTCGGCGCGGGAGAGCGGGCTGTGCCCGGCGACCGCACCGAGCACCAGTGAGAGGTTCCGCCGTCGCATGTCCTGCTGCGACGCCGGTCCGCCGTCCGACCCCTTGCCCGCCCTGATCGCCACCGTCACGCGCCCCTCCTACCGGTCCTCGGCCGGCGCGCCCTGCAGGGCCCCGGCCCGACGCAGGGTATCCCCGATCCGTTCGAGCGCGTCGTCGTCCCTCTCGACGGCTTCCAGCACCGGGCCGTCGGCCGTGCGCCAGCGGCGCGCCACCGCGTCGGCGGGCTCTCCGGTGAGCAGCGCGGCGGCCTGGGCGGCGGCGCCGAGCGCGACCAGTTCCCGCGCGACGGGCACCTGGACCGGCCGGCCCGACAGCCGCAGGACGGTCCGCTGCCAGGCCCGGCCGCGGGCGCCGCCGCCGATCAGCAGCAGCGGTTCGTCGCCCCGGGGGTCCTCGCCTCCCGCGAGCAGGACGCCGTCCAGCGCCGTGAGCAGGGCGTGGGCGGCGCCGTCGTAGGCGGCCTGGAGCAGCTGGCCCCGGGTGGTGTCGTGGCGCAGGCCGTGGACCAGGCCGGACGCGCCGGGGAGGTCCGGTGTGCGTTCGCCGTCCAGGTAGGGCAGGACGACCGCGGTGCCGCCGTCCTCGACCTCCTCGCGGCCGCGTCCGAGCAGGGCGGCGAACCGGTCGACTGCCAGGGTGCAGTTGAGCGTGCAGGCCAGCGGCAGCCAGCCCCCGAGGGCGTCGGCGAAGCCGGCGACGGTGCCGCTCGGATCGGCGGGCCGCGTCCGGCCGACGGCGTAGACGGTACCGGAGGTGCCGAGGCTGAGCACCGGCTGCCCGGGCAGGAGGCCGAGCCCGAGGGCCGCCGCCATGTTGTCGCCCGTGCCGGTGGCCACCGGCGCCCCCTCGCGCAGCGGCAGTCCGGGACGGACGGTGCCGGCCCGCGCACCGGGCGCGAGGACCCGGGGCAGCAGCCCGGGATCGAGGCCGATCCGGGCGAGGACGTCCGGGTCGTACCCGTCCGGGCCCCACCAGCCGGTGCCCGAGGCGTCGCCCCGGTCGGTGACGGCTTCGCCGGTCAGCCGTTCGGTCAGGAAGTCATGGGGAAGGCGGACGGCCGCGACGCGGTCGGCCGCGGCGGGCTCGTCGGTGCGCAGCCAGGCCCACTTGGCGGCGGTGAAGGCGGCGGTCGGGACGCTGCCGGTGCGGCGGGCGGTCTCCGCCGCGCCGAACGCGTCGCGCAGTCGCGCGGCCTGCGGCGCGGACCGGACGTCGTTCCAGAGCAGCGCCGGGCGCACCGGGCGCCCGGCCCGGTCGAGGGTGACGAGGCCGTGCTGCTGGCCGGCGACGGAGAGGGCGGCCGCGCGGTCCGCCCAGCCGGTGAGTGCCGCGGCCTCGACGAGCGCCTCCCACCACTGCTCGGGGTCGCTCTCCCGGCCGGCGCCCGTGCTGACGGTGTGCCGGGCGCGGCCCTCCCCCACCACCTCGCCGGTGTCGATGTCGACGGCCAGGGCCTTGGTGGCCTGGGTCGAGCTGTCGACGCCGATGACGACACGCTGCTCAGCCATGTGTTCCTCCGGTGCGGGTTCCTTTTGACGTCCCGGCATACTAATTTGTTGAGAGCCCTGACAAACACCCTCCGCACCCGATTCGGAGCCGCTCCATGTCCAGCGACCCGCTCGTCCCCACCCCCGCGCACAAGTTCACCTTCGGCCTGTGGACCGTCGGCTGGCAGGGGCGCGACCCGTTCGGCGACGCCACCCGGCCCGCCCTCGACCCGGTCGAGACCGTCCGGCGGCTGGCCGCCCTCGGCGCCCACGGCGTCACCTTCCACGACGACGACCTGATCCCGTTCGGCGCGGGCGAGGCCGAGCGCGAGCAGGCGGTCAAGCGCTTCCGCGCCGCCCTGGACGCGTCCGGGCTGAAGGTGCCGATGGCCACCACCAACCTGTTCACCCACCCCGTCTTCAAGGACGGCGCGTTCACCGCCAACGACCGCGACGTGCGGCGCTACGCGCTGCGCAAGACCATCCGCAACATCGACCTGGCCGCCGAGCTCGGCGCCTCGGTCTACGTCGCCTGGGGCGGGCGCGAGGGCGCCGAGTCCGGCGCGGCCAAGGACGTGCGCACCGCCCTCGACCGGCTGAAGGAGGCCTTCGACCTGCTCGGCGAGTACGTCGAACGGCAGGGCTACGACCTGCGCTTCGCGATCGAGCCCAAGCCCAACGAGCCGCGCGGCGACATCCTGCTGCCCACCGTCGGCCACGCCCTGGCGTTCATCAACGAGTTGGAGCGCCCCGACCGGGTCGGCCTCAACCCGGAGGTCGGCCACGAGCAGATGGCGGGCCTCAACTTCCCGCACGGCATCGCCCAGGCCCTGTGGCACGGCAAGCTGTTCCACATCGACCTCAACGGCCAGTCCGGCATCAAGTACGACCAGGACCTGCGGTTCGGCGCGGGGGACCTGCGGCAGGCCTTCTGGCTGGTCGACCTGCTGGAGTCGGCCGGCTACGACGGCCCCCGGCACTTCGACTTCAAGCCGCCCCGCACCGAGGACTTCGACGGCGTCTGGGCCTCGGCGGCCGCCTGCATGCGCAACTACCTGCTGCTGGCCGAGCGCTCCCGCGCCTTCCGGGCCGACCCGGAGGTCCGGGCCGCGCTCACCGCCTCCCGACTGCCCGAACTCGCCCTCCCCACGGCCGAGGACGGCCTGACCGGGCTGCTCGCGGACACGTCCGCCTTCGAGGAGTTCGACGTCGACGCCGCCGCCCGCCGCGGCATGGCCTTCGAGCAGCTGGACCAGCTGGCCTACGAACACCTCCTCGGCGCCCGCTGACCGGGACCGCCGTGGCCGGCGGCGAGCCGCCGGGCTCGCCGCTGGCCGGGGGCGGTCGTCAACGTGAAGGTCGACTTCACTCCTGCGGGGCGGGTGGCTGTGCCTGTGCCTCGACGACCAGTGCGTGGCCGGGGTGGTTGGTCAGGCCCGGGGCGGCGAGGCCGACTTCGGCGAGGTACCGGCCGGTCAGGGTGAGCGCGGCCGTCCGCCGGGCCCAGGCGGGCCAGGAGTGCTCGGGGCAGGAGAGCTCGGGGCGCACCCGTAGCGCGTAGCGGGTCGTGGGCTCCAGGCCCGGCAGGCGTACGGGCGCCCCGTTCTCGGCGACGGAGGTGTCCAGCTGGACGTAGGCGAAGACGGCGTGGGACTGGTCCCGGGAGACGACCCCGTGGACCCAGGCGGCCGGGTCGGGGTGGTCGGCGCGGACGACGTCACCGCCGTGGAGCAGCGGCCGCAGTTCCTTGTAGGCGCCGACCCAGGAGGTGAGCGCGGTCAGGTCGCTCTCCGGCCAGGCCGTGATGTCGGCCTCGATGCCGGCGTGTCCGAACAGGGCGGTGGCGCAGCGGAAGGCGAGCGTGGTGTCCCGGTGGCTGATGTGGGCGGGGGCGGAGCCGACGTGGGAGCCGATCAGCTCGTAGGGCAGGAGGAGACCGGTCCAGCGCTGGATCGCCTGGCGTTCGACCGGGTCGATGTTGTCCGATCCCCAGATCCGGTCCGTGTGCTCCAGGACGCCGAGGTCCGCGCGGGCCCCGCCGGACGAGCAGGACTCGATCTCCAATCCGGGGTGACGGCCCCGCAGTTCGTCCAGGAGCCGGTAGACCGCCGTGGTCTGCGCGTGTACGCCGGGCCGGCCGTCGTGGACGGCGTCGGCCAGGTCGCGGTTGTGGTCCCACTTGAGGTAGTCGATGCCCGCTTCCCCGACCAGGGTGCTGATCCGCTCCAGCAGGTGGGCGTAGGCGTCGGGGTTCGCGACGTCCAGGACGTGCTGGTGGCGCTGCTCGAACGGGAGGCGTTCGGCATCGGCGAGGAACCAGTCGGGGTGGGCGCGGGCCAGGTCGGAGTCGGGGTTGACCATCTCGGGCTCGACCCAGAGGCCGAACTGCATGCCGAGCCCGTGGACGTGGTCGGCGATCGGGCGGAGCCCGTCGGGCCACACCTTCTCGTCGACGTACCAGTCACCGAGGCCGGCCCGGTCGTGGCGGCGGTGCCGGAACCAGCCGTCGTCCACGACGAACCGCTCCACGCCGACCTTCGCCGCGGTGTGCGCGAGGGCGCGCACCCGTTCGGGGTCGTGGTCGAAGTAGACCGCCTCCCAGATGTTCGCGGTGACCGGCCGGGCGGTGTTCGGGTGCCGGGGCCGGTCCCGGAGCATGTCGTGGAATCCGCGGCTGATCCCGTCCAGGCCCGAACCGGAGGTCGCGAAGTACACCCACGGGGTCCGGTAGCACTCGCCCTCCGCCAGCCGGATCTCACCCGCGTCCAGCAGTTCGCCGCCGCCGAGGACCGTCGTCCCGTCCGCCAGCCGCTCCGCGTACTGGACGTGGTTGCCGCTCCAGGCGGGGTGCACGCCCCAGACCTGGCCCTGCCGGAAGCCGAAGCCCGCGGTGCCGGCGAGCAGCAGTCCGGCGTCGAAGCCGGTACGGCCGCGCCGGCTCTCCCTCGACCACACGCCCTGCCGCAGCGGAGCGCGCTGCGGGGAGCGCTCACGGGCCCAGCGGCCCGCGAAGTCCAGCAGTTCCGCGGCGTGGGCGGGCACCGGGAGGACGCACGCCAGGGTGTCCAGGGTGTAGGCGTCGGTCGCCGTGTTGGTCAGGGCGTGGCGCAGCCGCACCACGCCGTGCTCCGTCATCTGCAGCTCGGTGTCCAGCGCGAGCCCCGCGCCCCGGTCCAGGGCCCGCACGTGGACGGCGCCGCCCCGGCCGTCCCGGGCGGCGCGCAGGCCGACCGGTTCGGCGAGTTCGAAACGCGGGGGGCGGACCCGGCCCTCGCGGTGCCCTGCCAGGGCCGGCCGTCCGAACCAGCCCTGTCCCTGGGACGGCATCAGGCTGCCGGCCCGGTGGTCCGGGGCCCGGCCCATGGCGTCGAGCACCTGCGCGGCGTCGCCGGCCCGGAAGCCGGGATCGACGCCCCAGTGCAGCACCCGGGGCATCCCGGGGCCGGCGGTGTCCAGCGCGAGGGCCGCGTCACCGGCCGTCAGTACGACGACGTTCGAATCGGTCATCTCATCCTCGTTCGGGAGTGGTCCAGTACCGGCCGGCGCGGCCTACGGGGTCAGCCGGTCCGCGACGTCGGCCCCGTCCCGAACGAAGACCGGGACGCGTTCCAGCGGGGCCGGCGCGTCCAGCGTCCTGCCGCCCTCCAGCACCCGGCCGGTGACGGGGTCGAGCCAGCGGGCACCCGGGGGCAGGTACACCCGGCGGGCCCGGACGCCCGCCTCGTACACGGGTGCCACCAGCACGTCGGGGCCGAGCAGGAACTGGTCGTCCACCTCCCAGGCGCGCGCGTCCTCGGGGAAGTCGAAGAACAGCGGACGCATCGGCGGGGCGCCGGTGCGGTGGGCCTCCTCGGACAGGCTCCTCAGGTACGGGCGCAGGCGCTCGCGCAGCACCAGGTGGTCGCGGAGGATGCCGTACGCCTCCTCCCCGTACGACCAGATCTCGTTCGGCCCACCGGTCATGTCGGTGGCGAAGGCGGGGAAGTTGGGCTCGCGGTCCCCGTGCAGCCGCATGACCGGGCTGAACGTGCCGTACTGGAACCACCGGATCAGCAGCTCACGGTACGCCGGGTCGTCCGGATCGCCGCCGAAGAAGCCGCCGATGTCGGTGGTCCACCAGGGGATGCCGCTCATCGCGACGTTCAGCCCCGCCCTGATCTGGCGTCCGAGGGAGTCGAAGGTCGTGGGGATGTCGCCGGACCACAGCAGGGCCCCGTGGGCCTGGCTGCCCGCCCAGGCCGAACGGATCAGCGACAGCGGCCGGTCCTCGCCCTCCGCGCGCAGGCCGTCGGCGACCCCCCGGACGTGCTCCAGCGGGTAGAGGTTCGCCGCCTCGGCGGCCGGCCCGGCCGCGTAGACCGCGCGGTCGGCGCGGTCCGGGGGGAGGTCGGGTTCGCAGGCGTCCAGCCAGAAGCACGCCACCCCCAGCGAACGGTAGTTGTCCTTCAGCCGCCGCCACAGCGCGGCGCGTGCGCCGGGGTGGGTGGCGTCGTAGTACGCCATGGGGCGGGTCAGCGCGTCCCCGCCGTACCGGGACGGCCACGGGAAGGTGAGCAGGCCGCCGTCCGCCTCCCTCACCAGGTGCCCGGCCGACCGCAGTTCGTCGTGGGTGTCACTGCCGGGCTCGACGGTGGGCCACACCGACACGGCGAGCTTCACCCCGAGCTCCGACAGCTCCTCGACCATGGCGGCGGGGTCGGGCCACTCGCTCTCCTCGAAGCGCCAGTCGCCCATCCGCGGCCAGTGGAAGAAGTCGCAGACGATGACGGACAGCGGCAGGCCGCGCTCCCGGTACTCCCGTGCCACCGCCAGGAGTTCGTCCTGGGTGCGGTAGCGCAGCCTCGACTGCCAGAAGCCGGAGCCCCACTCGGGGAGCAGCGGCGGGCGGCCGGTGGCCCGGGTGTAGGAGTCCAGGATCCGGGCCGGGGTGTCGCCGGCGGTGATCCAGTAGTCGATACGCCCGCCGGCGTCCGCGGTCCAGCGGGTGGCGTCGGCGCCCAGTTCGACGCGGCCGGTGGCGGGGTTGTTCCACAGCAGTCCGTAGCCGCGCGAGGAGTGCAGGAAGGGGACGGCGGCCACGGTGTTGGACTGGACGAGGTCGATCACGCAGCCCTTCTGGTCCAGGCGCCCGTGCAGGTGCTGCCCCAGGCCGTGCAGGCGTTCGCCGTCGTAGGCCTGGAAGGACTGTTCCGTCCGGCCGCCCGCCGCGTGGACGCGGCCGCCGGCGTGGTGCGCGTGCGGGCTGCGCTCGGCGAGGAGTTCGCGGCCCGAGGCGGTGTCGAGGAACCTCAGCCGGCCGTGCGCCGTGGCCTCGACGGCGATGCGGCCGTTGACCAGGCGGGCGCCGCCGTCCTCCGAGACGGACGCTCCGCCCTGCGGGCAGGGCCCGGGGCCCTCCAGGGCGCCTGGGGCGGCGGGGTCGATCGTCCCGGACGCGGCGCGCACCCGCAGGGCGTCCGGTCCCCAGGGTTCGATCCGCAGGACTTCTGCGGGGGTGTGCCGTTCCAGGCCGCCCGCGCGGATGGTGTAGGTCAAGGGTGGTTCCTCTGTTCGGGTGGCGGGCGGGGGCGGGGATCTCCGAGGGCCGTACGCCCGGGGGTGAGTGCCGGCGGCCGGCCTCAGGCCGGATAGGGCAGTTCGGCCTCGTACGTGCCGGCCGGGCTGATGTGCACGGCCCCGTCCGGGCCGCCGGTCCGGAGCTGCCAGGGGTGCGGGCTGTCGGTGGTCACCGTCAGCCGGTCGCCGGTGCGGCGCAGGTGGAAGCGGGCGGCCTGGCCGACGCCTTCGGACCGGGGGATGACGACGGTGCGCTCGGCGCCGTCGGCGAAGGCGTGCACCCGGAGTTCGACGCCCTCCGCCCAGGCGGAGACCGGGCGCCGGTCGTCCGCGCCGAAGGGGATGACGGAGTCGGGGCGGGCGAGCAGCGGGAGGGTGTGGAAGCCGTGCTGTTCGCGCACCCAGCGCGGGCCGGTCACCTGGTCGCCGGTGAGGACGTTGGTCCAGGTGCCCTCGGGCACGTAGTACTCGACCATGCCGTCCTCGGTGAAGACCGGGGCGACGAGCAGGTCGTCGCCGAGCAGGTACTGCCGGTCGAGGGTGGCGGCGGCCGGGTCGTCCGGGAACTCCAGCACCATCGCGCGCATCACCGGGACGCCGGTCGCGTGGGCCTGCTGCGCCGCGCGCTGGAGGTAGGGCGCGAGCCGGTGCTTGAGCAGGGTGAACTCGCGGGTGACCTCGACGGCCTCGTCGCCGAAGTCCCACGGCACCCGGTAGGACTTGCTGCCGTGCAGCCGGCTGTGCGAGGAGAGCAGGCCGAACTGGGCCCAGCGCTTGAAGACGGCGGGGGTCGGGGTGCCCTCGAAGCCGCCGATGTCGTGGCTCCAGAAGCCGAAGCCGGACAGGCCGAGGGACAGGCCCCCGCGCAGCGACTCCGCCATCGCGTTGAAGTGCGATTCGCAGTCGCCTCCCCAGTGCACCGGGTACTGCTGGCCGCCCGCGGTGGCGGAGCGGGCGAACAGCAGCGCCTCGCCCTCCCCGCGCTCCTCGCGGAGCAGCTCGAACACGGCCTCGTTGTAGAGCTGGGTGTAGTAGTTGTGCATCCGCTCCGGGTCGGAGCCGTCGTGCCAGCGGACGTCGGTGGGGATGCGCTCGCCGAAGTCGGTCTTGAAGCAGTCGACGCCGACGTCCAGCAGCGTGCGCAGCTTCCCGGTGTACCAGTCGCGGGCGGCCGGGTTGGTGAAGTCGACCAGGGCCATGCCGGGCTGCCAGAGGTCCCACTGCCAGACGGTGCCGTCCGCGCGGCGCACCAGGTAGCCCTCGCGCATGCCCTCGGCGAACAGCTCCGACTTCTGCGCGATGTACGGGTTGATCCACAGGCTGACGCGCAGCCCCTGTGCCTTGAGCCGGGCGAGCATGCCCGCCGGGTCCGGGAAGGTGTCCTCGTCCCAGCGGAAGTCGCTCCACTGGTACCCGCGCATCCAGAAGCAGTCGAAGTGGAACACGCTCAGCGGGATGCCGTGTTCGGCCATGCCGCCGACGAAGCGGTTGACGGTGGCCTCGTCGTAGTCGGTGGTGAAGGAGGTGGTCAGCCACAGGCCCAGCGCCCAGGCCGGGGGCAGCGCGGGGCGCCCGGTCAGGGCCGTGTAGCGCTCCAGGACCTGCTTGGGGGTCGGGCCGTGGACGACGAAGTACTCCAGCGACTGGTCCTCGACGCTGAACTGCACCTGGCCGACGGACTCGGAGCCGATCTCGTAGCTGACCTTGCCGGGGTGGTTGACGAACACCCCGTAGCCCCGGTTGGTCAGGTGGAACGGGACGTTCTTGTACGCCTGCTCGCTGCTGGTGCCGCCGTCCGCCTGCCAGACGTCCACGACCTGGCCGTTGCGGACGAACGGGGTGAACCTCTCCCCCAGCCCGTAGACCAGCTCGCCGACGCCCAGGGAGAGCTGCCCGAACATGTGGTGGCGGCCGTCCGCGTCGGTGACGAAGCCGGTGCCGCGCTCGCCGGCCGTGGTGAGCACCCGGCCGCCGGCGGTGAACTCCAGCTGCCAGGGCTTCGAGGTGTCCACCCGCAGGGACAGTTCCCCGGCGCAGAGTTCCACCACGTCGCCGTCCCGGCGCACCTTGCCGCCGCCCTGCTCGGCACCGGGCAGCGCGAACTCCGGCCCGCCCCGCGCCGAGCCGGCGTGGTGGGTGGCGCGCACCCCGATCACGCCTTCGGCCGGGGACCAGCACTCGACGGTCAGCAGCGGGCTGTTGAGCGTGTCGCCGCGGCCGCGCACGTGCTTGACGGGCGCGTAGAGGGTCAGCCGGTGCTCGTCGGCGCGGACGTCGGCGACCTCGGTGGCGTAGCGCGCGGTGACGCCCGGGCGCATCAGCCAGTAGCCGTCGGTGAACTTCATCGGGCTGGTTCCTCCGTCCGCGCTCGGTGCGCGGTGATCAGGCCCCGGTACCAGTGGTAGCTGTCCTTGGGGGTTCGGGTCAGGGTGTCGTAGTCGACGCGGACGAGGCCGAAGCGCTGGTCGTAGCCGCGGGCCCACTCGAAGTTGTCCAGCAGGGACCAGACGTAGTAGCCGCGCACGTCGACCCCGGCGGTGACGGCGTCGGCGACGGCGGCGAGGTGGCCGGCCAGGTAGTCGATCCGCTCGGCGTCGTGGATCCGGCCGTCGGGGGTGACGCTGTCGGCCTCGGCGGAGCCGTTCTCGGTGATCCAGAGCGGCGGGAGCCGCGGGTAGCGGCCGGCGATGTCGCGGAGCAGCTCGGTGAACGCGGACGGGACGACGGGCCAGCCCATGGTGGTCAGCCGGGTGCCGTACGGGTTCGTTTCGGTGACGCCGATGTCCGTGGCGGTGCGCTTCTCGGGGTCGGGCTCGCCGTGCGGGGCGGCTTCGACGGTGACCGGCCGGTAGAAGTTGATACCGACGAAGTCCAGGGGGGCGCCGATGAGTCGGAGGTCGCCCGGGCACCGCCAGTCGCCGTCCGCCAGGCCCGCCCAGGTCTCCTCCTCGTGCTCGGGGTAGCGCCCGGCGAACAGCGGTTCCGTCCAGACCTCGTTGTGCAGGACCTCGGCCCGGCGCACGGCGGCGAGGTCCTCGGGGCGGCCGGAGGCGGGGTGCAGGCGGTCGAGGTTGAGCGTGATGCCGACCTCGCGGGCGCCGGCGGTGCGCAGCTCCCGTACGGCCAGGCCGTGGCCGACGAGCAGGTGGTGGGCGGCCGCGAGCGCCCCGCGGCCCTCCCGGGCGCCGGGTGCGTGCCGGCCCTCGGCGTAGCCGACGAAGGCGGAGCAGAAGGGCTCGTTGAGGGTGATCCACCGCTCGACCCGGTCCCCGTAGCGGTCGGCGGCGACGGCGGTGTACGCGGCGAACGCCTCCGCCGTCTCCCGTACCCGCCAGCCGCCGCGGTCCTCGAGGGCCTGGGGCAGGTCCCAGTGGTAGAGGGTGGCGGCGGGGGCGATGCCGGCGGCCAGCAGTTCGTCGATCAGCCGGTCGTAGAAGTCCAGGCCCTTGGCGTTGACCGGGCCGGTGCCCTGCGGCAGCAGGCGCGACCAGGCGATCGAGAAGCGGTAGCCGTCGACGCCGAGCTCGCGGAGCAGGGCGACGTCCTCGGGGTAGCGGTGGTAGTGGTCGCAGGCGGTGTCCCCGGTGGCGCCGCCGAGGGTACGGCCCGGGGTGTGGCTGAAGGTGTCCCAGATGGACGGGCCGCGCCCGTCCTCCTCGTGGGCGCCCTCGATCTGGTAGGCGGCGGTGGCGGCGCCGAAGCGGAAGCCCGGCGGCAGCGGGGGGAAGGCCGGGGCGCTCATGCGCCCGCCCCGCTCGGCACCGGCCCCAGCCCGCGCTCGCGCAGCCAGTCGAGCTGGGCGGGCGGGTTGGAGGCGTAGCCGCCGCCGTGGTCGGCGAACGGCCAGACGGTCATGGTGCGGTCCTCGCCCGCGTAGCGGTTGAAGGCGGCGTAGACCGTACGGGGCGGGCAGACCTGGTCCATCAGGCCGACGCTGAACAGCGCCGGTGCGGTGGCCCGCCGGGCGAAGTGGATGCCGTCGAAGTAGTCGAGGGTGTCGAAGGCCGGCTGCACGCGGTGCCGGCTGTGCCAGCGCAGGTAGCTGACGAGTTCCTGGTACGGGCCGTCCAGGGCGATCTGCGCGGCCTCGCGGTAGTGGCACAGGAACGGGACGTCGGGCATCACCGCGGCCACCCGGTCCCCGGCGAGCCCGGCGAGCCCGGCGACGGCGAGGGCCAGGCCGCCGCCCTGGCTGCCGCCGGCCAGGACGATCCGGTCGGTGTCGAGGCCGGACAGCTCCGCGACGGCGTCCACGGCGCGCACGCAGTCGGTCATCAGCCGCCGGTAGTAGTGGTTCTCCGGGGAGTCGATGCCGCGGGTCATGAAGCCGCCGACCCACTGGGTGCCGTCGCCCGCGCCGGTGTCCGGGGTGTCGTGGCCCTGCCCCCGGCTGTCCACGACGAGCTGGGCGTAGCCGGCGGCGGACCAGAACAGGTGCTCGGTGGGCAGCCCACGGCCGCCGGAGTAGCCGATGTAGCTGACGACGACCGGCAGCGGATCCACCGCGCCGCGCGGGCGCAGCAGCCAGGCGGCCACCGGCTCGCCGTTCCAGCCGGGGAACCGGACGTCGTCGACCTCGACGGTGCGCAGCCCGTACCGCGCGGTGACGCGATCGGCCTTGACCACTCCGCCGTGCGAGCGGGCCTCGGCGAGGGTGCGCCGCCAGAACGCGTCGAAGTCCTCCGGGGCGGGCAGGTCCGGCCGGTAGCCGACGAGCTCGTCGAGGCCGAAATCGGTGTGCGGCATGGCGGGTTCCTCCGGATGGGGCGATGAGGGGGTGCGGTGGTGGGGGGCGGCACCGGGGCCGGGGCTGCCGCCGGGCGGCGGGGTGCGGGATCGCACGGGGGTGGGGGGCCCCCCGGGGGGGGGCGCCCCCCCGGGGGGCGGGGCCCCCCCCCGCCCCCCCCGCCCGGGCGGCCCCGCAGGCGGCCACCCCGGAATGGCCCGGGACCCCCCCGCGAAGGTAGGTGACGCCCCCCC
>NZ_JBIVSD010000034.1:32577-55316 GCF_044756065.1 Kitasatospora sp. NPDC092039 | reverse complement strand
CTGCCGGGGGGCCGGCACCCCGCTGGGCGGGCGGGGTGGGGGTTGGGCCCCGGGGGGGGGGCGGGGGGGGGGGGCGGGGGGCGGGGGGGGGCGGGGGGGGCCCCCCCCCCCCCCGGGCGGGGGGGGGGGGCGGCCGGGTCCGGGGGCGCTCAGGTGCAGTCGGTGCCGTTCAGGGTGAAGCGGGAGGGCGCCGGGTCGGCGGCGGACGTCGCCTGGAACCCGAAACCCGCGCTCGCCCCGGGCGCCAGGGTGCCGTTCCAGCCGGCGTCCCGGGCGCTCACGGCGCTGCCGCTCTGGGTGACCGTCGCGTTCCACCCGGTCGAGATCCGCTGGTCGCCCGGGAAGCTCCAACCGAGCGTCCAGCCGGAGACGGTGGCCGTGCCGGTGTTCCGTACGGTCACCGTCGCGGTGAATCCGCCGCTCCAGGCGCTGTCGACCTTGTACGCCACCGCGCAGGACGCCGTCGGCGGGGTCGGTGCCGTCCGCCGTTCGGCGGCGAACGCCGCGAGCCAGGCCAGCGAGGCGTTCCAGTTGATCGCCACCTCGTTGGTCGAGTACGAGCCGATGTCGTCGACGTAGCAGGCCGCCGGTGCGCAGCCGGTCAGCTCGGCCTTCGCCACCGGGTCCTCCAGGGCCGCGTCCGGGCCGCCCGCGAAGGAGCCGGCCGGCGGATGCGGCAGTGCGGCGTCGTTCTGGTGCGCCCAGAACCGGTGGTGCTGGTTCTCCGAGGCCCGCTCGCCGTAGCCGCTCACGTAGGAGTGGTCCAGCGCGTTGCGGCCGAGCAGGTAGTCCATCGCCTCCAGGGCGCCGGTCCGGTAGCGCGCGGCGCCGGTCAGCTCGTACGCCACGGCCAGCACCATCGCGTTGTTGGCGACCGAGCTGTTGGAGCCCCAGACGTAGCCGTCGGCGGCGATCGGCACCGCGTAACCCTGTCCGGCCATGGTGGCCAGGTGGCTGTCGGCGGCCGCGGTCAGCAGGCCGCGCAGGCGCGCCACGTCGGCGGCGGGCAGGGCCACGCCGGGGACGGTGGCCAGGGTGATCCGGCCGAGCGTCGCGGTGCCGCCCCACCAGAACCCGTCCACCGGTTTCGTGTGGTGCGGGGAGGAGGTGACCGCGTCCCGGTACTGCGCCTCACCGGTGGTGGCGAGGAGTTCGGCCGCGGCCCAGTAGAACTCGTCGGAGACGTCGGCGTCCTCGTACGCGCCGCCGCCGGTGTTGTCACTCGCCGGGGCGAGGAGGTTCGGGTTGGCCCTGGCCGCCGTCCAGGCGCGGCGGGCCGCGTCCAGGCAGCGGGCGGCGAAGGCGGCGTCGTACGGTGCGTACACCCGGGCGCACTGCGCCCCGACGGCGGCCAGGTTGAGCGTGGCGGCGGTCGACGGCTTGTGCAACTCGCGCGGCTGGTCGTCGAGTTCGGGCCGGGTCGGCAGGCCGGTCCACTGGGCGTCGTGCAGCTTGTGGAAGGCCATGCCGGCCATCGGCCTGCCCTCCGGGACCTGCATCCGCAGCAGGAAGTCCAGCTCCCAGCGGGCCTCGTCCAGCACGTCCGGCACCCCGTTCCCGCGCTCGGGAACGCGCAGGGTGGAGTCGCCGAGGGCCGCGTCGGCGCCCGAACGGTGCGCCCGCTCGAAGGAGTCGACCAGCTCCCAGGTCGCGATGCCGCCGTTGACCACGTACTTGCCCTGGTCCCCGGCGTCGTACCAGCCGCCGCGGACGTCCGAGCGGTAGTCGCACACCCCGGCCTGGCACGGCACGCCGGTGTCGCCCTGGTTCGGCGCCACGCCCAGGTGGCCGGCGGGGCGGGCGTACGCGCTGCCGGCCAGGGCCGCGTCGATGGCGATGCCGCTGCGCTGCTGGTAGAAGAAGGACATGCTGTCGGCGCGCAGCCCGTCGTACAGCGAGGCCGAGATGTCGAACGGGTGGCTCGCGCCGCCGTCCACGACCAGGGTGAAGCCGGTGCCGGTGCCGGTGTAGGCGCCGAAGTCCACCAGGTGCGTGGACTGGCCGGACGCCCGGTCGGCGCCGTGCACGGTGGTGGTGCCGGCGGCGACCTGCGCGCCGGAGGCGTCGCGCAGCCGCCAGGGGACCGGGGTGGTCGCGGAGCTGACCACGGTGGCCCGCTTTGGCCCGTCCGGCAGGTAGCCGAGCTGGTTCACGCGGACGGGGAAGTCGGCGGCCGTGGTGGCCGTGGCCGCCGCTGCGGTGGTGGCCGGGGTGAAGGCGGTGGCGGTCAGCCCGCCGGCGGCCAGGGCCAGACCGGCCAGTGCGGCGGCCGCGCGCCGGGGCAGCCCGCGGCCGGGGAGGAGGGGAGGCATGGGTGGGGACTTCCTTCGGGGGTGGGGAGTCGGGGGCGCGGGAGCGCGTGGACCGTGGGAGCGCTCCCAGTGCCCCCAATGAAGCCAGCCGTCCGCCGGGCGCGTCAAGGTGCCGTGAGGCGACGGGAATTGACGACACGTCAGTTCATGTGGGACGCCCTGGTGGAACCGGTGTTGACGGACTGTCGGGCGGGGCGGCCGGGCGCTGCCGGGGCTGGTCAAGATTGGATAACGGGCTGCGGTGAATCTTGTCGAGTCGAATGTTAGCGCTAACAATCGAGCGATCGACGATCCCGAGAGGAAGTCCCCCCATGTCCAAGAGAGTTGCGGCGGCCCTGGTCGCCGGCACGATGGTCGCCCTCCTCACCGCCTGTGGATCCGGTGGCGGAGGCTCCGCCGGCAAGGCCTCCGGCGGCAAGCTCGTCGTGGGCTTCTCGCAGGTGGGAGCGGAGAGCGGGTGGCGCACCGCCAACACGAAGTCGATCCAGGAGGCCGCGAAGAAGGCCGGGATCGAGCTGAAGTTCTCCGACGCGCAGCAGAAGCAGGAGAACCAGATCAAGGCGATCCGCTCGTTCATCCAGCAGAAGGTCGACGTGATCGCCTTCTCGCCGGTGGTGGAGTCGGGTTGGGACACCGTTCTGAAGGAGGCCAAGGACGCGCACATCCCGGTCGTCCTGACCGACCGCGCGGTGAACTCCAAGGACGAGTCGCTCTACGCCTCCTTCCTCGGCTCGGACTTCGTCGAGGAGGGCAAGGCGGCCGGCGACTGGCTGGTCAAGGAGTACGCGGCCGGCGACGGTGACGTGAACATCGTCCAGCTGGAGGGCACCACCGGATCGGCGCCGGCCAACGACCGCAAGTCCGGCTTCGCGGACGCCGTGAAGGGGCAGCCCAGGTTCAAGGTGGTCGCCTCGCAGACCGGTGACTTCACCCGCGCCAAGGGCAAGGAGGTCATGCAGGCCTTCCTGAAGTCCCAGCCGAAGATCGACGTGCTGTACGCGCACAACGACGACATGGCGCTCGGTGCGATCCAGGCGATCGAGGAGGCCGGCAAGAAGCCGGGCACCGACATCAAGATCGTCTCCGTGGACGGCGTCAAGGACGCCTTCACCGCGATGAGCCAGGGCAAGATCAACTACGACGTCGAGTGCAACCCGCTCCTCGGCGACCAGCTGATGGACCTGGTGAAGAAGGTCAAGGCGGGTGAGCAGGTGCCCCGGCGGATCAAGACCGAGGAGGGGACCTTCACCCCCGAGCAGGCCACCGCGGCCCTGCCGAACCGCCAGTACTGACCCGCCCGATCCGTGCGGGGCCGCTCCCGCGGGCCGACCCCGCACGGCCCCGCACGGCCCCGACCGGACCGCCCTCGGGCGGTCCGGTCCGGGAGACACGAAAGGAGAACCGGGGTGCGGCAGCAACCGGTCCTGGAAGTCCGGGGGCTCCGGAAGGAGTTCCCCGGGGTGGTGGCGCTGGACGGGGTCGACTTCCGGCTCTTCCCCGGCGAGGTGCACGCCCTGATGGGGGAGAACGGCGCCGGCAAGTCCACGCTGATCAAGGTGCTCACCGGAGTCCACCCGGTCGACGGCGGCGAGGTGCTGCTCGCCGGCCGGCCGGTGCGGATCGCCGGACCGGCGCAGGCCCAGCAGGCCGGCATCAGCACGGTCTACCAGGAGGTGAACCTCTGCCCGAACCTGTCGGTCGCGGAGAACGTCCTCATCGGGCGGGAGCCCCGCAGGTTCGGCCTGATCGACTGGGCCGCGCTGCGCCGCCGGGCCGCCGAGCTGGTCCGCGAACTGGAACTGGACATCGACGTCGGCGCGCCGCTGAACAGCTACTCCATCGCCGTCCAGCAGCTCGTGGCCATCGTCCGCGCGGTCCACGTCTCCGCCAAGGTGCTGATCCTGGACGAACCCACCTCCAGCCTCGACCGCGACGAGGTCCGCCAACTCTTCACCGTGATGCGCCGGTTGCGGGACCAGGGCGTCGCCATCCTGTTCGTCTCGCACTTCCTCGACCAGGTCTACGAGATCTGCGACCGGATGACCGTGCTGCGCAACGGCCGACTCGAGGGCGAGTACCTGACCAGCGAACTGGACCAGGCCCAGCTGGTCTCCCGGATGATCGGCGCCGAGCTCGCCGGACTCGACCGGCTCGGTGGCGGCAAGCGGCGCGAACGCGCCGCACCGGCCTCCGGGGAGATGTTCCTGCAAGCCGAGGGGCTGACCCGCCGGGGCGCCGTCGAACCGTACGACCTGGCCGTCCGGTCGGGCGAAGTGGTCGGACTGGCCGGGCTGTTGGGCTCCGGACGGACCGAGGCCGCCCGGCTGCTGTTCGGCGCCGACCGGAGCGACGGCGGCACGCTGCGGATCGAGGGCACGGATACCGCACTGCGCGGACCGCGCGACGCGATCGCCCACGGCATCGCGTTCTGTTCGGAGAACCGCAAGACCGAGGGCCTGGTCGGCGAACTGACCGTCCGGGAGAACATCGTGCTGGCGCTCCAGGCGGCCCGGGGCTGGACCCGTCCGCTGTCCCGCACCGCGCAGGACGAGCTCTCCCTGCGCTGGATCCGCGCCCTGGACATCCGTCCCGGCAACCCCGAGGCACTGGTGCGCAACCTCAGCGGCGGCAACCAGCAGAAGGTGCTGCTCGCCCGCTGGCTGATCACCGACCCCAAGCTGCTGATCCTGGACGAGCCGACCCGCGGCATCGACATCGGGGCGAAGGCCGAGATCCAGAAGCTGGTGGCGAAGCTCGCCGAGGACGGCATGGCGGTGCTCTTCATCTCCGCCGAACTGGAGGAGGTGCTGCGGCTCAGCCACCGGGTCGGCGTGCTGCGCGACCACCGGATGGTCGCCCAGCTGGACAACGACGGCGAGCTCACCCCGGAGCGCGTCATGGCCACCATCGCGAGCGGAGCGGAGCAATGAGCACGGCAACGGCGGCGAGCCCGGCGAAGGCGGTGACCCGGTACCGGCTGTTCTGGCCGGCCGCGGTGCTGGCCGTGCTCCTGGTCGCCAACCTCGCCTTCACCCCCGACTTCTTCGCCGTCCACCTGCGGGACGGCCACCTCTACGGCTCCCTGGTCGACATCCTGCACTTCGGCGCCCCGCTGATCCTGGTCTCCCTGGGCATGACCCTGGTGATCGCCACCGGCGGCATCGACCTGTCGGTCGGCTCGACCGTCGCGATCTCCGGGGCCCTGGCCTGCCTGCACATCAGCCGGTCCGCCGACCCGGGCGGCGTCGGCACCGTGCTGACCGCCGTCGGCTACGCCCTCGGCACCGCCCTGGTGCTCGGCCTCGTCAACGGCGTCCTGGTGGCCAGGGCCGGCGTCCAGCCGATCATCGCCACCCTGATCCTGATGGTCGCCGGGCGCGGGCTGGCCCAGCTGGTCACCGACGGCCAGATCATCACCGTCACCAGCGAGCCCTACAAGCTGATCGGCGGCGACTACTGGCTGACCGTGCCGTTCGCGATCCTGCTCGCCGGCCTGGTCGTCCTGCTCACCGCGCTGCTCACCCGGTCCACCGCGCTCGGCCTGCTGCTGGAGTCGGTCGGCGGCAACCCGGTGGCCAGCCGGCTGGTCGGCATCCGGGCGGTGCGCCTGGTCGGCCTGGTGTACGTGTTCAGCGCGCTGTGCGCGGCGGTCGCCGGGCTGATGGTCTCCTCCAACGTCTCGGCGGCGGACGGCAACAACGCCGGCCTGTGGATCGAACTCGACGCCATCCTCGCCGTGGTGCTCGGCGGGACCTCGCTCAACGGCGGCCGGTTCTCGATCGGCGGCACCGTCCTCGGCGCGCTGATCATCCAGACCCTCTCCACCACCGTCTACACCGTCGGCATCCCGCCGGAGACCACCCTGGTGTTCAAGGCGTTCGTGGTGATCACCGTCTGCCTGGTCCAGTCGCCCGCCTTCCGTGCCAGGTTCGCCGGCCGCGGCGCACGCTCCCGGCACACCGTCCGGTCGCACCCCGCGGCCCCCACCAACCGGGAGGTCGGCGAATGAGCGCCAACGCCCACGCGCTGTCGGCCCGGCTCCGCCGGCAGGTCCCGCTGCTGGTCACCACGGTCCTGCTGGTGTCGATGTTCGGCGCCGGCTCGGTGGAGTACGACGGGTTCCTCTCCGGCCAGGTCGTGCTCAACCTGCTGATCGACAACGCCTTCCTGCTGGTCGTCGCGGTCGGGATGACGTTCGTCGTGCTGACCGGCGGCATCGACCTGTCGGTCGGCGCGGTCGTCGCGCTGTCCACCGTGGTCTCCGCCTGGCTGGTCGAACAGCACGGCTGGCCACCACTGCTGGTGATCCCGCTGGTCCTGCTGATGGGCACCGGCGGCGGCTGGCTGATGGGCTGGGTCATCCACGTCTTCGAGATCCAGCCGTTCATCGTCACCCTGGCCGGCATGTTCCTCGCCCGCGGCCTGTGCTACACGATCAGCATCGACTCGATCTCCATCACCGACCCGCAGTACACCGCCATGGCGCAGACCCGGATCCCGCTCGGCAGCGTGTTCGTCTCACCGAGCGCGGTGATCGCCCTGCTGGTGGTCGCCGCCGGATTCGTGGTCCTCCACTACACCCGCCTCGGCCGCGACGTGTACGCGCTCGGCGGCAGCGAGCAGTCCGCCCTGCTGATGGGCCTGCCGGTCCAGCGGACCAAGACCACCGTTTACGCGATCAGCGGCTTCTGCTCCGCGCTCGGCGGTGTCCTGCTCACCTTCTACATGCTCTCCGGCTACGGCCTGCACGCGGTCGGCCTGGAACTCGACGCGATCGCCGCGGTCGTCATCGGCGGCACCCTGCTCACCGGCGGCTCCGGCTACCTGCTCGGCACCGTGCTCGGTGTGCTGGTGCTCGGACTGATCCAGACCGTGATCAGCTTCCAGGGCACGCTCAGTTCCTGGTGGACCCGGATCGTCATCGGCGCCCTGCTGTTCGTCTTCATCGTCCTGCAGCGCCTGATCACCGCGCGCCGGCGCTGACCGCCCGGCACCGATCGCCCGGCGGTGCGGACCGCCGGGCGTGCTGGCCACCCGCCCCGGCCCCGGCCCCGCGCACGCCTGCGGAGCCGGGGCCGGGGCGCGGCCGGTCACCCCTTCAGGGCGCCCTGGGTGATGCCGCCGACGATCTGGCGGCCGAAGACGGTGAAGACCAGGAGCAGCGGCGCGGTGCCGACGAGCGCGCCGGCGGTGATGACGGACCAGTCGGTGGACCAGCCGGTGCCGAGCCCGGCGAGGGCGACCTGGACGGTCGGGTTCGTGGCGCCGTTCATCGCGATGACGGGCCACAGGAAGTCGTTCCAGGACTGGACGAAGACGAGCATCCCCAGGACGGCCATGGCGGGCCGGGCGATCGGCAGGACGACGTGCCAGACGACCCGCAGCGAGTGCGCGCCGTCGACCCGGGCCGCCTCCAGCAGTTCGGTGGGCAGGGCCTGGGTGAGGTACTGGCGCATGAAGAAGACCCCGAAGGCGGTCACCAGGGAGGGCAGGACGAGCGCGCCGAGATGGTTGCCGAGCCCCAGGTGCCGCATCAGGATGAACAGCGGTACCACGCTGACCTGGGCGGGCACCGCCATGGTGGCGACGACGAGGGACAGCAGCGCCCCGCGGCCGCGGAAGCGCAGCTTGGCGAACGCGAAGCCGGCCAGCACGGAGAACGCCACCGTGCTGAGCGCGACGGTGCCGGCGACCAGGGTGGAGTTGAGCAGCGCGACGCCCATGCCGCGCGCTCCGGCGTTGTCCCACACGTAGCCGATGTTGTGGAACAGGTTGGATCCGGGCAGGAGCGGCGGGGGCGTGGAGACCACCCGGTGGCTGTCGGTCGACGCCGCCACGAGCGTCCAGTACAGCGGGAACAGCGAGACGAGGGCGGCCACGACCAGGGCCGCCAGGGCGAACGGCCCGGCCCGGTGCTGGTCGCCCGCGCCCGGGGAGCGCAGCCGGCTCCGGCGCCCGGTGCCCCGCCGCGCGGTGGCGGAGTCGGGGGCGGGGATGGTGGTCATGGAGTCGTCCTTCCCGGTCACTTGGCGGCGCGCAGGCGGCGGGCGATCAGCGTGTTGGCCAGGCCGACCAGCAGGAGCAGGCCGAACATCAGCCAGGCGATGGCCGAGGCGCGTCCGAGCAGGCTGTAGTGGAAGCCCTGGTCGTACATGAGGATGCCGAGGGTCTCGTACTGGTGGTCGGTGCCGCCCTGGTGGCCGCTCTGCCCGCCGAACAGGTAGGGCTCGCCGAAGAGTTGGGTCGATCCGATGAACGAGACGACGACGGTGAACAGGATGGTCGGGCGCAGTTCGGGGATCGTGACGTGGCGGAACTGCCGCCAGCGGCTGGCCCCGTCGATCGCGGCGGCCTCGTACAGCTCGCGGGGGACGGCCTGCATCGCGGCGAGGTAGATCAGCGCGTTGTAGCCGGTCCAGCGCCAGATGACGATCACCGAGACGGCGAGCTGGGAGCTCCAGGTGCCGGACTCCCAGCGGACCGGCCCGAGGTCCACCAGCCCGAGCAGCCAGTTGGCCATGCCGCCCTCGGGGCTGAAGATCAGCGCGAAGACGAGCGTGGCGGCCGCGACCGACGTCGCGTACGGCGCGAGCAGCGCCGTGCGGAAGAAACCCCGGGCCGGGAGGCGGTAGTTGAGCAGGTGGGCGAGACCGAGCGCGATCAGCAGCTGGGGGACGGTGGACAGCACGCCGAGGCTGACGGTGTTGCGCAGGGCGTTCCAGAAGAGCTCGCTCGCCGGCCCGAACAGCAGGTCCTGGTAGTTCTGGAGACCGACCCAGTCGGTCCGGTCCACGTTGTACAGGCTGACCTGGTGCAGGGACAGCCAGCCGGTGTAGACGAGGGGGAAGAGCCCGAAGACCGCGAACACCACGAAGAAGGGCGCGACGAACACGTACGGCGAGCCGGTGTGGTCCCAGCGGCGCAGCCGGCGGCGCAGGCCGGTCGGCTCCTCGCGGCGCTCCGGCGGGCTCGGGGCGGGTGGGTCGGCCGGGTCTCTTCGGGGGGTGCGGGTCGGGGTGGCCACAGGTTCCTCCGTGCCGGGTCGACGGCCGGCTGGGGTCGTCGCGTCGTTCGTGGACAGGGGGTCGGTCGGTCTCGGTCGTTCGGGGGTGGCGGCCGTACGGACGGCGCGGGGGAGTGGCGGCCGTACGGAAGCGCGCCGGGGAGGGGGCCGCGCGGTCCGTACGGCCCGGGCCCGTGCGGCTACTGGACGGTGCTCGCGAGCTGCTTGACGGTGGCCGCCCAGGCCTCCTCGGGGCTCTGGTGGTTCTGCTCCATCAGCTGCACGCCGTTGCCGAACGCCCCGTGGAAGTCACCGTGGTGCGGCCCGGTCTCGGCCGGCTGGATGGCCTTGGCGGCGGTGGAGAAGATCCGACCGGTGGGGGCGTTCGGGCCGATGTACGGGTTGGTGAAGTCCGTGACGCCCGGCAGCGCGTACGCCTTCTGGTTGGAGGGGATGTTGCCGACCTTCTGGAAGACCTTGGCCTGCTGCTCGGGCGCGGTGAGCCAGGCGGCCAGCGCCTGCGCCTGGGCGACGTGCTTGCCGGAGGCCGGCACCGTCAGGAACGAGCCGCCCCAGTTCCCGGCGGCGGGGGCCTGCGCGACGTTCCACTTCCCGGCGTTGCCCGGGCCGGAGTACTTCTCGATGTTGGCCTGCTGCCAGGACGGGCAGACGGTGGTGGCGAACGTGGAGTTGGAGAAGGCCGTCTGCCAGGGGGTGTCGAACTCCTTGAGCCCCTGGGTGATGCCGGCCTGGACGGCGTCGGAGGCCAGCTTCCAGCCCTTCCGCACACCGGCGGAGCCCTGGTAGTCGGCCTTGCCGTTCTTGTAGTACTGCTCGGTGTCGGAGGAGACCACGCCGTTGTACAGGCCGGTGGCGGTGTCCATGAAGAAGGTCCCCTGGGGGGCCTTGGCCTGGTACCGGCGGCCGGCCTCGACGTACTTGGCCCAGTCGCCCGCCCACAGGGCGCCGACCGCGGCGGGGTCGCCGGGCAGGCCCGCCGCCTCGAAGAGGTCCTGGCGGTAGCAGATCGCCATCGGGCCGACGTCGGTGCCGAGGCCGACGGTCTTGCCCTGGGCGGTGGTCGCCTGCTTCCACTTCCACGGCAGGTAGGCGTCCTTGTCGACGCCCGGGGCCTTCGACAGGTCGGTGAAGGCGGCGCTGAGCTGGTCGGAGGCGGCGAGCGCGATCCGGCTCACCTCCAGGGCCTGGATGTCGTCGAGCCCGCCGCCCGACAGCCGGGTCTGCAGCGCCGTCCAGTAGTCGCCCTCCACCGTGGTGGCGTTCTCCTTGACGGTGATGTTCGGGTGGGCCTTCATGTACTCGTCGAAGAGCCCGGCGTCCTTGTAGCCGAAGGTGCCGAAGTCGCCCACGGTGAGCGTGATCTTCGCGTTCGGGTCGTCCGAGCCGGAGCCGGACCCTCCGGAGGAGCAGCCGGTGACCAGGGCCGCGGTGACGGCGGCGGCCGACAGGAGGGCGGGGGCTCTGCGGGAACGGCTGCGCAGGAACATGGGGTTCTCCAGGGCGGTAGCGGGACGCGCGGGGGTGGGCCGCGCTCGTGATGCCGGAGCGGGGCCGCGAGCGGTCGTGAGGGGTGGGTGAGGACGCGCAAGGGGCCGGGGCGGACTCGCGCCGGCGGCCCGGGAGCGTCCGCCGAGGCGTGGGAGCGCTCCCAAGGGGGAACCCTGCTCCCTCCGGGACGGACTGTCAAGAGCTGTGGCGGCAGGGGAGTTGGGGCCGCTCGGCCGTCCCGCGCGGGGCGGATCGCCGGCCGGGTCAGTCCGCGGGCGGGGGCGCGGACCCGCGGACGGTCAGGCGGGTGGGGGTGCGGACTCGCGGACGGTCAGGCCGGTGGGGGTGCGGACTCGCGGACGGTCAGGCGGGTGGGGGTGCGGACTCGCGGACGGTCAGGCCGGTGGTAGTGCGGACTCGCGGACGGTCAGGCGGGTGGGGAGGACGAGGGGGCTCGGGTCCTGGCCGTCGAGGACGGCCACCAGCATCCGGGCCATCTCCAGCCCGAGCGCGCGCACCGGCTGGTGAACGGTCGTCAGCGGCGGATCGGCGTAGAGCGCGCCGGCGAGGTCGTCGAAGCCGACGACCGCGACGTCCTCGGGCACGCGCCGGCCGTGTCGGCGCAGGGCGCGCAGCGCTCCCAGGGCCATGCCGTCGTTGGCCGCGAACACCGCGTCGATGTCCGGACGGTCCGCGAGCAGCCGCTCCATCGCGGCCTCGCCGCCGGCCCGGGTGAAGCCGCCGGTCGCCAGGCCGGCGGCGGACCGGCCGGCCAGGACGAGTGCCTCGCGGAAGCCCTGTTCGCGGGCGACGGCGGCGTGGAGGTCGACCTGTCCGGTGATCATCGCGATGTTCCGGCGCCCGCCGCGCACCAGGTGCTCGACGGCCAGCCGTGCGCCGCCCCGGTTGTCCGGATCCACGTACCAGCGGGGCGTGCCCGTCAGGGGCAGGCCGCCGAAGACCACGGGCAGGCTGGTCTGCTCGGCCAGCCGGCCCAGGGGGTCGTCCCCACGCACCGCCATCAGCATCACGCCGTCCGCCCGGTGGGAGCTCAGGACGCGCTCCAGGCGTTCCCTGCCGCGCGGGGTGTCGGCCAGCAGCAGGACCAGTTCGAGGTCCGTCCGGTCGAGGTAGGAGCTGACGCCGACCGTCACCTCGGCGAAGAACGGGTCGGCGAACAGGCCGGGCTCGTCGCCGGCCACCGCCAGCACGACCGCCCCCGCGCGCCGGGTCGCCAGCGCCCGGGCGGTCGGATTCGGCGTGTAGTCGAGCTCGCGGACCGCCCGCTCCACCGCGGCACGCTTGGCGGCGCTCACGTGCGGCACGTTGTTGATCACCCGGGACGCCGCCGTGCGGGAGACGCCGGCCCGGGCGGCGACCTCGTCCAGCGTCGGCCGGCGTGGTGGAGACGTCCCCATCGCGATCGCCGATCCTCCCGTTGCCGTCGGGGCGTTCTGCGGACCATCGTTCCACGGACGTGCCGCCACCGGCGGGTGAATTCGACCCGAAGCCGCTCGCTCCACGGACCGGAAGCGCTTCCAGGCCGGGCGGAGGTCGGTCCGGCCCCGCTCCGAACGGGCGGGCCGGCCGCTGCTGCCAGGCGGGCCCCGAGACAACGACCTCGTGCGGAGAGCGTCTTGACAGGCCGTCCGGAGAGCCCCAATCTTCTGGGAACCGGAAGCGCTTCCATCCTCCCCCCAACCCCCACCCGTGGAGGAAGCACCATGCTCCGTTCGCGCCGTACCCGTTCCCTGCTCCTGGCCCCGGTGCTGAGCACCGCCCTCCTCACGCTCCACCCCGCGGCCGCCCACGCCGCCGACCCCACCACGATGACCAGCGGCTTCTACGTGGACCCCGACTCCTCCGCGCGGCGGTGGGTCGACGCCAACCCGGGCGACGGCCGCGCCCCCGCGATCCGGTCCTCGATCGCCGACGTGCCGACGGCGCGCTGGTTCGGCAACTGGAGCGGCACCATCGGGACGGCCACCGGCTCCTTCGTCGGTGCGGCCGCGGCCAACCGCAAGCTGCCCGTCCTGGTGGCCTACAACATCCCCAACCGTGACATCTGCGCGGGCCAGTCCGGCGGCGGGGCGGGCAGCGCCGCCGACTACCGGACCTGGATCGCCGCCTTCGCGAGCGGCATCGGCAACCGGCCGGCGGTGGTCGTCCTCGAACCCGACTCGCTCGGCGACGAGAGCTGCATGAGCCCTGCCCAGATCACCGAGCGCAACGCCCTGCTGAGCGACGCCATCGCGCAGTTCAACGCCAAGGCTCCGAACACCTGGGTCTACCTCGACGCGGGCAACCCCGGCTGGCTGAGCGCCGACACCATGGCCCGGCACCTGGCCGCGGCCGGGGTGAGCGGGGCGCACGGGTTCTCGCTGAACGTGTCGAACTACCTCACCACCTCCGAGAACACCGCCTACGGCAACGCCGTCAACGCGGCCCTGCGGTCCACGAAGGGCTTCACCAAGCCCTACGTCATCGACACCAGCCGCAACGGCAACGGCTCCAACGGCGCGTGGTGCAACCCGGCGGGGCGGCGGATCGGCCGGCCCTCGCAGCTCGGCGGCGGCGCCGAGATGCTGCTGTGGATCAAGGCACCCGGCGAATCCGACGGCAACTGCGGCGTCGGCGCCGGATCCACCGCCGGACAGTTCCTGCCCGAGGTCGCCTACAAGATGATCTACGGCTACTGACGGGAGGCGACGCCCGCCCGGCGTCGCCGCCCGCCCGTTCGGAGCGCCCGGTGGGGCGGCCCTCGACTCCGGGGCCGCCCCACCGGGCGCACGGCTACCGGGCGGGCGGCTACGCGGTGCGCGGGTCGTCCGGACGGGTCCGGGCCGTGCGGACGGCGCGGGGGGAGGCGCCGAGTTCGCGTCGGCAGGCCTTGTTGAAGGCGTGCAGGTCGGGGATGCCCACGGAGGCGGCGATCGCGGGGATGGAGAGGGTGGTGGCGCGCAGGAAGTGGCGGGCGCGTTCCATCCGGCGGGCGCGGATGTAGCCGACGACGGTTTCGCCGGTGGCGGCGCGGAACAGCCGGGTGAGGTGGTTGTGCGAGACGCCGACGGCGCGCGCGATCTCGGGCACGGTGAGGGGTTCGGCGAGCCGGGCCTCGATCAGGGCGGTGGCGGAGGCGACCGAAGGGTGGACGGCCGGGGTGCCGGGCTCGTCGGGAGGGGCGAGCACGGCGATCCGCCACAGCGCGGACCAGATCTCGGCGGCGGCCCGGGCGGGCGTGCGCGGCCAGGCGGCGAGTGCCTGACGGAACCGGGCGGTGAGCGGGTCGAGTTCGGGCCCGGCGGGCTGGATGACGGGGATCCGGTGCGGGGTGCCGGCGGCGCCGAGGCGCAGGTGGACGTAGAAGTGCTCGGAGCGGCCCCGGTAGCGGTAACGGACGTCGGAGCCGGGCGGTACCAGGCTGACCCGGCCGGGACGGATGCTGTACGGGGCGCCGTCCACCGTCAGGTCGGCGTGGTAGTCGTAGAGATGGAGTTGCCAGAGGTCCGGCAGCGAGAACACGTCCACGTGGCCGGCCGGTCCGTGCACGCCGACGCCGACGCCGGCGAGGGTCGGTGGCTCGTCGAGCCGGGCGAGGACCGTGCGCATGGCCACGAGTTCTACCACGCGCGGAGGACGGTGAAAACGGACCACCGGAGGGTGAACCCGGCCCACGCGGTGGTGCGCCGGCCGGCCCTAGCGTGGCGGCCATGGAGAAAACGGGAGAACTGCTGTCGTCGGTGCGGATGGCGCGCTTCGTGGCACGGGGGTCGCTGCGGCTGGACGCCGTGGTCCCGGCGGAGATGAACGCCGAGGGCCTCGCGGTCCTGGCGGCGGGCCTGCCGGACGTGCCGTACGGAACGCCGGTGCCCGAGGCGTACGCGGAGGGTTCGTTCGTCCGTCGCCTGCTGGAACTGCCGCAGGTGGCGGGCGCGTTGCACAGCCTGGTCGGACCGGATCCGTGGGTCGACCACCACGCGGTGCACGTCCGCGAGCCGCACGGCGGCTCGGCGCAGCCGCTGCACGGGGACGCGATCATCGACGTCCGGCCGGACGCGTTCGACGTGCAGCTGATGTACTACCCGCAGGACGTGACGCTGGAGATGGGCGGAACGCTCAGTGTGCCGGGCAGCCACCTGCGGCGCACCAACGAGTCCGACACCGGCCGCTACCAGAACCTGCGCGGCCAGGACCGCCTGGTCTGCCCCGCGGGGACGGTGGTGTTTCTGCACCACGGCCTCTGGCACGGCGGCCGGCGCAACGACAGCGACACCGTCCGCTACATGTTCAAGATCCGCTTCAACCCGAGGGTCCGCCAGCGACTGCTCTGGGACACCTCCGACCTCCACGACCCGCAGGTGGACACCGAGTTGGACGCGGTCTTCCCGTGGTACGAGTGGGCGACCGGCCGGCTGGAGCGGTACAACCGCATCCTGCTGTGGCGGGAGCTGACCGGCAACCCGGGCTACGACCTCGACCACTGGGTGACCAGGGTCTCCAACCGCCCGAAGGAGACGGCGGCATGACGATTTCGACGACCGCGACGACCGCGACGACCGCGACGACCGCGACCGCACGGACCGGCGGGGCCGCCGTGCCGCGCCAGCAGGTGCTGGTGCTGTACCTGGCCGACTCCCGGCTGGACTCGGAGGTGGTCGGCTGGACGCGCTACGACGGCACCGGCCGCACCTCGCCCACCACCGGCGACAGCGACGAACCGCCGTACGGGAGCGGGGTGGAGGCGCTGCAGGACGGCTGGCGGCTGTTCCAGGCCGCGCAGCTGATCCCGCCGTACCCGGGTCACGAGTACGACGTCTCCTTCCTCAAGCACGAGTACTTCTTCGAGCGGATCGTTCCGGTCCCCGAGCCGGGCACCCGGTAGCGGCCCCGGCGCAGGCCCCGCGTCCCGTGCGGACGGGGGCCTGCGCCGGTCCGGAGGGCTACCCCTCGGCCGGCGGGCGCAGCTCGCCGGTCCGGGCCACCCGGGCGTACCAGTGGGCGCTGGTCTTGGGGGTGCGGGTCTGGGTCGGGTAGTCGACGTGGACGAGGCCGAAGCGCTTGGCGTAGCCGTACGCCCACTCGAAGTTGTCCAGCAGGGACCAGGCGAAGTAGCCGCGCACGTCCGCGCCGTCCGCGGTCGCGCGGTGGATCGCCGCCAGATGGGCGTGGAGGTAGGCGGCGCGTTCCGGGTCGTGGACCGTGCCGTCCTCGCCGACCTCGTCCTGGTAGGCGGCGCCGTTCTCGGTGACCACCAGCGGCAGGTCGGGGTGCCGGCGGGCGAGGCCGGTCAGCAGCTCGTACAGGCCGGAGGGGTCGACGGCCCAGTCCATCGCGGTCCGCTCGCCCGGTGCCGGGTGGAAGCCGACCTGGTCCGCGCCCGGCCAGGGCGAGGCGGTGCCGCCGCCGTGGCCGTCCGCGCGGGCGGGGGCGGTGCCCTCGTCGGCCGCGGAGACGACGGTGGGCGTGTAGTAGTTGACGCCCAGCCAGTCCATCGGCTGGTGGATCTCCTTCTCGTCGCCGGCCCGGACGAAGGACCAGTCGGTGAGGTGGGCGGTGTCGGCCAGCAGGTCCTCCGGGTAGGCGCCCTCCAGCATCGGGCCGAGGAAGACCCGGTTGCCGACGGCGTCGATCCGGCGCACGGCGTCCCGGTCGTCGGCCGACGGGGTGAGCGGGCGCAGCGCGTGCAGGTTGAGCGAGACGGACAGCTGCGCGTCGGCGGGCAGCACGCCGCGCAGCGCGGTGACGGCCAGGCCGTGGCCGAGGTTGAGGTGGTGGGCGGCGCGCAGGGCGGCCACCGGGTCGGTGCGGCCGGGGGCGTGGACGCCGGAGCCGTAGCCGAGGAAGGCGCTGCACCAGGGTTCGTTGAGGGTGGTCCAGTGGCCGATCCGGTCGCCGAGCGCCTCGCCCACCAGCCCGGCGTACTCGGCGAACCGCTCGGCGGTGGCGCGCTCGGGCCAGCCGCCCGCCGACTCCAGCTCCTGCGGGAGGTCCCAGTGGTAGAGCGTGGCGACGGGAGTGATCCCGGCGGAGAGCAGCTCGTCGGTGAGGCGACGGTAGAAGTCCAGGCCCTGCTGGACGGCCGGGCCGTGGCCGGTGGGCTGGACGCGCGGCCAGGAGACGGAGAAGCGGTAGGCGGTCAGCCCGAGCCCGGCCATCAGCCGGACGTCCTCGCGGAAGCGGTGGTAGTGGTCGACCGCGACCTCGCCGGTATGGCCCTGGAAGACCTTGCCGGGGGTGCGGCAGAACGTGTCCCAGATCGAGGCGGTGCGGCCGTCCTCGGCGGTGGCGCCCTCCACCTGGTAGGCGGAGGTGGCCGCGCCCCAGAGGAACCCGGCCGGGAACCGGGGCGGGGCGGTGGCGGTCGGGTGGGGACGGGTGGGGGGCACGGGCACGGTCGCTCCAACGGTGAGGGGTTCGGCATTCGGATGGGTGGAGACCACGCTGACGGTGAAGGTGTTGTCCAGGGCGTTGCGGAGGAAACCGCCGGTCCGGGGGTCGGCACGGTCGGGGCCCACCGGTGGCGGCGCCCGGAGAGAGCTGTGGGAGCGCTCCCACGTCCTGTCCGAAGGTTCCTGCCTCAGCTGATCCGGTGTCAAGGGAAGGAGCCGAACTGCCCGGGAGTGGCTGCCGATCGGCCGGCCGTGCGCAGGGTCGGCGCCCCCCGGTCCGGACGATCCGTGGCGGTGCTCCACCCCGGTGACCTACGATCGCCTGCCAGGAGAGGGCGAGACCGATGGCGGCGACGGAAGGCGGGTGGGCGGTGAGCGGACGGCAGACCGGAAGGCCGACCCTGGAGGAGGTCGCGGCCAGGGCCGGGGTCGGGCGCGGCACGGTGTCCCGGGTGATCAACGGCTCGTCGCGGGTGAGCGAGCAGGCGAAGGAGGCGGTCGGCCGGGCCGTCGCGGAACTCGGCTACGTGCCCAACCGGGCGGCCCGGGCCCTGGCCGGCAGCCGGACCGACGCGGTCGCGCTGGTCGTGCCGGAGACCGAGGCGCGGCTGTTCGCGGAGCCGTACTTCCTGGACATCATCCGCGGGGTGAGCGCCGAACTGGCGTCTTCCGACAAGCAGTTGCTGCTCACGCTGATCCGCACCGAGCAGGAGCGGCAGCGCTTCGAGCAGTACCTCGCCGCGCAGCGGGTGGACGGCGTGCTGCTGGTGTCCGTCCACCGGGACGACCCGCTGCCGGACCAAGTGCGCGCGCTGGGCCTGCCGGTGGTGCTGAACGGGCGCCGCTCGCCGCGGGAACCGGTGGCGTACGTGGACTCCGACAACGTGGGGGCCGGCCGGTCGGCCGTGGACCACCTGGCCGGACGCGGGCGGCGCCGCATCGCCACCATCACCGGTCCGCTCGACATGGACGCGGCCGAGGGCCGGTTGGCCGGCTACCGTGAGGGGCTGGCGGCGGCCGGGCTGCCGGGGGACGAACAGCTCGTCGCCACCGGGGACTTCACGGAGGACGGCGGCCGTCGGGCGATGCGCGAGCTGTTGGAGCGCCGCCCTGACCTGGACGCGGTGTTCGCCGCCTCCGACCTGATGGCGGTCGGGGCCCTCGCCGTCCTGCGGGCCAGGGGCCTGGACGTGCCGGGCGACGTCGCGCTGGTGGGCGTCGACGACTCGCCGGTGGCCCGCCACCTCGACCCGCCGCTGACCACCGTCCGCCAGCCGATCGAGCGGATGGGCCGCACGATGGCCGGGCTCCTGCTGCGGCAGATCGCCGGAGAGGACGCGGAGCCGTCCCGCCTGGTGCTGCCGACGGAGCTGGTGGTGCGGCAGTCCTCCTGACCCGCAGGCCGTCCGGAGCCACGCGAGGCTCCGGACGGCCGGGGTGTTCAACGCCGCGTCACAGCGCCGGGTAGGCGTTCTTCAGCAGCTCCTGGAACTGGGCGGAGAACCACTCGCCGGACAGCGGCGCGTCCGGCAGCGCTCCGGACATGTGGTTGTTGTTCCTCGGGTTGCCGGTGTACGCCGGGTCGCACATCCCGTCGAAGCCCTTGCCGTCGTTGTTCGGGATCAGCTTGCTGGCCCCGTCCGACTCGCCCGGGGGCTTCATCCAGACGTACGCGTCGATCCCCGGGGCCGGGGCGGCCTGCGGCCGTTCGCCGAGGCCCGCGCCCGCCTGGTTGCACCAGTTGCCGGTGTTCAGCCGCCGGTCGTAGCGCCCGCCGTCGACGTACGCGTCGACGGTGGTCTTCGGCCCGGGCCCGGCCGGACGGGCGGCGCCGCCCCACCCGTTGCGCGAGGTGTCGATCAGCATGCCGAGCTTGGAGTCGAAGCCCAGCGAGACCAGCTTGGTCCGCAGCGCCTGCGCGTAGGAGAGCTCGTCGACGTAGCGGTTCCAGTCGACCCACTTGGACTGGCGGACGGAGGTGCCGTTGACGCTGTCGTCGACGGTGAAGTTGTCCTCCTTGAGCGCGCTGTAGTTCGCGGTGTTGACGATGAAGCCGTGGACGTTGGCGACGGTGGAGCCCTCGGCGGTGGCCGCCTGCTTGAACAGCTCGGCGGACGGGCCGAGGTTGTCGTCCCAGCCGAGCCAGCCGTGGTGCCCGGCGTCGGCGTAGTTGTACACGTTGGGGATGGCGCCCAGCTTCTTGAGCGCGTAGCCGATGCCCGTGATGTAGTTGCCGTTGGCCTTCATCACGTCGCAGGCGGGAGTGGCGGTGGCCCGCGGCGTGGTGTTGGTGACGAGGTTCGGCAGCGAGTCGAGCTCGACCGTGGTGACGATCCGCAGGCCGGCGTACTTGGGGTCGCCCAGGATGGCCGCGATCGGGTCGATGAACTCCTTCTTGTACCGGTCGATCTCGGTCGGGCCGAGCTCGCCGTTGGAGGAGAGCGCGGCGCAGTCCCGGCCGGGCAGGTCGTAGACCACCAGCTGGACGACGAGCTCTCCGCCGCCCTTCTGGCGCAGCGCCTCGTCGAGGTGGGCGCGCAGCCCCATCCTGCCGTTGGCGCCGGCGATCGCGGCGATCCGGTCCAGCCAGATGCCGGTGGGCTGGCCGGCGACCTTGGCGCCGCCGGGCTCGGCGGCGGCGTGCGCGGACCACTCGGGGTTCACGTAGACCTTCGCGCCGGCGTACGGGTTGTCGACGCGGGTGCCGGCCGGGGTGGTCGGCGTACCGGTCGGGGAGGCGGTGGGCGTGCCGGTCGGCGTGCCGGTGGGGGTGGGCGTGGGCGTCGTGGTGGAGCCGTTGCAGGCCACGCCGTTGAGCTTGAAGGCGGTGGGCACGGGGTTGGCGCCGCTGTAGGAGCCGTTGAAGCCGAAGGAGGTGGAACCGCCGGTCGCCAGGCTGCCGTTGTACGAGAGGTTGCGGGCGGTGACGGCGGCGCCGGACTGGCCGATGGCCGCGTTCCAGCCCTGGGTGACCTGCTGGTTGCCGGCGAAGGTCCACTCCAGGGTCCAGGAGCTCAGCGGGTCACCGGTGTTGGTGACGGTGACGTTGGCGCCGAAGCCGGTGTCCCACTGGTTGGACACCTGGTAGTCGATCCGGCAGCCGGCCGAGGCGGCGCCCGCCGAGGTGGACAGCACGGTGGCGGTGGCGCCGGTCGCGGTCAGCAGGCCGAGGGCGGCGAGCAGGGCGGTCCGGCTGCTGCGCAACCGGTTGAGGCCGGGGTGGGTGGTGCGGCTCATGGTGGGGGTCCCTTTCAGTGTCCGTCGAGGGCGCGAAGGTGGTCGCGCAGTCCGAGGCCGAAGGCGGTGGGGGTGCCGTCGTACGCGCTGATCAGGGCGGGACCGGAGGAGCAGTCCCAGGTGTTCCAGGTCCAGCCCAGGTAGGACAGCCCGCGGTCGTCGGACCACTTCATGACGCGGTCGACGAACGCGTGCCCGCAGGTGTTCTCGCCGATCTCGCCCGCCACGAGCGGGGCGCGGGCGGCGACCGGGGCCAGGGTGGATGTCCAACATGATTCGTTGGCACAGGAATTGAAGTTGTAGACGTGCCAGGCGGCGGCCAGGTTGCCGGTCGGGTCCGAGGGCGCGTGGGCGAGCCAGCCGCTCAGGTCGTTCGCGTAGGCGATCCCGGGGACGAGCACGACGTTGCGCGAGCCGGTGGCGCGGACGGCGTCCACCAGGTCCTGCATGCCGGCCACCTCGTAGCCGATGCCCGGGCAGTCGCCGCCGTCGCGCCAGCAGGCCCAGGCCTGGTCGGTGGTGGCGGTGGCCCGGTCCGGGTAGGGCTCGTTGAACAGGTCGAAGACCACCCGGCGGTCGTCCTTGAAGGTGTTCGCCACCGAGGTCCAGAAGGCCGGGGTGTAGCGGGCGTCCGGCATCGGCTTCTGGCAGGAGGCGTGCACGTCCGGGCAGCCCGCCGAGTTGCCGGTGTACTGGCCGTACGTCCAGTGGAGTTCGACCACGGGGGTCATGCCGTGCGCGAGGACGCGGGCCACCAGTGCCTTGACGGCGTCGGTGTAGGCGGTGCCCCGGTACTCGGGCCGGATGTTGTCCAGGCCGAGCCAGCACTCCTCGTTGAGCGGGATGCGGACGGTGTTGGCCCGCCAGTCCGCGATGGCCTGGACGGCCGCGTCGTCCACCGGTCCGTCGAAGATGCCGTGGCCCTGGACGCACATGAACTCGCCGCCGGAGCGGTTGACGCCGAGCAGCCGGCGGGTGGTGCCGCTCTGGTCGGTCAGCCGGTTGCCGCTGACACCGAGCACGGGCGCGCCGACGGGCGGGGTGGGTGTGGTGGTGGGGGATCCGGTCGGGGTCGGGGTCGGGGTGCCGGTCGGGCTGGGGGACGGGCCCGAACCGGCTGAGCAGGCCAGGCCGTTGAGGGTGAACGCGGTCGGCGCGGGGTTGCCGCCGGACCAGGAGCCGGTGAAGCCGAGGGTGACGCTCGCGCCGGTTCCGAGTGAGCCGTTCCAACTCTCGTTGACGGCCGTGACCTTGCTACCGGACTGGGACCATATGGCGCTCCAGCCCTGGGTGAGGTGCTGGCCGCCGGCGAAGTCGAAGCCGAGGCTCCAACCGCTGGTCGGTACGGCGTTGTTGGTGATGGCGACGGATGCCTGGAAGCCGCCGTCCCACTGGTTGACCGTGGAGTAGGCCACGGAGCAAGCGGGCGGATCGGCGGTGACCGGGCCCGCACCCGCCGCGGCGGACACGGCACTCACCAGGGTGAGGACCGCGCCGCCCAGCAGCGCTGTGAGGGGTGGGGGGTGCCGCATGAGCGACTCCTTGCAGCGAGGACACGCCGCTACCGGCGCGCCGACTGATGGAACCGCTCCCACTGGTGGCCACCGACCGTAGCGCCAACTTCCGCCGAGGAAAAGGGGAGTTGCCGGGATTCGTGCGAAGAGGTGCCGGACCCGTCGCGCCTCTTGACCGGCTCACGGCGATCCCGCACAGTGGGAGCGCTCCCACTGGTGAAGCACGTGTCGTGGAACGTCCTGGCCGCCCGTCACCCAGCCGCGGGCGGCCGCCCCTCGCCGCGCCCCGCCACGCGCGACCGGACCAGGTCGCGCGCGGTGGCGGCGTCATCGGCGAGCAGGGTCGGTCCGGCGGGTTCGCGGCACTCCGCGAGGGTGCGGGCGGCCGGCGCCGCCCACACCCCGGGGAGAGCCGCGGGCGCGGTGGACAGGCTGGTGATGCCGCCCGGTCGCCACCACCGGCGACGCGGTGGACGCGGCCCGGGAGCTGCGCGAGCGCGGCGCCCGACAGGTCCTCGCCGGCCTCGGCGCGGACGGGATGCTCCTGATCGCCGAGGAGGGCAGCTGGTACGGGTCCCGCGCCGCCGAGAAGGAGCCGGTCGGCGCCTGACCGACGGCCCGTGAGGTGCGTCCGGCGGTGATCCGGCGGACCGGATCACGAGCCGGTCCGGGGCGCCCCCGCCCCGGAGCGGGCGCCCCCGGCGGATACCCCCCAGGGGGCCGCCGCCCGCCCCCCCCCCGGGGGGGGGCCGCGCGCCCGCACCCGCCCCCGGGG
>NZ_JBIVSD010000034.1:0-32567 GCF_044756065.1 Kitasatospora sp. NPDC092039 | reverse complement strand
CGCGGGGGGGCCCCGCCCCGCCGGCCGGGGGGGGGCGCCGGGGGGTGCCCGGGCGCCCGTCAACCGCCGCGGGGGGGGGCCCCCCGCCCCCGCGGGCGGCCGCCCCGGTCGTATCCCCGAAGGAGTCCGGCGTCCGGCCCCGTCCAGGGGAGGGGCCGTCGAGCCTTCACCGGCCCGGGGAGAAGCCCCCCGAGACCGACGCGGGGCCGCCCGCGGACCGGGCGTCCACGCGGTAGCCGTCGTTCGCCGAGCCGCGCACGCCGGTGGCGTGGTTGTACTGGCCGGCGAACTCGTGCTGCCCGGGCGGAACGGTACGGCCCGGCTTGAGCACCCAGCGGTAGACCAGCGCGCCGCCGGTCTCCTGGACGGTGACGGTGAAGTCGTCGGCCGGCAGGGTCCGCCAGTTGCCGGTGTCGCGCACGTCGCCGGTCTGTGCGACGCGCAGTTCGACGGTGAGCGAGGTGAGCGGCTGGGTGGTCCTGAGGGTGAGGTTGCTCTGGGCCCAGTAGACGGTGCTGTGCGGGTCGATCGACCCCTCCGACCAGAGCGGACCGTTCTGGGGCCGGCCGCTCGCCGACGGGGTCGGTCGGGGGCCGGTCGGGGTGCCGGCGGGCGGCGCGAAGGTCGCGGGCGCCGGTGCCGGGGCGGCGGGCGGGGGAGCGGACCGGGTCGGCGTCGGTGTCGGCGTGAGCGTCGGCGAGGGGTCGGCCGGTGCGGTGGTGGCGGCGCCCGACGGCTGCGGGGTCCAGGAGCCGATGCCGGCCACGGCGAGTCCGCCGGTGGCCAGGGCGCCGACGGCGGCGAGGCCCGCGAGCGCGACCCTCGGCCACGACCGCAGGCCCGACCGGGCGCGGTGGCGGACGGCGGGACCGGCCGTGCCGCGCTGCACGCGGGCCAGCATCCGGGCGCGGTCGGGCCGGTGCTCCTCGGCGGCCTCGCGCAGCTGCCGGGCGATGTGCTCGTTCACCGGTTCCTCCTCCCTGTCGTCAGTTCGCCGACCGCTCCCGCGCCGAGCGCTCTCTCCAGCTCGGCCATCCCCTTCGAGGTCTGGCTCTTCACCGTACCGACCGATATGCCGAGCGCCGCGGCGGTGTCCTTCTCCGAGAGGTCGAAGGCGTGCCGCAGCACCACGCACGCCCGCTTGCGGAACGGCAGCCGGGCGAGCGCCGCACGGACGTCCAGCACGGCCGCGACGTCCGGTCCGTCGGTCCGGTCGGGGCTGCGGGTCCAGAACAGCAGGATCCGGCGCCGTTCGCGGACCGCGCTGCGGATCCGCTCCCGGGCCATGTTGGCGACCACCCCGCGGGCGTAGGCGATCGGGTGGTCGGCCGCGCGGACCCGGTCCCAGCGCTGCCAGAGCGCGACCAGGGCGTCCGCGGCGAGGTCGTCGGCCGCGTCCGCCCCGCCGGTCAGGAGGTGGGCGAGACGGGCGAGTTCGGCGTGGTGGCGCTCGAAGAAGTCGTGGAATTCCGCGGACGTGTCATCGAGGAGCATGTCCCCCGGTCGCCCTCTCCCTGCATTGTGAACGTTAACAATCGGCGTGAGCCTAGCAGTGCCCGCCTCCCGGGCGGGGCGGGGCCCGGCCTGGAGGGGCACGGTCGACGGCCGACGGGCGGGCGGGGCGGTCAATGCCGGGTGAACTGGACGGGGGTCGGCTGGACGACGTCCGGCTTCACCGCGATCCCGTCGACGGTCAGCTGCTCCCCGTAGACGTCGGTGACCCTGATGGTTCCGCCGCACCCGCCGCCGTCGGGGGAGAGGAAGTAGTTGTAGTCGGTGCGCGACAACCGCCGCCAGCCGGTGCCGGTCCGGACCTCCAGCGCGGCCACCGGGTTCCGGTGGCCGATCACCTGGATCCCGCACCACCACTGGGTGGACCCCGTCTTGTACCGGACCGACATGGTGTCCGGCGCCGTGCCCGGGCTCAGCAGCGTCCAGGTGATCGGGAGCCGCCCCACCGAGAGCTCGGCGAGCCTGCCGAAGGCCTCGTGGCTCAGGTCGAGCTGCCCGGGTGCGCAGGGCAGCGGGCACTCGTTGACGATCCGCACCGTGATGCTCGCCCCGCCGGCGGCGCGGACCAGCACGTACGCCCCGCAGGCAGCGGACGTCTCGTAGTCGGTGTGGTTCATCGCCGCGACCATGAGGTCGCCGGACGGGCCGAACGAACAGGCGCCGTTGCCGTCGGTCGCGTCGTAGGAGGTGGCGACGCCGGGGTAGCTCGTCCCCGGCTTGATCCGCCCGGCCAGGGAAGCGGTGGACGGCACCGCGCGGGCGCTGCCGGTGGCGGCCGGGGCCGACGGGGCGGCGGTGGCGGCCGACGCCCGCGCCGTGGGCGTGGACGTGGGCGTCGGTGGCGCCGAGGCCGACGGGGAGCCGGCGGCCGAGGGCGAGGGGGCGGCGGCCGACGACGGCGGCGCCGAGGGCGCGGCAGGGGCCGGGGTGTCGCCGGGCCCGGGTGGCGTGCTCGCCTCGGTGGCCGCGACGGCGGCGGCCGGTCGCGCGGCGTCGGTGCCGGGACCGCTCCCGTTCCCCGGAAGGAGCGCGAGAGCCAGGCACACCAGCACCCCGACGGCCACCAGTGCCACCGGAATCCCCACGACCAGTCCCTGCCTCCGCCGCGCCCGCGGGTCGGCGTGCTTCGTTGCCCTCATGCCCATCCAGTTCGGTAGATCGAGTCGGCGTTGCACCCCTCAGTGGCCGCCGGAGCGGGAAAGGTTGCCGGTCCGGCGCGGGTTTTTCGGGCCGGACCGCGGGCGGGGGCGTGACGGCTCCGCCGCCCGTCCGCGCGCCGGCCGCGACCGCCCGCGGTGGGTTCCGTCTCGTTCACGGGGGCTGCTCCTTGCTTCGGCCCCGCCGCCGTGCACCCGCCCGGGAGCGGACGGGGTGCACGGTGCGGTCGGCGGTCGGACCGGACGGTCCGTCGGGGTTCCGCCCTCGGTGTCGCCCGTCGGTTGCCGCCGTCGCGGTGGAGGTTGCCGTTCGTCCGGAAGTTCTTCGACCGGAGCGGCGGCCGCGGGCGCGTGACCGGTGGCGGCTTTCCGGAGCGGAAGGCTCCAGGCCGTTCGAGGCAACAGGATGTTAACGAGATCGACCCATATTGCGCCCGGAATGCGTCTTTACTCTTCCCATGGCCGTGCTTTACTCATTCTTGACGCGTCATCAGGTCGCCGCGGCGGCACCGACGACGACGCGGCCCAGTGGCGTGCCGACGCACCTTTCCGAGGCACCGTTCCGAGGCACCGCCCCGTCCATCGCTCCTCCGGCCGTAACCGCCGGGGCCACGAAGGAGGCACACCCCATGGATCCGCTCATCGATCGGGCCCGCGCCTTTCCGCAGCGCGCCGGCGACACCGGCCGGGAACTCACCGGCCTGGCCGCCGGCCAGGCACCCCAGGCCCTCTTCATCACCTGCTCGGACTCGCGCGTGGTGCCCGCCCTGATCACCAACGCCGACCCCGGTGACCTCTTCGAGCTCCGCACCGCGGGCAACATCGTCCCCGCCTACCGGGCCGACCGCGCCTCGGGCGAGACCGCCACCATCGAGTACGCCGTCGAGGTGCTCGGCGTCCGCGACATCGTGGTGTGCGGCCACTCGCACTGCGGCGCCGTCGGCGCCGTGGTCCGCGGCGAGGACCTCAGCGTCGTCCCCGCCGTCCGTGCCTGGCTGCGCCAGGCCGACCCGGCCGAGCTCGGCGCGGACGGGCCGGACGTGTTCGATCCGACGGTCGCCGGGCCGGTGCAGCGCCACGTCCTGGCCCAGCTGGACCGGCTGCGCGGCTACCCGGCCGTGGCCCGGCGGCTGGAGGAGGGCGCGATCCGGCTGCACGGCTGGTTCTACGAGATCCACACCGGGCTGGTGCTCGCCCACCGGCCCGACGCCGGCCTCTTCCTGCCCCTCTGAAGCCACCGCGGACCGGGGTGCCCCGCCGGTGGACGCGGACACCCCTCCCCGCCCCGCGCACCGCGGCGCCGCCGCCACTGCCACCGCCCTCCGGACCGACACCGTCCGCACCGCTACTCTCCCGAGGACCCGATGACCCGTCGTCCCGCCCTTCGGCTGAGCACTCTGCGCTCTGACCTCCCCGCTTCCGTCGTCGTCTTCCTGGTCGCGCTCCCGCTGTGCGTGGGCGTCGCCGTCGCCTCCGGCGTGCCGGCCGAACTCGGCCTGATCACCGGCATCGTGGGCGGCGTGGTGACCGGGCTGATGCCCGGCAGCAGCCTCCAGGTGTCCGGCCCCGCCGCCGGCCTGACCGTGCTGGTCTTCGCCGCCGTCCAGGAACACGGCCTCGCCACCCTGGGCGTCGTCACGGCCCTGGCCGGTCTGCTCCAACTCGCCATGGGCGCGGCCCGGCTGGGCCGGCTGTTCCGGGCGATATCCGTCTCCGTCGTCCAGGGGATGCTGGCCGGGATCGGCCTCGTCCTGATCGCCGGACAGCTCTACGCCCTGGCCGACGGCAAGGCACCGGCCGACGGCCTGGCCAAACTGGCCGGCCTCCCGGGCCTGGCCGCCGACGTCGCCGGGAGCCCGCACGCCCTCGCCGCCGCGGCGATCGGCGCCGGGACGGTGGCGGTGCTGCTGCTCTGGCCGCGGTTGCCCGCGAAGGTCCGGACGGTGCCCGCGCCGCTCGCCGCCGTCGCCGCCGCGACGGCCGCCACCGCCCTGTTCGACCTGCCCGTCGCCCGGGTCCGGGTGGCCGGCCTCGCCGGGGTGGTCCACCTGCCCGGCGCCTCCGACCTCGCGGCGCTCGGCAGCGTCGGCGTCCTCGGTACGGCGCTCGCGTTCGCGCTGATCGCCTCCGCCGAGAGCCTGTTCAGCGCCGCGGCCGTCGACCGCCTGCACGACGGCCCGCGGACCGACTACGACCGCGAACTGCTCGCCCAGGGCGTCGGCAACACCGTCTGCGGATTCCTCGGCGCGCTCCCGATGACCGCCGTGATCGTGCGCAGCGCCGCCAACGTGCAGGCCGGCGCCCGCACCAAGGCCTCCCGGGTGCTGCACGGACTGTGGCTGCTGCTCTTCGCCGCACTGTTCCCGGCCGCGCTCTCCGCCATCCCGCTCGCCGCCCTGGCCGGCGTGCTGGTGCACGCCGGCGCCAAGCTGGTCCCGCTCCGCACGCTGCGCCCGCTGTGGCGGGCCGACCGCGGGGAGGCGGCGATCCTGGCGGTCACCGCGCTGGCCATCGTGGTGACCAACCTGCTGGAGGGCGTGCTGCTCGGTCTGCTCCTCGCGGTGCTCAAGAGCGCCTGGGACACCTCGCACCTGCAGATCGCCGTGACCGATCCGGGCGACGGCGCCGTCCGGGTGACCCTGCACGGCAACGCCACCTTCCTCCGGCTGCCCCGGCTGCTGGAGACCCTGGAGTCCCTGGAGGGGCTGCCCGCGGACCGCCCGGTCAGGCTCGACCTCTCCGGCCTGCGCCACCTCGACCACGCCTGCCGCAGCGCCCTGGACCTGTGGCAGGAGCGCCACAACCGCAGCGGCTCCGCCGAGTTGGTCGGGTCCCCGGCCGCGGCGGTCTGACCGGAGGCCGTCCTCCGGCGTGCGGGCGGGCCGTCCGGTGGTCCGTGACTGCGGACAGCCGGACAGCCGGACAGCCGGACAGCCGGACGGGCGGGGCCGGGGCGGTGAGCGCGTCTCACCACCCCGGCCCCGCCCGCGTTCCCGGGCCGGCCGGCCCGGCCGGTCAGGAACCGGCGCGGCGCTTGTTGTAGACGTCGAATCCGACGGCCGCGAGCAGCACCAGGCCCTTGATGACCTGCTGGTAGTCGGTGCCGACGCCGACCAGGGACATGCCGTTGTTCAGCACGCCGAGCACCAGGCCGCCGATGATGGCGCCGAGGACGGTGCCCACGCCGCCGCTGGCGGAGGCGCCGCCGATGAAGGCGGCGGCGATGGCCTCCAGTTCGAAGTTGATGCCGGCCTGCGGGGTGCCGGCGTTGAGGCGCGCGGCGAAGACCAGTCCGGCGAGCGCCGCGAGGACGCCCATGTTGGTGAAGGCGAGGAAGACGACCCGCTTGCTCTTCACCCCGGACAGCTTGGCCGCGGCCTCGTTGCCCCCGATGGCGTAGGTGTGCCGTCCGATGATCGAGTTGCGCATCAGGTAGCCGAAGCCGACCAGCAGGGCGCCGAGGATCAGCAGGACGATCGGCACGCCGTGGTAGCTGGCCAGCAGCAGGGTGAACGCGACCACGGCCGCGGTGATCACGGCGAGCTTGGCCAGGAACAGCCCGAGCGGGAGCGGCTCCATCCCGTACGAGGCGGTCTGGCGCCGCCCGCGCAGCTCCTGGAGGACCGCGACGGCCAGCACCGCGAGGCCCAGCAGCAGGGTGAGGTTGTGGTAGTCGGTGTGCGGTCCGACCTCGGGGAGGAAGCCGCTGCTGATGCTCTGGAAGCCCTTGGGGAACGGGGCGACCGACTGGCCCTGGAGCAGGATCTGGGTGCCGCCGCGGAACAGCAGCATGCCCGCCAGGGTGACGATGAAGGACGGGATCCCGAGGTAGGCGATCCAGAAGCCCTGCCAGGCGCCGGCGAGGGCGCCGATCACCAGCGCGGCCAGCACCGCCACCGGCCACGGCAGGTGCTGCTTGACCATCATCACCGCGGCGGCGGCCCCGACGAAGGCGGCCAGGGAGCCGACCGAGAGGTCGATGTGCCCGGCGATGATGACGATCATCATCCCGATCGCCAGGATGAGGATGTAGCCGTTCTGCTGGATCAGGTTGGTGATGTTGAGCGGCTGGAGGAGGATGCCGTCCGTCCAGATCTGGAACAGCAGGACGATCAGCGCGAGCGCGACCAGCATGCCGTACTGGCGCACGTTGCCGCGCAGCGCGCCGGCCAGGGCGGAGCCGATGGAGGGGCTCGGGCCGGACTGCGGCGCCTTCGGGGACGAATCCGGGATGATCTCGGTCTGGGCCATGCCTCACACCTGCTCGTTGCTGGATGCGGCGCTCATGGTCATGAGCCGCATGAGGGATTCCTGGGTGGCGTCGGCACGGGCGACCTCGCCGGTGATCCGGCCTTCGGCCATGGTGTAGATCCGGTCGCACAGCCCCAGGAGTTCGGGGAGTTCGGACGAGATGACGAGGACCGCCTTGCCCTGCGCGGCCAGCTCGGCGATGACCGTGTAGATCTCCGCCTTGGCGCCGATGTCGATGCCGCGGGTGGGCTCGTCGAGGATCAGCACCTCCGGCTCGGCGAAGATCCACTTGCTGAGGACGACCTTCTGCTGGTTGCCGCCGCTGAGCGTGCCGGTCCGGGTGAACACCGTCGGGGCCTTGATGTTCATGGTCCGCCGGAACGATTCGGCGACCTTGGCCTCCTCGTGCCGGTCGACCCGGCCGTACCGGGCGACCTTGCCGAGCGCGCTCATCGAGATGTTCCGGCTGATGTCGTCGATGAGGTTCAGCCCGAGGTGCTTGCGGTCCTCGGTGACGTAGGCGAGGCCGTGCCCGATCGCTTCCGGCACCGTCCGGGTGCGGATCTCGCGGCCGTGCAGCCGCACCCGGCCGGACGCCCACCGCCCGTACGAGCGGCCGAAGATGCTCATCGCGAGCTCCGTGCGGCCGGCGCCCATCAGTCCGGCGATGCCGACGATCTCACCGCGCCGCACGTTCAGCGAGGCGCCGTCCACCACCATGCGCTGCTGGTCGAGCGGGTGCCGGACGCTCCAGTCCTCGACCTCGAAGGCGACCTCCCCGATCTCGGGGGTGCGCTCCGGGTAGCGGTGCTCCAGGTCGCGGCCGACCATGCCGCGGATGATCCGGTCCTCGGAGATGCCCTCGGGGCCGATCGCGAGGGTCTCGATGGTCCGCCCGTCGCGCAGGATGGTGACGGAGTCGGCGACCCGGGCGATCTCGTTCAGCTTGTGCGAGATGATGATGCAGGAGATGCCCTGCGCCTTGAGTTCGAGGATCAGGTCGAGCAGCTTGCGGCTGTCCTCGTCGTTCAGCGAGGCCGTCGGCTCGTCCAGGATGAGCAGCTTGACCTTCTTGGCCAGCGCCTTGGCGATCTCGACCAGCTGCTGCTTGCCCACCCCGAGGTCGGCGATCCGGGTGTGCGGATTCTCGTCGAGGCCGACCTGGCGGAGCAGTTCGGCGGCGTGGGTGAGCGTGCGCTGCCAGCTGATGATGCCCCGGGCGGCGTGCTCGTTGCCGAGGAAGACGTTCTCGGCGATGGACAGGTACGGCACCAGCGCCAGTTCCTGGTGGATGATGACGATGCCGCGCTGCTCGCTGGCCCGGATGTCCCTGAACCGGCAGGGCTCGCCCTCGAAGAGGATCTCGCCCTCGTAGGCGCCGTGCGGGTAGACACCGCTGAGCACCTTCATCAGGGTGGACTTGCCGGCGCCGTTCTCGCCGCAGATGGCGTGCACCTCTCCGGCGGCGACGCTCAGGTTGACCTCGGAGAGCGCTTTGACGCCGGGGAACGACTTGCTGATCGACCGCATTTCGAGAACGGGTCCAGCCATGGGTGTGCGTCCGTATCGTTCGGGGCGGTGCGGGCCGGTCTCGGGGCGCCGCACCGCCGGTTCGGCAAGGGCCCGTCCGCCGGGCCCCGCGGGCTACTTGAGCTGGTCCGCGGTGTACTGGCCGCTGTCGACCAGGATCTTCTGGTAGTTGTCCTTGTCGACGCTGACCGGCTGGAGCAGCTGGGCCGGGACGGTCTTGACGCCGTTGTCGTACTGGCTGGTGTCGTTGACCTCGGGCTTGCCGCCGGTCAGCACCGCGTCACCCATCTGGACGGCGGCCTTGGCCAGTTGGCGGGTGTCCTTGTAGACGGTCTGGGTCTGCTCGCCCGCGATGATCGACTTCACCGAGGCCAGCTCGCCGTCCTGGCCCGTGACGACGGGCAGCGACTTGGCGGTGCCGTAGCCGACGCCCTTGAGGGAGGAGAGGATGCCGATCGAGATGCCGTCGTACGGCGAGAGCACGGCGTCGACGTGGGCGGAGGTGTAGGCCTTGCTCAGCAGGTTGTCCATCCGGGACTGGGCGACTCCGCCGTCCCAGCGCAGCGTGGCGACCTGGTTGAACTCGGTCTGGCCGCTCTGGACGACCAGCTTCTTCTCGTCGAGGTACGGCTTGAGGACGCTCATGGCGCCGTTGAAGAAGAAGGTGGCGTTGTTGTCGTCCGGCGAGCCGGCGAACAGCTCGATGTTGAACGGCCCCTTGCCGTCCTTGAGCCCGAGCTTGTCGGCGATGTAGCTGCCCTGGAGGACGCCGACCTTGTAGTTGTCGAAGGTCGCGTAGTAGTCGACGTTCTGGGTGCCCTTGATCAGCCGGTCGTAGGAGATCACCGGGATGTGGGCGTCGGCGGCCTTCTGCAGCACGTTGGTGAGGGAGGCGCCGTCGATGGCGGCGATCACCAGGAGCTTGGCGCCCTTGGTGATCATGTTCTCCACCTGGGAGACCTGGTTCTCCACCACGTTGTCGCCGTACTGCAGGTCGGTCTTGTAGCCCTTGGCCTGGAACTCCTTGACCATGTTGGTGCCGTCGTTGATCCAGCGCTCGGACGACTTGGTGGGCATCGCGATGCCCACCAGACCGCCCTTGGCGTCCCCCTTGGCGGGGCCGTCGCCGGCGCCGTTGGCGCTCTGGCCGCAGGCCGCCAGTGAGAGCACCAGGCCCGCGGCGACCAGACCCGCCGAAATCTTCCGCACAGTTCCTCCAGTGGTGTTCCGCGACCGGCGCAGCGCGTCCCCTGACTGGGCGGGCTGGGAGCGGTCGAGCGGGGCCGGCCGGGAATGGTCCCTCGGGGCTGTGGGGCATCGGGGTTACGGTCACCCTGGCCTGGCGTGACATGAGTGTTAACGCTCACAACGGTGGCGTCAAGAGGCGTCGGATCACCATTGGGTCGCGGTGTTCCGCCGGCCGTCCCGAGCGGGGCGCGCACCTGCCGACCGCGCCGGGTGCCGGACCGCCCACCGGCCACCGCCGCCCCACGGGTGATCCCGGTATTCACCTTCGCGGTGCGGCTGTGAACGTTAACTTGGCAATGTCGGCAGATGTGAGCGCCCCGCCCGGCTGGTATGAAGAAGCCGCCGGTCGGACCGAGGGTGACGGATTGGCCCGGACCAGGTCGCGTACTGTGGTCCGCAGCCGAGGAGGGAACTGCGAGTGGGAACCGATAGCACCGGGACGGAATCGCGCCAGCCCGTGATGGCGGACGTGGCGAAACTGGCGGGGGTGTCCCACCAGACGGTGTCCCGGGTGCTCAACGGCGCCCCGCACGTGCGGCCCGACACCCGGGACCGGGTACTGGCGGCCATACGGGAGCTCGACTACCGGCCCAACTCCGCCGCCCGCGCGCTCGTCACCCGACGCTCGCAGACCCTCGGGGTGGTCAGCTTCGACTCGACCCTGTACGGCCCCGCGTCGATGCTGGACGGCATCGAGCAGGCCGCGCGCAGCGCCGGGTACTTCGTCAGCGTGACCAGCCTGCGTTCGCTTGACGGCCGTTCGGTCCAGGAGGCCGTCGACCGGCTGCGTGACCAGGGCGTGGAGGGCGTCGTGGTGATCGCGCCGCAGATCTCCGCGGTCAGCGCGGTGGCCCGGCTCTCCAGCTCGGTGCCGCTGGTCGCGGTGGGTTCGGGCAACCAGACCCAGGTGCCCATGGTGTCGGTGGGCAACCGCTACGGTGCCGGAGAGGCCACCAGGCATCTGCTCGACCTGGGCCACCGCACCGTGCACCACGTGGCGGGACCGGTCAACTGGCTGGAGAGCCAGGACCGGGAGGAGGGGTGGCGCTCCACGCTGGAGGCGGCCGGAGCCCCGGTGCCCGAGGTCGAGCGCGGCGACTGGAGCGCCCGCTCGGGCTACCAGGCGGGGCTGCGGATCGCCGAACTGCCCGAGATCACCGCCGTGTTCTGCGCGAACGACCACATGGCCCTCGGCCTGCTGCGGGCCCTGCACGAGGCCGGCCGGTCGGTCCCGGACGAGATCAGCGTGGTCGGCTTCGACGACATCCCGGAGGCGGCCTACTTCATCCCGCCGCTGACCACCGTGCGGCAGGACTTCGGCGAACTCGGCCGGCGGGCCCTGGAGCTGCTCGTCGGGGAGCTGGAGGCGGCCACGCCTTCGCCGGCCCATCTGCAGATCTCCCCGGAGCTGGTGCTGCGGCGCAGCGCCGGGCCGGCGGCCGGGCGCTGAACCGGTAGCGCCGGTCCGGTCCGCGGCGCGCCCGCCTCCGGAAACCCCGACCCGGGCGGGTTCCGTTCGTGCGGGCTCCGGCCTCGCCGGCATCCCTTGACAGCCACTTTGTTAGCGCTAACAATCTGCCTGAGCGTTCACAACAACGCCCCTTCCGCTCCGTCGGCCGGGCCGCCGTCATCCCGCTTCCGGGTCGCCCGGCCGACGGCTACACGTTCCGCCCTTCAGAGGGAGAGGTAGCGGAACGAAGCCTGTCGCCGGTGCGTGCCGCCCTGCCCCGGCCGACGACCGCACCGGCGACAGGCGCCAACACAGCTCTCCCGTACGAAGGATGAGAAAGTGACCGTGATCCCTGTCGCCGCCCCCGAGCCGGACCGGTACGTCGTCGGCGTCGACTTCGGCACCCTTTCCGGCCGCGCCGTGGTGGTCCGCGTCCGGGACGGCGAGGAGCTGGGCACCGCCGTCCACGACTACCCGCACGCCGTGATCGAGCGCGAACTGCCCGGCAGCGGGCGGCCGCTGCCGCCCGACTGGGCGCTCCAGCACCCGGCCGACTGGCGCGAGGTGCTGCGCACCGCCGTCCCGGCGGCGCTCGCCGCCGCTGGCGTCGACCCGGCGCACGTCATCGGGATCGCCACCGACTTCACCGCCTGCACCGTCCTGCCGGTGCTCGCCGACGGCACCCCGCTCGCCGAGACCTCCGCGTGGGCGAGCCGCCCGCACGCCTGGCCCAAGCTCTGGAAGCACCACGCCGCCCAGGGCCAGGCGGACCGGATCAACGCCCTGGCCCACGCCCGGGGCGAGAAGTGGATCTCCCGCTACGGCGGGCGGATCTCCGCCGAGTGGCAGTACGCCAAGGCGCTGCAGGTCCTGGAGGAGGACCCGGCCGTCTACGCCGCGACCACCCGCTGGATCGAGGCCGCCGACTGGATCGTCTGGCAGCTCACCGGCGCCGAGAGCCGCAACACCTGCACCGCCGGCTACAAGGGCATCCACCAGGACGGGAGTTACCCGAGCGAGGACTACCTCGCCGCGCTCCACCCCGACTTCGCCGACTTCGCCCGCACCCGCCTGGAGCACCCGCTCTCCCCGCTCGGCTCCCGGGTCGGCCCGCTCACCGCGCGGGCCGCGCAGTGGACCGGGCTCCCGGAGGGCATCGCGGTCGCCGCCGGGAACGTCGACGCCCACGTCGCCGCCCCGGCCGCCCGCGCCGTCGAGAACGGCCGGCTCCTCGCCATCATGGGCACGTCCACCTGCCACGTGGTCAACGGCGCGACACTGGCCGACGTCCCCGGCATGTGCGGCGTGGTCCAGGACGGCATCGTCGCCGGCTCCTACGGCTACGAGGCCGGCCAGAGCGCCGTCGGCGACATCTTCGCCTGGTGGCTGCGCCAGGGCCTGCCCGCCGACTACCTGGCCGAAGCCGAGCAGACCGGCGAGGACCCGCACCAGCTGCTGACCCGCAAGGCCGCCGCCCAACCCGTCGGCGCGCACGGCCTGGTGGCGCTCGACTGGATGAACGGCAACCGCTCCACCCTGGTCGACCACCACCTCTCCGGGGTGATCGCCGGCCTCACCCTCGCCACCCGCCCCGAGGAGGTCTACCGGGCGCTGCTGGAGGCCACCGCCTACGGCACCCGCGTCATCGTGGAGGCCCTGGAGCAGGGCGGCGTGCCCGTCACCGAGTTCATCGTCACCGGCGGGCTGAAGAAGAACGCCCTGCTGATGCAGATCTACGCCGACGTGCTGCGCCGCCCGGTCTCGGTCGCCGAGTCCGAGCAGGGCCCCGCGCTCGGCTCGGCGATCCACGCCGCCGTCGCCGCCGGGGCGTACCCGGACGTCCGGACCGCGTCCGAGGCCATGGGCCGGGTGCACCGGGGCGCCTACCAGCCCGACCCGGCCGCCGCCGACACGTACGACCTGCTCTTCGCCGAGTACCGCGCCCTGCACGACCACTTCGGACTCGGCGCCGACAAGCTCCTGCACCGCCTGCGCGACATCCGCAACGCCGCCCTCACCACCCCGAGCGAGGATTCGTGAACGCGTCCCTTGACCTCATCCGCCGCCAGGTCAGCGACCTCCACCAGGAACTGGTCCGCTACGGCCTGGTCGTCTGGACCGCCGGCAACGTCTCCGCCCGCGTCCCCGGCGAGGACCTGTTGGTGATCAAGCCCAGCGGCGTCTCCTACGACGAGCTGACGCCGCAGAACATGATCGTCTGCGACCTCGACGGCAACGTCGTGGAGGGCGAGCACGCCCCCTCCTCCGACACCGCCGCGCACGCCTACGTCTACCGCCACCTGCCCGAGGTCGGGGGAGTGGTACACACCCACTCCACCTACGCCTGCGCCTGGGCCGCCCGCGGCGAGGCCGTCCCCTGCGTCCTCACCGCGATGGCCGACGAGTTCGGCGCCGAGATCCCGGTCGGCCCGTTCGCCCTGATCGGCGACGACTCGATCGGCCGCGGCATCGTGGACACCCTCAAGGGCCACCGCTCGCCCGCCGTCCTGATGAAGAGCCACGGCGTCTTCACCATCGGCAAGGACGCCAAGGCCGCCGTCAAGGCCGCCGTGATGTGCGAGGACGTGGCCCGCACCGTGCACATCTCCCGTCAGCTCGGCGAGCCCCTGCCGATCGCCCAGGCCGACATCGACAGCCTCAACTTCCGCTACCAGAACGTCTACGGCCAGCCCCAGGCCCGGTGAGGAGCCACCCCATGAAGAAGCCACTGGAGGGCCGGCAGGTCTGGTTCCTGACCGGCAGCCAAGGACTGTACGGCGAGGACACGCTGCGCCAGGTCGCCGAGCAGTCCCAGCGGATCGCCGCCGCCCTGAACCAGGACTCCGCCGTGCCGGTCGAGGTGCTCTGGAAGCCCGTCCTCACCGACGCGAGCGCCATCCGCCGGGTCTGCCTGGACGCGAACTCCGCCGACGACTGCATCGGCCTGATCGCCTGGATGCACACCTTCTCCCCGGCCAAGATGTGGATCGCCGGGCTCGACGCCCTGCGCAAGCCCCTGCTCCACCTGCACACCCAGGCCGACGTCGACCTGCCCTGGCAGACCATCGACATGGACTTCATGAACCTGAACCAGGCCGCCCACGGCGACCGCGAGTTCGGCTACATCCAGTCCCGCCTCGGGGTGCCCCGCAAGACCGTCGCCGGACACGTCACCGACCCGGCCGTCGCCGCCAGGATCACCGGCTGGGTCCGCGCCGCCGCCGGCCGCGCCGAACTGGGCGGCCTCAAGCTCGCCCGCTTCGGCGACAACATGCGCGACGTCGCCGTCACCGAGGGCGACAAGGTCGAGGCCCAGCTGCGCTTCGGCGTCTCCGTCAACACCTACGGCGTCAACGACCTCGTCGCCGCCGTCGACGCGACGGACGACGGCGACGTCACCGCGCTGACCAAGGAGTACGAGGACGCCTACCGCCTCGCGCCCGAGCTGCGGGCCGGCGGGGATCGGCACGAGTCGCTGCGCTACGCCGCGCGGATCGAGCTCGGCCTGCGCGGCTTCCTCGACCAGGGCGGCTTCCGGGCCTTCACCACCAACTTCGAGGACCTCGGCGGGCTGCGCCAGCTGCCCGGCCTCGCGGTGCAGCGGCTGATGGCCGACGGCTACGGCTTCGGCGGCGAGGGCGACTGGAAGACCGCCACCCTGCTGCGCACCCTCAAGGTGGCCGCCACCGGCCTGGCCGGCGGCACCTCCTTCATGGAGGACTACACCTACCACCTGGAGTCCGGCCGGGAGCTGATCCTCGGTGCGCACATGCTGGAGGTCTGCCCGAGCATCGCGTCCGCCACCCCCTCCTGCGAGATCCACCCGCTCTCCATCGGCGGGCGGGAGGACCCGGTCCGGCTGGTCTTCGACGCCGAGCCCGGCCCGGCCGTCGTGGTCGGCCTCGCGGACCTCGGCGACCGCTTCCGGCTGGTCGCCAACGAGGTGGACGTGGTCGCGCCGCCGGCGCCGCTGCCCAACCTGCCCGTCGCCCGCGCCGTCTGGAAGCCGCGTCCGAACCTGCGCACCTCCACCGAGGCCTGGCTGACGGCCGGCGCGCCGCACCACACCGTGCTGTCCGCGGCGCTCGGCACCGAGGAGCTGGAGGACCTCGCCGAGATGCTGTCGGTGGAGCTGGTGGTGATCGACGCCGACACCGAGATCCGCCGGTTCACCAAGGAACTGCGCTGGAACCAGGCCTACCACCGGCTGGCCCAGGGCTTCTGACCCCGCACGCGCCCACCGGCGACGCCCGTCCACCCGGGCGGGCGTCGCCGTCTCCCACCCAGCCCCGCAAGGAACGGAGCAGACCGTGGCCAGAGACCTCCTCGTCTCCACCGGTGACCTGATGGTGTCCCAGGAGGCCACCGCGGCCATGCCGGACGGCCGGCACGTCACCCGGTGGACGTTCGGTTCCCGGGACGGGGTGACGGCGGAGGTGCTCAACCTGGGCGCCCGCCTCCAGGCCCTGCACGCGCCGGACCGGGCCGGGCGGCGGGCCGACGTGGTCCTGGGCGGCGGCAGCGTCGAGGACCTGCTGGGCGGGGCGGCCTACCTCGGCGCGACCGTCGGCCGCTACGCCAACCGGATCGCCGGCGGCGTGCTGCCCCTCGACGGCACGACGCACCACCTGGCGACCCAGCCGACCGGCCACACCCTGCACGGCGGCCCGGACGGCTTCGCCACCCGCCTCTGGGACGGCGTGCCGGTCCGGGCGGACCGGCAGGTCGGCGTCCGGTTCCGGCTGCGCAGCCCCGCCGGCGACCAGGGGTTCCCGGGGACCGTCACCGCCGAGGTGACGTACCTGCTCGCTGCCGAGGGTGCGCTCTCGATCACCTACCAGGCGGCCACGGACGCCCCGACGGTCGTCAACCTCACCAACCACGCCTACTTCAACCTGGCCGGCGAGGGCCGCGGAACGGTGCTCGACCACGTGCTGCGCGTCGACGCCGCCGGGTACCTCCCGGTGGACGGGGAGCTGATCCCGCTCGGCCCGGTCGAGCCGGTCGTCGGCACGCCGTTCGACCTCCGCCGCGCCCGCGGCATCGGCACCTGCGTCACCGCGGACCACCCCCAGCTCCGGGCGGCCGGTCGCGGGTTCGACCACACCTGGGTGCTCGACGGCACCGGGTTCCGCCGGGCCGCCCTGCTGAGCCACCCGGCGAGCGGCCGCCAGGTCGAGTGCCTGACCACGGAACCGGGACTCCAGGTCTACACCGGGAACCACTTCGACGGCTCGCTGACCGGCCCCTCCGGACACCGGTACACCGCGTACGCGGGCATCGCGCTGGAGACCCAGCACTTCCCCGACTCGCCCAACCGGCCCGAGTACCCCTCCACCGTCCTGCGCCCGGGGGAGAAGTACCGGTCGAGGACGGTGTACCGCTTCTCGGCCGAGTAGGGGGGAGCCGTCGGGCGGTGAACGGGGCGGTGGGCCCGGCGGGGCCCACCGCCCTGCCGCGTCAGGAGGCGGTGCCGGTCACGGTGTTGCCGGACCGGGTGACGGTGTAGGTGACGGTGTCGCCGGTCCAGAAGCGGAAGGTGAACGTCGCCGGGACGCCGTCCTTGAGGGACTTGACGTAGTCGGGCTTGAGGGTCGTGGTGTCGGCGCCGTAGTCGGCACGGAGGTTGTCGAACGACTGGTAGGTGGTCCAGGAGGCGGGACCGGCGGCGGTGCCGTCGGCGTAGGCGGACTGGACGTTGGCCATCAGGGAGCCGTTGAACCGGGTGGGGATGGTGAGCCCGTCGAGCGTCCCGGCGGCGTCGGCCATGGTCGGCTTGTCGTAGGAGCGCACGAAGAGCTTCCACGGGACGCCGTCGGAGTACCGGACTTCGAGGGTGGCGTTGACGCCCGCGGCGCGGTCCCCGGCGAGGCGGGTGAGGCCGTCGGCGGTCAGGGTGAGCTTGTCGCCGTCGAGGGTGTAGTCCATGAAGGGGATCAGCGGGCGGTCGCCCTGCCAGAGCCCCGCGAACCACTGGCCGTTGCGGTTGAGCGTGATGGTCTGCGCGGTGACGGGGCCGGACCTCGGCACGAAGAGGTTGTCGGTGGAGGCGGTGCCCGAGCGGGTCCGCCAGGAGGTCTGGATCAGGTCCTTCATCTCGGGGACCATCCACTGCATGGTGGAACGGTTCAGGAAGTCGTTGGCCGCGTCCCAGACGGCGGAGGTCATGCCGTTGCGCCGCGCCTCGTAGTTGACGTGCTCGAAGTACTTGAGCATCTCGCCGCGCTCGACCACGCCGGAGTACGGCGAGGTGAGCAGGCCGTACTCGCCGAGGTAGACGGGGATGCCCTTGGCGACGAAGGTGTCGTGCACGCGGGCGAAGCCCTCGGTCAGGTCGGACTGGGCCTTGGCGTCGTACGTCGGGCCGTTGGCGATGTTCACGCTGAACGGGTACCAGCTGTAGTAGTGCACGGTCGCCACCAGGTTGCGGTCGTGCAGCGAGCTGATGGTCGTCGACAGGTCGTCGAGCCAGTGCTGGGCGTTGTTGGTCTCCTCCGAGGGCAGGACGAGCAGGCGGTCCTTGTTCTGCCCGCCGCTGTTGCGGACGATGCTGTGGAACGAGGTGTTGAGCTCTCGCAGGTACTGGGTCTTCTGGGCGTCTGTCGCGTCGGCGAACTGCGGCTCGTTGATGCTCTCCATGAGCAGTGAGCGCGGCTCGTCCTTGAAGGCCGTGGCGATCTGCCGCCAGGTCGCGTCGAACCGGGCACGCACGTTGTCGTGGTCGGTGGACATCCTGTTGATCCACTGCCACGAGTCGTGGTGGACGTTGATCTCGACGTAGAGGCCGTCGGCCAGCGCCCAGTCGACCACCTGCTTGACCCGCGCCATGTACGTCGGGTCGATGGTGTAGGGGGCGGTGGCGGACTGGTGGTCGGACCAGGTGACGGGGATGCGGACACTGCGGAAGCCCCGGGCCCGGAGGCCGTCGAACGTCGCCTTGGTGGTGAGCGGGTTGCCCCACGACGTCTCGTTGGGGATGGCGTCCAGGGTGTTGCCGAGGTTCCAGCTGGGCTGCATCTCGGCCACGGCGGCCATCGGGTCGCTCGGGACCCGGATCCTCGACGCCTGGGTCGCCGCCGGGGACCGGTCGCTCGGTGCGGCGACGGCGGTGCCGCCGAGGAGGCTGCCGGCGGTGACCAGCGCCACCACGAGTCCGGCCGTCCGGTGGAGGCGGCGGCTGCGGGGGCGTGCGGTCCGTTGTGCGGTGTTCACGAGGTGTCCCTTCGGGTGAACGGGTGGGGAGTCCCCTGATGGGTGGTCAGGGAAGCGTGAGCGGCTCGTAGTCGAACCGGTCGAAGTGGACGGTGCCTTCGGCGGCGTACATGCCGATGACCCGGCCGGTGAAGCCGCCGGCCACCTCGGTGGAGAGGTAGCGGCCGTCGAGGCCGGCGAGCACGGTGAAGGTTCCGTCGGGCTCCTCGATGCCGAGGACGACGTCGTCGGGGCCGGTGCGCGGGCCTCGCGTCCGGCGCGGGACGACGTCGACACCGAGCACCACGGCTCCGGCGGGCACCGCACGGGAGGCGACCTCGGTGCGCAGCGAGCCGATCCGGGCGAGGACCTTCACCTCGCCGTCGGCCGCCTCGATCTCGTAGTGGTGGTCCTCGTCCATGCGGACGGCGAGGCCGCCGCGTCCCCCGGCGGGATCGATCAGGGTGCGGGCGCGGCAGGCGAGGTGCTGCTGGCGCCGGCCGACGAACACCACGTCGTTCTCGTCGAGGGAGGCGCCGGCGGCGCGCAGGGTGAGCCAGCCGGACCGTTCCTTCGTGGTGCACAGCTGCTCGGTGCGCCGGCGTACGGAGATCCACTGGGGGTGCAGCTCGGCCTGGTCGAAGTCGTCCCGCGCCGGTACGGCCGGCACGGGGTGCAGCGGCCAGGCCGGGGTGGGCAGTTCGGGGGTGACCCGGCCGACCACCGGCCAGCCGTCCACCCACTCGACCGGCGCGAGGAAGGTCTCCCGGCCGAGCACGTACCAGGCGGGGGTGCCGCCGCGCGGCCGGACGGCGAGCAGCACCATCCACCAGGAGCCGTCGGGAGCCTGGACGAGGTCGGCGTGCCCGGTGTTCTGGATGGGATGGTCGATGCCGCGGTGGGTCAGCACCGGGTTGGCCGGGCAGGGCTCGAACGGGCCGGAGGGCGAGGTGCTGCGGGCGATGGAGACGGCGTGGCCGCGCTCGGTGCCGCCCTCGGCGATCATCAGGTACCAGTACTCGCCGATCCGGTACAGGTGCGGGGCCTCGGGGGCCATGGCGCCGGGCGCGCCGGACCAGATCCGCTGCGGCTCGCCGAGGGCCTCGCCGGTGGCCGGGTCGAGGCGGACCTGGGAGACGCCGGCGACGGTGCAGTAGCAGGTGCCGTCCTCGTCCCAGGCGAGGTCCGGGTCGATGCCGTGGACGCCGTGCAGCCGGACCGGGTCGGACCAGGGGCCGGCCGGGTCGGTGGCGGTGAAGAGCAGGTTCCCGTCGCCGCTGACGTTGGTGACGACCAGCCAGAAGCGGCCCTCGTGGTGGCGCAGCGTCGGGGCGTAGATCCCGCCGGAGGACGGCGATTCGCGCGGAAGGCGCAGCTGGCTCGGCCGGTCCAGGGCGTTGCCGATCTGGGCCCAGTTCACCAGGTCGCGGCTGTGGAAGACCGGGATGCCGGGGAAGTACTCGAAGCTGGAGCAGGCGAGGTAGTAGTCGTCGCCCACGCGGCAGATGCTGGGGTCGGGGTGGAAGCCGGGGATCACCGGGTTGGGGACGGTGCCGGCGGGCTCGGGCTGGACTGACACGTGGTCGGTTCCTCTCGGGTCTTCATGGGTCGGGGGTGGTGCCCCTGGCCCCGGGGATCCCGGGGCGCCACCGGTTCGGTGGTTCAGCCGATCGCGCAGGAGGCGCCGTTGGACCGGAAGGGTTGACGTCGCTGCTGGACCAGGTGGCCCCGAAGCCCCACTGGACGCTGCCGCCCTGCGGGACGGAGGCGTTGGAGGACACGTTCCGGGCGGTGACGTTCGGGCCGCGGGGCGGCGGCGCGCGGCGCGACCGCGGCGAGCACGCCGGTGGCCGCGGGTGCCAGGGCCGCCAGGGGCGACTGTGGCGTGATCATGACATGCGCGGCCCGACGATGTCATTGCGTCCCTCCAGGGGTGGGGGGTGCGAGGGGTTCGAGTGGGGAACGAACTCCCGCGATCCGGACGGCAGGGGGCCCGTGCGGATTCAGGGATCGGGCCCGGACGCGAAACTGCTTCCTCGGAACGCGGGTCGGCGCGGCGGGCCGCGCGCGAGCACATCGGGCAACGTCAACTCCCCACGTGAGGACGCGCAGTGAGGCGCAGCAGGACGGCGGACGGGGCCGCCGGCAGGGTCAGGGTGAGCTCGGCGGCGCCCGGGTGCCAGGTGGCCGAGGCCTTGCTGTCGGCCGGGTAGAGCACCTCGGCGTGGACGGCGGCGCCGAGCAGGTGGGGCAGGGCGAGGTCCCTGACGGGCTCCTCACCCCAGCGGCGCCAGACGGTGAGGTAGGTGGTGCCCGGCCCGTCCGACCGGGTGTGCAGCGCCAGGGCGAGCCACGGGTCCTCCCAGCCCGGGAGCCCGAGCGGCCAGGCGGGCACCGCCTGCGGCAGGTCGGCACGGATCGCCTTGTGGACGGCCACCGCCTCGTGGACCAGCTCCCGGGAGCGCGGGGGGAGTTCGGTGAGCCGGCCGGAGAGGTGGATGCGGCCGAGCAGCGCGCTGGCCATGGTGAGGGCGACCTCGTCGGGGGTGTCCCCGGGCAGCGGGTAGGCCCAGACGGCGCCCTGCTCCGGGGTGACGGCGGTGGGGGCCGCCGCCGCGATCGGTGCGTAGCGCAGCAGGTCCTGCTGGTCGCTGGTGGACTGCAGCTGGAGCCGGGAGAGCAGGGCGTGGTCCATCCGCATGCCGCCGGAGGCGCAGTTCTCGATCACGAGGTCCGGGTGCCGGTCCAGGATGCCGTCGAGCCAGTCGAGTTGGGCCCGGTTGTGGCCGAGCAGGCCGGCCGCCGGGGCCTCTCCCGGGTGGGTGCTGGTACCGGAGCCCGGGTCGGTGTTGTGGTCGAGCTTGAGGTAGCCGACTCCCCACTCACCGACCAGGCGGTGCACCACGGAGTCCAGGTGAGCGCGGGCGGCGGGGTGGCGCAGGTCGAGGTGGTACCGGCCGCCGCCCTCTTCCACCCGCTGACCGTCGCGGCGGAAGAACGCCTCCTCGGGCAGGGACCCGGCCACCGGGCTGTTCACCCCGACCGCCTCCGGCTCCAGCCACAGTCCTGGGACCATGCCCCGCTCCCGGATCCGCTCCAGGACCTCGTGGATCCCCTTCGGCCCGGGGAAGCGGGAGGCCGACGGCTCCCAGGCCCCGACGGAGCTCCACCAGTTGCCGCCGTCGTCGTACCAGCCGGCGTCGATGACGAAGTACTCCGCGCCGGCGTCGGCGGCGGCGTCGACCAGGGGCAGGAGCTTGGCGGTGGTGGGGTCGCCCATCAGGCAGTTCATGTAGTCGTTGAAGATCACCGGCAGCCGGCGGTGGTCGGGGTGCGGGCGGCGGGTGGCGCGGCGGTAGGTGGTGAGGGCGGCGAAGGCACCGTCCGGGCCGCCCTCCACGGCCAGCGCGAGCGCCACCGGCACCGTACGGAACTCGGCGCCCGGCTCCAGCGGGTGGCGCCAGCCGTGGTCGGCGGCCTCGGGCCCGTACAGCGCCGCGTACGCCGTGTCGTCGCGCACACCGCACTCCCAGCGCCAGCCGCCGCCGTTGTGCTCGATCTGCCACAGCCAGGTGCGGCCGGACCGGCGGTCCGTCAGCGCGCCCATCGGAAGGTGCCCGCAGCTGGACCACACGCCCCGCCCGGCCAGGACCTCGGTGCTGCGACCGGAGGTCGTGTGGAACCGGCCGCTGCGCTCGGGCGAGGAGGCCCGCAGCGGCCGGCGCTGCCAGCGGCACTCGGCGAACCACTCGTTCTCCGCCCACAGCACGTCGGCGGCGTCCAGGGCCGCGGCGCCGCCCTCGGTGAGGCAGCCCGCCACCAGGGAGGAGACCGACTCCAGGTGCAGCGTGTGCGGCCCGTCGTTGCGCAGCAGCACCTCGCCGCGCAGCACCGGCAGGCCGTCCGGGGAGCGGTAGCGCGCCACGGCGGTCAGGCCGGTCCGCGGCTCGTGGAGTTCGAGGTCGAGCACGTGCCAGTCGCCCTCCCGGCTCGCCCGGTGCGAACGGTGACGCAGCCGCGAGCCGAGGACGGTGTCGCCGAGGTGCCGGCCGGACCAGTACCGGCCGAGGCCGGCGGTCGTCACCTCCACCGGCGGCAGCGGTGCGCCGGGGCGCGGGGCTGCGCCCCTCTCGCCCGGCGCGCCGAGGCGCACCAAGCGGGCGGCGCCCTGCTCGTCCAGGGCGATCTCCAGCTCCAGGGCGTCGTGGCCCCAGCGGATCGTCTGGTGCGGGTCGGTCATGATGCTTCCTCGGAGGGGAGACGCGGCGGGTGTCAGCGTGCGCGCAGGACCGCGCAGCCGTCGGGCGGCAGTTCGCCGAGGGTCGTACCGGTGAGCAGGTCGTGGCACGGCTGCGGCAGCGGTACGGCCTCGGGCCGGTGGTTGAGCAGCAGGTGCCAGGCGCGGCCGTCCGGGGCGTGCCGGGTGACGGCCTCGACGCCCGGGGGCAGGCCCGGCAGGTCGGGGGCGGTCCCGGCCTCCGTGAGGAGCCGCTCCACCAGGGCGGCGTAGCCGGCGTCGTCGAGGCGGGTGGACAGGTACCAGCCGTGGCCGGAGCCGAAGGCGTGGCGGGTCAGCGCCGGGCTGCCGTCGAGCGGGCCGTGGGTGTAGGCGGCGAGCGCCTCGGCGCCTTCGGTGCGCAGGGACTCGCTCCAGGAGGAGGCCGTCGAGCCGTCGGAGAGCGTGATCACCTCGTGCCGGCGCAGCGGGCGGTACTCCTCCGACCGGATGCCGAGGGTCTCGCGCAGGGGCGCGGCCGGGTAGCCGCCGAGCCGGGATCGGAGGTTCTCGTCGACCACGCCGCTGAAGTGCTGTACCAGCAGGGTGCCACCGCCGGCGACGTAGCTGCGAAGATTGTGAGCGCTCACATCGGAGAGCAGGAAAAGCGTCGGAGCGATGACCAGCCGATAGCGGCTCAGATCCTGCCCGGGGTGGGCGAAGTCGACCGTCCGGCCGGCGTCCCACAGCGCCCGGTGGGCGCGGCGCAGGGCGGCGTAGTAGTCGAGTTCGGGCGAGGGGAGGCCGTCGACCGTCATCGCCCACCAGGCGTCGGAGTCGTGCAGGACGGCGACCTCGGCGCGGACGGTGGAGCCGGCGAGTTCGCCGAGCCGGGCGACGGCCTCCCCGGTGGCCGTGACCTCGCGGAAGATGCGGCTGTCCGGGCCGGCGTGCGGGACCATCGCAGAGTGCCACTGCTCGGCGCCGGCGCGGGACTGGCGCCACTGGAAGAACAGCGCGCCCTCGGAGCCGCGGGCGATGTGGGCGAGGGAGTGGCGCAGGATGTCCCCGGGCTCCTTGGGGAGGACACGCCCTTCGGCGTAGACGGTGTTGGTGCCCGATTCCATCAGCAGCCAGGGCGCGCCGCCGGCGATCGAGCGGGCCCGGTCGGCGTCGAAGGCGGCGTGCGCGGCGGCGTCGACGCCGGGAGCGCCGGGGTAGTGGTTGACGGAGACCAGGTCGACCTCGCGGCCGAAGGCCCACAGGTCCAGGTTCTGGTAGCCGGGCAGCATGAGGTTGGTCGTCACCGGGCGGTCGCTGTGGGCGCGGATCGCGTCGCGCTGCTCGCGGTAGGCGGCGAGGGTCTCGTCGGACCAGAAGCGGCTGTAGTCCAGCCTCTGGCCGGGGTTGTGGTGCCACTGGGTGGCGCGCGGCGGCAGGACCTGCTCCCACGAGGTGTAGCGCTGGCTCCAGAAGGTCGTCCCCCAGGCGTCGTTGAGGGCGTCGAGGGACCCGTGGCGGGCGCGCAGCCAGACCCGGAAGGCAGCGGCGGCGTGGTCGCAGTGGCAGAGGGTCGCGTACTCGTTGTGGACGTGCCACAGGGCGAGCGCCGGGTGGTCGCCGTAGCGTTCGGCGAGGGCGGCGGCGATGCGGCGGGCGGCGCGGCGGTAGGCGGGCGCGGTGAGGCAGTAGGCGTCCCGGCTGCCGTGGGTCAGGCGGGTGCCGTCGGGGTGGACCGGCAGGGCGTCCGGGTGGGCCAGGGTGAACCAGGGCGGCGGGGAGGCGGTGGGGGTGGCCAGGTCGACGGCGACGCCGTTGGCGTGCAGCCGGTCGAGGTGGGCGTCGAGCCAGTCGAAGTCGTAGCGGCCCTCCTCGGGTTCCAGCAGGGCCCAGGAGAAGACTCCGACGGTGGCGAGGTTGACGCGCGCGCGGCGCATCAGCTCGTCGTCCTCCTTCCAGACCCGGGCGTCCCACTGCTCGGGGTTGTAGTCGCCGCCGAAGGCGAGGCCGCCGAGGCGGTCCGTGAGCCGTTGCAGGTCCATGAGGTGGCCGTCCTTCCATGAGGGGTGTCAACTGCGGTGCGGGGCAGGGGCGGTGCTCTCGCGGAGCCGCAACTCCGGTGGCATCAGGAGGAGCCGGTCCTGCGGGTCCTCGCCCGCGGCGCGGGCGGTGATCCTCGCCATGACCTGGTCGACGGCGACCTGCCCGAGGTCCTTCTGGGGGCTGGTCACGGAGGTGAGCCGGGGGGAGTGCTGTTCGGCCAGCGGGTCGGGGCAGATGGCGATGACGGAGGCGTCCTCCGGCACGGTGCGCCCGCCGGCGCGCAGCAGGCTCAGCAGCGGGCCGATCGCGGCCTCGTTCTGCACCACGAAGCCCGTGGTGTCGGGACGGTCGGCGAGGACGCGGGCCAGGGTGCCGGCGGTGCTCTCGTACGTGCCCTCGCACGGCCGGTGGAGGAAGCGCAGGCCCCGGGCTTCGGCGCGGGCGCGGAACCCGTTGAGGGTGCGCTCGGCGTACCCGGCGTGGCGGCGGTAGGTGCCGCTGCTGTAGCCGATGAAGGCGATGTCGCGGTGGCCGAGGTCGGCGAGGTGGTCGGCGCACAGGGCGCCGGCGGTGGCGAAGTCGTGGTCGACGCAGGAGAGTCCGGAGGGGTCGTCGGGCAGGCCGATGAGGGCGGCGGGGATGTCCTCGGCCCGTAGGACGGGGATGCGGTCGTCGTCGAGGCGGACGTCCATCAGGATGACCCCGTCCGCGAGGCCGGTGGCGGCGACCCGGCGGACCCCCTCCGGCCCTTCGTCGTTGGTGAGGAGCAGGACGTCGTAGCCGTGTTCGCGGGCCGCGACGGTGACGGCGATGGCGATCTCCGTCATGGTGGGGACGTGCACCTCGGGGTGGAGCGGCACGACCAGGGCGATGATGTGCGAGCGCTTGCCGGCCAGGGCGCGGGCACCGGCGTTCGGGTGGTAGCCGAGGTCGGTGATGGCCCGCTCGATGCGGACCCTGGTCTCGTCGGAGATGGGGCGCTTGCCGCTGAGGGCGTAGCTGACCGTGCTGGACGAGACGCCGGCGTGCCTGGCCACATCGGCGAGTGTCACCATCGTTGTGCTTCCTTCGTGTCGGTTCCGGTGGGAGCGGTCCCGGTCGTGCGACGGGGAGGTCCGCGGGGACCGCTCCCGGCCCGCGGGGCCCGTCGGGCCCGAGCGGACGGCTCAGCCCTTGATCGCGCCGGTGAGGACACCGGTACGCAGGTGCTTCTGCACGAACGGGTACACGATCACCAGTGGTACCAGGGTGAGGACGACGACCGCCATCTGCAGGGACAGCGGTGCGGTCTGGGCGTGGGTGCTCCCGAAGCCGGCGTTGACCGAACCGGGCAGGCCGTTGGCCCGGTTGACGTAGGTGAGCAGCACGTACTGGAGCGGCCACTTCTGACTGTCCGTCGGCATGTAGAGCATGACGTTGAAGAACGAGTTCCAGTAGCCGACGGCGTAGAACAGCGCGGTGACGGCGGTGACGGCGCGCGAGGTGGGCAGCACGACGGACCACAGGATCCGCCACTCGCCGGCGCCGTCCATCCGGGCCGCGTCGATCAGCTCGGAGGAGGTCTCCTGGTAGAAGGCGCGCAGCACCAGGATGTTGAAGACGGACACCGCGCTCGGCAGGATCAGCGCCCACCACTGGCCGTAGCCGCCGAGGCCCGTGACGACCAGGAAGCTCGGGATGAGGCCGCCGCTGATGAACATCGTGACGATCAGCAGCATCAGGACGAAGCGGTGCCCGAGCGAGCGCGGCCGGGAGAGGCCGTAGGCGCACAGGACGGAGACGACCATGGACACCGCGGTGCCGACCACGGTGATCCCGAGGCTCACCCCCAGCGCGGTGACGATCGTCGAGTCGCCGAGCATCTGGCGGTAGGCCTCGGTGGTCAGGCCGTCCGGCCAGATCACCAGGCCGCCCGCCCGGTTGATCGCCCCGGGGGTGGAGAAGCTGGTCAGCACGATGATGTAGAGCGGCACCAGGATGACGGCGAGGGTCCCGCCGAGCGTGATTCCCTTGGCCGCCTGGCCGACGGCGGTGGGCGGCTCCTCCCAGGGCGGACGGGCGGAGCGGGCCCGGCGGCGGGCGGCTGCTGTCGCGGTGCGGCGCTTCTCGCCCCGCGAGCGCATGGTGAGTGCGTTGGTCATTTGCGGTACAGCCCGTCCTCGCCGAAGGCGTGCGCCAGCTTGTTGGCGCCCCAGATGAGCAGCAGCGAGACCACGCTCTTGAAGAGCCCGGCCGCCGCGCCGTAGCTGTAGCCGCCGGTGGCGATGCCGTAGTAGAAGGAGAAGGTGTCCAGGACGTCCGCGGCCTCGTGGCCGACGGCGTCGCGCTGGATCAGGAACTGCTCGAATCCGACGGACAGGGCGTTGCCGAGCCGCAGGACGAGCATCAGCACGATCACCCCGCGCAGGCCCGGGAGCGTGATGTGCCACATCCGCCGGAGCCGGCCCGCGCCGTCCGCGGCCGCGGCCTCGTACAGCTCGCCGTTGATCGCGCTGAGCGCGGCGAGGAAGACGATGATCCCCCAGCCGGCCTCCTTCCAGACCGCCTGGGAGGTGACCAGCAGCGCGAAGGTGTCCGGGTTGGTCATGATGTCCCAGGTGCCGATGTCGTGCTGGCGCAGGAACTGGTTGAGCACGCCGGCGCCGCCCAGCATCTGCTGGAAGATCGTGATGGCGAGCACCCACGAGAAGAAGTGCGGCAGGTAGACCACGGACTGGAAGAAGTTGCGGATGCGTTCGCTGATCACCGAGTTGAGCAGGAGGGCGAGGGCGATCGGGACCGGGAAGAACAGGACCAGCTGGACGAAGCTCAGGTACAGCGTGTTCTGCAGCGAGGCCCAGAAGGCCGGGTCGCCGAGCAGCTGCTGGAACTGGTCGAACCCGACCCACTCGCTGTTCCAGACCCCGACCAGCGGGTCGTACTCCTGGAAGGCGGTGACGATGCCGAACAGCGGTGCGTAGTTGAACACCAGGAGCAGGACGACCGCGGGGACCGTCATCAGCAGGAGCGACCTGTCGCGCCGCAGCCTCGTCCGCCGGCCGAGCCGCGCGGGGCCGGCCGGGTGTTTCGGGGCCGGGGTGCTCACTGGCCGGTGCCGTACTTGTCGAGGACGTTGTCGGTCATCCACTGCTTGAGCCGCTGCCCGGGGCCGGAGCGCCAGCTGGAGACGGCGTCCTGCAACTCGGAGACCTTCTTCTTGCCGTGGTAGCAGTCCTTCAGGGTGTCGTTGACGCTCTGCGCGGCCGACGCCGAGGCGATGGCCTGGGGCATGCTGAAGTTCATGCCCCAGAAGGGCGGCTTGACGAGGTACTTGACGTTGGCGGCCGACCAGCTCGCGTAGTCCCTGGTGGTCTGCTCGTCGCCCGGGTTGCTGGTCACGGAGCCGGAAGCGGCCAGGAAGTTGTAGGTCGTCACCTGGACGTCCTTCTTGCCCTCCTCCGTGAAGGTCGGCATGCCGTCGACCCGGGTGTGGTGGACGCCCTCGACGCCGAAGTTGACCATGGTGTACTCGGCCGTGCCGTAGGGGGCGGCGAGGTAGTTCGCGACGGCGAGCAGTTCCTGGATCTGCTCCGGCTTCAGGTCGGCGTTGAGGTAGCTGATCATGCTGGCGGCGGCGCCCGTGTAGATCACCGGAGTGCCCTTGCCGTCGGCGGTGATGGCGTTGAAGGCGCCACGCCGGTAGTTGGGGTCCGCGGCGGCGCCGGACTGGTGGTCGGACAGGTTCCAGGCGCCGAGTCCGCCACCCCCGACGAGCGTCTTGCCGCTGTAGAAGCGGGTGGAGCTGTTGGAGACGTCACCGGCGAGCGCGTCCGGGTGCATGTAGCCCGATGTGGCCAGGCGGTAGTGCCAGTCGACGGCCTCCAGGAACTCCTGGGTCTCGAAGGGGTGGACCAGCTTGCCGTTGTCGACCCTCCACCTCATGGGGACGTTCCAGGAGAACTGGAGGTAGGTCCACACGTCGTCGAAGGCCCACACACCCCGTTTGGCGTCGGTCAGTTCCCTGCCGAGGTTCATCAGGTCGTCCGCGGACTTGACCTGGTCCGCGGTGATGCCCCGGGCTTCGAGGACGTCCCGGCGGTAGAAGGTGGCGCCGGGGATGCCGAAGCTGGTGGAGAAGCAGGGGATCCCGTAGAGCTTGTCGCCCCAGACGCCGTGCTGCCAGGCGCCGGTGGGCAGGGCGGCCAGGTTGGGGTACTTCTTGATGTTGTCGCCGGACAGGTAGGGGGTCAGGTCCGCGAGCTGGGCGCCGGCGAGCCCGCCGGTGTTGAAGGCGTCGTTCATCCAGGCCGGCAGGTTGATCCAGTCCGGCAGCTTCTTGGCGGCGGTCATCGTCGGGATGATGGTGTTGTAGTTGATGCCGTCCGTCGGCTTGACGGTCAGGTCGACTCCGAGTGCCTTGTTCATCGCCTGGTAGAAGGAGTTGCCGACCGGCGGGGCCGTGCCCCACAGCGGGGTGATCGCCGTGTAGCTGCCGCCCTTGCCGGGAACTCCGGAGACGCTGGTGGGCGGAGAGGCGGGGTAGGCGAGGTAGGCCGGGTCGGTCGCGGTGTCGCCCGAGCCCTGCACGGGGGCTATGTCCGGCTTGACCGCGCCGGCGTTCGGCACGTAGGCCGGCAGGGCCGCCTTCAGGCCCTCCTTGGTGTTCGCTCCGGCCCTCTTGGTCGAGCCGCCTCCACAGGCGGACAGCAGGGGTGCCATCGCGGCGGCACCCGCGACCGTGGCGGCGGTCAGAAAGCTCCTGCGGTTCAATCCGGATCTCATGGTGGCATAGCCCCTCTCCGTCGAAGCGCGGCTGAGCGTCGAAGCGCTTGGATGTTTCGGCGACACTAACGACGCGTTACGGGTTGGGCAAGAGCCTGAACAAAGTCAAAATCGTTTGTGTTCTGGGGAGTTGACACGGTGATGGGAGCGTGTCAGCGTCGAAGCGCTTCGATCTGCGATCTCCGAGCCGAGCCCGCCCGAGGGGTGTTCCACGTGAGTTCCGTGCCCGAATCCGCTACCGGTCTGCCCGGTTTCCGCAATCCCGCGCTTCCCCTGCGGGAGCGCGTCGACGATCTGCTGAGCCGGCTCACGATCGACGAACGGCTGGCGATGCTGCACCAGTACTCGCCGGCCGTCCCGCGCCTGAGCGTCGGCGCGTTCCGCACCGGCAGCGAGGGCCTGCACGGCGTCTCCTGGCTCGGCGTGGCGACGGTCTTCCCGCAGGCCGTAGGCCTCGGCGCCAGCTGGGACGAGGACCTGGTGCGCGAGGTCGGGGAGGCGGTCTCGGCCGAGCTGCGGGCCTTCCACTACCACCGCCCGACGGCGGTCGGCGCCGACCGCGGGCCCAACTCCCTCCAGGCGTGGGCCCCCGTGCTCAACCTGCTGCGCGACCCCCGGTGGGGGCGCAACGAGGAGGGGTACTCCGAGGACCCGGTGCACACCGCGAAGGTCGGCGAGGCGTTCTGCCGGGGCCTGGCCGGGGACCACCCGGTCTACCTGCGCGCCGCCCCGGTGCTCAAGCACTTCCTCGCCTACAACAACGAGGACGACCGCTGCACCACTTCCTCCGCACTGCGCCCGCGCGTGCTCCAGGAGTACGACCTCGCCGCCTTCCGCCCCGTCGTCGCCGCCGGCGCCGCGACCGGCGCGATGGCCGCCTACAACCTCGTCAACGGCCGTCCCTGCCACGTCAGTCCGCTGATCGAGACGGAACTGCGCCGATGGGCCCGGCCGACCGGCCACGAGCTGTTCGTGGTCAGCGACGCCGAGGCCCCCTCCAACCTGGTCGACCCGGAGCACTACTTCGACGACCACGCGCAGGGCCACGCCGCCGCGCTCAAGGCCGGCATCGACAGCTTCACCGACCACGGCGAGGACACGGAGACGGTGGTCGGCCGACTGCGCGAGGCGCTGGAACGCGGCCTGATCGACGAGGGCGACGTGGACCGCGCCGTCCGGCGACAGCTCGAACTGCGCTTCCGCCTCGGCGAGTTCGACCCCGAGCTGGACCCGTACGCGGGCACCGGCCCCGAGGTGGTCGACAGCCCCGAGCACCGCGGCCTGGCCCGCAGGGCCGCGACCGAGTCGGCCGTCCTGCTCAAGAACGAGGGCCTGCTGCCGATCGACCCGGCCCGTACGGCCCGGATCGCCGTCATCGGCCCGCTCGCCGACACCCTGTACGAGGACTGGTACAGCGGCACCCTGCCGTACCAGGTCAGCGCCGCCGCCGGCCTGGCCGCGGCCCTCGGCGCCCACGGCGGCGAGGTCGTCCACGTGGAGGGCTCCGACCGGATCACCCTGCGCTCGCGGACCACGGGCGAACAACTCGGCAAGTCCGCCTTCGACGTGACGGACTGGGGCGGCGGTGCCTCCACCCTGCGCGACGCCGACACCGGCCGCTACCTCAGCCTCCAGGACGACGACACCCTGGCCCCCGGCCAGGAGATCATCAAGAGCTGGTTCGTCAAGGAGACCTTCCGGATCGAACCGGCCGGCCCGGGCACCGTGCTGTTGCGCAACGTGTTCACCGGGCGCTACGCCACCGTCGACCCGACCGACGGCCGGGTCAGCGTCACCGCCGAGACCGCGCAGGAGGCCGAGCACTGGCAGCGCGAGGTGGTGCGCGACGGCGTCGCCGAGGCCAGGGCGGCCGCCTCCGCCGCCGATGTCGCCGTCGTCGTCCTCGGCAACCACCCGCTGATCAACGGCCGCGAGACGGAGGACCGCGCGGACATCGCCCTGCCCGAGGGGCAGGAGAAGCTGCTGCGCGCCGTCGCCGGGGTGCGCCCGGACACCGCGCTGGTCGTGATGAGCAGCTACCCGTACGCCCTCGACTGGGCCGACCGGCACCTGCCCGCCGTGGTGTGGACCTCCCACGGCGGGCAGGAGACAGGACACGCGCTCGCCGCCGTGCTGCTCGGCGAGGCCGAGCCCGCCGGCCGCCTGCCGCAGACCTGGTACCGGGGCGACGACCCGCTGCCCGCCCCGCTCGACTACGATGTCATCAAGGCGGGCTGGACCTACCAGTACCACCGCTCCACCCCGCTCTACCCCTTCGGCCACGGGCTCTCGTACACCGAATTCGCCCACCGCGACCTGCGGTTGTCGCAGTCCTCGATCGGCCGGGACGGTGCGGTCGACGTCACCGTCACCCTGGACAACACCGGTGCGCGGCCCGGCAGCGAGGTCGTCCAGGTGTACGTCCGCGCCCTGGAGGCCCGGTACGAGGCGCCCCGGCTGCGCCTGGCCGACTTCCGCAAGGTCCGGCTGGAGCCGGGGGAGAGCCGCGAGCTGCCCTTCCGGCTGTCGGCCGAACACCTCGCCCACTGGTCAGTGGCCACCGGCGGCTTCACCGTCGACCCCGGAGGCTACGAGGTGATCGTCGCCCGCAGCGCCGACCACCCCGTGCTCACCGCCCCGCTGGCCGTGACCGGGGCGCCCGCCGGCCCTCGCGCGGGTACAGGGCACCGGATCCTGGCCGTCGACTTCGACGACTACGAGGACGCCGCCATCGTCGACGCCACCCGCACCGACGGCGACGCCGTCACGCCCGCCGGCCCCGCGCGGCCCGCCACGCTCCACTTCCGCGAGGTCGACCTCACCGGCGCCGCCGCGATCGAGGTCGAGACCGCCCGCGAGGGCGACGGCGAGGGCGGGGCGCGGCTCGAAGTCCGGGCCGACGGCCGGGTGCTGGCCGAGATCGACGTGCCCGTGACCGGGGACCGCTACGCCTGGACGAGCACCACCGCCGGCCTCGCCGCCCCGCTCGGCGGCGTCCACGACCTGAGCCTGGCGCTGCACGGCGACTTCCGGCTGGCCGCCTTCCGCTTCGGCACGGCCGGGGCGACCGACTGAGGCCTCGGCCCCCGCAGTGGGGGGGGGGCCCCCCCCCGCCCCCCCCCCCCCCCCCCCCCCCCCCCCCCCCCCCCCCCCCCCCCCCCCCCCCCCCCCCCCCCCCCCCCCCCCCCCCCCCCCCCCCCCCCCCCCC
>NZ_JBIVSD010000033.1:0-56013 GCF_044756065.1 Kitasatospora sp. NPDC092039 | reverse complement strand
CCAGCACCAGCACACCGCAACCCTCACCGAACCCCGTCCCCTCGGCCCCCTCACCGAACGACCGGCACCGACCATCAGGCGACAACGCACCCTGCCGGCCCATCTCCACCAAGGTCGCCGGAGTCGCCATCACCGTCACACCTCCGGCGAGCGCCATGGAGCACTCGCCCCGCCGCAACGACTGCACCGCCAGGTGCAGCGCCACCAGCGACGACGAACACGCCGTGTCCACCGACACGGCCGGCCCCTCCAACCCCAGCACGTACGCCACCCGACCCGACGCGACACTGGTCTCGTTGCCGGTCAGCATGTGCCCTTCGAATCCCACCGGGACCCGGGAGGGGGCGGGCCGGTAGCCGTTGGCCATCACGCCGGTGAAGACGCCGGCGGGGCTGCCCTTCAGCGCCTCGGGACGGATCCCCGCCCGCTCCAACGCCTCCCACGACACCTCCAGCAGCAACCGCTGCTGCGGATCCATCGCCTCCGCCTCACGCGGCGAGACACCGAAGAACCCCGCGTCGAACAGATCCGCGTCGTGCAGGAAACCCCCGCCGCGCGTGTACGTCCGCCCGCTCTCGCCCGCGTCCGGACCGGCGTCGTGGAGGTGCTCCAGGTCCCAACCGCGCCCCTCCGGGAGACCGGAGATCGCGTCGCGCCCCTCCGTCACCAGCTGCCACAGGTCCTCCGGCGACCTCACCCCGCCCGGGTACCGGCACCCCATCCCCACGATCGCGATCGGGTCGTCGTCGTGGGAGCGGGGGCCGCGGACGGGTGCGGCGCCGGCGTCGGTGCGTTCGTCGGCGAGTTCGGTGCGCAGTCGCTCCGCCAGGAGGGCGGGCGTGGGGTGGTCGAAGATCAGGGTGGGCGAGAGGAGGACGCCGGTGGCGGCGGTCAGCCGTTCCAGGAGGTTGACGGCGTCCAGCGAGTTGAAGCCGAGGTCCTTGAAGCGGCGGGAGGTGTCGACCAGCCCGGGATCCGGGTGGCCCAGCACGGCCGCGGCGTGCTGGCGTACGAGGTCCCTCAGTTCGCCGTGCCCGTGTCGCGCCGGCTCGGGTGCCGGGGATCCGGTCTCCGCACCGGGCACGCGCCGGTCCGCGGTCACCGACTCCCGCCGGTCCGCCGCCGCGGGCTCACGTCGGTCCGCCCCCGCGGGCTCCCGCCGGTCCTCGCCGTCGAGCCAGTACGACTGCCGCTGGAACGGGTAGGTGGGCAACCGGAGCCGGCGCCCGGCGCCCGGCCGGAGCGCGGGCTGCCAGTCGACCCGCACACCGCGCACATGGAGCCGGGCGACGGAGTCCAGCAGACGGCGCGGGCCGCCCTCGCCCCGCCGGAGCGTTCCGGTGACCGCCGCCGCGGCACCGACGGTCTGCTGGAGCGCCACCGTGAGCACGGGGTGCGGGCTGACCTCGACGAACGTCCGGTGCCCGGCTTCCAGCAGGTGCCGGGTGGCGGTCTCCATCCGTACCGGTCGGCGCAGGTTGCGGTACCAGTAGTCGGCATCCAGTTCCGTGGTGTCGGTGATGGCGCCGGTGACGGTGGAGCAGAACGGGATCCGCGAGCGGTGCGGGGTGATCCCGGCGAGTTCCGCCAGGACCGTGTCCCGCAGGACCTCCACATCGCTGGAGTGCGAGGCGTAGTCGACCGGGATCGCGCGCACCCAGACGCCCTCGGCCTCGTACTCCGCCAGCAGCCGGTCGACGCTCTCGGGCGAACCGGAGACCACCGTGGACGCCGGACCGTTGACCGCGGCGATCTCCACCCCGTCCCAGCCCCGTTCGAGCCGGTCGCGGACCTGCTCCAGGGGCAGGGAAACGGTGGCCATGGCGCCGGTGCCCGCCAGTCGGCCGAGCGCGCGGCTGCGCAGGGCCACGATCTTCGCGGCGTCCTCGATGTCGAGGGCGCCCGCGACGCACGCGGCGGCGATCTCGCCCTGCGAGTGCCCCACCACCGCGTCGGGACGCACCCCGAAGGAGCCCCACACCTCGGTCAGGGCGAGCATCATGGCCCACAGCACGGGCTGGACGACGTCGACCCGTTCCAGCGACGGGGCGCCGGGCGTCCCGCGCAGGACGTCGAGGAGCGACCAGTCGACGTGCGGCCGCAGCGCCCGGTCGCACTCCTCGACCCGCTCCCGGAAGACGGGCGAGGATTCGAGCAACTCCTGTGCCATGCCGTCCCATTGGGAGCCCTGGCCCGGGTAGACGAAGGTGATCCCGCCTTCCGCACCGACGCTGCCCCGGACCAGTGCCGGATCGACTCCGCCGGGTTCGGCGGCGGCGGTCAGTGCCCGGAGGAACTCCTCGCGGTCGGCCGCGACCAGCACCGCGCGGTGCTCCCAGGTCGCGCGCGTGGTGGCCAACGAGCGGGCCACGTCGGCGGGGGCGGCGTCGGGCTCCTCGGCCAGGTACGACCGGAGGCGGTCGGCCTGGGCCCGCAGCGCCTCCGGCGCGGCAGCGGACAGCACCCACGGCACCACGCCGGAACCGCCGTCCGCCGTCGCCCGGGCGCCCTCGGCGGAGGCGGGCGGCTGGGACAGCACGACGTGGCAGTTGGTCCCGCCGAGGCCGAACGAGCTGACGCCCGCGAGGCGGGTGCCGTCCGCCTCGGCCCACGGCAGGCCGTCCGTCACCATGCGCAGACGCAGCGCGTCCAGGTCGATCAGCGGGTTGGGGGTGCGGAAGTTGAGGCTCGGCGGCAGCGTCCCGTGCCGGAGCGACAGGGCCACCTTGACCAGGCCGACCACACCCGCCGCGGCCTCCAGGTGGCCGACGTTGGTCTTGACGGAGCCGATGTGCAGGGGGCTCCGGCCGGCCGGCCGGCCCGCGCCGAACACCGCGCCCAGCGCGGCGGCCTCGACCGGGTCGCCGACCCTGGTGCCCGACCCGTGCAGTTCGACGTACTGGACGTGCGCGGGGTCGACCCCCGCCCGCTCGCAGGCCCGCCGCATCACCTCCTCCTGGGCGGCGCGGGTCGGCACCGTCAGCCCTTCTCCGCCGCCGTCGTTGTTCAGGGCGCTGCCGAGCAGGACGCAGTGCACCAGGTCGCCGTCCGCGAGGGCCCGGCTCAGGGGCTTGAGCACCACCATCGCCCCGCCCTCGCCGCGTACGTAGCCGTTCGCCCGCTCGTCGAAGGTGAAGCACCGGCCGTCGGGCGAGAGCGCGCCGAGCCCGGCCATCGCATGCGCCGTGTCGGGCAGCAGGTTGAGGTGCACCCCACCCGCCACGGCGAGGTCGGAATCGCCGCGCCGCAGGCTTTCGCAGGCCAGGTGGACGGCGGCCAGCGAGGACGCCTGGCCGGCGTCGACGGTGAGGCTGGGGCCGCGCAGCCCGAGGGCGTACGAGACGCGATTGGCCGTCATGCCGCGCTGGGTGCCGGCGACGGTGTGCGGGGTCCGGGCGGCCGGCCCCTGGCGGTCGAGCAGAAGGGTGTAGTCGCCGGACGCCACGCCGAGGAAGACGGCCGTGTCGTGGGACCGGAACGTCTCGGGGCGCATGCCCGCGTCCTCGAAGGCCTCCCAGCTCAGCTCCAGGGCCAGGCGCTGCTGCGGATCCATCGCGGCGGCCTCGCGAGGGCCGATCCCGAAGAATCCCGCGTCGAACCGGTCCACGTCCGCCAGGAACGCCCCCCACCGCAGGGCGGACGGCTCGTCGCTCCCGGAGCCCTCGAGACCGCCCCGGCGATCACCGGGAGTTTCGGTGACGGCGCTCCGGCCGTCGCGCAGGAGGTCCCACAACTGCCGGGGCCCCGCGGCTCCCGGCAGCCGGCAGGAAATCCCGATCAACGCTATGGGCTCGTCCGGCACCGATCGGTTTCCCGCGGAATTCACGGAGGCCTCGGAATGCCCATGGCGGAGATCAGACATGACGCCCCCTGTTATCGCTTGGAACCGAACGACGGCACGACGGAACGGCTTCCGAAAACCGAGGAAAGGAATGGGAGCCCCGGAATGGCCCGTCAAAACAATGTGGAACACGGCACACGGCTCCCTGAACACTGACATACGCACCGCACCGACCGACAAGCCTGTTCGACGGTCGACCGTACGTTTTCGGCCCATCTGGCAGAAGACCACCGGTCGACGCCCGCCCCGGCCCCATCCGGCCGAAGATCACCGGTCAACGCCCGCCCCACCTGCCGGTACCCGGAACCTCACGGTCCGGCGCGGCCGGTCGCGGAGCCCGTCTCCAGCGACGACACCTGAGCGATCTCGGCAAGAAATCGATGGGACATGTTTGGGCACACATGGGACTCCCGCACCCGGGACATCAGCCCGTTCGTCCGTAGTCTGCGGGCATGACGAGCCCAGCCGCCGCCCCCGTTCCCGTCACGCACCCCACCCCGGCCCACGCCTCGTCCGTGCGGGAGATCCTCGAGCTCACGGCGCGGCCCGAGGTGATCTCGTTCGCCGGCGGCATGCCCGCCCCGGAACTCTTCGACGTCGCCGGCCTACGAGCCGCGTTCGACCACGTCCTGGCCACAGCCCCGCACCGCGCCCTCCAGTACTCGACCACCGAGGGCGACCCGGCGCTGCGGGCGGCCGTCGCGGACCGGCTGAATTCCCGTGCCCTGCCCACCCTGATGGACGACCTGCTGGTCACCTCGGGTTCTCAGCAGGCACTCACGCTGACCGCGACGGCGCTGCTGGCCCCCGGCGACACCGTCCTGGTGGAGAATCCCACCTATCTGGCGGCCCTGCAGTGCTTCGCCTTCACGGGGGCGCGCGTCGTCCCGGTCCCGTCCGACGAGGACGGCATCGACCCGCTGGCACTGGCCGACCTGGTGGCCTCCGAGCGGCCCAAGCTCCTCTATCTCGTCCCCAACTTCCAGAACCCCACCGGCCGTACGCTCTCCGTCGAACGCCGCCGGGCCGTCGCGGAGGTCGCGGCCCACCACGGCCTGTGGATCGTCGAGGACGACCCCTACGGCGAGCTGAGGTTCGACGGCGCACCGCTGCCGTGGATCGCCTCGCTCGACGGCGCGGCCGACCGCACCGTGACGCTCGGCAGCCTCTCCAAGATCATGTCCCCGGGCATGCGCCTCGGCTGGCTGCGCGCCCCGGCCGCACTGCGCCGGGCCTGCGCGACGGTGAAGCAGACCACCGACCTGCACTCCTCCACCATCGACCAGGCGGCCGCCGCCCGGTACCTCACCCACGCCGACCTCGACGCCCACCTGACGCGGGTCCGCGCCGCCTACCGGGAACGCCGCGACGCCCTGCTCGACGGCCTGCCCGACGCACTCCCGCACGAAAGCACCTGGAACCGGCCGGACGGCGGGATGTTCGTCTGGGTGCGCCTGCCGGACGGGCACGACGCCACCGCCCTGCTGCCCCGGGCCGCGGCCCACGACGTCGCCTACGTGCCCGGCGCACCGTTCTTCGCGGCCCAGGCCGACCCGGCGACCCTGCGCCTCTCCTTCACCGGAAACCCCGCCGGGACGATCAGGGAAGGACTGGCCCGCCTCGCCGAAATCTTCAGGTGACCGGGGAGGCCCCCTTGTGGCAGTGCGCCCCCGTTCTCCGGACCTCTCGCGCGCGACCCACCGTCACCTACAATGCGCCCATGACTGGCTTACTACGCCTACGGGTTGCGCGAGGAGCTTCCTTGACCAGTGACACGCCTCGACGACTGGGCACCATGACAGCCGTAGCACTCGCGCTGCTGGCGTCGGATTTCATCACCAAACAGATAGCACTGACAAATTTCTCGAGGACCGATCCGACCGAGACCCTCGGTGGGCTTCTGAAATTCACGCTGGTCTTCAATTCGGGTGGGGCGTTCTCCATCGGCGAGGGGGTGACCTGGTTCTTCACCACAGTGAAGATCCTGGTCATCGTCCTCATGCTGGTGATGTCCCCCCGCATCCGCACCCCCCTCTGGGCGGTCTCCTTCGGGCTGGTCATCGCCGGAGCGGCCGGAAATCTCATCGACCGCCTGTTCCGGGCCCCCTCCCCCCTGGAGGGACGCGTCGTCGACTGGATCCAACTGCCGCACTGGCCGGTCTTCAACCTCGCCGACTGCGGCGTGGTGTGCGGCAGCGCCCTGGTGATGTGGGCCTCGACCCGCGGCATCCGCCTGGACGGCACACTCGCCTCCACGGCGCCGACCGAGCCGGACGGAACGGAGCCGACCGCCGAGGGGAAGAACCGGTAGGACAACGGGCCTTCCGACCCGGCCGTACCGATGCCGAACGGGCGCGGACTGGGGCCGTACGAGCCGCGGGAACGGCCCCTTCGAACGGCTGCGACGGGCCGTCGACAGGGACAAGGGTGAAGCCAGGGAACGGGACCGGACCGGCCTCACGGTGCCGTTCCCGCCCACGGTCCCGGCGTTCACGCGGCGGCCCGTCCCCGGTGTCATGTTCCTCACCCGACCCCGCCCCCAACCTCGCGGCCCGGCTGGTCGAGCGCCGCCTGGAGCGCCTCTGCAGAAGGCCGCTCCTCCGGGAGCCGAGCCGACGGCCCGCCGCCGGCATGGCATCCGGCCGGAAGATCCCCACGGGCGCGCCGGCGCCCGCCACCACGGCGGGAGTTCTCAGCCCCGCCATCGCGACGGCGAACTCGCTCACGGGATGGTCTGCCGGCAGCATCCACGCGCAGGACCCGCACAACGGCCCAGCAGCAAGCCCGACACGGCCCAGCCGCGCACCGGGCCCCAACCGGCGGCATGCCCGGTCACCGTGAAGCACAGCCCGGCCCCCGGGGACGCTGTAGCAGTCCAGGAGGAGAGAACCCAGCGAACCCAGGGGCACGTCATCGCCGAAGATCTGCCCCAGCCGCACCCGGCGCGCCCCACCCCTCAGCACACCGTCTCCCGAAGCCTGCGGCTTGCCGGGCCCCTTTGCGCCCGAGCAAGGAGGACCGCCCGGCCAGGGCGGCTCCCGCCCGCGTGGTGGTCGCATGGTGGTCGCAGACCTTCGCCTTGCGGGGCCGCCCCCACGCCGACATCCGGCCCAGAAAATGCGGACAGAGCGGAAGAAAGCTCATAAATTGAACGATGCTCACGCCCGACCGCGTCAACCCCGTGACGCGAGGTCACCCACCGCGGGACACCCCAAGCGGTCAACGATCTGGCCGCCGATCGGGCCATGTACGCCAACTCCAGCCATACAGCGGCGAGTTGACGAGGTCAGCCGGCGCCCGGCTGCGCTCCGCGGCCGGACGAGATGCGACCGCCCTGCGACCACCACCCCGCGACACGCACAAAAAGGCCGTCCCCATCCTCAGATGGAAACGGCCTCCGACCTGCGAAAACGCTGGTCGGGACGACAGGATTTGAACCTGCGACCCCTTGACCCCCAGTCAAGTGCGCTACCAAGCTGCGCCACGTCCCGTGGTCTCGGTGCCTGCAGCGGGGCCTGGGGGCTCTGCTGTGGGCTTCTCGACCTTGTCTCCGGTTGTCCCGGCGACGTGGAAAACAATACAGCACGTCGGGGGGTGCTCGCTGCCAGGTTCGGGGGTGGGTGGGGTCAGGGGGTGGGGTGGCGGGCGTCGTAGGTGAGGAAGGCGGGGCGGCGGGCGGCGAGGAGGAGGACGGCGGCGACGCAGGCGAGGCCGCCGGTGATCACGGAGGTGGCGGGGTTGGTGAGGGCGGCGACGGTGCCGGACTCGAAGTCGCCGAGGCGGGGGCCGCCGGCCACGACCACGATGAAGATGCCCTGGAGACGGCCGCGCATCTCGTCCGGGGCCGCGACCTGCATCATCGTGTTGCGGAAGATCATGCTGACGGTGTCGGCGCAGCCCGCGACCGCGAGCAGCAGGAGGCCGAGCCAGAGGTTGTGGAGGGCGCCGAAGGCGGCGATGGCCAGGCCCCAGGCGGCGACGGCGGCGAGGACGGCGACGCCCTGGCGGTGCACGCGGCCGACCCAGCCGGAGAAGAGCGCGCCGACCAGGGCGCCGACGGCGGGGGCGGAGACCAGCAGGCCGACGGTGCCGGCGTCGCCGCCGTAGAAGGTGACCGCGATGGCCGGGAAGAGGGCGCGCGGCATGCCGAAGACCATGGCGGCCAGGTCGGCGAGGAAGCTGGTGCGCAGGTTGGGCTGCTCGCGCAGGAAGCGGAGGCCGTCGAGGACGGAGGCGCGGCCCTTGCGGTCGCCGAGCGGCCGCATGGCGGGCAGGCGCCACATCGCGTAGAGGGTGCCGGTGAAGGCGACGGTGTCGATCAGGTAGGCGGCCTGGGGGCCGTAGGCGCCGATGAGGACGCCGCCGAGCATCGGGCCGACGGTGAGGCCGAGGTTCATGCTCACGGTGTTCAGCGCGTTCGCGGCCGGGAGCTGGTGGCTGGGGACCAGTCGGGGGATCATCGCCGAGCGGGCGGGCGAGCTGATCGCGAAGAAGCCGGCCTGGACGGCGACGGCGGCGTACAGGACGGCGACCAGGCCGAGGCCGGCCAGCGCCTGCGCGGCCAGGACGGCGGAGACGGCCGCCAGACCTGCCGAGCCGATCAGGCCCAGTCGGCGCCGGTCGACGGTGTCGGCGATCGCGCCGCCGTAGAGGCCGAAGGCGACCAGCGGGACGAGCGAGAAGATGCCGACCAGGCCGGTCGCGAAGGCGGAGCCGGTCAGGTCGTAGACCTGGACGGAGACGGCAACGGCCGTCATCTGCTGGCCTATGGAGGAGACGGCCTGCCCGGCCCAGACCCGGCGGTAGTCGGCGTGGTCGCGCAGCGGGCTGAGGTCGGCGAAGGCCCGCCGGTACCAGGGTGAGTCGGCGGCCGCCTCCGGCTCCGGTCCGCCCCCTGACGAAGGAGTGGAGAGTGGCGCAGAGGAGGCGGAGGAGGGAGACGTGGAGGCGGAGGAGGGAGACGAGGAGGCGGAGGAGGGAGACGAGGGGGCGGAGCCGAACGGGGCGGGTGAGGGGGACGGAGTGGAATGTTGATTGTTCGACATAACCCCCCATGCTCCGCTCCACCCCGGGACGCCCCCGCACCGGGGCCCGCCCCAGCGGTCCCGCCGCCCCCCACCCGCTATCGGTTCAGCACCTGCTTCTCCCCCGCCTCCACCGCGAAGTCCAGCCGGTTGCCCGGCGGCGGGAACGGGCAGATGAAGTGGTCCGAGAAGGCGCACGGCGGCAGGTAGGCCCGGTTGAGGTCGAGGACGGTGCGGCCGTCGGCGTCCGGCGCCGGCAGGGTGATGAAACGGAAGCGGTAGGTGTCGATGCCGCTGGTCGCGTCGGCGATCACGCCGCTGAGCCGCCGGCCCGACCGGCTGACGGTCAGGGTCCGGTGCTCGCCCGCCACGGTGAAGGCGATCTGCCCGGACACGGCCAGCGGACGCTCCCGGCCGTCGGCGTTCGGGACCACGACCGACCGCGCGTCGCCGTCCTCGAACGGGGTGAAGACGGCGGACACGGCCCACTCGGGCGCGTACGGGTAGGCGGAGATGCCCGCGAACGCGGCCCGGCGCGGGGAGGCCGGGTCGAAGACCCGCAGGGCCAGCTCGCCCTCGCGCTCGATCGGCACGAGCAGCAGGGCGCCCAGGGTGGCGGTGTCGGCGGCCGGGTCGCTGTCCGGGCGGAGCAGCGCCTCGCCGTCCACCGGGGCGTCGGCGCCGTCGACCGTGATGCCGTCGGACGTCTCCGCCCGGACCCGTACGCCCTCAGCGTCGGCCCACCAGCGCCCGGGCAGGCCCGGGACCTCGGCGGGCTCGGGCTCCAGCCAGTGCGTGCCGGTGAGTGCGAGCTGGCCGTGCGGCGCGCTCACCGTCGCCGCCCGGCCGTCGCTCCAGTGCTTCCAGTCCTCCGCGGCAGTCGCCGTCATCGGTTCACCCTCCCGGTCGGTCCGCGGACGGCCCGCGGTTCGGGCCGCCCGTCTCGGTCATCCACAACACCGTCCACGCGGACGGATCATTCCCGTCGACCCGAAGCCGCCGAAACCGCAACACTGCTGCGGCGCGCCGAAACGGGGCACAACACGAGGCAACGCCAGGCAACACCACGGCCCCACGACCACCTACCCGTCGCGGCGCTTCAGCGGCCGGAACAGCCCCTCCTGCACAACGGACACCACCAGCCGGCCGTGCCGGTCGAAGATCTGCCCGCGCGCCAGGCCGCGCGCGCCGTGCGCGATCGGGGACTCCTGCTGGTACAGCAGCCAGTCGTCCGTCCGGAACGGCTGGTGGAACCACATCGCGTGGTCGAGCGAGGCCATGTCGAAGTTCCGCTCGCCCCACAGCGGCTCGACCGGGGCGCGGACGGCGTCCAGCAGCGTCATGTCGCTGGCGTAGGTGAGGGCGCAGACGTGGATCAGCGGGTCGTCCGGCAGCGGGCCGTTGGTGCGCAGCCAGACGCCGCTGCGCGCCTCGACGCCCTCCAGCTCCTCCTCCGTCCAGCGCAGCCGGTCGACGTAGCGGATGTCGAAGGGCTGGCGGCGGCTGATGAACGGGGGCAGCTCGCCGAGCCGGGAGCCGACCTCGTCCAGGGCACTGGGCAGGTCCTCGGGGGCGGCGACGGGCGGCATCGGGTACTGGTGGTCAATGCCGCCCTCCTCGGGTCTGTGGAAGTCCGCGGTGAGGGCGAAGATCGACCGCCCGCCCTGGATGCCGAGCACCCGGCGGGTGGTGAAGGAGCGGCCGTCGCGGATCCGGTCGACCTGGTAGACGATCGGCACGCCGGGGACCCCGGGGCGCAGGAAGTAGGCGTGCAGCGAGTGGACCGGGCGCTCGTCGTCCACCGTGCGCCCCGCCGCGACCAGCGCCTGCCCGGCGACCTGGCCGCCGAACGTCCGTTGCAGCGCCTCCTCGGGGCTGCGCCCGCGGAAGATGTTGAGTTCGATCTGCTCAAGGTCGAGCAGATCGACAAGGTCGTCGACGGGGGTTCCCATGCGCACGCTTCCTCTCGGACTCCGAACGAATTCTCCAGCTCACTCGAATTCTCCGGCGACCCGGGTCATTCCCGCGCATCGGTCCGAAGCCTCCAGTTCACTCGAACGAGTAAACGAGTAAACGGGTAACCGCGTGAACGGGTAACCGAGTGAACGGGTAAACGCGTGACCGAGCAACGGAACCCCACCCTCCCCCTACTCCCCCAGCCCCGACTCCCGCACCGTGATGTTGAGCCGCCCGACCAGGCCCAGTGCCGGATCGGCCGTCCCCGGCAGCGTCCGCACCACCCCGTGGTACGCGAACCGGGCCGGGCCGCCGAACACCAGCAGGTCCCCGCTGCGCAGTTCCAGGTCGGTCCACGGCCGGGTCCTGGTCTCGGTGTTCCCCAGCCGGAACACGCAGCCGTCGCCCAGCGAGAGCGAGACCACCGGCGCGTCCGCCCGCTCGTCGCGGTCCTGGTGGAGGCCCATCTTCGCGCCGTGGGCGTAGTGGTTGACGATCGCGATGTCCGGCTCGTACGACGCCGCGCCCGCGACCTCCCCCAGCGCGGCCCCGTACGCCTCGGCGACGGCCCTGCGCGCCAGGTCACGGAGCAGCGGCGGGAACGGTTTGACGGGCGCGCCGTCCTCGGCGACCCGCCGGTACCCGTACGGGTACCAGTGCAGGCCGAGGCTCACCATCCGGACGGACATCAAGCCGCCGGTGGGCATCCGCACGGTGTGCAGGCCGGCCGGCGGACGGGCCCACTCCCGGCACGCGGCGACCAGGCGGCGCTGCGCGTCGAGGTCCAGCCAGCCGGGGAGCAGGACGGCGCCGGGGGCCGGCTCGGAGCGCTCGCGCGCGCCCGCGGACCCGCCCGGATCGCTGAACAGCTCGCCCTGGATCACCCCACCATCCTCCCGCACCGCGGCTACCCCGGCCCAGCCCCGGCGCCGGCCGCGGGGGCGCCCCCGAGCAGCCCCAACTCCCGGGCGCAGGACGGCCAGGCCTCCCACCCCTGACGGCGGACGATCTCCTCGCCGACGGTCGTCTGCTCGCGTCGGCTCGCGTGGTCCGGCCGGTCGGCGAAGCGCGGACCACCGGCCTCAGCCCAGGTGGACGGCCGGATCTGCAGGCCGCCGTAGAAGCCGTTGCCGGTGTCCGCCCGCCAGTCGCCGCCGCTCTCGCAGTCGGCGAGCTCGTCCCACACCAGGTCGGCGACCCGGACGGCCGCCCGGGCCCGTACCCCGCCCGACGGGACGGCCAGCAGCACCGCCACGGCGGTGCCCGCGCTCACCACGAACCGGCCGAGACCTGAGCGTTCATCACATGAATGTGGCATGGCAGCCGACCCTAGGCGCACCGCCCGCCCCTCGCCCACGCACTCGGCCGAACGCCACGAACGTGGTAGAGCTCGAAAACGCCGCAAGCCCCGCAAGCACCGTGAATGACGTCAACGATGCGAAACACCGCACAACGCCCCACAGAGCCGCGTAACCCGCGTAACCCACGCAACGCCGACGGCCGCTCCCCCGACCGGCGGGAGGAACCCGCGCGGCGGAGAAGCGGCCGTGGAAGCCGAGCACATCACCACGTCAGCACATCGCCGCCCGAGCGGGCAGCACCGCAGGGCGGCGCCGACGTACCGCCGGAGCCCGCGCAGCCGATACCGGCTACGCACCGGGCCCCAGGCGCACGGGCGGACCTCAGATGCTGAGGGTCTGGCCCGGGAAGATCAGGTCCGGGTTGCCACCGATGACCTTGGCGTTGTTCTGGTACAGGTCGTGCCAGTCCAGGCCCTGCGCGGCGGCGATGGAGCTCAGGGTGTCACCGGCCTTGACGGTGTAGCCGCCCTTGGCGGCCGGCTTGGCGTCGTTCGAGCGGTTCCAGGACTTCGCGCCCTGGTCGGCCTTCGGCGCGGACTTCTGGGCGTCGGCCTTGGGGGCGGCCTTCGGCGCGACGGCGTCGTTCTTCGGCGCGGTCTGGGCCTTGGGGGCGGCCTTCGGGGCCTCGGCCGGCTTGGCGGCGGCCTTCGGGGTCTGCGCCGGCTTGGCGGCGGTGGAGCCCGCCGAGGTGTCGACGGCGGCCGGGGCGCCGCCCTTGGTCAGGCCGGCCTTGACGGAGCAGACGGGCCAGGCGCCCGGGCCCTGCGAGGCGAGGACCTTCTCGGCGACGGCGATCTGCTGCGCCTTGGTGGCCAGGTTGGCCTGCGGGGCGTAGGCGGTGCCACCGAAGGCGGCCCAGGTGCTGGAGGTGAACTGCAGACCGCCGTAGAAACCGTTGCCGGTGTTGATGGCCCAGTTGCCGCCGCTCTCGCACTGGGCGACGGCGTCCCAGGTGGCGACGGAGGCGGCGGAGGCCGAGGTGGCCGTGACGAGGCCGGCCACCGGCAGGGCCGCGACAGCGGCGCCCGCCACGACGGCCATCCGAACGCGGTTGCGCTTGGTGGCGGTGGAGGTGGTGGCAGCGGCGGTCTCGTTACGGAAGGTCATGAGGTTCCTCTCGACAGCCCCGGGGCGGGCATGCGGAACCAGACCCCGCGAGGGGCCGCGTTCGCTTGCCGCGTCCGTCGGACGGCCGTGCACGTATCGGACGTGCCGCTGCCGCCCCGGTCACCCAGCCGCTCGCCGACGACCTGTTCGAGCGATCGTGTCGGCGGGCACCTGCCGCGCCCGGCGGACCGGGGGGCCGTGCGTCGGGGGTGAACCCGGGTGGCGCTCGTTGCGCCGACCAAGAAGCTACGAGCCGGTCGACGGAGAAGCCAAAACTTCAACGGTCCGCCCAGCTCAGCCAAGGGTTACCGGCGGTAACGATCAGGGATTCATGCCCGAAATGTCGGTTTTGGCCATTGTTTCCTAGATCAAACATCCGGATTCCGTGATTCACCTCACCGTTTGTTTCCGGCAGTCCCGGCACCCACATCGACAGATTGCGACCACGACAACACGCCACGCGGTCGGATCCGGGGCAATTCCCGTCAGCCTCGACGGGCACCCGTGACGCCCGACACAAGGGCCCGTTGGGCATGGCGACCTCCCCGTGTCCGCCCGCGAACCGCCATCCACACCCATCCGAGGAGACCCTGTGCCGCGCATGCTCGACGTCAGCGACGAGGTCCGGTCCGAGATCGGCGACGACGAGGCCGACCGCCTGCTAGGCGGCGACCGCGCTCCCGACAGCTACGAGTGCACCTCCTGCCGGACCCCCGGCGACACGCACGTGGAGCCCACCAGCACCGTGCTGTTCGTCGGCGAGGAGACCGCCGTCCTCGCCTTCGCGCACGCCCGCTGCATCCCCTCCCAGGTCGTGCCGGTCGCCGAGGAGCAGCTGGTCGGCGCCGTCCGCAGCATCAGCCAGTCCCAGCCGGGCGGCGGCCCGGACCTCGCCGGCCCCGGCGTTCCCGGCACCCCCGGCGTTCCCGGCCCCGGCGTTCCTGGTGCCCCCGGTTTCCCCGGTGCCCACGCCGTCGCGCCGAGCGCCCCCGCGCCGGCCCCGGCCGCACCCGTCGGCCCCGCCCCGACCCAGCCGAACGCCCCCGGTCAGGCCGCCATTCTCGGCATCACCTGCGGACTGGTGCTGCACGGCAAGGTCGGGCACGCCTCGCTGGTGGTCGAGCCGACCGGGCCCGTCGGCCGCCCCGGCAGCACCTCGGGCGAGGACGAGTTCCTCGACCTGCTCCAGGACGCCGGCTTCCAGCCCGTCACGGACCTGGACGAGACCCCGGACCAGCTGCCCGGCTGGTCGGTCCTGGTCGCCATGGGCAAGCTGCACGCGATTCTCCAGCCCGCCGCGGCCGGTGGCAGCACCGGCTGGTGGCAGGCGCACCAGCCGCTCCAGGTCACCGACGCCTGGCGGATGGCCGCGAGCCAGCTGTCCGAGGTGACGATGTACGCCGTCCCGGCCGGCATGGTCGGCCGCCAGCCCCGCGAGGACCTGCTGCGCCAGGCGCTGGAGCGGGCGGTGGCGCTGGGCCAGGTGGTCGCCGCCTCCCTCCCGCTCGCCGGCACCTGATCCGCCCTCGCGTCCCCGCGCCCCGCATCCCCCGCCTCCGCGCCCTGACCCGCCGGAAGGCGGCCACCCACCCCCGTGGCCGCCTTCCGGCGAACGCCTGCCGCCCCCGCGGCCCGAGCCGACCTGACCCGCACCCCGCCCCGCCCCGCCCCGGCGTGCCCGCTCTCCCACCCGGCGTGCCCGCTCTCCACCCGGCGCGGCCACCCGCTCCGCACTCCGGCGTGTGGAAGCGCCCCCGCTCCCACCCCCGCATCCCCCGCCCCTCTCACTCGTTGGCCCCTACGTGTACAGCTACGACGTCTCCGCGTCCCCCGGCCGGTCCGCCACCGCCTCGCGCTCGATCCCGGGCATGCGCCCGTCGTACGACGCCGAGCACCCGCACTCCGCCACGCCGATCTACGACGAGCTGTACTCCGAGTACCGGCGCCTCTTCCGTGCCCTGCCCGGCGACCGCTCGGGCGAGGAGGACCTGAAGTTCACCGGCTTCGCGGTCCGCGACCGCTACCCGGCGGTCGGCGAGCAGCGCCCGTACCCGCCCCAGCAGCAGGCCTTCCACACCCTCGCGGGGCAGGCGCCGGGCCTCCCCCAGTTCATGCCGAGCCACCAGCACCACGGCTCCGGCCCCACCGGCGGCCAATCCCACGGCCACGCCACCGCCCAACCGCACGGCCAGGCCACGGCCCAACCGCACGGCCAGGCCACGGCCCAACACCACGGTCACGCCGCCGCCCACCCGCACGACCACGCCACCGCCCAACCGCACGGCCAGGCCACGGCCCAACACCACGGTCACGCCGCCGCCCAACAACACGGCCACGGCGGCGGCCACCCCGGTGCTCACGCCAACAACCACTCCCACTCCCACACCGGCGGTCCCGCCACCGGCCACCACCACGGCCACGGCCATTCCGTCGGCCACCCCGAGCCCGCCACCTCCACCGCCCCCACCGGCGACGCCCCCGGCCGCGCCGCCGCGATCCCCGCCCAGGACCAACCCGCCGTCCCCACGGCCCAGTTCACCAACGGACAGGGCTGGGTCGCGGCCGGCTACCTGGGCGCGGCCCCACACCCGGTGCCGGTCCCCGCGCCGGTGCCCCCGGCGCCGCCCGCGCCCGCCCCGGTGACGGGTACGGTCACCGGCCTCGTCCCCACCCGGCCCTCCGGCGGCCGCCACCGCCAGATGCTCTCCCTGCCCCCGGGCCCCGCCGTCGACCTCCACTGACGCCCGGCCCACGCCCCGCACACGTATCCCGGCACCGCTCCACTGCGCCCACCGAACCCGGCCCGCACCACCCCCAAGAACACCGGAGGGCCCCGCCACCACCGTGGCGAGGCCCTCCGGCCGTCGGGCGGTCAGCGGACCGACCGTTCCCTCTCCCCCACTACTTCCGCTTGCGCTTCTCCCGGACCCGCACCGAGATCGAGATCGGCGTCCCCACGAACCCGAACTCCTCCCGCAGCCGGCGCTCGATGAAGCGCCGGTAGCCGGCCTCCAGGAAGCCCGAGGCGAACAGCACGAAGCGCGGCGGACGGATGCCCGCCTGGGTGCCGAACAGGATGCGCGGCTGCTTGCCGCCGCGGATCGGGTGCGGGTGGGCGGCGACCAGCTCGCCGAGGAAGGCGTTCAGGCGCGCGGTCGGGATGCGGGTCTCCCAGCCCTCCAGCGCGGTCTCGATCGCCGGGACGAGCTTCTCCATGTGCCGGCCGGTCTTGGCCGACACGTTGACCCGCGGGGCCCACTGCACCTGGACGAGGTCGCGCTCGATCTCGCGCTCCAGGTAGTAGCGGCGCTCCTCGTCGAGCTGGTCCCACTTGTTGTAGGCGACGACGACGGCGCGCCCGGCCTCGACGGCCATCGAGATGATCCGGGTGTCCTGCTCGGCGAGGGTCTCGCTGGCGTCGATCAGGACGACCGCGACCTCGGCCTTCTCCAGCGCGGAGGCGGTGCGCAGCGAGGCGTAGAAGTCGGCGCCGGCGGTCAGGTGGACCCGGCGGCGGATGCCGGCGGTGTCCACGAACTTCCAGGTCTTGCCGCCGAGCTCGATCATCTCGTCGACCGGGTCGCGGGTGGTGCCGGCCAGCTCGTTGACGACGACGCGCTCCTCGCCGGCGACCTTGTTCAGCAGGCTGGACTTGCCGACGTTGGGGCGGCCGATCAGCGCGATGCGGCGCGGGCCGCCGGGGGCGGCGTCGCCGAAGGTCTGCGGCGGGGCCTCGGGCAGCGCGTCCATGACGGCGTCCAGCAGGTCACCCGAGCCGCGGCCGTGCAGGGCGGAGACCGGGAACGGCTCGCCGAGGCCGAGCGACCACAGGTAGGCGGCCTCGGCCTCGGTGGAGGGGCCGTCGACCTTGTTGGCGCACAGGACGGTCGGCTTGCCCGCCCGGCGGATGATCTTGATCAGGGCCTCGTCGGTGTCGGTGGCGCCGACGGTGGCGTCCACCACGAACAGCACCGCGTCGGCCTGCTCGATGCCCAGCTCGGCCTGGGCGGCCACCATGGCGTCGATGCCGAGGACGTCGATCTCCCAGCCGCCGGTGTCGACCACCTTGAAGCGGCGGCCGTTCCAGCTGGCCTCGTAGGTGACCCGGTCGCGGGTGACGCCCGGCTTGTCCTCGACGACGGCCTCGCGGCGGCCGATGATGCGGTTCACCAGGGTGGACTTGCCGACGTTGGGCCGGCCGACCACGGCCAGCACCGGCAGTCGGACGTGCTCGGCGCCGTCCCCGGCGTCGAAGCCGTCGAGGTCGAAGCCCTCCTCGGCGGCGAGCGCCATGAACTCGGCGTAGTCGGCGGCGTCCAGCTCACCGTGGCCGGTGGCGGCGTGCTCTGCGGTCATGTTCGTCTGTTCCGTTTCCCGGCCCGGCCCTTCCCAGGGGCGTGCCGTGCGTACCTGCCCCGCTCGGGGCAGCGCGATGGTTGTCTCCGCGGCACCTCGACGGCCCGCGGTTCACTCGTCGGCCGGCCCGAAGGGGTTCGGACCGGCCCTGGTCGGACCGACGGCGGCCGGTCAGACCGCGGACAGTCCGGCCCGCTCCTCCACCAGCCCGGCGATCCGGTCGATCACCTGCTCCAGGGTGAGGTCGCTGGTGTCCACCAGGACCGCGTCCGCGGCCTGGGTCAGCGGGGCCGTCTTCCGGGAGGAGTCGGCGGCGTCCCGGCGGGCGAGGTCGGCGGCCATCGCGGTGATGGTCGCCTCGTCCACGCCCTTGGCGCGCAGCTCGGCGGCCCGGCGCGTGGCCCGGGCCTCCTCGGAGGCGGTCAGGAAGACCTTGACGGTGGCGTCCGGGAACACCACGCTCCCCATGTCCCGGCCCTCGGCGACGATGCCGCGCTCGGCGACCTCGGCGCAGCCGCGCTGGAGCTCCACCAGCCGGGACCGTACGGCCGGCACCGCGGACACGGCGCTGACCTTGGCGGTCACCTCGGGGCCCCGGATCGGGCCGGACACGTCCTGGCCGTCCACCGTGATGGTGGGGCCGTCGGCGTCGGTGCCCGAGACGATCACCGGCTTGCCGCACGCGACGGCCACCGCCTCCGCGTCCTCGACGTCGACCTCGTTGGCCAGCATCCACCAGGTCATCGCCCGGTACATGGCGCCGGTGTCCAGGAAGCTCAGGCCCAGCCGGGCCGCGACCGCCCGGGAGACGGTCGACTTGCCGGAGCCGGAGGGTCCGTCGATGGCGACGACGACCGGGGCGTGCGCTCGGTCGGCAGTGTCCACGGGGCGAACCTCTCTCTGAGCATGGGAGCCGGGGCCTGGGCGGGCGGGCGGCCGGGGATTGTCTCCCTCAAGGTTAATGGACCGCCGCCGGGACGGACTCCGCGGCCGTCCGGGCCGATCAACCGACCCAGACTAGTCGACCCTGAGCAACCGCCCCGACCACCCGACGCCGCCGATCACCCAGGCCCGACGGCCCGGCATCCCCGGCCCCCGGCCCCGCCCCAGCCCCCACCCGGAGCCGAGACTCAGTCCCGGACGCTCCAGCCACTCGCCCGCAGCGCCTTGGTCAGCCGCTTCACCGCCGTCGGCGCCACCGACAACTGGACGAAGCCGACCTGCTGCCCGGTCGAGTGCTCGATGGCGACGTCCTCGATGTTGACCCCGGCGTCGCCGACCTCGCCGAACAGCCGGCCCAGCTCGCCCGGCTGGTCGCCGAGCACGACCGCCACGGTCTCGTACCGGGTGGGCGGCGCGCCGTGCTTGCCGGGGATGCGGGCCTGGCCGGTGTTGCCGCGCCGCATCACCGCCTCGATCCCGGCCGCGCCCGCCTGGCGCTCGCCCTCCTCGGCGGCCTCCAAGGCGCGCAGCGCGGTGACCGTCTCACCGAGGTCGCGGGCGACGCCCTCCAGGACGTCGGCGACCGCGCCCGCGTTGGCGGAGAGGATGTCGACCCACATGCCGGGGTTGGAGGCGGCGATCCTGGTGACGTCGCGCACGCCCTGGCCGGAGAGCCTTATGGCGGTCTCGTCGGCGTTCTCCAGCCGGGCCGCGACCAGCGAGGAGACCAGCTGCGGGGCGTGCGAGACCAGGGCGACCGCCCGGTCGTGCTCGGCGGCGTCCATCACGATCGGCACCGCGCCGCAGAGCGCGACCAGCTCCAGCGCGGCGTTGAGCGTCTCGGTGTCGGTGTCGGCGGTCGGGGTGAGCACCCAGGGGCGGCCCTCGAAGATGTCGGCGCGGGCGGCCAGCGGGCCGGAGCGCTCACGGCCTGCCATCGGGTGACTACCGATGTAGTGGACGGTGTCGCAGCCGAGCTCGGCGACCTCGCTACCCGGGCCGGCCTTCACGCTGGCGACGTCGGTGTACCAGTGCGCCAGGTTGCGGCGCTGGCAGTCGGCCAGCACCTTGCCGACCAGCGCGGGCGGCACGGCGATGATCGCCAGGTCCACCGGGCCGTCGGCCGGGTCGGTGATGCCCGCGCCGAGCGACTCGGCGGTGCGGGCCGCGTCCGGGTCGGCGTCCTCCAGATGGACCGTCAGCCCGCGGGCGGTGAGCGCGAGCGCGGCGGAGGTGCCGATCAGTCCGGTGCCGACGACGACGGCAGTGCGCATGGCGGGTCGCTCTCCTCATCACGATTCTCGAAGGTGCCGGGACCGTCCGGGAGCACCCGCGGCCCATCCTCCCTCATCCACCCCGCCGAAGTCCCCACCCTCCACCCGGCAACCGGTACGGCGGTCCCGGCAGCTTCCGGCGCCGGCAACCGCCACCGACCCGCCCCCGTCCCACACAGTGCACACGCCGCACCCGGAAATCCTGCGACGCCCGCGCCGAAGCCGGGCAGACTGGCCGCCCGGAGAAGGCGGGCGACACCACGAGCAGCACCGCGAACAGCAGCACGGACACCACAGGCACCACCACGAGCGCCACGCGGCGGGCGCCACGCGAACGAAGGGGTTGCGCATGGACGATCAGCACAGCGGCCGGAGCGGGCAGTCGAAACCGCCGGCCGTACCGGCCCACCCGTCGGTCCTGCACTCCGTCGTGGTGTACGCCGAGGGTGCGGTGTGCCGCCGACGCGCCACCGTCCCGGTCCCACCCGGCGGACGGCTGCGGCTGACCGGCCTGCCCGCCGCCCTGGACGGCCGCTCGCTGCGCGCCCGGGTGCTCTCCGGACCGGCCGGCGCCGCTGTCACCGAGGCCCGCCTGGAGCTGCTCGCCGAACTCCGCGAGGAGGACGAACTCCCTGAGCTGCAGCAGGCGTTGGACGAGGCCAACGAGCACCGCAGCGCGCTCGCCGAGCGCCGGCGGCTGGTCCTGGCCGCGATCGCCGAGACCGCCGCGCTGCGCGCCGTACCGCCGCAGCGCCGCCGCGACGAGCCGCTGCGCCGCACACCCGCCGACGCCTGGCTGGAGCTCGCCGACTTCGTCGACGAGCGGCTGGCCCGGCTCCAGGAACGCGCCGAGGAGCTCACCCGGGAGCTCGAACTCGCCGACCACGAGCGCGACCTGGCCGCCGACCGGCTGGAGCGGGCGTCCACCGCCGACCGGGCCGAGCCGGTCGGGACCAGCACCACCGTCCTGCTCACTCTGACCACCCCGGGCACCGCGGGCACTCAGCCGACCTCCGCCCCAGCACTCGAACTGGAACTGGAGCTGGAGCTGGAGTACGGCGTCCCCGCCGCCCGCTGGGTGCCCGCCTACCGGCTGTCCTACCGGACCGGCGCCGACACCGCCCACCTGGTGCTGCGCGCCGCCGTCGCCCAGCGCACCGGCGAGGACTGGACGGGCGTGCGCCTCGCCCTGTCCACCGCCGACCTCGACCGCCGCACCGACCTGCCCCGGCTCGCCTCGCTGCGGATCGGCCGCAGCCAGCCCGCCCCGCCGCCCTCCGGCTGGCGCGAGCCCCCGGCCGGCCTGAACGACCTCTTCACCGGCTACGACGCGGCCGGCGCCGACCGCCCCGAGCCCGCCACCCGCCGTCCCGTCCCCGGCGGCGCCGCCCGCTCCGCCCGGCTGGGCGGCGCCCGCCCGGGCGGCCCCCGGGCCGAGGCCTTCGCCGCCGACGAGCCGATCGCCCCCGTCGCGTACGGCGGCGGCCTGCTGAACGCCGACCAGCCGATGCCCGCGCCCCCAGGCGCACCAGGCGGCTTCGCCGGCTACGGCGGCCCGGCCGGGGCGCCGGCCCCGGCCGCCGCCCCGGTGGCACCGCTGCCGCAGGCCCCGGGCGGCCTCCCGCCCGCGGAGGCCCGCCGCCGCGTCGGCCACGCCGCCCCGCCCCCGCCGCCGCCCGGCGTCGTCCCGGACGCCACCCTGCTCGACTACCCCGACCTCGTCCTGGCCGGCCCCGAGGAGCCCGCCGCCCGCCGCGGCACCCTCCACCCCCGCCCCGAACGGATCGGGCAGACCTGGCCCCTGCCCGCCGGCGGCACCGCACAGCTCCGCACCCTCATCCTGCCCCGGCACGCCGTCCCGCCCCGCGAGTCCGCCGGCTCCTTCGACCACCGCTTCGACGCCGCCGCCCCCGCCGACATCCCGTCCGACGGCACCTGGCACACCGTCACCGTCGGCGAGATCCCGCTCGCCGTCCGCCCCGAGTACGTCACCGTCCCCGCCGTCGAGGAGAAGGTGTACGCGACCCTGGTGCTGGCCAACCGCACCGACCGGGCCGTCCTGGCCGGCCCGGTGGAGGTCACCGTGGACGACGAGTTCCTGCTCACCGCCGCCCTGCCCACCCTGGCGCCCGGCGCCACCCGGCGGCTGGGCATCGGCGTCGCCGAGAGCATCGAGGTGGCGCGCCGCACCGAGGTGCACGAGTCCGCCACCGGCATGCTGAAGGGCAACAGCACCGTCCTCGACCACCGGGTGCACGTCCAGCTGGCCAACCGGCTCGCACGCGCCGTCACCGTGGAGGTCCGCGAGCGGGTGCCGGTCACCTCCGACGCCGAGATCCGGATCGAGGAGCGGGCCGACTGGCACGCCCCGACCGTCCCCACGCCGGACTGCCCGCCCAGCACCCGGCTCTGGCGGGTCGACCTGCCCCCGGGCGGACGCGCCGAGCTGGACGGCGGCTACCTGATCAAGATCCCGGCCGGAAAGGCCATCGTCGGCGGAAACCGGAGGAACTGAGCGATGACCGTCGAGACCCTTCCCCTCCCCGTCACCGCCGTGACCTGCCTGGAGGACCGCAGCCAGGTCGAGCGCGGCACGACGGTCGGGCTCGCCGCGGGCGTGCAGCGGCTGCGCCTCGGCCCGCTCACCGCCCTCGCCGTCGACCGCACCCTGCGCGCCGAGTCCGCCACCGACGGCGTCCGCGTACTGGACGCCCGGCTGGTGCGCGACTGGGCCCCGCGCGCCCCGCTGCCGCCCGGCCCGGAGGACTCCGAGCTGCGCCACCGGCTGCACCGGCTGGACGCCGAGACCCGGCTGGCCGACCAGACCCGGGCCCGGCTGGAGGCCCGGCTGGCCCTGCTCGCCCAGCTCTCCGCCGACCTGCTGCGCGAGATCGGCGAGGGCGCCGGCCTCGGCGAGCTCGAACCCAACCGCTGGGCGCGGGAGCTCGGCCGGGTGGACGCCGAGCGCGAGCGCCACGGCGAGGAGCTGCGCGCCACCCACTCCCGGCTGCGCCGCCTGGAGCAGCAGCGCTCGCAGGCCCTGATCGCGCTGGACCAGGCCGAGGAGGACCCGGCCGAGCTGACCGCCCACCTGGAGCTCACCGTCGAGGCGGCGCGCCCCGGCCCGGCCGAGCTGACCGTCTCCCACCTGGTGCCCTGTGCGCTGTGGCGCCCCTCCTACCGGGCGACCCTGGACGGCGGCGAGCTGCGCCTGGAGTCGGAGGCGGTGGTCTGGCAGCGCACCGGCGAGGACTGGACGAACGCCCGGCTCACCTTCTCCACCGCCCGCTCCGCCCTCGCCACCGCCCCGCCCGCGGTCGCCGAGGACGTCCTGGTGCTGCGCGAGCGCACCGACGAGGAGCGCCGCACGGTCGAGGTCGAGCTGCGTGAGGAGGCGGTCGCCACCCTGGGCCCGTCCTCCGCGGTGCCGGGCGTGGACGACGGCGGCGAGGTCCGGGTGCTGCGCGCCCCCGCCCCAACGACCGTGCCCTCCGACGGCCGCGCGCACCGGGTGCCGCTGGGGGCCTTCACCGCCGCGGCGGCCGGCGAGTACGCCTGCGCCCCTGAGCTGTCCCCGCTGGTCACCCAGGTGGTCCGGTTCCGCAACGCGGCCGGGCACCCGCTGCTGTCCGGCCCGGTCGAGCTGGTCCGCGGCAGCGGCTTCACCGGCCGCGGCGAACTGCGCTTCACCGCCGCCGGCGCCGACGCCGAACTGTCCTTCGGCAGCTCGGACGACTACCGGGTGGTCCGGGAGGTCGAGGAGCGCCAGGCCACCGCCGGCCTCACCGGCCGCCAGACCACCACCCGGACGGTCCGGCTGCACCTGTCCCGCTTCTCCGGCCCGGAGGAGCACGACGAGCGGATCGTGACCGTGCGCGAACGGGTGCCGGTCTCCGAGGTGTCCGCGGTCGAGGTGCGGCTGCGCAAGGAGGAGTGCTCGCCGACGCCGGATTCCTTCGACACCGAGGGCATCGTCCGCTGGGACGTCCCGCTCGCCCCCGGCGCCCGGCGCACCCTCACCCTGGTGTACGAGGTGTCCGCCTCCGCCAAGGTGGCCGGGCTCTGACCGCGGGGGCCGGCCGACGACGGACGCCGCCGGAGGCGGGCCGGCGGCGGACACCCCCGTGCCGATGACGGCCGCTCAGGTCCAAACCGGAGACAACGGGTAGAAAAGGAAGCATGATCCTCCATCTCGCCCCCCTGGACGACTGGCTCGCCGACCCGGGCCGCCCGTACGCCACCGCCTCGCTGCTCACCGACGGGTTCATCCACTGCTCGGCGGACGAGCCGACGGCGCTGGCGGTGGCCAACGCCTTCTTCGCCGACGCTCCCGACCCGCTGATGGTGCTGCTGATCGAGGAGTCGCTGGTGGAGCCGATGGTGAAGTGGGAGGCCCCGAACGGCGCCCCGCCGCCCGGGGCCACCCCCGGCGTGCTGTTCCCGCACATCTACGGGCGGCTGAACCGCACCGCCGTGGTCGGCCTGGAGAAGGTCGAGCGCGGGCCGGACGGCCGCTGGGCCTCGCTCAGCCCCTGGAGCTGACGGCGCGGGCGGGGCCGGGCGAGGTCACCTCCCCGGGCCCGCCCTGCCGGTCCTCCCCGGGCCCGCCCTGCCGGTCCTCCCGGGCCCACCCTGCCGGTCCTCCCCGGGCCCGCCCCGCCGATCGTCCCCGCGTCCGCACCGGCCCGTCGGCCCGCCGGCCGACCGGGTCCTACAGCCATCCCCGTTCCCGGGCCGCCATCCCGGCCTGGAAGCGGGTGGTGGCGCCCAGCGAGCGCATCAGGCTCTGGAGCCGGCGCTGGGTGGTCCGGGCACTCCAGCCGAGCGAGCGGGCGATCGACTCGTCGGTGAGCCCGGCCGCCAGCAGGCCCAGCAGCTTGCGGTGGTCGGCCTCCGGCTCCGCCCCGGCGTCCTCGGCGCCGACCGCCGCCTGCAGGCGGACGGCCCGCTCCCACTCCGCCTCGAACAGCGTGTCCAGCGCCTGGAGCAGCGCGGAGGGGTGGATCACGTACGCGGCGTCCAGCACGCTGTCGCCGACGCTGATCGGGATGATCGCCATCCGGTCGTCCGAGATGATCATCTTCATCGGCAGTGTCGGCCGGACCCTCGCCTCCTCGCCGTCCGCGACGCCGACCAGGATGTTCTTCTCCAGCCGCCCCGGCCAGGCCACCGCCTCCCGGTCGTAGACCGTCCGGAACTTCACGCCCTCGCGCAGCCGCCGCCGCTGCAGGGTCAGCGGCGCCACCGGGTCCTGGATGTACGGCGGGCGGTCGAAGCCGCGCACCTGGTACTGGCTGGTCTCGGTGATGTGCTCCAGCCGCTGGGCGATCGCCTCGCCGCCGGTCAGCACCTCCACCGAGTGCGCCGGGTCGGTGTACCGCGAGGCCTCCCGGAAGGCGTCCATCAGCCGGTGCATCTCGGCCCGGGCGTAGCGCAGTTCCGACTCCCGGTGGCCGATCAGGGTGCCGATCGCGACGTCCGGGGGCACCGGCAGGTAGCGGTGCCGGTCCACCGGAGCCCGGGTGGCCATGCCCTGCTGCGCCAACCTGTCCAATGCGCGCACGCTCTGCTGGAACGTCAGCCCGCAGCTCTCCGCCAGCTCCTCGGCCGTGGACTGCGGGTTGGCCACCAGCGCCGCGTAGACCTGCCCGTCCGGCTCCGCCAGTCCCAGCGCGCCGAGGGCCTGTCCGCCGACCCGCCCCAGTGCTGCATCGGACACGACGCCCTCTCCCCCTGCTCGCCCGTTATCCGGTGGCCGGTTTCCCTCGGCCCGCACCACCCCGGCCGGCACGCCCCGTGCTGGCGCAGTCCCGCCACGCGGCGGGTGGTGCTCCGGTGGCCATCCTCGGCCACGGATCATGACGCTGACAAGGCCGTGACCAGCGGTTGCGTCCCGGCTCACACGACCTGTCCGGAACGTGGACATCCGTGTGCGGACGTTCACACCGCCCGCGAACGGCCTCCCGGGAACGGCCTCCTCCCGGGAACGCCGGAGCCCCCGGCCGCGAAAGGTGCGGCCGGGGGCTCCGGCGGAGCGTACGGGCCCGGGGCCCGTCGACGGCAGGCCTAGAGACCGACCTCGCGCATCAGCTGGCCGACCTCCGGGTTGGTCAGGCGGCGCAGCCAGCCCGACTTCTGGTCGCCCAGGGCGATCGGGCCGAAGTGGGTGCGCACCAGCTTCTCGACCGGGAAGCCGACCTCGGCCAGCATCCGGCGGACGATGTGCTTGCGGCCCTCGTGCAGGGTCACCTCGACGAGGTAATTCTTGCCGACGTTGGAGATGACCTTGAAGCTGTCGGCGCGGGCGTAACCGTCCTCCAGCTCGATGCCCTGGGCCAGCCGCTTGCCCAGGTCGCGCGGGATCGGGCCCTGGATCGCGGCCAGGTAGGTCTTGGTCACGCCGTACCGCGGGTGGGTGAGGCGGTGGGCCAGCTCGCCGTGGTTGGTGAGCAGGATGATGCCCTCGGTCTCGGTGTCCAGGCGGCCGACGTGGAACAGCCGGGTCTCCCGGTTGGTCACGTAGTCGCCCAGGCACTGGCGGCCGTCCGGGTCCTCCATGGTGGAGACCACGCCGGCCGGCTTGTTCAGCGCGAAGAACAGGTAGGACTGGGTGGCGACGGTCAGGCCGTCCACCTTGATCTCGTCGTTCTGCGGGTCGACCCGCTTGCCCTGCTCGGTGACGCGCTTGCCGTTGACCTCGACCCGGCCCTGCTCGATCAGCTCCTCGCAGGCGCGGCGGCTGCCGATGCCGGCCCGGGCCAGCACCTTCTGGAGGCGCTCGCCCTCGGGCTCGCCGAAGGTCTTGGGCAGCTTGACGGCCGGCTTGTCGTGCCGGGCGAGGACGGCGTCCTCGATCTTGGCCTGGAGCTCGCGGGAGCGCTGCGGCTGGCGGCGCGGGTCGCCCGGGGCGCCCTGGCCCTCGCGGCGCGGGCGCGGGGCCGGGCCGGGGCGCCGGCCGGCGAAGCCGCCGCGGGCCGGGGTGGCGTTGGGGCCGCCGCCGTACTCGGGGCGGTCGTACCGGCGCTCCTCGGGCCGCAGCGGGCGGTCCGGGTAGCGGCGGTCGTCGCGCCGGTCGTCCCGGCGGCCCTCGCGCCGGTCGTCACGACCGTACGAGCCGCCGCGCGAGCCCGCGCCCGAACCCGAGCCGCCGCGGCCACCGCCGCTGCTGCCGCCGTACGAACCTCCGCGCGAGCCCGAGCCGCCGCGACCGCCGCCGCTGCCGCCGCCGTAGGAGCCGCCGCCCCGGCCCCCGCCCTGTCCGCCGCGACCGCTCCCGCCGCCGCTGCTGTTCCTGCCGTTGCCACTGCTACGCATCAAAGTGTCCGTACGTCGTTCCGTCTGGGATGTGCGGTCGTTTCGGCCGACCTCACCGCCCCCTACCGATCGGGCCCGGCCCGACCGGCCTCGCCACTGCCGTCCGCGGCCTGCGCGGCAGCGGCGGCGACCGCCTCCGCGATCATCGTGCCCTCCAGGGACTCCGCTTCCACGTCGTCGACCTCGGGCAGGAAGGGAGCGAGCTCCGGCAGCTCGTCCAGGCCGCGGAGCCCCATCCGTTCCAGGAAGTAGTTCGTCGTCCGATACAGGATCGCACCTGTTTCGGGCTCGGATCCGGCCTCTTCCACCAGTCCTCGCTGTACCAGGGTACGCATCACGCCGTCACAGTTCACACCACGGACGGCGGAAACCCGCGATCTGGACACCGGCTGCCGGTACGCGACCACCGCCAGGGTCTCCAGCGCGGCCTGGGTGAGCCGGGCCTGCCGGCCGTCCAGGAGGAAGCGGTCGACGGCCGCGGAACGGCTCTCCCGGCTGTAGAACCGCCAGCCGCCGGCGACCAGCCGCAGGTCGAAGCCGCGGCCCTGGGCGGTGTACTCGGCGGACAGTTCGCGCAGCGCGGCCGCCACCTCGGCCCGGGGCCGCTCCAGCGCCTCGGCCAGCCGCTCCTCCGCCACCGGCTCGTCGACGACCATCAGGACGGCCTCCAGGTCGGCCCGCAGCCCGCCGTCGGCGGCCCCCTCGGCTGCGGAGGCGCCGGGGACACCGGGGACACCGGAGGCACCCGAGGCACCAGAGGCACCAGAGGCACCGGAAGTCGACGGGGCCGACTTCTGGTGCACGACACGCGCCTCCGCCGCCGGGTCGTCCGCCACCGGCTCCACCGCCTCCACGGCCTCCACCGGGTCCGGCAGCAGCTCGAAGGCCGGCTCCAGCCACTCCTCGTCCCGCGGCCGCCCCGGCAGCCCCAGCGGCCGCCGCACCGGCCGTCCGCCCTCGTTCCCGCCGCTCATCGCCGTCCGTCCTCCCCGACCCCGCCCGCCGGCCGGTCGAACTCGTCCGTCACCTCGACCGCCGCCCGGCCCTCCTCGGCCACCCAGCGCACCAGCAGCTCGCCGAGCGCCTCCGGCTGCTCGAAGGCGAGCACCCGCTCCCGGTACAGCTCCAGCAGCGCCAGGAAGCGGGCGACCACCACCAGGTCGTCCGGCGCGTCCTCGACCAGCCGCTGGAACGAGGCCTCGCCCAGCTCGGTGAGCAGCCCCACCACCAGCCCCGCCTGCTCGCGCACGCTCACCGGCGGGGTGTGGATGTGGTCCACGTAGACGACCGGCGCGGGTCGGGGCGCCATCGCCCTGGCCGCCAGCTCGGCGAGCCGCCGCGGCCCAACGGTGATGACCACCTCGGGCAGCAGCTCCGCGTGCCGGGGCTCCAGGGCGGCGGTCCGGGGCCGGCGCAGCAGCTCGGCCGCCCAGCGCTCGCCGAACAGCGCCGCCGCCCGCTTGTACGCCCGGTACTGGAGCAGTCGGGCGAACAGCAGGTCACGGGCCTCCAGCAGCGCCAGGTCCGCCTCGTCCTCGACCTCGGCCACGGGCAGCAGCCGGGCGGCCTTGAGGTCGAGCAGGGTGGCGGCCACCACCAGGAACTCGGTCGTCGCGTCCAGGTCCCAGTCCGGGCCCATCGCCCGGATGTACGCCATGAACTCGTCCGTCACGGTGGCCAGCGCCACCTCGGTGACGTCCAGCCTGTGCTTGGCGATCAGGCTGAGCAGCAGGTCGAACGGGCCCTCGAAGTTGTCCAGCCGTACCCGGAAGCCGCCCCGCGACTCGTCCTCGGTCGCGCTCGCGGCGGTGGCGGCTGGTTCGGCGGTCCTGGGCATGACGGTCCATCTTCGCCCGTCCTCGTCCCTGCCTCGGCTCCGGGGCCACCCGACACGCCGCTCCACCGGGCCCGGAACCGGTGCCCACCGGCTCCAACGAGCCCGTACGGGGCCCTCAGGCGCGCCCGTCCCGTCGATCCGGCCCCACCGGACCGGCCACGGTGTCCCGCTTGCCTCAGACGGCCCCCCAGGCCCAGGAGCGCCCTACGGCGGCCGTCCCGAGGCTCTCGGCCCCCCGCGGCCCCACCCGGGGCCCTGCGGCGTCCTGCCGCCCGACCGGCGGCCTCCCCACGCCGGGCCAGCGGCCCCCCTCGACGCCCGGCGGAACCGCCGGCCGCCCTCCGCGCCGCTTACCGGCCGCGCAGCCGCCGGACCAGGATCGAGGCCTCGCCCCGCTGCTCCAGGTCCGCCAGGACGACCGCGATGGCCTCCCGGACGATCCGCCCGCGGTCCACGGCCAGGCCGTGCTCGCCGCGCAGCACCAGCCGGGCGTGCTCCAGGTCCATGAGCTCCTCGGCGGACACGTACACCGTGATCTTCTCGTCGTGCCGCTCGCGCCCGCTGGGCCGGCGCGGCGCGCGGCCGCGCGGCCGGGCGCGCCCGGCGGCACCGGGCTGCTCCTCGACGGCGCCCTGGTGCGTCCGGGGCGCCGGGGCCGAGCCGGCACCGCGGCCGCCCGAGACGGTCTTCCCGGCCGCGGCGACGCCTGCGACGGGTGCGGGCCCGGCGGCCGTGCCGGCCCGCTGGACGGGCGGCTGCGCGGGCGCCGGCACCGTGGCGGCCGCCTGCTGCTCCGGCGTCACCTGCCGGTCGTCCTGGGCGCCCTGGGCCGCCGAGGCGGCCTCGGCGCCGTCCGGTTGGCCGTTGACGGTCCGCGCGGTCTCCGGTCTGGCTGCCTCGGCGGCCGGACGCGGCGCGAGGGAGGGCGACAGCGCCATCCCCCCCGTGGTCCGGAACAGCTCGTCGGCACCCGGGAGACTCACTCGGCGGGGCGGCACCGGTCGAGCACCTCCCTGGCGAGCTGGCGGTAAGCGGCGGCACCGACCGAGTTGGTCGCGTACGTCGTGATGGGCTCGCCGGCGACGGTGGTCTCCGGGAAGCGCACGGTCCGCCCGATGACGGTGTGGAAGACGTGCTCGCCGAACGCCTCGACGACGCGCGCCAGCACCTCGCGGCTGTGCACGGTGCGCGAGTCGTACATGGTGGCCAGGATGCCGTCCAGGCGCAGGTCCGGGTTGAGCCGTTCGCACACCTTCTCGATGGTCTCGGTCAGCAGCGCGACACCGCGCAGCGCGAAGAACTCGCACTCCAGCGGGACGATCACGCTGTGAGCGGCCGTCAGCGCGTTGACCGTCAGCAGGCCCAGCGAGGGCTGGCAGTCGATGATGACGTAGTCGTAGTCGGGCAGCAGCGGCTTCAGGGCGCGCGCCAGCGCGGACTCCCGGGCCACCTCGCTGACCAGCTGCACCTCGGCGGCGGAGAGGTCGATGTTGGAGGGCAGCAGGTCCATCCCCGGGACCGCCGTCTTGAGCAGCACCTCATCGGCCGTCAGGCCCCGCTCCATGAGCAGGTTGTAGACGGTGACGTCGAGCTCCATCGGGTTGACGCCGAGGCCGACCGAGAGCGCGCCCTGCGGGTCGAAGTCGACGAGCAGCACCCGGCGGCCGTACTCGGCCAGCGCCGCGCCCAGGTTGATGGTCGACGTGGTCTTGCCGACGCCGCCCTTCTGGTTGCACATGGCGATGATCTGGGCGGGGCCGTGCTCGGCCACCGGCGCGGGGATCGGGAAGTACGGCAGCGGGCGGCCGGTCGGGCCGACCCGCTCGCGGCGCTGGCGCGCGGCGTCGGGGGCCAGCGTGGCGGCGTACTCCGGGTCCGGCTCGTACTCGGCGTCCGGGTCGTCGTAGGCGCCGTAGGCGAACTCGCCGTAGGCCAGGCCGTAGGCCGCCAAGTCGGCGTCGTGATCGGTCACCGTGGTCACCTGTGCTGTGTTCTGGCGTGCTTCGAAGGTACGGAGTGCGACCGAGCCGACCTCGGCCGAGCCCACGGAGGGCTGCCGGGCCCCGGGCTCCTCACTCGGCTGGCCGGCGGTGAGTTCCGCCAGTCCTGGCTGACCACCCCCGGGAGCAATTGTCGACTCATTCACAAGTCGTCTTACCTCCTTGGGCATCCAGGACTCTATGTCGATTCGTCAGCGTGGCAGCATGCCGACGGTTTGCGACTCTAGGCCGTTCAAGGCGTTCGCAGCAACACAATCCACGGTAGTGGGCAGGATGTGTCGACTATCGAGCGGGCTGCTGTCAAGGGATGAGAGGGTCACCGGCCCCAACGTTTCTGCGGGCGGGTGACATGACCGACGGATATTGACGACAGAGCGACCTCCCCGGTCGACCCGCTGATCACGGGCACGGCGAAGCCCCCGGCCCGAAGTGATCGGGTCGGGGGCGAACGACCGCCGGGCGGTCAGGTGGTTCAGGCGAGCACGCTCTCCAGGGAGACCGACTCCAGGCCGAAGGCCTCGGCCACGGCCGGGAAGGTGATCTGGCCCTCGTGCACGTTCAGGCCCTTGGCGAGCGCGGCGTCGCGGCGCAGCGCCTCCTTCCACCCGCGGTTGGCCAGCTCCAGCACGTACGGCAGGGTGGCGTTGGTCAGCGCGTAGGTGGAGGTGTTCGGGACGGCGCCCGGCATGTTGGCCACGCAGTAGAAGACCGAGTCGTGGACCTTGAAGGTCGGCTCGTCGTGCGTGGTGGCGTGCGAGTCCTCGAAGCAGCCGCCCTGGTCGATCGCGATGTCGACCAGCACGGAGCCCGGCTTCATGCGGGAGACCAGCTCGTTGGTGACCAGCTTCGGGGCCTTGGCGCCCGGGATCAGCACCGCGCCGATGACCAGGTCGGCGTCGAGGACGGCCTTCTCCAGCTCGAACGAGTTGGACATGATGGCCTTGATCTTCGTGCCGAAGATGCGGTCGGCCTCGCGCAGCTTGTTGATGTCGCGGTCGAGCAGGGTCACGTCGTAGCCCATGCCGATGGCGATGGTGGCCGCGTGCCAGCCGGAGACGCCACCGCCGATGACGACGGCCTTGGCCGGGTGGGTGCCGGGCACGCCGCCGGGCAGGGTGCCGCGGCCGCCGGCCGGACGCATCAGGTGGCACGAGCCGACCTGCGGGGCCAGCCGGCCCGCGACCTCGGACATCGGGGCGAGCAGCGGCAGCGCGCCGTTCGACAGCTGCACGGTCTCGTACGCGATGGCGGTGGTGCCCGAGGCGATCAGCGCGTCGGTGCCGGCCCGGTCGGCCGCCAGGTGCAGGTACGTGAAGACGGTCTGGCCCTTGCGCAGCCGGTGGTACTCCGAGGCGATGGGCTCCTTGACCTTCAGCAGCAGGTCGGCGGTGGCCCACACCTCGTCGGCGGTGGGGAGGATGGTGGCGCCGGCGGCCACGTACTCCTCGTTCGGGATCGAGGAGCCGAGACCGGCGTTGTCCTCGATGTAGACCTCGTGTCCGTTGCGGACCAGCTCATGCACGCCGGCGGGCGTGATGGCCACGCGGTACTCGTGGTTCTTGACCTCGCGGGGGATGCCGACCTTCACGACTGAACACGTCCTCTTGCCATGGGGGTCCCGACCGGAGAAGACCGGTGGGCGACGCGCACGTGGGGAAGCCTCCGGGCAGCCCGGGGCGGGGATCGCTGCGCGACTGAGTCCGAGTGTAATGAAGCCCAGTCGGCGTGTCAGCCTTCCAAAGTGAATAATTTTCCCGCACACATTGGCAGGTTCGTAGGCTTCCCCTGCGACTTACCCGCCAAAGACGTCCTAACCGGGCATCTTCGACAATACCTCCGAAACGCCCGTCACCACCCGGCGTCGACGCGTTCCCGCAGGTCCGCGAGGGCCGTTGCGACGGCCTCCCGGCCCCGCTCGTCGCCCAGCCGCCGCAGTACCGCGAGCGCGGCCCGGTACTCCCGGTCGGCCTCGTCGAAGCGGCGCTGCGCGGTGTGCGCCTCGGCCACCCGGGCGAGCAGCCGGGCCTCGGCCGCGTGGTCCCCGAGCGCCTGCCGCAGACCGAGCGCCCGCCCGTACCAGTCGGCGGCCCGCACCGCGTCGCCGAGCGCCCGGTGGCAGTTGGCGGCGCTCTCCAGGGCCCGGGCGCAGAGCGGTTCGTCGTCCGCCTTCCGGGCGTGCTCCAGGGCGGCCCGGTAGTGGGCGGCGGCCGGCTCCCAGCGGCCCGCCGAGGCCTGGAGGTCGCCCAGGTTGAGCAGCGCGGCCGAGGCCCGGCGGGGCCGGGCGCCGCGTTCGGCGACGGTCAGCACCAGCTCGTGCAGCCGGTAGAGGTCGGCGGGGGCGGCGGCGCCGGTCAGCGGCAGCGTCCGCAGCAGCGCGGTGACCAGCCGCCCGGCCGAGCCGTCCAGGTCGCCCTGGCCGATCGCGTCGGCCACCGCGCCGAGCAGCAGCTCCCGCTCGCCGAGCAGCCACTCCCGGGCGTGCGCCGCCGAGCGCAGCCGCAGCGGGGCGGGCAGCGGCTCCGGACCGGGAGCGGCCGCCGGGTCCAACAGTGCCCGGGCCGACTCGGTGAGCCGGACCAGCCGCTCCAGCAGCCGGGCCCGGGCGAGTTCGGTCTCGGCGGGCCGGTCCTCCTGCTCGCGCAGCCGGACCAGCCGGGGGTAGAGCCGCCCGGGCACCCGGTAGCGCGGGGTCCCGTCGGCGGCCGGCGCCTCCTCGCCGAGCAGCTCCCGCTCGGCCAGCGCGGCCAGCGTCGCGGCCGCGTCCGGCACCGGGCAGCCCACCAGGGCGGAGGCGGTGCGCGGGTCCGCGGTCTGCGACGGGGCCAGGGTGAGGGTGCGCAGCATCCGCGCGTGGGCGGCCGGCAGCCCACGGTACAACAGGGTGAACGCGCCGAGCAGCGGGTCGTTGTCGGGGACGGGCACCGGCTCGGCCGGCTCGGGGCCGGGCTTCACCCAGGCCGCCGGGTCGCCGGCCGACCCGGTCACCGCGGCGGCGGCCGCCTTGGCGGGCCCGGCCGGAGGGGTACCCGGGGGCTTCGCCGCCCGTTCCCCCTCCTTCTCCTTCTTGTTCTTGTTCGGCGCCCCGGCCCGCTCCCTCCCCCTGTCCTTCTCCTTCTCCTTCACCGCGGCGGCCTCCTTCACCGCGGCGGCCGGATCCGCCGAGGCCCTGGCGGCTCCCGTCTCCTCCCCCACCACCCGGTTGAGCTCGCGCGCCGCGTCGGTGACCGCGGTCTTCGGGTTCCCGCGCAGCCATCCCGCCATCAGCCGCAGCGCGGCCGGCCGGGCGGCACAGGCCTCGGCCAGGTCGGCCCCGCCGACCGGGTCGCAGGAGATCCGGGTGCCGCCGACCAGGTCGGCCAGCAGCTCGCCGGAGGCCTGCCGGTCCAGCCCGCCGAGGATCACCGGGTCGATGTCCTCGATCCCGGTGAGCGGCCCGGCCGTGGTGGCGAGCACGAGGCAGCCGGGCTCGTCGGCCAGCAGCGGCCACACCTGCCCGGCGTCCCGGACGTCGTCCAGCACGAGCAGCACCCGCAGCCCGGCGAGCGCCTCGCGCAGCGCCACGCAGCCGGGCTCGTCCCGCCCGTCCTCGCCGGCGCCGGGCAGCGGCACGGCGGTCCGCGGGTCGAGCTGCTCCAGCAGCAGCCGGGCGGCCCGGGCGGGCGGCACCCGGCCGCCGTCCGGGGCGGACAGCCGGACGAACAGCACGCCGTCCGGGAAGTCCGCGGCGACGGTACGGGCGAAGCGGGCGGCCAGCGCGGTCCGTCCGGAGCCGGGGCGCCCGGCCAGCACCAGTACCGGGCAGCGCCCGCTCGCCGGGCGGGCGGCGGCCGCCCGCAGCGCGGCCAGTTCGGCGCGCCGCCCCACGAACAGCGCGGGCCCGGCCGGCAGCCGCTCCAGGCCCGGGACGGCCCCGGCGGGCGCGCCGGGGCCGGGGTCCATCGTCGCCGTCTTCCTCGCCACCCGTGCCACTCCCGACGTCATCCCGCGCTCGGCATCCGACGCTCGGCTTCCGGTGCCCGGCCCCCGAGCTCAGCGGGGGCGGCCCGGTACGGGCGCCCTGTCTGCGAAGCGTAGTTCGACCGTCCGGCTCAGCCGAGGTGACATCCGGTCGTACGAATCGGCAAATCACCCCAACGACTCAACGCCCGCCGCGACGCGCCGGGCGATGCCGGGGCGGCAGGGGGCGACGCGCGGGCCGCGGGCGCGGCTCAGGCCTCGAAGGGACGGGCCGGCCAGGGCGAGTCCGCCGGGCGCAGCGCGTCCAGCCCGTCCGGGCCGGTGAGCGCGGCGTGCACGGCGAGGGCGCCGGTGACCAGGGTCGGGTTGTGCAGCTTCCCGGCCTGGATCAGCCGGATCAGCTCCGGCACCGGCACCCAGGCGACCTCGATCTCCTGCTCCTCGCCCTCGGCCGCGTAGCGGTCGCCGTCGGCCGGCGCCAGGTCGGTGGCGACGAACATCCGCAGCGCCTCGTCGGTGCCGCCCGGGGAGGTGTAGTAGTCGGCGAGGATCCGCCAGGTGCCGGCCTTGCAGTGCGCCTCCTCGTACAGCTCGCGCTGCGCGGCGCGCCACGGGTTCTCGCCGGGCACGTCGAGCAGGCCGGCCGGCAGCTCCCACAGCCGCTGGCGCACCGGGTGGCGGTACTGGCGCAGCACCAGCACCCGCTGCTCGTCGTCCAGGGCGAGCACCGAGACCGAGCCGGGGTGGGTCTGGTAGTCGCGGCGGGCCCAGCTGCCGTCGGGCATCCGGACCTCCTCGCTGCGCACGCCGGTGACCTTGCCCTGGAACGGCGTCCGGCTCGCCCGGACCTCCCACTCCTCGGCCACGTCGGCGATCACCTGGCGGCTCTGCTCGTCCATCGCTCTCCCCTTTTCGTCAGTACGACACAATCTAACGCCGGACGGCGGCCCCGCGGGAATCGCGGGGCCGCCGTCCGGTGAACGACCGCTGTCTACGGCGGCCGGGGACTACTCGGAGTCCGCCGTCATGATCTCGATGGCCGCCTTGACCAGGCCCGCGAACAGCGGGTGCGGGCGGGTCGGACGGGACTTCAGCTCCGGGTGGGCCTGGGTGGCCACCAGGTAGGGGTGCACCTCGCGCGGGTACTCGACGTACTCGACCAGGTCGCCCTTGGGCGAGAGGCCGGAGAACACCAGGCCGGTCTTCTCCAGGTCCGCGCGGTAGGCGTTGTTGACCTCGTAGCGGTGGCGGTGGCGCTCGTCGACGTACTGCTCACCGCCGTAGACCTCGCGGACGATCGAGCCCTCGGCGAGCTTGGCCGGGTACAGGCCCAGGCGCATGGTGCCGCCCAGGTCGCCCTTGCCGTCGACGATGGCCAGCTGCTCGGCCATGGTCGAGATGACCGGGTGCTTGGCGGCGGCGTCGAACTCGGTGGAGTTGGCCTCCGGCAGGCCGGCCAGGTTGCGGGCCGCCTCGATGACCACGCACTGCAGGCCCAGGCACAGGCCCAGCAGCGGGACCTTGTTCTCGCGGGCGTAGGTGATGGCGCCGACCTTGCCGTTGACGCCGCGGTCGCCGAAGCCGCCGGGGATGCAGATCGCGTCCACGTCGCCGAGCTGCTCGCGGGCGCCCTCGGGCGTCTCGCAGTCGTCCGAGGTGACCCACTTGATCTCGACCCGGGCGTTGTTGGCGAAGCCGCCGGCGCGCAGCGCCTCGGTCACCGACAGGTAGGCGTCCGGCAGGTCGATGTACTTGCCGACCAGGGCGACCTTGACGATGTGCTGCGGCTCGTGGACGCGGCGCAGCAGGTCGTCCCAGGTGGTCCAGTCCACGTCGCGGAACGGCAGGTCCAGGCGGCGCACCACGTAGGCGTCCAGGCCCTCGCCGTGCAGCACCTTGGGGATGTCGTAGATCGACTTGGCGTCGATGGCCGCGACCACGGCCTCCTCGTCCACGTCGCACATCAGCGAGATCTTGCGCTTGATCGCCTGCGGGACCTCGCGGTCGGCGCGCAGCACGATGGCGTCGGGCTGGATGCCGATGTTGCGCAGCGCGGCCACGGAGTGCTGGGTCGGCTTGGTCTTCAGCTCGCCCGAGGGGCCGATGTACGGCAGCAGGGAGACGTGCACGAAGAACACGTTGTCCCGGCCGACCTCGTGGCGGACCTGGCGGACGGCCTCCAGGAACGGCAGCGACTCGATGTCGCCGACGGTGCCGCCGACCTCGGTGATCACCACGTCGACGTCCTCGGTCGCCATCCGGCGGATCCGGGACTTGATCTCGTTGGTGATGTGCGGGATGACCTGGACGGTGTCGCCCAGGTACTCGCCGCGGCGCTCCTTGGCGATGACGGTCGAGTACACCTGGCCGGTGGTGACGTTCGCCGAGCCGTGCAGGTTGGTGTCCAGGAACCGCTCGTAGTGGCCGATGTCCAGGTCGGTCTCGGCGCCGTCGTCGGTGACGAACACCTCGCCGTGCTGGAACGGGTTCATGGTGCCCGGGTCCACGTTGAGGTACGGGTCGAGCTTCTGCATCGTCACGCGCAGGCCGCGGGCCTTGAGCAGCGCGCCCAGGCTGGAGGCGGTCAGCCCCTTTCCGAGCGAAGAGGCGACACCCCCGGTGACGAAGAGGTGCTTGGTCGTCACGGCGCGGCCGTTCGCTGCCTTGCCGGAATGGGGCTGTGCCAAGAGGGGGCTCCCGTGGGTCGCGTGTCGAAGGAGACGTGGGCGGGAGCTCGGGGTTCGCCGGGCGACGGGAGGCCGGCTCGGTGCGCGGCGCTCGTTGGGTCGTCGGTTCGGCTGGTCCGGGGCGTTTGATCCCGCCGGTCCACGGGATACCAGGGTATCAGTGCGTCGACCCGGTCGCCGTTCGGGCCACGCGCGCCGCGCCGGGAGCGCGCGCGGGGCGCACCACCGGCGCATCACGCGCCGCAGGTGTCACACCGGTCGCACAACCCACCGGACCGGGCCAGGGCGCGGTGCCCGTACGGACCATCCCGGCTCCTCCGGGCGGACCAGGCGGAGCTGATCCTTCCGGACCATCCTGCGCCACGCCCTCGCGATGCACGGCATTTCCGCCGAATTGCGGCGCCACACCGGGCTGCGCCCGCGTGCTTCGCCCCTTTCGTCCGTCGTAAGCTGCTCGGACGCATCGCCGACAGCACGAGCACGCGGAGGGCGTGGGAGGGTCAGGACGACTCCCGGTCCCCGATGCGCGACCGGACCTCCCCGTATTCCCGCTCATCCCCACCCACTCCAGGGGCTCGACCGAGCCCCGCGGACACTCCAGCAGGGCCCGCCACCACCCCCGGCGGGCCGGACGTCCCGGGGTGGACCTCCGGCCCCGCAACCCGCTCGCTCCCTCCGCTCGCCGATGCCCTGACCACATTGCGAACTGGAGATCCACGTGGCCGGCCGTATCGAGGACTACGCACTCATCGGGGACATGCAGACCGCTGCCCTGGTCAGCAGGGACGGGGCGGTGGACTGGCTCTGCCTGCCCCGCTTCGACTCGCCGGCCGTGTTCGCCGGCCTGCTCGGCACCGATGAACACGGCTTCTGGCGGATCGGCCCGGCCGAGGCCGGCCCGACCGAGGTCTCCGCCCCGGCCGCCACCGCGCCCCCCGCCGACGGCCGGGCCCGCATCGCCGACACCGACCTGCGGGTCCCCCCGCCCACCGCCGCCGTCCCCGCCGTGCCGGCGGACCGCCGCCGCTACCGGGGCGACTCGCTGATCCTGGAGCAGGAGTGGGACACCCGGGGCGGCACCGTCCGGGTGATCGACTTCATGCCGCCGCGCCCGCTGGCCGGCAAGGACGCCGTCCCCCAGATGATCCGGATCGTCGAGGGCGTCTCCGGCGCCGTGCGGATGCGCTCGGCCGTGCGGATGCGCTTCTCCTACGGCCGGATCGTGCCCTGGGTGCACCGCGTCGAACAGGCCGACGGCGGCCACCGCACCGTCGCCGTCGCCGGCCCCGACTCGGTCTGGCTGGACGGCGAGGCCGAGACCTACGGGCGCGACCTCACCACCTACGCCGACTTCACCGTCACCGCCGGCGAGCGGATCGCCTTCGCCCTCACCTGGCAGGCCTCCCACCTCGACCCGCCCCGCCCCCCGGACGCCGAGGAGATGCTGGACGCCACCGCCGACTTCTGGCACGAGTGGGCCGACCAGTGCACCTACCAGGGCCCCTACCGGGAGGCCGTGATCCGCTCCCTGATCACCCTCAAGGGCCTCACCTACGCCCCCACCGGCGGCATCGTCGCCGCCCCCACCACCTCGCTGCCCGAGGACATCGGCGGCGAACGCAACTGGGACTACCGCTACACCTGGCTGCGCGACGCCGCCATCACGCTCTCCTCGCTGCTGCGCACCGGCTACCGCGAGGAGGCCCGCGCCTGGCGCGAGTGGCTGCTGCGGGCGGTCGCCGGCGACCCGGAGAACCTCCAGATCATGTACGGCATCGCCGGCGAGCGCGAACTCACCGAGTCCTCGCTGGACTGGCTGCCCGGCTACGAGGGCTCCCAGCCCGTCCGGGTCGGCAACGGCGCCGCCGGCCAGCTCCAGCTCGACGTCTACGGCGAGGTCGTCGAGGCGCTGCACCTGGCCCACATGACCGGCCTGGTCCGCAACGACCACGCCCACCACCTCCAGCTGCGCCTGATCGAGTACCTGGAGGAGCACTGGCAGGAGCCGGACGAGGGCATCTGGGAGGTCCGCGGCCCGCGCCGGCACTTCGTCCACTCCAAGGTGATGGCCTGGGTCGCCGTCGACCGCACCATCAAGCTGCTGGAGCAGACCCCCGAGGACGCCCCGGCCGGCGGCCACCTGGAGCGCTGGCGCGAGTTCCGCGCGCAGATCCACGCCGACGTCTGCGAGAAGGGCTACGACCCGGAGCGCAACACCTTCACCCAGTACTACGGCGGCCGGGAGCTGGACGCCTCGCTGCTGCTGATCCCCCAGGTCGGCTTCCTGCCGCCGGACGACAAGCGGGTGATCGGCACCATCGAGGCGATCCAGCGCGAACTGTCCACCGAGGACGGCTTCGTGCTGCGCTACCCGACCCACGACGAGAGCGGCAACAACGTCGACGGCCTCTCCGGCCACGAGGGCGCCTTCCTGGCCTGCTCGTTCTGGCTGGCCGACGACCTCGCCATGATCGGCCGGGTCCAGGAGGCCCGCGAGCTGTTCGACAAGCTGCTCTCGCTGCGCAACGACCTCGGGCTGCTCGCCGAGGAGTGGGACCCGCGGCTCAAGCGGCAGGTCGGCAACTTCCCGCAGGCCTTCAGCCACGTGCCGCTGATCGACACCGCCCTGCGGCTGACCGCCTGCGGCGCCGCGTACCTGTCCGCCCAGCCGGACGGACCGGCCGCCGACCGGGTCGAGCGGGCCACCGTCTGACCGTCCGGGGCCGTCCCCTACCCGCGCTGTACCAGCTCGTCGTAGGTGCTGAGCACCTGGGCGACGGTGGCGGACTCGTCCGGCCAGGTCTCGGCCTGCTGCCGGCCGGCCGCCACCAGCCGCTCGCGGCGGGCCGGGTCGGCCAGCAGGTCGCGCACCGCCCGGCCGAGCGCCGCCGGATCGCCGGAGGGCACCAGCACGGCGGCGTCACCGACCAGTTCGGGGATGCCGCCGACGGCGGTGGCGACCACCGGCACGCCGGCCCGCACCGCCTCCTGCACCACCAGCGAGCGGGCCTCCCAGCGGCTGGAGACCGCCACCACGTCGGCGGCGGCCAGCAGGTCGGGCACGTCGGTGCGGTGGCCGAGCAGCCGTACCGGCAGCTTCTCCGCGGCCACCCGCTCGCGCAGCGCACCCGCCTCGGGGCCGTCCCCGGCGAGCAGGACGAGCGGCTCCGGGGTCAGCGCGGACAGCTCCCGGGTGGCGTCCAGCAGCAGCCCGAAGGCCTTCTGCGGGACGAGACGGCCGACCGCCAGCACCAGCGGGCGGTCCGGGCCGTCGCCGAGCAGCGCGGCGCGCGCCTCGGGGCGGCCGAGCCGGCCCTCGGGCACCGGCGGGGCGGCCACCGGGCCCAGCCGGGCGTCGGTGGCGCCCAGCTCCCGGGCCCGGGCGACCAGGTCGGAGGAGGCGCCGAGCACCAGGTCGGCGGCGCGCGCCACCCGGCGCTCCATCAACCGCTGCAGCCGGCGCTCCATGCCGGTGGCCAGCAGCGCGTGGTGCGAGGTGACCACCAGCGGGGTCTCCGGGCGCAGGCCCGGGAAGCGGCCCGCGGTGCGCAGCGCCAGGTCGGAGAGCAGCCCGGCGCGCAGCCCGTGGGCGTGCACCACGTCGGCGCCGGTGAAGGCCCGGCGCAGCTCGCCGATCGCGGTGGCGTCGCTGCGGGCGCCGGCGGTGGGGGTGATGTCGACGGTGTGGAACCTGGCCCCCGTACGGGAGAAACCGAACAGCGCGTCCGTACCGGCCGGCGCGCAGACCGTGACGTTCACTCCGTGCGCGACCAGGCCCTGGGCCAGGGAGCGCACGTGCGCACCGATGCCGCCGGTGCTGGCGGCCAGGACGAGTACCACGTGCAGCTGCCCCGGTTCGGGGACGGCCGCGGTGGCCCGGGCGGCGGAATGGTCCACGTCGTCTCGCATCCGACTCGATCAGGTTCGCGCGCCGCTTCGCGAGGATTGCCCGCCGGGCGGCGCTCGGGGCTGGGAAGCCAGTGTCCAGCCGCCACCATGCCAGGTCGGCGGCCCTCTTGGACAGTCGGCGCCACGGGGCGCGTCGCCGGTGTCCGCAGGGGGCCGCCGGCTCCGGCTAGCGGCGGCGCGGGGCCCGGGCGGCGGCCAGCAGTTCCTCGGCGTGGGCGCGGCCCAGCTCCGAGTCCTCCAGACCGGCCAGCATCCGGGAGAGTTCGCGCACCCGCTCCTCGTCGTTCAGCACCTTGACACCGCTGCGGGTCACGGTGCCGTCGTTGGTCTTCTCCACCACCAGGTGCCGGTCGGCGAACGCGGCCACCTGCGGGAGGTGGGTGACCACCACGACCTGGGCCGACTCGGCCAGCTTGGCCAGCCGGCGGCCGATCTCGACCGCCGCCTTGCCGCCGACGCCCGCGTCCACCTCGTCGAACAGGTAGGTGGGGACGGGGTCGGCGCCCGCGAAGACCACCTCGACGGCGAGCATCACGCGCGACAGCTCACCGCCGGAGGCGCCCTTGGCGATCGGGCGCGGCTGGGCGCCGGGGTGCGGGGCGAGCAGCACCTCGACCTCGTCCACGCCGTGCGGGCCGTAGGCGACGGTGCGCCCGCCGACCTCGATCCCGGCCAGGTCGTCGACCTGGCTGATCGAGAAGGTCACTCGGGCGTGCGGCATGGCCAGTTCGGCGAGTTCGGCGGAGACCGCCTCGGCGAACCGGCCGGCCGCGTCGTGCCGGGCCTGCGAGACCTCGGCGGCCAGCTCGGCCAGTTCGGCCCGCAGCTCGGTCTCCCGGGCGCCGAGTTCGTCGATCCGGTCGTCGTCGCCGTCCAGCTCGGCGAGCCGCGCCGCTCCGGCCTCGGCCCAGGCGAGCACCTCGGCGAGGGTGTTCTCCTCGCCGCCGTACTTGCGCAGCAGCTGGGCCAGCACGGCCCGGCGGTCCTCGACGGCGGCCAGGCGCACCGGGTCGGCGTCCAGGTCGTCCGCGTAGCCGGCCAGGTCCCCGGCCACGTCGGCGAGCAGGTAGCCGACCTCGTTGAGGCGGTCGGCCAGGGCGGCCAGCCGCTCGTCGTGGTGGCGCACGGCGTCCAGGGCCCGGCGGGACTGGGCGAGCAGGGTGCCCGCGTCCAGCGCCTCCGGGTCGACCGGGTCGCCGGCCAGGGCGGCGTGGGCGAGGGTCGCGGCGGAGGACAGCGCGTCGGCGTGGCCGAGCCGCTCGGCCTCGGCGGCCAGCTCCACGTCCTCGCCGGCCACCGGCTCGGCGGCGGCGACCTCGTCCAGGCCGAACCGCAGCAGGTCGGCCTCCTGGGCGCGCTCGCGGGCCCGGGTGGTCAGCTCCTCCAGGGTCGCGGAGACCTCGCGCAGGGCGCGGTAGGTCTCCCGGTAGCGGGCCAGCGGCTCGGCCACCGAGGCGCCCGCGTACCGGTCCAGGGCGCCGCGCTGGCGGGCCGGGCGCAGCAGGCGCTGCTGGTCGGTCTGGCCGTGCACCGCGATCAGGTCCTCGCCGAGTTCGGCGAGCAGCCCCACCGGGACGGACCGGCCGCCGACGTGCGCCCGGGAGCGGCCCTCGGCGGAGACGGTCCGGCTGATCAGCAGCGCGCCGTCGTCCAGTTCGGCCCCGGCCTCGATCGCGCGGGCCGCCACCGGGGAGTCGGCGGGCAGCTCCAGCCGGCCCTCCACGACGGCGCGTCCGGTCCCGTTGCGCACCAGGCCCGGGTCGGCGCGGCCGCCGAGCAGCAGGCCGAGGCTGGTCACCACCATGGTCTTTCCTGCGCCGGTCTCACCGGTCACGGCGGTGAAGCCGGGGGCGAGTTCGACCACCGCGTCGTCGATGACCCCAAGATCCCGTATCCGCATCTCGTCCAACACGGAGACGACCATACGAGGTTCCACCCCCGGCGCGCGACGAGCGACAACGGCGCGCGGCAACTCCGTGCCCCGAAGTTCATCCCTTCCGGGAGTCCTCCATCGGTGCCGGGACGGTGCACCAGGGCAGGATGAGCTGGACCAGCGGGCCGATGGCCAGCGCGTACGCGACGGTGCCGACCCCGGCGGTGCCGCCGAGCAGCAGCCCGACGGTGAGCACCGTCACCTCGATGCCGGTGCGGATCAGCCGCAGCGAGCGGCCGGTCCGCCGGTGCAGCCCGGTCATCAGGCCGTCGCGCGGGCCGGGGCCGAGCCGGGCGCCGATGTAGAGGCCGCTGGCCAGGCCGTTCAGTGCGATCGCCGCGGCCGTCAGCGCGATCCGGGCGGGCAGGGCGCCGGGGCCGCCGATCACCCGCAGGGTGAGGTCCATGGTCACGCCGATCACCAGCACGTTGGCGACGGTGCCCAGGCCCGGGCGCTGGCGCATCGGGATCCACAGCAGCAGGACGAGGGCGCCGCAGACGGTCACCCAGGCACCGACCGAGAGGCCGACGGTGCGCTGCAGGCCCTGGTGCAGGACGTCCCAGGGGTCGAGGCCGAGGCCGGCCCGGAGCATCAGCGCCATGCTCACGCCGTACAGCGCGAGGCCGACGAACAGCTGGGGGATCCGGCGGCCCAGGGCGCGGGTGTCGCCGAACACCCGGACGGCGAGCCCGGCCGGGCGGGTGGCGGCGGGCGCCGGGGCCACGGCGGTCGTGGAGGAGGCGGGGGTGGACCGGACGGCGGGGGTGGACCGGACGGCGGGGGTGGACCGGACGGCGGGGGTGGACGGGGCCGCGGTGGACGGGGTGGCCAATGGTGCTCCTGCGGTGGTGCTGCACCACCGGTACGGCCCGGCGGTGGCGGCCGGTACGGCCGCCCTGCCATGATGGCAAGGCCAAAACGGCCCCCTCCAGGGCCAATCCCGAGCGAGTGGACTGATTCGCCATGGCCGACTGGCACACCACCGTCACGCCGCCCGCGCTGGCCCGGCTGCTCGCCACCGCCCGGCTCCCCGAGCCGGCCGCCGCCCGCCGACCCGCCTACCGCACCCTCGCCGGGCAGATCCGGCTGCTGGTCACCGAGGGCCGGCTGCCGGTCGGCGCCCGGCTGCCCGCCGAACGCGAGCTGGCCACCGCCCTCGCGATGAGCCGCACCACCGTCGCCACCGCGTACGAGACCCTGCGCGGCGACGGCTACCTGCACAGCCGGCGCGGCGCGGGCAGCTGGACCGCCCTGCCCGAGGGCGCCCCGCCGCCCGGCGAGGCCCTGCACCCCGTCCCCCCGGACGAGCAGGACCGCATCCTGGACCTCGGCGTCGCCGCCCCGCCCGCCCCGCAGCCCTGGTTCGGCCGGGCCGCCGCCCGGGCCCTCGAACAGCTGCCGTACTACGCCTCCGGGCACGGCCACTACCCCACCGGCGTCCCGGTGCTGCGCGAGGCCGTCGCCCGCCGCTTCACCGACCGCGGCCTGCCCACCACACCCGACCAGATCCTGATCACCACCGGCGCGATGGGCGGCCTGCACCTCGTCCAGCGGGCGCTGGTCGGCCGCGGCGACCGGGTCGCCGTGGAGGCGCCCAGCTACGCCCACACCCTGTCGGCACTGCGGCTGACCGGCGCCCGGCTGGTCCCGGTGCCGTACACCTGGACGCCACGGCCCACCTGGGACCTCGACGAGTGGCGGCGGGTGCTGCGCGGCGCCGGGCCGCGGGTCGCCTACGTGATCCCGGACTTCCACAACCCGACCGGCGCGCTGGTCGACGAGGAGCGGCGCCGCGAGCTGCTGGCCGCCGCCCGGGCCGCCGGGAGCGTCGTGCTGGCCGACGAGACCACCGCCGAACTCGGCTGGGGCGTCCCGCCGGCCACGCCGCTGCCGCGCCCGACGGCGGCCCTGGACCGCTCCGCCCAGGTGGTCACCGTCGGCTCGGCGGGCAAGCTGCTCTGGGGCGGCCTGCGGATCGGCTGGGTCAGGGCCGCGCCCGCGCTGGTGCGCCGGCTGGCCAACGAGCGGGTCCACAGCGACGTCGGCACCCCGGTGCTGGACCAGCTGATCGCCGCCGAGCTCCTGGGCGAACCGCTGCCCGAGGTCCGCGAGCACCAGCTGGCCCGGCTGCGGGCCAGCGCGCACGCCTTCGCCGCCGCCCTGCCCGAACGGCTGCCCGCCTGGACCTTCACGATGCCGCCCGGCGGACTCGCGCTGTGGGTCTCGACCGGCGGCCTGTCCGGCGCCGCGCTGGCCCGCGCCGGGGAGCGCGGCGGGGTCCGGATCGCCTCGGGCAACCGCTTCGGCTCGGACGGCGCCTTCGAGCACCACATCCGCATCCCGCTCACCGTGCCCGCCGCGACCGTCCCCGCCGCCGTCGAACGCCTCGCCGCGGTGGCCGCCCGGGCGGCGGCCGGAGGCCGGCTCGAACCGGCCGACGAGGCCCAGCCGTTGGCGGTCTGACGACGCGTCAGCACTCGGCGGCCGAACGCGGCCGCCCGAAAGCCCTTGGCCGGTACGGGCGTCCGCGCCCGTACCGGCCAAGGGAGGCAGGCCGATCGGCCACCGCTAGTGGTGGTCGGCCCGGCCGCGCCAACCCGTCACCGGCAGCGCGAACTTGGCGACCAGCCGGTCGGTGAACGGCGCCCGGTGCAGCCTGGCCAGCCGCACCGGGGTCCGGCCCCGGCGGACCTCCACCCGCGCCCCGGCGGGCAGTTCGACCGAGCGCCGTCCGTCGCACCAGAGCACGCCGTGCGGGGTCTTCGGCTGCACCTCGACCGCCAGCACCGACTCCGGCGAGGTCACCAGCGGGCGGGCGAACAGCGCGTGCGCGGAGATCGGCACCATCAGCAGCGCCTCCACCTCCGGCCACACCACCGGCCCGCCGCCGGAGAACGCGTACGCGGTGGACCCGGTCGGCGTCGCGCACACCACGCCGTCACAGCCGAAGTTGGAGACCGGGCGGCCGTCCACCTCGGTCACCACCTCCAGCATCCGCTCCCGCGCCGCCTTCTCGATCGAGGCCTCGTTCAGCGCCCAGTCCTCGTGCACCACATCGCCGTTGGTGCGGACGATGACGTCGATCGTCATCCGCTCCTCGACCTCGTAGTCGGCGTCCACCACCCGCTCGACCACCACGGCCAGGTCGTCCCGCTCGGCCTCGGCGAGGAAGCCCACCCGGCCCAGGTTGATCCCGAGCATCGGCAGCCCGTGCGACCGCGCCAGCTCCGCCCCGCGCAGCAGCGTCCCGTCCCCGCCGGCCACCAGGATCAACTCGCAGCCGTCCGCCGCCCCGGGGCCCTCGGCCACCTTCTCGACGCCCTCCGGCAGGTCCAGGTCGACCGCCTCGGCCTCCAGCAGTCTGATCCGGAGCCCGGCCTTCAGCAGCCCGTGCACCAGGGCCTCGACGCTGCGCAGCGCCGCCTCCCGGCCGGTGTGCGCGATCAGGAAGACCGTACGTGCTTCATCGCTCATGCCGCTGCCCTCTCCCTAACGCCTGCCGGGTCGCCCTTGGCCCCGGTGCGGCCACGCCATACGACATGACGGGCCGGACGCTCGCAAGGCACCCTACCGGGGGCCCTCCGCCACGGCCCGGTCCGCCTCCGCGGGGTCCAGCCGCGGAGCGTCCCGGCGCAACCAGAGGAAGTACTCGACGTTGCCGGACGGCCCCGGCAGGGGGCTCGCGGTGACCGCGCGCACGCCCAGTCCGAGCTCCCACGCCTGCCCGGCGACCTGGCACACCATCTCGGCGCGCAGCTGCGGGCTGCGCACCACCCCGCCGCTGCCCAGGCGCTCCTTGCCGATCTCGAACTGGGGCTTGACCATCAGCACCAGGTCCGCGTCCTCGGCCGCGCAGGAGGCGAGGGCCGGGAGCACCAGGCCCAGCGAGATGAACGACAGGTCGCCCACCACCAGGTCCACCCGGGTGCCGCCGATCAGCTCCGGGGTCAGCTCGCGCACATTGGTGCGGTCCATCACGGTGACCCGCTCGTCGCTCTGCAGCGACCAGGCGAGCTGCCCGTAGCCGACGTCCACCGCCAGCACGTGCGCGGCCCCGGCCCGCAGCAGTACGTCGGTGAACCCGCCGGTGGAGGCGCCCGCGTCCAGCGCCCGGCGGCCCTCGACCACCAGGCCCTGCGGCACGAAGGCCGCGAACGCGCCGGCGAGCTTGTGGCCGCCGCGCGAGACGTAGTCGGGGTCGTTCTCGTCCTTGGCCACCACGACCGCCGCCGAGGTCTCCACCTGGGTGGCCGGCTTGGTCGCGGTGGTGCCGCCGACGGTCACCCGGCCCGCCGCGATCAGCTCGGACGCGTGCTCACGCGATCGGGCCAGCTTGCGGCGGACCAGTTCCGCGTCGAGTCGACGTCGTGCCACTGCCACTGGTGTTTCAGCTCCTACGGATCCTGCGGGTCATTCCTGGTCGAGCGCGGCCAGTGTGTCGACGAGCCGCTGGTGAACATCTTCGTACACCGCGACGTGTGCCTCCGCCGGGGCCCCGTCCAGAGCCTCCAACCGGGCCAGGCCGGCGTCCACCCCGGGGTGGCCGGTGGGGACCGGCTCGAAGCCCAGCGGCTCCGCCTCCGGCGGCAGGGCTCCCGGCGGCTCCGCGCCCCGGACGGGCTCGGGCGGGCAGTCGGGCAGGGGCGGTTCATTCGTCGCGGGCATCGGGCTTCTTCGCGCTGGTGGCCTTGCGGACGGTGGCCCTCCTGCTCGCCGACCGCTTCACGGGCGTCGCCGGCTGGGCCTCGTCCGGCGCGGCGGCGGCGGTCTTCCCGACCGTGGTCGTCTTCTTCGCGGCGGCCTTCTCGGCCGTGCTCCCCTTCGTCGTCGGCGTCTTCTTCGCCGGGGTCTTCCTGGCCGCGGACTTCTTCGTCGCGGCCTTCTTCGCCACGGTTTTCTTCGCCACGGTCTCCTTCGCCACGGTCTGCCCGGGCTCGGACTCCTTCGCCGTGCTCTTCGGCTCCGCGCTCTTCCCGGCGGCGTCGTCCTCCGGCACGGCGGCCCGCTGCGGGGCCTGGGCGCCCCCGGCCGCCGGAGCCAGGGGCGGCACCGGCGGATCGAACTCGACCGGCTCGTCCACCTCCACCCGCTCGGCGACTATCGGCTCGCCCGGCGTCCCGGCAGCAGACCGCTCCTCCTCGAACTCCCAGCCGCGCCCGAACAGGTCGGCGGCCCGCGGCGCCGGCACCGGCTCCTCGGGCTCGTCCGGCCCCGGCCCGGACGCGGCCGCCGGGGCCTCCTCCTCGACCTCGCGCAGCTTGGTCTCCAGGTACGCCAGCACCACGCCGACCTTGGTCACCTGGTCGCCGACCTTCTCGAAGACCTTCTCCGCCTCGGTGCGCGCCACGCCGACCGCCAGGTCCACCCCGGCGCGCCCGGCGGTGACCGCCTCCCCGGCGAGGGTCTGGAGGGTCTCCACCGACGGCGGGAACTGGCCGCCCAGCCGACGCTCGACCCCGGCCAGGTCGACCCCGGCCTTCTCCAGGACCGAACTCGCCGTCCCGACGACCTGCCTGCCGACCTCCTCCACCACCCCGGCGGCGGTCTCCACCACTCCCCGAACCGTCCTCGGCAGCATCCGGGTGCCTCCCAATCGCCTACGCGCGTCGCTGCGTCGCCCTCAGTACCCGGGCGTTTCCGGGCACCCCACTGACGACGCTACCGCCAAAACCCTCCTGAGGTACCGTGGCCCGCAGTCAGCACCGCAGCGACCGGGGGAGGGAGCCCGCCCCGTGGCGAACGCCGAGGAGTGCCAGGAGGCACTGGAGCAGCTCAGCCGCAACATGGCGAAGTCCACCGGCGACGTCCGCAAGGCCGCCGCCCTCGACCGCTCGCTGAGCTGCCGGATCACCGACCTCGACCTGACCTTCACCGGGCAGCTGCGGGACGGCCGGATCCAGGACGTGGTGGCGTCCCCGGGCGCCCCGGCGGAGAAGGCGGAGATCCGGCTCACCATGAGCAGCGACGACCTGGTCGCACTGGTCGGCGGCGGGCTCAACTTCGCCTCCGCGTGGGCGAGCGGCCGGGTCAAGCTGGAGGCGGGCTTCCGCGACCTGCTGCGGCTGCGCACCCTGCTCTGACCCCGGCCGCCGGGGCCGCGCCGCCGAGGACGGCGGGACCGCGCCGCAGGAGCGGTCCCCGACGGCCCTGGACCGGTGCTCAGAACCCCAGGTCGGCCAGCGCCTTGCGGCCGTCCACCGGCGCGCCGCCGGCGTCCAGCACCGTCCACGCCGCCGCGCACAGCGCCCGCAGGCCGTCCCAGCGGTCCCCGGTCCCGGACAGCCGCAGCACGCCGGAGCCGACGCCCGCGACCCAGCCGCCGCACCCGAAGCCGCCGTCCACGGCCGCCACCGCCGGGTGCGGGACGAGGAGCCCGCGCAGGTCCGCCGCCAGGTAGGTCGGCCGGTGCTCGACCGGGGCCGCCAGCAGCAGCTCCGGGGTGGTCACCCCGGTGAACACCAGCAGGCTGTCCACCCCGCCGTTGAACGCGCCCTCGATGTCGGTGTCCAGCCGGTCCCCGACCACCAGCGGCCGCTTCGCGCCGGTGCGCAGCACCGTCTCCCGGTGCATCGGCGGCAGCGGCTTGCCCGCCACCTCCGGCTCCACCCCGGTCGCCGCCCGCACCGCCGCCACCAGGGTGCCGTTGCCGGGCGCGATGCCGCGGGCCCTCGGCACCGTCAGGTCCAGGTTGGACGCCACCCACGGCAGCCCGCTCTGCACCGCGTACGAGGCCTCCGCGAGGTCCTTCCACCCCACCGACGGGTCGAAGCCCTGGACCACCGCGAGCGGCCCGTCGGCCAGCGAGCGGACGGCGACCAGCCCCAGCTCGGCGAGCGCCTCCTCCAGCCCCAGGCCGCCGACGACCAGCACCTTCGAGCCGGCCGGCACCTTCTCGGCGACCAGCCGGGCGGCGGCCTGGGCCGAGTTGATCACGTCGGCCGGCTCGGCCGGGACGCCCAGCTCGGTCAGGTGCTCGGCCACCACCCGCGGCGGGCGGGAGGCGTTGTTGGTCACGTACGCGAGCCGCATCCCGGCCGTCCGGGCGGCGTCCAGCGCGTCCGCCGCGTGCTCGATCGCGTGGGCACCCGCGTAGACCACGCCGTCCAGGTCCAGCAGCGCGGTGTCGTAGGCGTCGGTCAGCGGCCGCTCGCTGCCGCCGGGGGCGGTCCGTCGCACGGGGTTGGCCGTCTCGGTCATGGCTGCGCTACCTCATTCACTGCGTCGTCGTTCACTGCGTCGTCGTTCACCGCGCCGTCGTTCACCGCGCCGTCCGTCCCGCACGCCGTTGTGCGGCACGTCTCCCGTGAGGGGGTCTGTCGGGGCGTCCGCGGGGCCGTCCCCGACTGGTCAGGACCCGCCGTCGGCACCGTGGCCGGCGCCACCGTCGTCCCCCGCCCCGTCGGCCGGCTCCCCGGCGCCCGCCGGGGGTGCCAGGTACCCCGGTGCTCCCGGCAGCAGCGGGCCGTACGCCCCGGCGCGGGCCGCCAGGGTCGCCCGGGTCTGCCGCAGCGCCTGCCGGTAGTGGTCGCTGTCCGGCCGCATCGCCACGGCCAGCGCCAGGTGTTCGGCGGAGGTCTCGAAGTCGCCCAGCCGGGCCGCCGCGACTCCCCACCCGAACTGAGCGTAGTCGTCGGCCGGGTCGGCGAGCGCCACGGCCCGGAAGTTCTCCAGCGCCGCCGCGTACGCGCCAGCGTCGAACTGGGCGCGCGCCAGCGCCTCCCGGATGCTGCGCGAGTGCGGCTCGGCCGCCGCCGCCCGGCTGAGCAGTTGCTCGGCGGCCGCCGGGTGTCCCTGCGCCAGCAGCCGGGCGCCCCGGCGGAACCAGTCGTACACGTCCCCGGTGGGCTCGCCGGAGCGGCTCTGCCGCGGCACTCCGCCACCCGGCGGCCCCTCGCCCGCCGGGCCGTCGTCGCCCGCGTCAGGGCCCGGAGCGCCGTCCACCGGAACCTCCCCGTGGGTGTCGCCGACGGGCCCGCCCGACCCCGCCGGGCCGCTGTCCTCCACCCGTTCCTGCCCGTCGTCCATGCCGTACCTCGCCCTCGGTCGCACACCCGGCCCACGATCCGGCACGGGCATTCCGATCTCTCAACAACGCGTACCCGGTTACGATGCCCAGAATGAGCACACCCAGTGCAGAAGACGGAGTCGAGACTCCCGAGGGCGGCCCCGGCAACCCCGGGCACGTCGCCACGGCCGGCCTGTCCCTGTTCCCCTTCCGCGGCCTGCGCTACGTCCCCGACCGGGTCGGCGCCCTGGCCGCGGTGATGTCCCCGCCGTACGACGTCGTCGACCCGGGCCGCCGGCTCGACCTGGAGACGGCCGACCCGCACAACGTGGTCCGGTTGATCCTTCCCAGGCCCGAGCCCGAGGACGCCGGTGACCGCCCCGACCGCGACACCCGCTACCGGCACGCCGCCCGGCTGCTGGCCGCCTGGCAGCGCGAGGGCGTCCTGGCCGCCGACCCGGAGCCCGCGCTCTACGTCTACGAGCAGCGGGTGCCGGCCGCCGACGACTCCCCCGAGCTGCTGCAGCGCGGCCTGATCGGCGCGCTCGCGGTGAGCGGCCGGGAGGGCGGCGTGGTGCTCCCGCACGAGGACGTGATGCCGCGGCCGGTCGCCGACCGGGTCGGCCTGATGCGCACCACCCGGGCCAACCTGGAACCGCTGCTGCTCACCTACCGGGGCGACGGCGGTGCCTCCGGCGTGATCGAGCGGACCGTCGAGGGCGAGCCGCTGCTCTCCACCGCCACCAGCGACGGCACCCACCACCGGCTGTGGGCGGTCACCGACCCCGCCGAGCTCGCCGAGATCAGCCGCGACCTCGCCACCTGCCGGGCGCTGATCGCCGACGGCCACCACCGCTGGGAGATGTACCTGCGTCTCCAGCGCGAGCACCGCCACCTGCCGCGCAGCCCCTGGGACCGCGGCATGGTGCTCCTGGTGGACACCGCCCGCTACCCGCTGCGGGTCCGCGCCATCCACCGCGTGCTGTACCGACTGCCGGTGGCCGAGGCGCTGGAGCGGCTCGGCGACCAGTGGAAGGTCAAGGAGGTCCCCGGGCCGCTCTCCGCCGCGCTCCAGGCCCTGGCCGAGCAGAAGCGGCACGGCGGCAACGGCTTCGTGGTGACCGGCGGCGACGGCGTCTACTGGCTGCTCGGAGAGCCCGAGGAGTCCCTGCTCGACGCCACCGTGCCGCACGGCCGCCCCGAGGAGTGGCGCCACCTCGACGCCACCGTCCTGCACGCCACCCTGCTGGACCACACCTGGCACGTCCCCGACGGCCCGGACGACATCGGCTACCTGCACACCGCCGTGGCCGCCGAGCAGGAGGCCGCGCGCACCGGCGGCACCGCCGTCCTGCTGCACCCGGTCCGCGAGTCCGTGGTCCGCCGGCTGGCCGAACAGGGCGTCACCATGCCGCGCAAGTCCACCTCCTTCGGTCCGAAGCCGGCCACCGGGCTGGTGCTGCGCAACCTCGCGCTGGGCTGACACCTCCGCCCGGCCCGACTCGGGCCGGAACGCCGTGAGGCCCCGCCGTTCCCGGATTTCTCGGGGGACGGCAGGGCCTCACGGCGTTGCGCGGGAGTCCGCTCAGCTCTTGTCGGCGTCGGCCTCGGCGGCCTTCGTCTCCTCGGCCTCGGCGACCTCGGACTCGGTGTCCTCGGCCTTGGCGTCCCGGGCCTGCTGGGCGCGCTCGGGGACGACGCCGTCGAAGTCCTCGTCGATCTCGAGGTCGTCCTCGTCGTAGAACTCCTCGACGTCCTCCTCGTCCTCGAAGATCACGCGGTCGTCGGCGTTGTCGCCGCCACCGCGCTTCTTCGCCGGGGCGTCCGTGGACTCGGCCTCGTCCTCGTCCAGCTCCGGGTCGAGCGTGTCGGTGAACTCCACGCCGTCGATCTCGGCCAGCCGCTCCGAGGCGTTGGTGCTGCCCTCGGTGTCGGCCTCGGCGGCCTTCGCGAACCAGTCACGGGCCTCGTCGGCGCGACCGGCCGCGATCAGGGCCTCGGCGTACGCGTAGCGCAGGCGCGCGGTCCACGGGTGCACGGCGCTGGAGGCCAGCTCCGGGCTCTGCAGCGTCACCACGGCGGCGTCGTACTGCTCCATGTCGCTGCGGGCACCGGCCGCGACCAGGCGCATCTCGACCTGGCCGGCCTTGTCCAGCTGCTTCACCTCGGGCTCGCCGGCCATCGCCAGCGCCCGCTCCGGACGGCCCAGACCGCGCTCGCAGTCCGCCATCACCGGCCACAGGTCAGCCCGGCCGGTCATCCGACGGGCGGCGCGGAACTCGGTCAGCGCCTCGGAGTAACGCTGCGTCATGTAGGAGGCGAAGCCGGCCGCCTCACGGACGGCCGCCACGCGGGAGGCCAGACGGAGCGCGACGCGCGAGAACTGGTAGGCCTCCTCCGGCTCGCTGTCGAGCAGGCGGGCCACCATCACCAGGTTGCGGGCGACGTCGTCCGCGAGGGTCTTGGGCAGGCTCTTGAGCTCCTGGCGCACGTCCGCGTCCAGCTCGAAGCCGGTGACGTCCTCCGGGATCGGCAGGCGCTTGACGGGCTCGTAGTTGCCCCGGCGGTCGTCGTAGTCCCGACGGCCGCGGTCGTCCCGGCGGTCGCCGCCACGGTCGTCACGGTCACGGCGGTAGCCGCCGCCCTGGCGGTCGTCCCGGCGGAACCCACCGCGCTCGCCACCACGGTCGTCGCGGCGGAAGCCGCCGCGGTCGTCGCGGTCGCGGCCGTAGCCGCCGCCCGAGGGGCGGTCGCCGCGGTCGCGGTTGAAACCACCGGACGGACGGTCGTCACGGCGGAAGCCACCGCGGTCGCCGCCGCGGTCGTCACGGTCGCGGCCGTAGCCGCCACCCGACGGACGGTCGTCACGACGCGGACGGTCATCACGGTCGTCGCGACGGAAGCCACTCGGGCGGTCGTCACGACGGAACCCGCCACCGGCCGGGCGGTCATCACGGCGGAAGCCGCCACCGGAGGGGCGGTCGCCGCGGTCGCGGTTGAAACCACCGGACGGACGGTCGTCACGACGGAAGCCACCGCGCTCGCCACCACGGTCGTCGCGGTCACGGTTGAAGCCACCCGAAGGACGGTCGTCACGGCGGAAGCCACCGCCGGCCGGACGGTCGTCACGGCGGAACCCGCCGCGCTCGCCACCACGGTCGTCGCGGTCACGGTTGAAGCCACCCGAAGGACGGTCGTCGCGACGGAAGCCACCACCGGAGGGGCGGTCGCCGCGGTCGCGGTTGAAACCACCGGACGGACGGTCGTCACGACGGAAGCCACCACGGTCGCCGCCGCGGTCGTCGCGGTCGCGGCCGTAGCCGCCGCCCGAGGGACGGTCGCCGCGGTCGCGGTTGAAACCACCGGACGGACGGTCGTCACGACGGAAACCACCGCGGTCACCGCCGCGGTCGTCACGGTCCCGGCCGTAGCCGCCACCCGACGGACGGTCGTCACGACGCGGACGGTCATCACGGTCGTCGCGACGGAAGCCACTCGGGCGGTCGTCACGACGGAACCCGCCACCGGCCGGGCGGTCATCACGGCGGAAGCCACCGCCGGAGGGGCGGTCGTCACGACGGAAGCCGCCACCGGACGGACGGTCGTCACGGCGGAAGCCGCCACGGTCGCCGCCGCGGTCGTCGCGGTCGCGGCCGTAGCCGCCGCCCGAGGGGCGGTCACCGCGGTCGCGGTTGAAACCACCGGACGGACGGTCGTCACGACGGAAACCACCGCGCTCGCCGCCGCGGTCGTCACGGTCCCGGCCGTAGCCGCCACCCGACGGACGGTCGTCACGACGCGGACGGTCATCACGGTCGTCACGACGGTAACCACCGGAGGGGCGGTCATCGCGACGGTAGCCGCCACGGTCGTTGGACCAGCCCCCGCGGGACCGGGGCTCGTAGCCTCGGCCGTCGTCCGATCGGCGCTCGGGACGGTCCTGGGGCTGGTTCGACATCGTGGTGACTCCTTCTGCTGCTTCAGCTTCACCGCGGGGCCGAGCGATCAACTCCGCTGCCGCCACGCGGTTTCGACGCCGGCCTGCTGGCCCGCGTACCTTCTCCATTGTCCGACATGCCGGGTCCCTCCGCGTCTGGGCGGAAGTCCCGGTTCTGCCGGCCTTCTTCACGTTCGCAAAACACAAAAAGGCCGCGGCCCCAGCGAGTCGCTGGGGCCGCGGCCTTGAATAATTGTTCGGCGGCGTCCTACTCTCCCACAGGGTCCCCCCTGCAGTACCATCGGCGCTGTGAGGCTTAGCTTCCGGGTTCGGAATGTAACCGGGCGTTTCCCTCACGCTATGACCACCGAAACCCTATCGGGTATTCAGCGAAACACACTTTTCAGTTGATAAGTGTTTTCTTGTTCGCCGGTGATAACTGTTCGTTACCCGGGAACCACACAGTGAACGCGAGCGTCTGAGGACAAGCCCTCGGCCTATTAGTACCGGTCAACTCCACCCCTCACAGGGCTTCCATATCCGGCCTATCAACCCAGTCGTCTACTGGGAGCC
>NZ_JBIVSD010000032.1:0-68604 GCF_044756065.1 Kitasatospora sp. NPDC092039 | reverse complement strand
TGCAGATGTCGCAATCCACACCGAGCCAGAAGGCCCTCACTCATTTCAAGATCACCAGGTCGTGAACCCCGTCACTAACCTCTGTGGTCAGTACACCTAGAACCCAAGGCGATTCTCCGGGGGCCGTCGCCGGGTTCCGGCGTCCGTACGGGGGCGCGTCCGGTCAGACGTAGCGCTCCAGGATGGACGATTCGGCAAGGCGGGACAGGCCCTCGCGGACCGAGCGCGCGCGGGTCTCGCCGACGCCCTCGACGGTCTGCAGGTCGTCGATGCTCGCGGCGAGCAGCTTCTGGAGGCCGCCGAAGTGCTCGACCAGACGCTCTATGACGGTGTTCGGCAGGCGCGGGATCTTCGCCAGCAGGCGGTAGCCGCGCGGCGAGACGGCGGAGTCCAGCGACTCCGGGGTGCCCGAGTAGCCGAGCGCCTTGGCGACGGTCTGGAGGTCCAGCAGCTCGGCGTGGGTGAGCGCCTCCAGGTCGGCCAGCACCTCGGTGACCGTCCGGCCCTTCTTGGCGGCCCGCTCCGGGAAGTAGTCCCGGGCGACCAGCTCGCGCTCCGGCTCCACGCCCGCGATCAGCTCGTCCAGCTGGAGCGAGAGCAGCCGGCCGTCGATGCCGAGCTCCAGCACGTAGCCGGCGATCTCGGTGGCGATCAGCCGGACCATCTCCAGGCGCTGGGCCACGGCGGTGACGTCCCGGACCGTCACCAGGTCCTCGATCTCCAGCGCGGAGAGCGTGCCGGCCACCTCGTCCAGGCGCAGCTTGTAGCGCTCCAGCGTCGCCAGTGCCTGGTTGGCGCGGGACAGGACGGTGGTGGAGTCCTCCAGCACCCGGCGGGTGCCGTTGACGTACATCGCGATCAGCCGCATCGAGTGCGAGACCGCGACCACCGGGTAGCCGGTCTGCCGGTTGACCCGCTCGGCGGTGCGGTGGCGGGTACCGGTCTCGTCGGTGGGGATGGTCGAGTCCGGCATCAGGTGCACGCCGGCCCGGACGATCTTGGTGATGTCCTTGTCGAGCACCACCGCGCCGTCGAGCTTGCACAGCTCGCGCAGCCGGGTGGCGCTGAACTCGACGTCCAGCACGAAGCCGCCGGTGCACAGGGATTCGACGGCCTTGTCGAAGCCCAGCACGATCAGACCGCCGGTGTTGGCCCGCAGGACCCGCTCCAGGCCGTCACGAAGCGCGGTACCGGGCGCGATGGCGGTGAGGGAGGCCCGCAGCAGGGCCTCCTCGCGGGAGGCCTTGTCCGCCCCCCGGTCGCTGGCTGCCACGTGACTCCTCCGGTCGACCCGTGCCGCGCGCCTCGCGCCGTGCGCCGGTCCGCGGTCTGTTGCTCTGTCGCTCAGTACCGCTCGGTACTGCCTTCTGGCCAATGAGACTGGGGGAAGTCTAACTGTGTGTGGCTTCGGCAGGGCTTGGGTCAGCGCAGTTCGTCGGAGTCGAGCGGCTCCCAGCCCTCCATCAGCTCCTCGGGGTACGCCGCCGGGCCGGCCGCGGCCCGGGCGGAGCGCGGGGCCGGCGGCGCCGACGGTGCCTCACCGCGGGCCTCGGTGCGCGGCTTGGCGGCGGAGCGGCGGCGGCCCGGGATGGCCCGCAGCGCCTCGCCGATGTCGGCCACCTCGACCACCTTCATGCCCGGCGGCACCTTGCCCGGGTCCGGCGGGACCAGGGCGTGGGTGAAGCCCAGCCGGTGCGCCTCGGCGAGCCGCCGCTGCACGCCCGTCACCCGCCGCACCTCGCCCGCCAGGCCGACCTCGCCGATCGCCACCAGGTTGCTGGGCAGCGGGGTGTCGGTGGAGGAGCTGGCCACCGCGAGCGCCACCGCGAGGTCCGCGGAGGGCTCGGTCAGCTTCACCCCGCCGACCGTCGCGGTGTAGATGTCCTGCTTGCCGAGCTTCACCCCGCCGTGCCGCTCGACCACGGCCAGGATCATCGCGATCCGGGGGGACTCCAGGCCCGAGGTGGTGCGCCGCGGGGAGGGGATCTGCGAATCCACCATCAGCGCCTGCACCTCGGCCACCAGCGGGCGCTTGCCCTCCAGGGTGACGGTGAGGCAGGTGCCGGGGACGGGCTTGTCACGCCTGGTCAGGAAGAGGCCGGACGGGTCGGCCAGGCCGACGATGCCCTCGTCGTGCAGCTCGAAGCAGCCCACCTCGTCGGTCGCGCCGTAGCGGTTCTTGACCCCGCGGATGAGCCGCAGCCGGGCGTGCCGGTCCCCCTCGAAGCTCAGCACCACGTCCACCAGGTGCTCCAGCAGGCGCGGGCCGGCGATCTGGCCGTCCTTGGTGACGTGGCCGACCAGCAGGGTGGCCATGCCGCGCTCCTTGGACGCCCGGATCAGTGCGCCCGCCACCTCGCGGACCTGGGCCGGGCCGCCGGGGGCGCCGTCCAGCTCGGCGGAGGCGATGGTCTGCACCGAGTCCAGGATCAGCAGGCCGGGGTTGACCGCCTCGATGTGGCCGAGCACCGCGCCGAGGTCGGACTCGGCGGCGAGGTAGAGGTGGTCGGAGAGGGCGTTGATCCGGTCCGCGCGCAGCCGGACCTGGCTCGCCGACTCCTCGCCGGTGACGTAGAGCGTGCGGTGCTGCGCGGTGGCCGCCTTGGCGGCGACGTCCAGCAGCAGGGTGGACTTGCCGACACCGGGCTCGCCGGCCAGCAGCACCACCGCGCCGGGCACCAGGCCGCCGCCGAGCACCCGGTCCAGCTCCGGCACGCCCGTCGAGCGGGCCGTCGCGACCTGGCCGTCCACCTGGGCGATCGGGCGGGCGGGCGCGCTGACCGGGCCGGCGGCCGTGGTGCGGATCGGCACCGCGCCGTACTCCTCGACCGTGCCCCAGGCGTTGCACTCCGGGCAGCGGCCGACCCACTTGGGCAGCTGGTTGCCGCACTCGGTGCAGCGGTACGCCGGGCGGGGCTTGGCGGTGGTCTTGGAACGCGGAGGCATGCGGCCCACCGTAGCGCCTGGGTCCGACAGCGACGGGCCGTCCGGCTCGCCCGGCGGCTCGCCGCGCGTCCACACAGATGGGCGATGTTGTTACCCGAAAGAAGTACATACGCGGCGAATGGCCGGGATCAGCCGTCCGCGTTCTCTACCGTCGGACGGGTGACGACGAGAACTGTTGGTCCGACCTGGTCGGGTAGGTCGGGTGGGGCGGGCCGGTCGGGCCGGTCGGGTGGGGCGGGCGCCCAGACTCCGGCGGCCGGGGCGGCTGGTACGACCCGGACGGCCCGGACGGCCGGGCCGCGGGCCGGCGCCGCGCTCGCGGCGTACGACCGGCAGGTGGACGGCCTGTTCACCTACTGCCTCTCGGTGCTCTGCGAGCACGACGCGGCCGCCGACGCCCTGCGCGAGGTCCGCGAGCTGGCGCGGCGGCACGGCGCCCGGTTGGCCGAGCCCGGGCTGCTGCGCGCCTGGCTGTTCTCGCTGGCCCGGTACTGCTGCCTGCGCCGGCTCGCGGGCGACGGCCCGGACGTGACCGGTGCCGGGGCCGGGCGGGCGCCCGGGGCCGAACCGGACGAGGCCGAGGCGGCCCGGCGACGGCGCGAGCTGTCCTCGCTCGCCTGGCCGGAGGCGGCCGGCACCGACCCGGAGCAGCGCGAGGCGCTGGAGCTGTCCGTCCGGCACCGGCTGACCCCGCTGGAGGTCGCGGCGGTGCTGGGCCTGCCGTTCGAGCGGACCCGCGCGCTGCTGGCCGGGGCCGAGGCCGAGGTGGCCAGGACCAGGGCGGCACTGCTGGTGCTCGGGGTGGGCAGCTGCCCGGAACTGGACCGGCTCGGCGGGGCCGGGGCGGAGTCCTGGCGGGACTGGGTGCTCGGCCCGGCGCTGCGGCGGGAGCTGGTGCAGCACGTGGTGGACTGCCCGACCTGCCGGGGGACGGCGGAGCGGGTGGCCGCGAGCGAGGCGGCGGAGGGAACGGCGGGGTTGTCGGGCCTGGCGCTGCTGCGGGCTCCGGCGGACCTTTCCGGGGCGGCCGCGGCCACCGGCGCGGTCTCCGGTCTGACGGCGGCCGCCCGGGGGGCGGAGCCGGGGCCGCGGTTCGACCAGGACGGCTTCCCCCGGCACCGGGCGCCGGACGCGGGGCGCGGGCTGGCGGTGCGCCGGCGGGTGGTGACCACCGGGGTGCTCGCGGCCGTCCTGGCGGCGCCGGTGGTCGCGCTCTGGGCCGGGCACCGGGGCGGTGGCGGGGCCGGGTCGGCGGCCGCGGTCTCGGCGGTGCGGGTGGACGAGACCGGGCGGCCCACGGGGCAGCGGCCGCGGCCCGCGGTGGACGGTCCGGCGGGGCCGGGTGCGTCCCGGATGCCGGGGATGGAGCTGGCGGGAGCCGGGGCCGGGATGGTCGGAGGCGGGGGCGGCGCCGGTGCAGGCGGTGCAGAAACGTTGCTTCCCGGGTTTCCGCGGCTCCTCTTCCAGGGCGCGGTGATCCCCGTCCCGGCCCACGGCGCCACCCCGCTCGACGGCCCCGGCCTGGTCGCCGCGCCGGCCCCGTCGGTCGACCGGGCCTCCGCGACGGGCACGGGCGATCCGGCCCCGGCCGGGCTGCTCACCGTCGAGGCCGGCGAGTACGGCAACCGGACCGTCCTCACCCTCACCAACTCCGGTACGACGGAGATCCGTTGGCACGCGGTGACGGAGGCCGACTGGCTCCGGCTCAGCCGCGACTCCGGCACCCTGGCGCCTGGCCAGCGGATCACCGTGATCGTCACCGTGGACGAGGACCGGGCGCCGACGACTGCCTGGACCGCCCGGATCGAGCTGCCGCCCTCGCAGGCGGTGGTCACCCTGGAGGGCGGGCCGCACAACCGCGGCGGATCGGCCACTTCCCCGGCCGATCCGTCGCCCTCCTCGACTCCCACCTCGACACCGTCCGCCACACCGGTGCCGACCGGGTCCGCCACCGCGTCGCCCACCACGGCCCCCACCGCCTCCGGCTCACCGACGTCGTCCCCGTCGCCGACTCCGTCCGGCTCCCCGTCCCCCTCGGGCGCCACCACGGCGGCTCCCACGTCGGACACCTCGGGCACGGCAACAGCCTCCCCATCGGGGCAGTAACAGCGGGCACAGCCCGCCCGGCGCCGCACAGGAAGTCGACCCGACCGACTTCTCGTGCACGGCAGACGCGTGCTTCGGCCGACCGGGCTTCCCTGCACAGGACGCGCGAAAAGTCCGGCCCGCCGACTTCCCACGCGAACACGGCCACGACAACGCCCACCCCGAACACCTCGGACACGGCAACAGCGGACACAGCCCGCCCGGGCGCCGCACAGAACGTCGGCCCGGCCGACTTCTCGCGCGGGCGCCCCGGTGGGGGCGGGGTGGTCAGAGCCGGTGGATCGGCGGGACCTGGTAGGTGCCGTCCAGGACGGCGGGCTCGGGCTGGTAGATGCGGAGGATGGGGCGGAACTCGCCGGGCGGGGTGGGGAGCCAGTTGGCGGCCGCCGCCGGGTCCTCGGGCTGGTCGTGCTGGAGGGTCAGGGTGAGGGAGCCGTCCTCGCCGTGGACGAGGCCGGGGGTGCGGTCGCCGATCGAGTAGCGGTCGATCGGGTTCTCCACCAGGTAGTAGTCCGGGACGGAGTACATCGTGACGGACCAGAACGCCCCGGCCGGGGGCGGCTGGTCGAAACGCAGGGTGTAGCGGTGCGCGCCGGTCAGCGGCCGCCCGTCGGAGTCGTCGTAGGTCATCGCGTACGAGGCCTCGTAGGCGTGGTTGCCCCAGAGGCCGGCCCGGGCGGCGGCGGCCCGGCTGAGGTAGGCGGCGCGGCGGTCGGGGATGCGCCACTCGGGGTCGTCCAGGGTGCCGGGGCCCAGGTGGTCGGTGTTGTAGTCGAAGAGGTGGAGCGCGCTGCGCCACTCGCCGGGCGGGTGGTCCTCGGGCGGGCGGGTGGCGTCCTCGACGCGTTCCCGGCCGGCGGCCAGGCCCTTGGCCAGCGCGAGCGTCCACTCGGGGGCGGCCGCGCGGTACGGCGAGGCGCCGTCGTCCAGCAGGCCGAGCGGGGCGAAGCGGCGCTGGTACTCGATGTCCGTGGTGGCGGGCGGGAAGGCCTGCATCCAGACCCGCATCCGCTCGAAGAAGGCCAGCCGCTCGGGGACGTCCCCGTCCGGCTCGGGCAGTCCGGCGACCAGGCCGCCGGGTTCCAGCGGCTCCAGTTCCAGGGCGGCCTGGAGGGCCCGGACCCGGGGCAGGTCGTCCGGGCCGGTGCAGGCGAAGCGGCCGACGAGGGTGCCGACGGTGGTCGGCAGCTCGATCACCCGGCTGGGGTCCGGCGGGGTGCCGTGCCAGCCGGGCGGGACGATCAGCCAGGTCTGCGCGCCGGTGCCGGTGGCCCGGCGGCCGAGGTAGGCGACGTTCTCCGTCCAGGCGTCGATGAACTGCAGCACGTAGTAGGCGCCCGCGGTGTCCGGGACGCTCAGCACCTGCGGGCCCTCGGAGAGGTCGAGCTGGGCGATCGAGTAGACGGTGTCGTTGTTGACCGAGACGAAGTCGTCGGCCGGGCCCGCCAGCCGGGTGGCGTGGCTGACCTGGTTGAACGGCGCCGCCGGCAGGGTGCCCAGGCCGCCCCGGGCGAAGCGCTCGACCATGGTGAGGCCGGCGACCAGCGGGTAGCCGTAGACGTACGCGTCGGCGGCCAGGGCCTCCAGCTCGGGCTGGTTCATCGCGGGTCCTTCGTCCGGGGCGGGCGGCCGGTCGGCGGAACCGCTCGGCGTCCCGCGGCCGTTCGGGCCGGCTGCGGCGGGTGGGTCCGCCGTCCGGGTCGTGCACCGGGCCGGGGTGCGGTCGCCGAGCGCGGTACACATCGGATGCTAAGCGGGGCCGGGTGGGGCGGCACGTCGGATCGGCCGCCGCGCGGCATCCGGTGGGCCGCGGTCTGCTGACCGCGAATCCGGGCGTACGGGCGGGGCGGCCGGGAGAGGCTCGTCGGCATGAAGATCCTTCTGCTGGGCGGCTCGTCCTTCCTGGGGCGGGCCTACGCCGCCGAGGCCCTCACCCGGGGCCACCGGGTCACCACCTTCAACCGCGGCCGCAGCGCCGCGGATCTGCCCGGCGTCGAGACCGTCCGGGGCGACCGCGACAGCGCCGAGGACCTCGCCCGGCTGGTCGAGGGGCGCAGCTGGGACGCCGTCGTCGACACCTCCGCCCAGCAGCCCGCCCAGGCGGCGCTCAGCGCCCGGCTGCTGCGCGGGCGGGCCGGCCACTACACCTTCGTCTCCTCCGTGCACGCCTTCGCCGACTGGCCCGCCCGGGTGGTCGACGAGGACTCCGCACCGTACCCCTGCCCCGCCGACACCCCGCCCGGCCAGCCGCCCGGCAACGCCCTGAAGGCGGGCTGCGAACGCGCCGTGCTGGAGGGGTTCGGCGTCGGGCGCACGCTGGTGCTGAACAGCGGGCTGCTCGTCGGACCGTACGAGTTCGGCGGCCGGCTGCCCTGGTGGCTGGAGCGGATGGCCCGCGGCGGCCGGGTGCTCGCCCCGGGGGACCCCCAGCGGACCATGCAGGTGATCGACGTCCGGGACTTCGCCGGCTTCGGGCTGGACCTGCTCACGGCCGGAACGGCGGGGCGGTTCGTCACCACCGCGCCGCCCGGCCGGCTCACCTTCGGCGAGTGGCTGGAGACCTGCCGGGAGGTCGCGGGCGCCGCGGGCACCGAGCTGGTCTGGGTACCGGACGGGCCGCTGCTCGCCGAGGGGCCGGACCAGGTCGGCGCGTGGGTCGAACTCCCCTTCTGGGCGCCGGACCTGCCCGAGCTGGCGGGCGCCTGGCTGGCCGACACCGGCCGGGCGGAGGCGGCCGGGCTGCGCTGCCGGCCGTTCGCCGAGACGGCCCGGGACACCTGGGAGTGGCTGCGGACGCGCGGACCGGCCGAGGACACCGACGCCGAGGGACGCAAGGGGCGGCCGGGGGCGGCGGTCCGGCAGGGCATCGAACCCGCCAAGGAGCGACGGCTGCTGGCCGCCTTCGGCTGACCGCCGACAGCTGTCGGCCTCCGTCGGCCGACCGCTCGGCCACCCGGACAGCAGAGTGGGAAGTCGACCGGGCCGACTTCCCACTCCGGTGGGCGCGTTGGACGCCGGCGGCCTCGCTCAGTGCGTGCGACCGGCCGCATCGGACACCGCGGCCGACCCCGCTCAGTGCGTGCGGCGGGTGACCAGCTCGGCGAGCGCCAGCAGTTCGTCGGCTGCGGCCGGCTCCGGGACGGCGGCGGCCAGCTGCGCCATCGCCGTGGCCATCCGCTCGCAGGACTCGCCCTGCGCCCAGCCGCGCCCGCCGGCCGCCTCGACGGCCGCCGCGCACTGCGCCAACTCCTCAGCGGTCAGCGGGCGTTCCAGCGCGTACAGCTCGGCCAGCGCCTTGCCCTCGACGGTGCCGGACCCCAGCGCCGCGACCACCGGCAGCGACTTCTTCCGGGCGACCAGGTCCGCGCCGACCGGCTTGCCGGTGACCGCGGGGTCACCCCAGATTCCGATCAGGTCGTCGATCAGCTGGAAGGCCAGGCCGATCTCCCGCCCGAAGCCGTCCAGGGCCTGCGCCGCGTCCTCGGAGGCGCCCCCGTACAGGGCGCCCATCGCGCAGGCGGCGCCGAGCAGGGCGCCGGTCTTGGCCTCCGCCATGGCCAGGCACTCGGACAGCGAGACGTCGTTGCGCCGCTCGAAGGCGCAGTCGATCTGCTGGCCCTCGCAGAGCTCGACCACGCAGTCCGCGAGCCGGCGGATCGAGCCCTGGGCGGCCGGGTGGCCGTCCTCGGCGAGCAGGCGCAGCGCGAGGGAGTGCATGGCGTCCCCGGCCAGGATGGCCTCGGTGGTGCCGAACACCCGCCAGGCGGTGGGCCGGTGGCGCCGGGTGTCGTCCCGGTCGATGACGTCGTCGTGGAGCAGGGTGAAGTTGTGCACCAGCTCCACCGCTGCTGCCGCGGCGACGGCCTCGCCGGGCTTGCCGCCCAGCGCCTGGGTGGCGGCCAGGACCATGGCCGGCCGGATCGCCTTGCCGGCGGAGGCCTCGGCCGGGGTGCCGTCCGCCTCCCACCAGCCGAAGTGGTAGCCGGCCACCTTGCGCATGGTGCCGGGCAGCGAGTCGACGGCGGCCCGCAGGACCGGATCGACCAGGGCGCGGGTACGGGCGAGGATGTCCGCCGCCTCGTGCCCCTCTTTGTGGTCCCGCTCCAGCATGGGACTCGTCATGGGTGTCTCCCCCTGTCGGGCGCCTGTCGTGGGACGGCCCGCCGACGGCGGGCCGGAGTTGCGCCGCGGGCACGGTCGTACGCGCCGCGGCCGCCTCGGGCCGGGCCCGTACGCACCGGGGCGCGCCGTCCGCCGCAGCCGCCCAACGGCCCTCGGCGGACGGCGCGGCCCGGCGACCGGCCCCGCGGACCGTCAGTACTGCGCGATGTCCACGTTCTCCAGGACGCCGACCGCGTCCGGTACCAGGATCGCGGCGGAGTAGTAGACGCTCACCAGGTAGGAAATGATGGCCTTCTCGTCGATTCCCATGAACCGCACCGAAAGGCTCGGCTGGTATTCGTCCGGAATCCCGGTCTGGTGCAGACCGATGACGCCCTGGTTGTCCTCGCCGGTTCGCATCGCGATGATCGAGCTGGTGCTCCCGACGATCGGGATCTTGTTGCACGGGAAGACCGGGACCCCGCGCCAGGACATGAGCTGCTTGCCCTCGACCTCGACCGTCCCCGGGTAGAGGCCGCGCTTGTTGAGCTCCCGGCCGAAGGCGGCGATGGCCCGGGGGTGGGCCAGGAACATCCTGGTGCCGCGGCGGCGGCTGAGCAGCTCGTCCATGTCGTCCGGGGTGGGCGGGCCGGAGTGGGTCTGGAACCGCTGGTCGTACGCGGCGTTGCCGAGCAGGCCGAACTCGGGGTTGTTGACGAGCTCGTGCTCCTGGCGCTCGCGCAGGGCCTCGATGGTCAGCCGGAGCTGGTGCTCGGTCTGGTTCATCGGCTGGTTGTAGAGGTCGGCGACCCGGGTGTGCACCTTGAGGATGGTCTGCGCGACGCTCAGCTCGTACTCGCGCGGCTTGAGCTCGTAGTCCACGAAGGCGCCGGGCAGCTCGTACTCGCCCTCGTGGCCGGCGGAGAGGTCGATCGCGGCCTCACCGTGCTTGTTCTGCGCCTGCTGGAAGCCGTTCAGGTACTCGATGACCTGGAGCTGGAGCGCCTCGGAGCGGTCGTGCAGCTCCTGGAAGGCGGGCCAGGGCAGCGTCAGCACCGTGCCGGACGTCGCGGCGCGGACGGTGTACGGCCAGTCGCCGCCGTCCTGCCGGATCGCCTCGTCGCCGAGGTGGTCGCCGTCGGCGAGGGAGCCGACCACCGTCTCCTCGCCGTACTTGCCGGTGCCCAGCCGGTCGAGCTTGCCGTGCGCGATCAGGAAGACCTCGGTGATCGGCGACCCGGCCCGGACCAGGACGTCGCCCGCGTCGAAGTCCCGCTGCACGAAGCGCGCGGCCAACTCCTCCAGCAGGGCCTCGTCCTGGAAACCGCGCAGCACCGGCACCTCGACCAGCGTGGGCGGGACGATCCGCACCTCGGCCCCGGTCTTGACGAAACTCACCCGGCCGCGGCCGACCGAGTGGCGCAGGCGGCGGTTCACCCGGTAGGTGCCGCCGGACACCTGCACCCAGGGCAGCTTCCTGAGCAGCCAGCGCGGGCTGATGCCCTGCATCTGGGGGGCGGACTTGGTGGTCGTCGCGAGGTTCCGCGCGCCCGCCGTGCTCAGACTCTGCTGCTGCCGGAGGTCCGACTGCGCACCGGGCGCGGGAATACCGGCATTGGTTTCGGTCGACATGGGGGAGCCCTTCGCATATCCCGATGAAGTGTCGCCTTGCACATGCGTGTTGCAGCTTCATGGTGGGCCCATTCGAGGGCGACCCGCAATCACTCGTTCGAGTGGTTCAGAATGCCCAAACAAATAGTACGAATAGATCACCCGATCGATATTCGTTCGACTATTTATTCGAACATATCGGGGTTCCGCACGTCAGCCGGGTCTCGGCCCGGCCTCGGCCGGGCGCCGGGCACGCGCCTCGTCCGCGCCTCGACCGGCCCCATCCTCCCCCATGCGGGCCCCGGCCCGCGCCACCCTCCGACACGCTCCGCACGTGCCTCGCCGACCACCGGCCACGGCCGGCCCCTCGCCGACCGTCGGCCACGGCCGGCCCCTCGCCGTCGGCGGCCCCGCCGTCGCTACAGCGGGCCGTTCCAGTCCAGGGTGGGCTCCAGCACGCCCTCCAGGGTGAGCAGCCAGCGCTTCACCTCGATCCCGACCCGGCCGCCGCCGAAGCCGCCGAGCCCGTCCGCCGCCACCACCCGGTGGCAGGGCACCAGCAGGGGGACGGGGTTGGCCGCCATCATCTGCCCGACCGTGCGGGCGGCCAGGCCGGGCTCCGCGACGTCCTCGAACACCCCGCTGCGGGCGGCCAGTTCGCCGTAGGTGATGGTCCGGCCGTACGGCACCTCGCGCCAGAGGGTCCGCAGCACCGCGCGGTGCGGGCCGGAGCTCAGGCTCCAGTCGATCGGCAGGCCCAACTCGCGGGTGCGGCCCGCCAGGTAGGCGCCGATCCGCTCGGTGACGACGGCGACCTTCGACGCGTCGGTGCACGCCGGCGCCTCGCCCCCGCTCGGCCCGGTGTACCCGGCCGAGGCCACGCCGAGCGGGGTCACCGCGATGTGCATCGGCCCGCTGGGCAGCGGCGTGGGCACGGTCAGCCAGGACATCGACCAGGACTGCGGCACGCTCGGGCCCCCACCCTCCGCCGGACCGGCCGCCGGCCACCCCGGCACCCGGGGGGCGTCCCCGCCCCGCGCGCCATCGTACGGCGGGCGGCCGGCGGCACGGGCGGCTCCGGTCAGAGCTGCCCCTTCAGCGCGCGGGCGTTCGACGCGCACCAGTGCACCAGTTCGGCGCGGACCGGGGCGCGGCCCTCGCACAGCACGGCGAGCTGTTCGTCGTTGATCCGGTTGGGCCCCGGGATCTCCAGCAGGTACGCCAGTTCCGCCAGGACGGTGGCGAGCCGCTCCGCGTCCGCGTGGTCCAGGGTGACCGCGGACTCGTGGTGGCTGATGGTGAGCGAGCCGGGCATGATCGACCTCCTCCGTCACCCCCGCCCTCCACCGTACGACCGGGTCGGCCGCCCCGCCCGCCGCGGAGGCCTACGTGCGCGGGAGGGGCAGCCGGTTGCGCTCCGGGGCCGGCCGGGCGCGGTGCGCGGTGGGCCGGGGGTGCGCCCCGGAGCCGTCCGAGGGGTTGGTCAGCTGTCCGGGCCCTCCTCCCAGCGGCGGTTCCGTACCGCCGGTACGGCCAACACTACGGCCCCGGCCGCCAGTTGCCAGACAGCCCCGATCAGCAACACGGTGTCCGCGCCGAACCGGCCCGCCAGCGGTCCGGCCGCCGCCAGCCCGAGCGGGCCGAGGGCGAAGGAGCCCAGCACGCCGAAGGCCGTCATCCGGCCGAGCAGTTCGACCGGCACCCACTTCTGCGTGGTGGTGCTGTACAGCGTCCCGCAGACCGCCGAGCCGACCCCGGCCACCAGCGCGCCGGCCGCCACCCAGGGCAGCCCGGCCCCGGCCGCGAGCGCCCCGGAGGGCACCGCCCAGGCCAGCGCCGCCACGGACGCCACCGCGAGCGGACGGGCGGGCGCGCGGCCGAGCATCAGCAGGCCGCCCAGCACCGCGCCGGCGCCGTACCCGCCCATCACCAGGCCCCAGGCCCGGGCGCCGCCGAGGTCCCGCTGGGCGAGCAGCGGGCCGAGTACCAGGAAGGGGGCCCACACCAGCAGGTTGAACAGGCCGGTCTGCACGGTGGTGATCCACAGCCAGGGGCGGGCGGCGAACTCCGACCAGCCGGCCCGGACGTCCCGGACCATCGACTCCCCGCCGGCCGCCGCCGGCCGCGCCGGCAGCCGCAGCCCGGCCAGCGCGACCGCGCCGACGCCGTACGTCACCGCGTCGGCCAGCAGCACCGCCGCCGGGCCCCAGGCGGCGGTGACCAGGCCGGCGGTGGCGGGGCCGACCACGGTGGACACCGAACGGGCCAGCCCGAGCAGGGTGTTGGCGTCCGCCATCAGTTCCTTGCGGCGCACCAGGTCGGGCACGATCGCGCCGAAGGCCGGCATGAACAGCCCCTCGCCGACCCCCCAGACCGCCACCAGCGCGACCATCGCCCAGACCGGCGCGTGCCCGGCCGCCAGCAGCCCGGCGAACAGCGCCTGGACCAGGCCGCGCACCACGTCCGAGCCCAGCATCACCCGGCGGCTGCCGAGCCGGTCCGCGATGACCCCGCCGGCCAGCAGCACCAGCACCACCGGGAGGATCCGGGCCGCCATCACCCACCCCAGGTCGGTGCCGCTTCGCGCGGTCCCCTCTCCCCCGGTGTCGAGCACCGCGAAGGCCACCGCGACCGGCGCCATCGAGGAGCCGACGAGGGAGGTCGTGTACCCGATGAAGAAGCGGGTGAAATCGCGCTCGCCCAGCACGGCGAGACGGTCTCCCGGGCGCCTTCGGCGGGCCGGGATCCGGTCTGTGTCCACTGCCATGGGCAGCCAGTCTGGGGTTCGACGGGAGTGCGGTTCAAGGGTTTCCGGGAGAAAACCTGAGTCTTTTCGCATCAATTCCGCCGAGGCGGTCGACAACCGCAGTAAATACCCCGTCGAAAGGCCTCTCACCTGCTGCTTGCTAGCCGTTCACCGCGAACCGCGGATAGCATCGAGCGTCTTCGAGAATGTCGTCGGAATGCCGTTTACTGCGGAAAGAGGTCGGACCGTGGCAGAGCTCCCACCGGTCGAGTACGCCGTCGCCGTCGAGCGCTACCTGGCCGCCTCCGGGCTCTCCGACGGCTCCCGCCGGATCTACCGGATCGCGCTGGACACCTGGGCCTGGGCACTCGCCGACCGGCCCGCCCCCACCGGCCAGGAACGGCGGCGCGCCCGGCCGCCCGTCCTGCCGCTCGCCCTGCTCGACCACCCCGACGCCGCCGCACGGCTCCGCGCCGCGGCCGCCCGGCGCGGCGCCGACACCGACCCGCGCACCCTCAACCGGGAACTCTCCACCCTGCGCGCGGCCGTGGCCTGGTGGCGGGCCAGGGGCTGGCTCGACGACGACCCGACCGCCGACCTCCGCCCCCACCGGCTGCCCGAACCCGCCGAACCCGCCCTGGACGCCGAGCAGTTGCGCACCCTCTTCGCCCTCCGCGCGCCACTGCGCGAACAGACGCTCTGGCACCTGCTGCACGAGTCCGGCGCCCCGATCGAGACCGTCCTCGCCCTGGACACCGACCACCTCGACCTGCCCCGCCGCCGCACCCGTCACGGATACCCCGCCGTCCACTGGCAGTCCGGCACCGCCCGGCTGCTCCCCCTCCTCATGGCCGGCCGCGCCGCCGGCCCGCTCTTCCTCACCGACCGCCGCGCACCCGCCGGCACCCCCGCCCGCGACCGCTGCCCCCACACCGGCCGCGCCCGCCTCTCCTACCGGCGCGCCGCCGAACTCTTCACCGCCCGCACCCGGCCCCTCGGCCCGGACTGGACCCTCCGCCGGCTCCGGTCGGGGCGGTAACCGCGCGGCCGTCGGCCGGAGGCGCGAGCGGCTCCGCGCCGCCGTTACGCAGCCGATGGGCGGCCGTGACACGACCGGCCGAGGACCGCGACACGGCCCTCCTACCGTCGTCCACGACGCCACCGGCCGACCCCTTCGAACCGGCCGGGAGGGCGTCCACGACGAGGACGTACGCGTCCGGCGCCGACGACGGACGTCCCGCGACACCAGCACGGCGGACCCCGCGAACCGCACCGCGGAGCGGCGTCCACCACGCACCGACCGATGCAGAGGGAGACACCCCGCATGAGCCGTACCCACCGTTCGCCCGCCCGCCGCGTCCTGGCGGCCTGCGCCCTGACCGGCGCCGCGCTGCTGGCCACCGTCACCGGCGGGCAGGCCTGGGCCGACAGCGCGCCGAAGCCCGCCGCCCCCAGCGTCGCCAGCCCGAACGTCGACGCGGCGGCGAAGACCTCCGCGCCCGCACCGGCCGCCCCGAGGGCCGAGGCGCCGAAGCCCGAGGCCTCGCCCGCCGTGACCGTTCCCAGGAGCGCCGCCTCGCCCGCCCCGGCCGCGCCCGGTGGCGCCCAGCCGGCGCAGGTCCGCGAGGTGCCCCGGGGCGCCGCGCAGGCCGGTGACGGCTCCGCCGCCTCCGACGGCTCCGGCCTGATGCTCGCCGGTGGCGGCGCCGTCGCGGCCGTCGGCGCCGCGGGCCTGGGCTTCGCCGTCCTGCGCCGCCGCTCCGGTGCGCGCGGCTGACACCGGTCCCGAGTCCGCCGGGCACCCCGGCGCCGCTTCCCCGTACCCGGCCAGTCGGGGAAGCGGCGCCGGGGCCGCCCCGGTGGCGGGGACCGACAGCCGCCGACGCGCCAAGGGCCGCCGGCGGGGGCGCCGACGCGCCGCCCGGCCCGGCCCGGGCCCGCTGAGCCGTACCGCCTTCGGCACCGCGGGCCTGCTCTGCCTGGTGCTCGGCACCTCGCTCGCCCTGTCCGGACGGGAGACCCCGGTGGTACGGGTCGAGACCTCCGGGCACGGCAGCGGGGGGACCGGCACCCCGGCGGCGGCCCAGGGCGCCGGAGCCACGACCGGCACCGCGCCCGCCGCGCCCACCGCACCCGTCGCTCCCAAGCCGTACCCGCCGTCGCCGCCGACCCGGCTGCTGGTCCCCTCCGTCGGGGTGGACGCCCCGGTGGCCGAACTCGGCCTGAACCCCGACGGCACGGTCGAGGTGCCGCCGGCCGACCGGGGCGACGAGGTCGGCTGGTACCGCAACGGCCCCACCCCCGGCGAGACCGGCCCCGCCGTGCTCATCGGGCACTACGACACCGCGCACGGCCCGGCGGTCTTCAAGCAGCTGCCGAAGCTCCGGCCCGGCGAGCTGATCCGGATCCGGCGCGCGGACGGCGGCACCGTGGACTTCAAGGTCCGCACCCTGCTCCAGGCCGCCAAGGACCGCTTCCCGACCGAACAGGTGTACGGTGACACGCCCGCGCCCGCACTGCGGCTGATCACCTGCGGCGGACGGATCGGCTCGGACGGCCACTGGACGGACAACATCATCGTGCTGGCGGACCTGGCCTGACGCCGACGCCGACGCGGCCCCGCCGCGCCCCGCCCCGCCCCGGCCCGACGGCGGAACTCGGGGCCGCGTCACGGACCGGAGCCCCCGTGGAACCGGCCCGACGACGGCACGGGACCCCGCCGCGGAACCGCCGGCCGCCGTTCGCGCGACCTACCACCGGGGCGGTGACGGGAGCGACGGCCGAAACGTCGCCGCAGATCAGGAGGACGACACCGACCGTGGCAGCAACCCCACCATCCCGCCGCCGACCCGGCGCCGTCCCGGTGGCCACCCTGGCCGGCCTGGTCGTCGTCCTCGCCCTCGCCGCCCTGGCCTTCGGCCCCGCCACCCCCGGCGAGCTGCGCGACCAGGGCCCGGCCGAGGCCGTCACCCCGCCGCCGGTGCCCCGGCCGCTCTGGCCCCAGCTGCCCACCTCCCCGCCGCCGGCCACGCCCGCGGCCGGTGCCACCCAGGAGCCGCCGCAGCCCGTACCGGACGTGACCGTCCCCGGGCACGACATCACCGCGGTCGACGTCCGCACCGTCCTCGCCAAGGACCCGACGGTGGGCCCGGAGGAGCGGCAGGCGCTCGGCACCTGCGCCGACTGCGAGGTCCGCGCCCCCGAGTTCCGCGACGTCACCGGGGACGGGCAGCCCGAGCTGATCTCCGTCGTCGTCACCCCCGGGCGGGTCGTGCTGCACGTCTACACCCTCGTCGGGGACCGCCTGCTGCCCGTCCTCCAGGTGCCGGTCCAGCCGGCGTTCAGCGCCGCGACCATCGGCCCCGACCTCTGGCTGTACGAGCCGACCAGCGCCTACGTCCAGACCAGCAGCCACTACCAGTGGGACGGGGCCAGGCTCGCCCTGAAGGAACGCCGGGACGAGGGCGTCGGCGTGCTGCCGCCCACCGGCCCGCCCACGGGCCCGGCCACCGGCCCGGACACCGGCCGGGCGGCCACCGCCACGCCCGAAGCCAGCCCGGGACCGGTGCGCCGCACCCCCCTCGCGCCGCAGCCCGCGGCCCCCGGGGCCGCCGTCCCGTCCCCGCGCGGCGCCCGGCCGTCCACCGTGCCCTCCGCCCCCGCCGTGCTCCCGGAAGCGAAGCGATGACCACCCCCGCAGGCACCGACTCCACCCACACCGGCGCCGCCGGCACCCCCGCCCACCCGCACATCCTCCTGGTCGAGGACGACGAGGTGATCCGCGAGGCCACCCGGATGGCCCTGGAACGCTACGGCTTCCCGGTCACCACGGCGGCCGACGGCCTGGAGGGGCTGGAGGCCTTCCACGCCGTCCGGCCCGACCTGCTCCTGCTCGACGTCATGCTGCCGCTGCTCGACGGGGTCGGCCTCTGCCGCCGGATCCGCGAGGAGAGCCAGCTGCCGATCCTGATGATGTCCGCCCGCACCGATCCGGTGGACGTGGTCTCCGGGCTGGAGGCCGGCGCCGACGACTACGTGGTCAAGCCCTTCGAGAGCGCCGTCCTGGTCGCCCGGATCCGTACCGTGCTGCGCCGCGTCCGGGTCGTCCCGGCGGCCGACACCCCGCCGCCACCACCACCGCCGGCCGTCCCCGGGACCCCGCGGCCGCCGGAGGCCCCCGCCCCCGCCCCCTCCCCCGCCGTGCGCAGCTTCGACGGCCTCCAGGTGGACACCGACAGCATGGAGGTCCGGGTGGACGGCCGCCTCGTCCCGCTCACCCCCACCGAACTGCGGCTGCTGCTGGAGTTCACCGCCGCGCCCGGGATCGTGCTGGAGCGCTCCACCCTGCTCGAACGCGTCTGGGACTACGAGTGGGGCGCCGACACCCGGGTCGTGGACGTCCACGTGCAGCGGCTGCGCGCCAAGATCGGCTCCGGCCGGATCGAGACCGTCCGCGGGTTCGGCTACAAGCTGCGGCGCCCGGCATGACCCTGCGCCGCCAGATCGCCACCGCCGTCGCCGCCATCGCCGTCCTGGTCGCGGTGGCCGTAGGCCTGCTGGTCCACCAGGCGATGATCCGTCAGCACGTCGACCAGGCCCGTTCCTCCGCACTCGCCGTCCTCGACTCCGCCCTGGACGACTACGGCCGCGGCGGCGCCCCGTCCGGCCGCGGCGCCGCCGTGAACGACCCGGCCCTGCCCGAGCGGCTGCGCGCCCTCGCCGCGAGCGGCCGGCACGGCTCGCTGCTCGCCGCCGACGGCAGCGGAGAGTCGATGTGGGCGGCCGGACCGGTGCAGAACGGGGTGCTGTCCGTCCGGGTGGACTTCGCCCAGGACCGGCAGGCCATCGCGGACCTGGACCGGATCATCCTGCTCACCGTCGTCGCCGCGGTGTTCACCACCGTGCTGGCCGGCGTGCTCGTCGCCGACCGGATCAGCCGCCGGCTGCGCACCGCGGCCACCGCCGCCCGGGGCATCGCGGCCGGCGGGACGGACACCCGGATCGGTGAACTCGTCGACGGCAAGGACGAGGTGGCCGACCTCGCCGCCGCCGTCGACCTGATGTCCCGCACCCTGCACCGGCGGCTGGAGGACGAGCAGCGCTTCACCGCGGACGTCGCCCACGAGCTGCGCACCCCGCTCACCGGGCTGGTCACCGCCGCCGAACTGCTGCCGCCCGGCCGCCCCACCCAGCTCGTGCAGAACCGGGTCCAGGCGCTGCGCGGCCTGGTCGAGGACCTGCTGGAGGTGTCCCGCCTGGACGCGGACGCCGAGTCCCCCGACCTCTCCGCCGTCCCCCTGGAACGCGCGGCCCGCCGCACCGTCACCCTCACCGGCCTGGACGTCACCGTCGACGTCACCGCCGACCGGCGGGTCCGCACCGACCTGCGCCGGCTGGACCGCATCCTCGGCAACCTCCTCCTCAACGCCCACCGCCACGGCGCCGGCCCCGTCCACCTGCACGTCGACGGCCCGCGGATCACCGTCCGCGACCACGGCCCCGGCTACCCCGAGGACCTCCTGCGGCACGGCCCCCAGCGCTTCCGCACCAACGCCCCCGAACGCGGCCGCGGCCACGGCCTCGGCCTCACCATCGCCACCGGCCACGCCCGCGTCATCGGCGCCACCCTGACCTTCGCCAACCACCCCGACGGCGGCGCCCTCGCCACCCTCACCCTCCCCCCGGACTGACCCCGGCAACGCCGAAGGGCCGGCCCGACACCCGTCGGACCGGCCCTTCCCACTGCTGCTCGGAGCCCCCTGTCGGGTTCGAACCGACGACCCCCGCTATACAAGACGAACCCGGACCATGACGGCACGTGACACCTGATGCCGCGTGGCGCTGAACCTGCAGGTCAGCGCCACGCGGCGGGTCTCGTGATCCAGCTCCGCTCGGCTCCTGCCACCCCGTTCGCTCACCCAGCGCTCACGCACCCGCTCCAAGCGGCTCCCGCCTTGGACTCGTCCTTGTCATTCCAGCCCCCAAGCCTCACTTGCCTCACTAGACTGCCGGGATCCACGCCGGTCCTTCGGCAACACCCTGATGCAAGCCTGAGCAGAGAGCGGGTAGCGGATGAACCTCGCCACCATCGAACGAATGGTACGAGAGGGCGATCTGAGCATGGAGGCCCTCAAATATCTGATCGATTGTCGCGGCGAGTGCGAATGGCTTGATTTCAAGCAGGAACTGCATCTGGAAAATGATCACGGCGCGGCATCCTTCACCAGAGATGCCCTAGCCATGAAGAATACCGGCGGCGGGTACATCGTGGTCGGCGTTCAGGATAGGAGCTGGGTACCTGTGGGCCTGGCCAGCGAGCTTCCCTACGATGCGAAGCTCCTTCGCGACAAGATTCGCCGTGCAGCGGGAATCGAGATCGCCGTCGACATTGTGCAGCATCAGCTTCGCTACACCGGAGAACCTCGCTGGTTTGCAGTAATTTTTATCCGCTCCGCCGCCAAGCGGAAAAAGCGACGCACACCCACCCTCGTAAAGCACGACTTTTGCATCAAGGAATCCTTCGGCCTTCGGCGAGGCGAGATATATTTCCGCCGCGGCGACTCCACCGTTCGAATCGACAACAGCGAGGAGCTCGAGGAGCTACTCGACGACCTCGAGGAACGTGCAGACCAAGACAGTCTTGATAAAGAAACGAAAAGCCCATTTGCGGTTGACTCGGGAACTTATCGACTCCTTGAGAAGGACTACCGGTTCTTTGTTGGGCGCAACAATCTCCGAGAGCAGCTCGTTTCCGCAGTGACAAGAGATCCACGCATCTGGATAATTAATGTGCATGGACCTGGCGGAGTCGGAAAGTCCGCGCTTGCCACATGGGCCGCATACCATTTTTACGAGGACCGAACCTTCGAGGCCATCCTTCAACTGACCGCCAAGGAAACGGTTCTAACCGCTGGTGGCATCACTCGATCCGAGAGCAGGACCCTCTATTCACTTGAAGGGCTGCTCGACCAAATCCTTAGACTCTTCAGCGAGGAGCCTCCTGACGCCCTGGAGGAGAAGAAGAGCACAGTAATTGAGTGGCTTTCCGTATGGCCAACTCTAATTGTGCTCGACAATCTGGAGACAGTAGACGACGGAAGGATTATCTCTTTCGTCCAGGAACTCCCTCCAGAGTCGCTGGCAAAGGTCATCATCACCAGCCGGCGCAAGACTGGCGGGTGGGAATATCCGGTAACTGTTCCCGAGCTAAATAATGCCGAGACGCGCGAGTTTGCGACGGTGAAGGCAGAAGAGCTCCAGATCAATCTGCAGCTCACGGATCGCCGGATCGAGCAGATCAACAAAGCCTGCGGAGGACTCCCTCTGGCCATTCAGTGGGCACTCGGGCGATTCAAATTGCGAGGAGACCTCGACAGCGCACTGAAAGACGTCAAGGGAGAGGATTCGCCGGTACTGGAATTTAGCTTCCGCAACATCTGGGACGTCCTATCGCAAGACGCAAAGCGGGCCTTGTCGGTAATGTACATTTTCGACACCCCTCCCGGGATCCAGCTTCTTGCCCTCGCCGCGGAAATGTCGCACGACCGCCTGGACACAGCCTTGCGAGAGCTGGAGGAAGCGACGCTTGTGAGTCGCCAGCTCCACCCTGCGGACGGGCAGGCGGTATTCGTGAGTCTACCCATCACGCTTGCTTTCGCCGGCCGCCAGCTCTCGCAGTTCGGCACTCTGGAGACCGACGCGCGACGCCGGGTGCAGCAATATACACAGCAGATGGAGCTAAAATCATGGGAAGTAGAACGCTTCGTTAGCGTTTTCGAGCGATATGGAATTCAGACCGACAACGAGAAGCGTGGCACAATTCTATGCCGCCGCGGAGAATCCGAAACATTCTCAGGAAACCTCGAGTCCGCAGATGATCTGTTCAAGCAGGCTCGCGAAGTCGCTCCAACGAGTGCATACGTATTCGCCATGAGCGCCAACTACGAGCTGGCCAGAAAACGAATTGGCCAGGCGATAAACTTTGCCAATATTGCATGCAGCCGAGCAAATAAACTCACTGGGGGGCTCGCATATAGCGTGAAGGCTCGAGTGTGCGACGCCCAGCGTGACAAGTATGGACGGGTAAATGCTCTGCGTCGAGCGGTAGAGTTCTCGCCCAGCGATCTCGTGTTGCGTCACCAACTTGGCGTTGCACTAAGTCGCGCTGGAGAAACCGACGCCGCTATCAGGACGTTCACAAAGATCATCGATGATGAGTCCATGAAGGAGGTCCCGAGTGAAACACTCCTCATGGCCATCAAGACCCGAATCATCAATTACAGGCGCCTTGGGCGCACCGACGAGGCGCGAGAGGATCTGGTGCTAGCCAAGGCCCTGCTGGCCCACCATCCACACCTGAGCTCACAGGCTCACCACATCGCTGAGCTTGAATAGGTGCCCGCGGGGGTCGTGCCTGCGCTGCCCGCAGGAGCAGGGCACGACTTGCCCCTACAGCTGGCATACCAAAATCCCGCCAAGGCACGTGATCTTGAAGAAGCCTCGGGCATCGATTGTCGCAGCAGCGATCTCAGCCGCTCGGCTGACGGTCTCATGGAACGGGACACCGCATTGGGCTGCCCACGCCTCGTAGGAAGCTAGGTGGGCGACGATCGGCGCAGGGTCGGTGATCTCGATAATTCCGGGCAGTTCCCGCACCTGGACGTCTTTGAACGCCGTTCCGAGGTAGCCGCGGGCCTTCTCCAGGGAGAAGCGGGAGCTTAGCGAGACTCGCGCCGGCCCCTCCGGAATCCCGAGGACGTCTCCTGCAGCCTTGGCCCAGAGCTGGTCCAGCTCCCGCTTGTCGGTGTCGCTGTTGGTCGAGGCAATGAGCACACCGCCAGGCCGGAGGACGCGGGCCAACTCCTCGATCGTGGACGTGATGTCGCTGACGTGGTACAGCATGTGCAGGGCCAGTACGGCGTCGGCGCTGTCGTCGGCGAAGGGCAGGGCCTGGGCGTCGGCCACCAGGACCGGCTTCGCGACGTCGGCGAGGATGCCCGCCGAGATGTCCATTCCGATGATCTGGAGGTCCGGGCGGTCGTGGTGCAGGCGGCTGACGAACTTGCCGTTGCCGCAGCCGACGTCGATGACGGTGCCGCTGGTGTCGGCCAGTTCTTCAACGATGACCCCGGGCAGGTCGTACTGCGGCTGCTGCCACTGGTAGATCGACTGGCGGGCGGCCAGGTGGCGTCCGTCGGCGTATGCGCTGTTCGCGAGGATCGCCTTGTCGGCGACTGCGGCGTCCTGCTGCGCGGTGTTGCTCGTCACTGGGGCAGCTCCGGAGGGTTCGTGAGTGCTGGTCGAGAGCAGGCTTCTCTGACATTCTCACGGAGACTCAGGACGACCGGGGAGCCTGCGTAGCCGGGCTCGGCGAGACGAGCGCTCAGCGCCCGAAGGCGGCTGGAGATGCTCGCTGTTCGCCGGTCCGGTGCGGCGCTCAGCACCACCGAGAGCTTCTCCTGCAGACCGTCGAGGTCACCGTGGGCGAGGTGGGCGTTGGCGAGGTCAAGGCGGGCGGCCAGCAGGTCACCAGAGGACTGTTCCTGCTGCGGTGCGGACTCGTACAGGGCGATGGCCCTGGAGGACGCCTCGATGGCGCGGTTCATGTGACGCTGACTGCCCAGAGCAAGGAGGGTGGTGCCGACGTAGGTCCACTGCTTGGCCTCGGGAAACGTGAATACGCCGGGAAGATCCACGGCAGCTACGGCGCTCCGCGCCGCCTCGGCAGCTTCCACGGCTCGTAGCGCGCTCGTGCTGTCGCCGAGCGCGGCGGTGGCCCGTGCTTCGAGGCTGAGCAGGCGGGCTGCGATCGTCCCGCTGTCCGCGTACGGCAGCCCGGCTCTGGCCAGTTCGGCGGCCTGGCGGTGGTCCTGCTGCCAGTAGGCGATCAGGGACTGGACGGATCGGATCCAGGCCCGGAGGCCGTTGTGGCCAGCCGACTCCGCGCAGCGCCAAGCCGTTCGCGAATGCGTAGCTGCAGCTGTGTACTGGCCGAGGTCGAGGGCGACATGGGTGGCCAGGCCGCAGAGGCGTCCGGCCTGCAGGTAGAGATGGCTTGTCTGTCACGGGTGTTGGCGGCCTCGGAGTAAGTCGAACACTCCTCGCCGGAGGGTTCCGATGTCGTGGAAGAGCTCGGACACCGGCTTGCTCACGTAGTCCCCTGCCAGCCTCGCGATGTCCGCGTCGATCTGTTCAAGCAGTGTGTCGTCCACGTTGGACGCGCTCGCGAAGCGAAGGAAGAGCGCGGACTCTGCCGAGTCGACTGTCACGGCCACTACGAGATCGTTGTCGCGGCCCGTGCGCCGGGCAGGCACAGGAGGCGAGGCGTCGCCGACGATGCTGGGCGGTGGGACTGCTTCGGCGGCTGCAGAGGGTGCTGCCAGCAGGTCGGCCAACTGGTCGACCGAGAGTCCCAGGGCCCGGGCGAGCTTCGGCCGCATCCAGGGCTGCGGGGCACCCCTACCGCTCTCCCATCGGCCCACAGTCGTACGGTCCACGTCGAGGGCTTCAGCCAAGGATTCCTGGGTGTGGCCGACAGCCTCCCTGCGCTGGATCAGCCGGGACCTCCTGGATGCCATCCCGCGTCCTCCAGAGGTACGTCAGTTCGTCCGTAGCCATAACAGGCCAGGTCATGCCCAGGTTTGCAGCACGGATGCTTCATCGCCGCTTCAATTCTGCTCTGGTTCACCGGCGTTGGAGGCGGTTCTGTAGATACCTGCCGGGTGAATCCCGGCGCGAATCGGCCCGCTGCCGACCTCGTCCCGGTGAAAGGTCCGCGCTCATGTCCGTCGCCACCCGCCAAGCCACTGCCCCCGCCCGTTCGGCTTTCGCGTGCTTCCCAGTGCCGAGGCCGTGCCGGACGCCCGGCGGCGGGTGATACGGGCCGTGCGCGGTTGGGGCTTGCCGCTGGCGGAGGACGCGCTCCGCGATGTCGAGCTGCTGTCCATCGAGCTGATCACCAACGCTGTGTCCCACACCCGCGCCCCGTGCGTCGTACACGTGTCCTGGGACGGTGAGCGGCGGCGCGTCGAGGTGACGGATGTCGGCCACGAACTGCCGGCTGCAGGCGGGATCGATCTCGACGCCACCGACGGGCGAGGGCTGTTCCTGGTGGCGGCGCTCGCGACGAACTGGGGCGCCGAGCCGGCCCCGCTGGCAAACGGATCTGGTTCGAGGTCGGCACCACCGCTGCCGTTTCGGGCGACGAGCGACTCACCGCGCTGGTGAGGGCCGCTGCCCCGAAGGCACGGGGCGTCGCGCCAACAAGCGTCTGACAAGACTTCCTCCCGCCCCGACGCGGGCTTGGGGGATACAGGTGCCCGCGCTGGTCAACAGCTACGCGGCATAAACACCTGCGGTTCCTCGCCGGCGGCTTGCCCCGGCAACGGATCCATCGCTCCACCCACGACGGGGCCGGGCAGTCGGCCTGCCCCATCATTCCGAAGGAGTGCTTCATGCCCGAGAACCTGACGAACAACACCGAGCTGGAGGGCGACGGCCTGCTGGTCGCCCGCGCGAAGGTCGCCGCGGCCCGCTCGCGTGGCGAGCAGCCGTCGGACGGCGGCTCCACCGGCCGAACCGACACCAACGACTGACGGCTGCATCACGATGACCGCCGAGCACTTCTCGGTGGTTGAGCGTCTGGGCGGGGATGACTTCCTCGCCCAGACGCTCGGCCGCAGCTTCAAGGTCGCACGCGGTGAAGCCGCGTCACTCGCAGGACTCATGAGCTTGGATGACCTCAACGCCATCCTGACCCACCACCGGTTCGAACCCCCTCGCTTCCGACTCGCCACCAACGGGGAGCAGCTGCCGCGCACACGTACTCCCGGCCGATCGTCACCCGGCGGAGCACCGTCTGGCACCAGCTCCAGCCCTCCGAGTTGCACCAGCGTCTGGCTGAGGGTGCCACGCTGGTGCTGGACGCCGTCGACGAGCTGCACCCCGGAATCGGTGCTCTGGCCGGCCAGCTGGAGCGCTGGCTGCGAACCGGCGTGCAGGTCAACCTGTACGACTCCTGGACCGGCATCGAAGGCTTCGGTGTCCACTGGGACGATCACGACGTGGTTGTCGTCCAGCTCGACGGCGCGAAGCGCTGGCGTATCTACGGCCCCACCCGCACGGTGCCGATGCACCGCGACGTCGAGACGCCCGAACCGCCGCCCGAGGAGCCCGTCGCCGATCTGGTCCTCACCGCCGGAGATGTGCTCTATCTGCCCCAGGGCTGGTGGCACGCCGTCGCCGCCTCCGAGGGCCAGCACTCGCTGCACGCCACGTGCGGTCTGCAGAGCACGACGGGCGCCGATCTGATCACCTGGCTGTCGGAGACGTTGCGCGCCCACGAGGCGGTCCAGGCGGACCTCCCGCGCTTCGGGACCGCCGAGGAGCAGCACGCCTTCCTCAACACGATCAGCAAGCTCATCACGGCCGAGTTGGAAAGCGACGACCTGATCGCCCGCTTCTCCTCCGCGCGTGACGCCACCGAGCGAGCCCGGCTCGCACCGTCGCTGCCCCACATCACGGCGGCTCCGCCGGACGCCGACCTCCAGGTGCGCCTGGTCACCACGCGGCCCGCGCTCACGGCCGTGTCCGACGGCACCGTCCGGCTGACCGCCGGCGGTGAGGAGTGGACGTTCGCCGCCAAGGCCGAGCCGATGCTCGCGCTCCTCGCCGACGGGGAACCTCACCGGCTGGCCGATCTCGCACAGGCCGCAGGCATCACTCTCGGGCAGGCGGCCGGTGTCGTGACGGAGCTGGTCGACGGCCAGGCCGCCGCGATCGGAGGTGCGCGATGACGGCCCGGCTGGGCCTCGGCACCTACCGCTGCCCCGATGTGGCCGAGGCCGCAGTGATGGCCGCGTCCCGGGGTGCCAACTGGGTGGACACCGCGCCCAACTACGCAGGCGGCTGGGCGGAGACGTGACTCGCTGTGGTTCTGGCTGCCTACCCGGATCTGTGCTTCTCCACGAAGGTGGGCTTCGTCCCGGCCAACGCCAGGCACATCGGTGTGCGAGCTGGTGCCCTGTCCGCTGCGGACGCCGAACGCGGGCACTGCCTCGCCCCCGGACTACATCGCCTGGCAGCTCGCGCGCAGCAGGCGCATGCTCGGCCGGGTGCCCGATCTGGTGTTCGCGCACAACCCCGAACACGACTGCGCGAACGGCGAGATCACCGATCGGCTCTTCAACGCCTTCCTGGCCCTGGAGGAGGTGTGCAGCCAACAGGTCATCAGTGCTTATGGAGTGGTGACCTGGCGCGGCTTCAGTAGCGGCCTCTTCGACGTACCCACGCTGATCGAACTCGCGGCCAAAGCTGGCAGGCCGAATCATCACCTGCGGGCCATCCAGCTCCCGGTCTCCCTCGTCCACCTCGCACCCGTCGCCCAGGCTCTCGACGGACACGGCCCGTTGGCCGATGCCCTGGCTGCGGGCTTGGAGGTGTTCGCCTCCGCCCCGCTCCACGGTGGCGAGATTCCCGGCATGGTGCCCCCGGAACTGTCCGAGCTGATCAGCCCTGGCAAGACCCCTGCCGAGGCCGCCCTCGCCGTCGTTGCTTCAGCCCCAGGAGTGAAGCGCGTGCTCCTGTCGACGGGGAACCCGGAACACTGGAGGCAGACCGCCGAAGCCGTCGGCCAACCGTCACTGTCTCCGGACGTACTTCGAAGGGTCGTTGATGTACTCGGAACCTGAGCCGGACACCGCCAGGCGGATGCGCGGGATGCACGCCACAGCAGCAGCGGCGCTCAACGCGACGCCGAGCGGCTCTCGCGAAGCATGGGGCTGGCGCGGACGTACCCTCGGCCGCCCGGTCGCCACCACATCCGGCGAAGGCTGGCTCCGCCTGGTGTCCGTCCCGGTCGACAAGGCCGGCGGAAAGCTCTGGGAGGGGCCGCAGAAGGCAGAACAACTCATGCCTCCTGCGGTACCCAGGCCGCGCCTGCGGGAGCGGCGCACCTGGGCCGAGGGCGAGCACGGCTACCTGGCAGAGCTGTACGACAAGATCACCGCCTCCACCATCACCACCCACGAGCCGATCCTTCGGGAAGCGCCCGACCTGGACAACGCCTGGTGGGACGGACTCAGCACCGCCCTCGACGCCATTGCCACCGTTCCCAGCCACCGGGTGGCGGTCCGGCAGGAATACCTGGACCGGGCCATGCCGGAATACCTGGGCATTCCCGTCAACACCACCGTTCCCGCCTGGGCAACGTCCCACGGCGACCTGCACTGGGCCAACCTCACCAGCCCTACACTCACTGTGCTCGACTGGGAGGGCTGGGGCGCCGCGCCCGCAGGCTACGACGCAGCTCTCCTATACGCCTACAGCCTCCTCGTCCCGGAGACTGCCGCCGAGGTCCACCGCCGCCTCGCTCACGTCCTCGCCACCCCAGCCGGGCGCTTCGCTGGACTGGCCGTCATCACCGAACTACTCCAGACCACCACGCGAGGCGACAATCTCGACCTCGAGGGGCCCCTGCGTACGTGGCTCTCGGAGATCACCAGATGAGAGCGCCTCTGCGAACGGCGAAGGCGCCACGACGGCCACTCTCGCCGTCCGCGACGCTCTGAAACCATCACTTCGCCGGCCAAGATCGAGCGGTGACAGTTGCCATGGAGATCTTTCGCAACACCATCGAAGGCAAGGTCGGTGCAGCGTAACCTGCACATGTGACCGATCATCACATGCCAGCAGTCTCAGCCCCAGGGCCGCCCGACTTCCAGCTACATACGCTCGGGTGGCGCGCCTTCCAGGACTTAGTGGCAATGATCTTCCGTGAAGTGATTGGGCAGTTCTTTCAGCCCTTTGCGGACAGTGCGGATGGTGGAAGAGACGGCGCCTTCTATGGCGAGTGGAGAAGTCATCCCGGCGCCACGTCGGATATGCCTTCAGGAGTTGGCGCTTTCGTGATCCAGTGCAAGCACACTAACCGCGACTCTACGGTAACCGCTGCAGGCCTTCGGGACGAATTCGCCAAAGTCCCACGGCTCGTACAAGCCAACCTGTGCGAGACATATATCCTGGTCAGCAACGCGCGACTCAGCGGCAACGCCGAGGAAGCAATCGTTAACAGGTTGAGAAAATTGGGGGTGAAATATCCCCTGGTTCTTGGCGGGCGCTGGTTAAACCAAACAATCGCCACAACCCCGCGCCTTCGGATGCTAGTCCCGCACATATATGGACTGGGTGATCTGTCGCAAATTATCGACGAACGAGCTTACGCCCAATCCCGCGCCTTCCTTAACTATCTAAGCGACGACCTGTCAACATTTGTCGCCACAAGGGGCTACTATCGCGCTGCCGATTCGCTTTCCGCCGAAAGTTTTGTCTTGCTCCTTGGCGAGCCTGCGGTCGGCAAGTCAACAATCGCAGCAGCTCTAGCTGTCGCCGCGATTGATAATTGGGGTTGCAATGTCGTGCTCGCAAGCAGCGCCATTGAGGCAGTGGAGCACTGGAACCCTTACGAGCCTAATCAATTCTTCTGGATCGACGATGCTTTTGGCTCCGTCAGGCACGAGCGAGGAATGACAGACGAGTGGTGTCGTAGACTTCCGAAGATAATGGCCGCCGTAAGCATGGGGGCAAAGTTCGTCTTGACCTCGCGAGATTATATCTACAAGGAAGCTCGCAGATACCTCAAGGAGTATTCTTACCCGCGCCTTCGGGAGGGCAAGGTCGTCGTAAGCGTGGAGGATCTGGACTACGTTAGCCGCCAGCAGATACTCTACAACCATCTTCGAATGGGTGATCAACCACCGCGGTTCTTGTCGTGGATCAAGCCACATCTAGAAGTAGCCGCTTCAGTCGAGCCATTTCGCCCGGAGGCGGCACGACGCCTGGGATCTTCAAGATTCACTCAAGGCTTGTGCATCACGCGGAGACACGTTCAGGAGTTTATGGCGGACCCGGGGTCTTTCCTTCGGGACGTATACGTCGGCATGGATCGGTCTCACATTGGCGCTCTGGCCCTCGTCTACATGGCCGTTAATCTTCCCAACCCCATCCATCTAAGTGATTTCCAGTCCGCCGCCCTTACTAAAATCGGGTGCTCATCCGCCAGCGCCCTACAATCGCTCTCGCAATTGGGGGGAACATTCCTGCGCTACGGAAGCTCCGATTACGACGGAGGCGCGGACTGCTGGTCTTTTCGACATCCAACGCTACGCGAGGGGTTCGCCGCCTTGATGGCGGAGGATCCCACCATGTTGGATCTCTTCATTGAAGGGATCCAAGATGCCTCGGGGTTGTCACGCCTTGACGCGCTCAACGAAAAAGCCGCAGGTACGCTCGTCAGAATTCCACCCAAACTCTATCCCCGCCTTTCCGAGATCCTTTGCCAAATTAGACCGACCACCAAAGACCATAGGTCTTGGAGTCAGTACTGTCGATTTCTCGCATACCGCTGCAGCGACGACTTCCTCACGCTTCACATGGCGCGAGATTGGTCCCTGGTCGAGGTATTGCTGAAAATTAGGCCGATGCTAGCGCTTTCCCCAGAGGTTGATGTACTCGCCAGACTACGGACCGCAGGAATTCTCGACGAGCACACAAGGCAGCGCGCACTGAAGGAAATCAAGAGGATTACGGAAGAGTTTCCCGATGGATCATGGTTCGACTCTCCCGACTTTCGACTCCTGATGGATCCGGGTGAGCTAATGGCCATTTCGCTCTCGGCTCGCAGGTCCATCATCCCGCGCCTCGACGAAATTTTGAGAGATTGGTCCGATCGGGCGCCCCAGGATAGCGACACCACCTCCCACTATCGCCCTCTCTGCGAATCTTTCTACGCATTTCAGGAGCTCATGAGGTCGGATGACTCTGCGGTGTGGGAGCTCGAGAAGGCACTCAGGGCTATCGACGCGATCAGCCGCCCCGAAAAGTTCAAGAATCAACAGTTGCTCACTCAGTCCGGCGTGCCCCACTCATCTAACGGGGAGGATCTCCATCCTGGATCAGTAGCTTCTCGCAGCACCTTCGACGATCTGTAGCAAGGTGATGGCGAGGCGGCTGACGACGCCGAAGATGGCCGGCAGGACGGCGTCGCTCGACCGGTGGCTACCCGCCGTTGTGCGGCCACCCGCTGGTTCCCCTTCGCCCTCCTGGGCGTGCCACACGCGTACGAAGGCCGTAGGACCGTCGTAGGCGACCCTTGCCCGCCCCCAGGGGCGCGGCCGGGGTAAGGATGACTTACCCCACAACTTGCTCCGCCTGCGGTATCAGTCCGGTCACCCCCGGCGGCCTGTCCGTTGCGGTGTTCCTGGACGCCGTGACGGCGTCGCAGTCGTCCCACTCGTTGCGTGCCTGGTCACGGTGGTACGGGTGGTGGTCCAGGGACGATAGAACTCGTTGCGGGGAAGCGACCCGTCCCCGCTCCGAGCTGGGCGGGGACGAGTGGTACGGGTGGTGGAGGCTCAGATGCCGACGGCGGCAGGCTGCTCGACGGGTTCCGGGCAGTAGCGGCTCCAGGGGTCGAGGAAGCTGTTGCGGGTGAAGCCCTTGCGCTGGGTGTCCCGATCGAAGCGGATGTTCGCCGAGCTGATGCCGTAGTCCTTGAGCAGGAGCTGCAGGCCGCGTGCAGTCAGGCCGTTGGTGCCGTGCTCGGCCCAGGGCGCCTCGCTGTCGGCCTTCAAGGCGGTCAGGAGGTGCTCGGTGGACAGGGCGTCCGGGTTGCCGCCTGCGGCGAAGACTCGCCGGATGTCGGCCAGGATCCTGGTCTTCAGGCCGCCGTCCTCGTCCTGCCCGGAGTCGTGGGCGGTCATGGCTCGGCAGGCCGCTCGGGCGCGGGCGGGCCACTCGCCTCCGGCGAGGTCGGCGACCGCCACCAGGGGCTCCCAGGTGTCAGCTGCGCGGTCCTCGACCGGCATCGACGGCTCCAGGTCGGCTGCCGTGTCGGTCAGGGGCACGAGCCAGGCCCGGAGGCCATTGCGGAGGTGGTGCAGGCCTGGGGTGTCCCGCTTGGAACGGAACGCGGCAACCTGCTCGCCCGGCGCCCGGCGGCGCATGCGGATGACGACCGACCGGTCCATGATCGTGTCCGGGAGGTCGCCGATACCGGCCAGGGCCGCCATGGCGAAGGTGGGAAACCTCATCGGCTTGTGGTCGGGCCCGGACACCCGCAGCGTGGGCCGGTTCCGCTGGTGGCCGGCGTTCAGCAGGCCGCGCAGGTCCTCGTTCCTCTCCGCGACCTTGATGGTGCCGAACAGGGTGTCCGCCTCGTCCACCAGCAGGGTCGGCGGCTTGTCGGTGATCGACCGGAAGATGGCGGTCGGAGTGGCGTTGACCGTGCTTAGCGGGTCGTGGACCGTCTCGGTGATCACGTCGAGCAGCCGCGACTTCCCGCACCGCTTGGCCGGTCCGATCACCGCCAAGCGCGGCGCGTGCTGCCACGCGAGCTGCAGGTGGGTGGCGGCCACCCACAAGGTCACCGCGTCCAGCGCGTGGGCGGACGGCAGGATGACGAACCGGACTATGGCTGAACGCAGTTCGGACAGGAGCTCAGCGCCTGGGGTGGGCGGACTGACCGGGACGTCCTCGGTGACCCGGTCACTGACCGCCTCGGAGGTGACCTGACCGGTCAGAGGAACGGTGTCCCGGTCACCCCCGTCGGTCAGTACGTCGTTCTGACCGACCGCTGGTCGGAAGTGACCGGGCTGACCCGGGACGGCCACAGGAGGCCAGTCCTGCGCCTGGCCTCCCGATGCGGGCTGCGGAGAAGTAGAGTTCACGGTGAAGCTCCTCGCTGGGGCGCGCGACCTGGACCGTCGCGCTGCCACCGGTTGAACTGATTCGCTGATCTGGCGACTTCGTCCGGCCCTCGGTGTTGGTAGCACCGAGGGCCGTCGCATTCCTGGCTTGCGGGAGTGAGCAAGCCGGTTTGGCTCAACTCGCAGGCGGATGGACTGCGTTGCGCGGCCGCACGACCGACGGGCGACGCGACGATACGACCGCCCTGGCGGAAGATCCACTGCTCTGGCGGCAGTCCTCTCACGGCAGACAACCTCGTGGACCGACCAGCGGCCATGTCGTCACGCAGCCTCACCGCCAGGCGTGACGTCGATGCCCAGCAATCGCAGGAGGTCTGCGGTGATCACCCCGTACTTCTTGCCGAGCCGCAACACGCAGCAGGGATAGGCATCCCGTCGTGCCAGTTCGTAGCCCTTGCTGCGGCCGAGCCCGATGGCGCGGTTCGCGGTGTCCAGGTCGATCGCGGCCGGCAACCTCCGCCACGGCGCGGCGAGCCTCGCTCACGCGGCGGGTGCGGACCTGCACTCGATCAAGGAGATGCTCGGCCACTCCTCGATCGGCATCACCTCGGACACGTACACGACCCTGCTCCCGCAGGTCGACCGGGCAATCGCCGAGGCGGCGGCCCGGCTCGTTCCCCGGGCGAACAGACCGCGCAAGGTTGCCCAGTCCACTGTGAACACCCAGCTCACCGGGCCATCCGCTCACGCATCGCTCACGCAAAACGGCCTCGGACGAGAAGTCCGAGGCCGACGATAAGGCCCCCAGAAGGCCAAACCTGCAGCTCATCCGGGGTGGAACCCAGAGCCCCCTGTCGGGTTCGAACCGACGACCCCCGCTTTACAAGAGCGGTGCTCTGGCCAGCTGAGCTAAGGAGGCACGGTGGCCGTCCGCGATGGATCACGGCGGCACCGGGGGGCAGTCTACCGGGCCCGGGTGGCGAGGTGGGGGGATATCCGGGGGTTGGTGGGGCGGGTGGGCGTGATGGAACCGATGCCGAAATCGGGTGGGGTGGGGGCTGACAAGCGGCGGGAGCGCAGGTAGCGTCGCCGGGAGCCGGTTCGTTCAGTGGTCCAGACCACTGGTGGCCGGCGGAGTACATCGGACCCCTTTACTCGGATCGTCCGGCACGTTCCTGCCGGTGAAGGAGAGCAACGACCATGGCTTCTGTCACGTACGACAAGGCGACCCGCGTCTACCCCGGGGCGGACAAGCCCTCGGTGGACGCGCTGGACCTGGAGATCGCGGACGGCGAGTTCCTCGTGCTGGTCGGCCCCTCGGGCTGCGGCAAGTCGACCAGCCTGCGCATGCTGGCCGGTCTGGAGGACGTCAACACCGGGGCGATCCGGATCGGCGACCGCGACGTCACCCACCTGCCGCCGAAGGACCGGGACATCGCCATGGTGTTCCAGAACTACGCGCTCTACCCGCACATGACCGTCGCCGACAACATGGGCTTCGCGCTCAAGATCGCCGGCGTGAACAAGGCGGAGATCCGTACCAAGGTCGAGGAGGCCGCGAAGATCCTCGACCTCACCGCGCTGCTGGACCGCAAGCCGAAGGCGCTCTCCGGCGGTCAGCGCCAGCGCGTCGCGATGGGCCGCGCGATCGTCCGTCAGCCGCAGGTCTTCCTGATGGACGAGCCGCTGTCGAACCTGGACGCCAAGCTCCGCGTCTCGACCCGCACCCAGATCGCCGGCCTCCAGCGCCGCCTGGGCATCACCACGGTGTACGTCACCCACGACCAGACCGAGGCGCTCACCATGGGCGACCGGGTCGCGGTGCTCAAGGACGGGCTGCTCCAGCAGGTCGACACCCCGCGCACCATGTACGACAAGCCCGCCAACCTCTTCGTGGCCGGCTTCATCGGCTCGCCGGCCATGAACCTGGTCGAGGTGCCGCTGGTGGACGGCGGCGTGAAGTTCGGCGGCTCGGTCGTCAACATCTCCCGCGAGGACCTGGCCGGCGCCGGCACCGACAAGACGGTGACCGTCGGCGTGCGCCCCGAGCACTTCGAGATCGTCCCGTCGGGCGGCATCGAGGGCGTCGCGGTGACCGTCAACGTGGTCGAGGAGCTCGGCTCGGACGGCTTCGTCTACGGCACCACCCAGATCGGCGGCCAGGACCACGACCTGGTCGTCCGCGTGCCCGGCCGCCAGATCCCGGCCCGCGGCGAGACCATCCACGTCGTGCCGATCGCCAACGAGACCCACGTCTTCTCCACCAGCTCCGGCCTGCGCCTGAGCAACTGACGCGGCCTCCGCGCGACACCGGAGCCCGTCGGACCCCCGCGGTCCGGCGGGCTCCGTCCGTACACCCCCGCGTCAACCCGGCAAGGGGACAAAACCGGACACCGCGTCACTCGATGGTGTAACGGAGGGCGATCCGGCCCGCACTCACCGCTACTCTCCTGAGGGTGAAGCAGCTAGTGCGCCGTATCGGCCAGACCGTCGCCCTGACCCTGCCGGTCGTCCTGGTGACCACCGGCACCCTCGCCGTGACCCGGGTCCCGTGGGCCCCGCCGACCGGGCTCGACCAGCAGGTCGTGGCGGCCTCCAGCGGCGACGGCGCCGGGATCGGGCGTTCCAACAACGCGGCCGGCGCCGCGGCCAAGGGCTCGGACGGGCTCGCCCCGCAGGAGTCGCTGCGGGTGGCGCTGCTCGACGAGCTGCGCGCGAAGAACCCCTCCGCCGCGCTGGACCTGCTGGAGCGCTCGATGCGCGAGCAGCCGTCGCTGACGCCCTACTGCACCTCGCTGGCCGGTGAGCTGGGCAGGGCGGCGGTGCGCAAGTACCAGGGCGACGTCCAGCGGGCCCGCTCCTTCGCCCGCCCGGTCTGCGACGGGTCGTTCGCGGCCGGCGTCGTCGGCTGAGGAGCCGGAGAGGCCCTGAGGCAGGCCGGAGACGGTCGGAGACGGCTGAGGAAGGCCGGAGACGGCCGGGGAGTCGGGAGGGCCGCGGCCCCTGAGCGGGCGGCGGCGACGGACGCCCCCGAGGCGGCGGACGCCCTCGTCCGCCGCCTTATTGTTCAGGCATGACCGCTGACTCCGGCCCCGCCGCCGACCTCCCGTCCGCCGCCCCGCACCCCCGGCCCCGCCCGCCGCGGCCGACCACGACGCCCGTCACCCAGGCCGTCATCCTGGCCGGCGGTCAGGGCTCCCGGCTGCGCCCCTACACGGACGACCGCCCCAAGCCGCTGGTCGAGATCCCCGGGACGGGCACGCCGATCCTCGGCCACCAGCTGGCCTGGCTGGCCGAGGAGGGCGTCACCGACGCCGTGGTCTCCTGCGGGCACCTCGCCGGCGTGCTGGAGGAGTGGCTGGACGAGGCGGACCTGCCGCTGCGGGTGCGCACGGTGGTCGAGGCGGAGCCGCTCGGACGCGGCGGCGGGCTCAAGTACGCGGCCAAGGCGCTGCCCCGCCCGGACGAGCCCTGGTACGCCACCAACGGCGACATCTGGACCCGCTTCAGCCTGCGCGAGATGGCCGCCTTCCACCACGAGCGGGACGCCGTCGCGACGCTCGCGCTGGCCCGGCCGCGGATCCCCTGGGGCGCGGTGGAGACCGACCAGTTCGGCAACGTGCTGGACTTCATCGAGGCCCCGCCCTCGCCCTTCCTGATCAACGCCGGCCTGTACGTGTTCAGCCCGGAGTTCGCCGGGCTGCTGCCGGACGCGGGCGACCACGAGCGCACCACCTTCCCCCAACTCGCCCGCGGCAAGCGGCTGGCGGGCTACCAGCTGCCGCAGGGCGTGTACTGGCGGGCCATCGACACCGCCAAGGACCTCACCGAGGCCGCCAAGGAGCTCGCCTCCGGCGCGGGCCGGGCGCCCCGGTAACCGGCCCACCGGCGACGGGCGACGGGCGACGGGCGACCGGCGACCGGCGACCGGCCCACCGCACGCGGACGCACGTCGGCCGGGTGCTCCCCCACGGAGCACCCGGCCGATCGTCGCCCCCGGGGCCTCAGGTCGCGGTCGGCGCCCCCGGGTGGGTGGCCCGGCCGCCGGACAGGTCGGTCAGCGGCGCGCTGCCCAGCACCCCGCCGAGCAGTCCGCCCGAGGTGGGGCTGGACTTGGGCGCCGACCCCGCGCCGCCGGCCGCCGGGGTGCTGCGCGACGCGGGGGCGGTGCCGCCCGAGCCGCCGGACGGCGCGGACGCGGCCGGGGAGGCGCCCGACCCGGCCTCCGCCTTGGCCGAGTGCCCCTTGCCGCTCGGCGTCGGGGTGGCCGGCTTGGCGGACGGCGTGGTGGACGGGGCGGGCGCGCTCGGCGTCGGGGTGGCCGGGCGCGGGGTGGCGGGCGGGGGCGTGGTGGACGTGCCCTTGCCGCCGGGGGCGCCCGACGGGCTGCCGGACGGCCAGACCGGGGTGCCGTAGTCGGTGGCGGGGCGGTCCGGCGCCTGGTGCGCCCGGGCACCGGTGCGGACGGCGGCGCCGAGCATCGAGCCGAGCAGCAGGGTCAGGCCGACCACGACGGTGGTGACGACGGTGCCGCGGCGCAGCACCCGGCGGCGCAGCGCCCCGGGCGCGTCGGCGCCGAACCGGCGCCAGGCCTCCAGGCTGAGCCGCCCGTCCAGCGAGGCGAACGGCGCCCCGGCGATCAGCAGCGGGCTCCACGCCGCGAGGAAGATCAGGTCCGGGGTGTCGTAGACCGGGACGGCCCGCCAGCTGACGGTGAACAGCAGCGCGGCGGAGAGCGCCATCGCCGCGCCGGCGGCGAACCGCTGCCAGAGGCCGAGGACGGTCAGCACGCCGACCACGATCTGGGTGAACGACACCACCAGGCCGGCGCCCACCGGGTGCGCCATGGCGAAGGCCAGCAGCGGTTCGGCGACCTTCCAGGGGTGCAGCGAGGAGAGCCAGCGCATCATCGAGCCGCGCTCGCCGCCGTCGAAGTACACCGGGTCGCAGAGCTTGCTGAACCCGGCGTAGACCGAGAGCGAGCCGAGGACGGCGCGCAGCGGCAGCAGCACCAGGCCGAGGTCGACCCGGCGGCCCGGGTACCAGGGCTGCTTGCCCTCGGCGTCGACGGCGGAGACCTCGGGCAGCTCGCCGCTCGGGGTCCAGCCGTGCGGCTCGCCGACCGGGCCGACGCCCGCGTCGGTGGCGGTGCCGGCGCCCTCGCGGGGCTGGCGCGGCAGGACCCGGGCACCCGCGAGGGACGGGAGCAGCTGGGTGTCCGCGTCGACCAGGCGGACGCCGCCGGCCGGGGTGCCGCCCTGGCGCACCGCCTCCAGCAGCTGGGTGGCCGCGAGGTCCCCGGGGGGTGCCTGGCCGGTCCAGGTGACGGCGGTGACCCGGCCCTTGCGGCGCGGTGCGCCGCCGGCCCCGGCCCCGACCCCGGCCAGCACCGGGACGGTGGAGGCCGGCACGACGACCTGCGGGGTGACCAGCGGACGACGGATCAGGCCCTGGTAGGCGTACGGGTCGCCGAACGCGGCACCGGTGGACAGCAGTCCGGCCGGGGCCTCGATCAGCGGCGCCACCGGGGCGCCGAGCCGGAGCCGGAAGCTCGCCTGGGTGCTGCTGAGCCGCGAAGGGTCCGACTCCACCTTGACGGTGTTGAGGCCGGGGCCCGCGTCTATCCCGGTGCTGCCGTCGCCGAACAGGGGGCGCCGAGGTGTTCTGGTGTCCACGCCCGTCTAACCGGGTGACCGCCGCTTTGGACACTCTCCCGGGTGGATGTCCGGCGCACCATTGAAGTGATCATGAAAAAAGCGATCGGGCCCGGTCGGGCCCGATCGCCTTCCACTCGGATTGCGGGGAATTCAGGAGATCGCCTGCGCTCCGCGCCCCGCCCGTGCTCAGCGCCCCGGCCGTGCTCAGCGCACGGCCGGTCCCAGGGCACCCCGAAGCGCCCGGCCGGTCCCAGCGGCGTCCGGCAGGACCCGGCCGTGCTCCGCGGAACCTCAGCGCTTGGCGCGCAGCCGAGCGGCCTCGTACAGCACGATGCCCGCCGCGACACCGGCGTTCAGCGACTCGGTCAGGCCGGACATCGGGATCCGGACCCGCATGTCGCAGGTCTCCGAGACCAGCCGGGACAGGCCCTTGCCCTCGCTGCCCGCGACGATCACCACCGGGCCGGTCAGCAGCTCCAGGTCGCCGATCTCGGCCTCGCCGTCGGCGGCCAGGCCGACCACCATCAGGCCGGCCTTCTGGTAGGCCTCCAGGGTGCGGGTCATGTTGGTGGCCCGGGCGACGGGCAGCCGGGCCGCGGCGCCGGAGGAGGTCTTCCAGGCACCGGCGGTCATGCCGGCCGCGCGGCGCTCGGGGATGACCACGCCGTGCGCGCCGAAGGCGGCGGCGGAGCGGACCACGGCGCCCAGGTTGCGCGAGTCGGTCACGCCGTCCAGCGCGATGATCAGCGCGTCCTGGCCGGCGTCGGAGGCCTCCTCCAGGAGGTCCTCGGGGTGCGCGTACTCGTACGGCGGCACCTGGAGCACCAGGCCCTGGTGGTTCATCCCGCCGGTCATCTGGTCCAGCTGGGCCCGGGGGGCTTCCATCAGCGGGATGCCGCGGTCGTTGGCGGCCTGGAAGGCGTCGCGGACGCGGTCGTCGGTGTCGATGAACTGCTGGACGTACAGCGCGTTGGCCGGCACGTCGCCCTGCAGGGCCTCGACCACCGAGTTGCGGCCGAAGACCAGTTCGGCGCTGCCCGCGCCGCCGCGGCCGCCACGACCGCCGCCGCCGGCCCGGCGCATGCCGGCCCGGGCCTTGGCGTCCCGCTCGCGCTTGAGCGCGGCGTTGGCGGCGCGCTGCTTGGGGTGGCCCTTGCGCTCGGCGCCGGGCGGGGTCGGGCCCTTGCCCTGGAGGGCCTTCCGGCTGTGCCCGCCGGTACCGACAGACGCGCCCTTCTTCGATCCGGGGTTGCGGCGGTTCCTGCGCTGGCTGTTGCCGGCCATGGCTGTACTTCCTGTCTGTCCGGCATGCCCCGGCCGTCCCGGTCTGCCCGGTGGCGGCCGACGGCATGCGCTACGTCATGCGGGAGGGCCGCACCGGTCCGGTACGGCCCACCCATCACCCCGATCGTCGGATGGGGTTACTGGCTGTTGATCGTCCAGCGCGGGCCGGACGGGGTGTCCTCGATCGCCAGCCCGGCCAGGCCGAGCTGGTCGCGGATGGCATCCGCGGTGGCGAAGTCCTTGCGCTCGCGCGCCGCCTGCCGCTGGTCCAGGACCAGGCGGACCAGCGAGTCGACCACGCCGTGGAGGTCCTCGCCGCGCTCCGTCCCGGCCCAGTGCGGGTCGAGCGGGTCGAGTCCCAGTACACCGAGCATCGCACGGACCTCGGCCAGTCGCGCCACCACGCTCTCCTTGTCGTCCGCGTTCAGGGCGCTGTTGCCCTGGCGGACGGCGGTGTGCACGACGGCCAGCGCCTGCGGCACACCGAAGTCGTCGTCCATCGCCTCGGCGAAGGCCGGCGGCACCTCGGGCGCCGCGTCGACCGAGCCGCAGCGCTCGACGGCGCGCTGGACGAAGCCCTCGATCCGGCCGAAGCCGGCCTCGGCCTCGCGCAGCGACTCCTCGCTGTACTCGATCATCGAGCGGTAGTGCGGGGCGGCCAGGTAGTAGCGGAGCACGATCGGCCGCCACGCCCGGACCATCTCGGAGACCAGCACCGAGTTGCCCAGCGACTTGCTCATCTTCTCGCCGGCCATGGTGACCCAGGCGTTGTGCACCCAGAAGTTGGCGAAGTCGTCGCCGTAGGCCTTGGACTGGGCGATCTCGTTCTCGTGGTGCGGGAAGATCAGGTCCAGCCCGCCGCCGTGGATGTCGAAGGCCGTGCCCAGGTACTTGTGGGCCATCGCCGAGCACTCCAGGTGCCAGCCCGGACGGCCGCGGCCCCACGGGGTCTCCCAGCTCGGCTCGCCCGGCTTGGCGGCCTTCCACATCGCGAAGTCGCGCTGGTCCCGCTTGCCGGTCTCGCCCTCGCCCTCCGGCTGGCGCAGGTCGTCCAGCTTCTGGTTGGAGAGCGCCAGGTAGTCGGGGTACGACCGCACGTCGAAGTAGACGTTGCCGTCGGCCGCGTAGGCGTGGCCCTCCTCGATGAGCCCCCGCATCATCTCGATCATCTCGGGGATGTGCCCGGTGGCCCGCGGTTCGACGGTCGGCCGCAGGCAGCCGAGGGCGTCGTAGCCGTCGTTGAAGGCGCGCTCGTTCTCGTAGGCGATCTGCCACCACGGCGTGCCGAGCTCGCGCTCCTTGGCGATGATCTTGTCGTCGATGTCGGTGACGTTGCGGGCGAAGGTCACCTGGTAGCCGCGGTAGGCGAACCACCGCTGCATGAGGTCGAAGTTGAGGTACGACCGGATGTGCCCGATGTGTGGCGCCGACTGGACGGTAGCGCCGCACAGGTAGATCGAGACACAACCCGGTACAAGCGGGACGAAGTCGCGTACCTGGCGGGTGCTGGTGTCGTACAGACGAATGCTCACAGCGTCAAGCGTAGTGGGCACCGGGGGGTGCCCCGCCACATTCCCCGGGACAACGGGGGCGCGGTCCCGGGGAAACGGTGCGGCGCGGGCGGCTGGATCAGATGTTGCCGACCACCTTGCGCGGGGAGATCCGGACGACCACCCGGACGTCCTCCGGGCCGTCCCAGCCGTAGTCCTTGCCCATGTACTTGTGGGACAGCTCGTCGATCAGCTCCCGCCCGCCCTCGGTGGTCAGCGTGGCCTCGCCGCGCGCCTCGAAGTACTCGTACGGGTTGTCCTTCGAGTTGATGACCAGCGACACCCGGGGGTCCCTGACCAGGTTGAGGTGCTTGCGGCGGCCCTGGACGGTGGAGAACAGGATGTCGTCGCCGTCCCGCTTGACCCAGACCACCGAAGCCTGCGGGCTCCCGTCGGGCTGGATCGTGGAGACCACGGCGAAGCTCTTGCTGTCGAGCAGATCCTTGACCTTGTCGGCGAGTTCGACACCCATCGGAAACCTCTTCTCGTCGCGGCGCGCGGCCCGAGCGGAAGCCCCGCACGGGCCCGAGTCGAACACTAGCGACTCGGGCCCCGGGGACACCCGGTGAACACCCGTCAGGCGCGGGATCTTCCGGCCCGCTCACCGCGCACGGCTCAACGCCGCTCGTACACCAGCGCGGTGGCGATGGCGGCCAGGCCCTCGGCCCGGCCGGTCAGCCCCAGCCCGTCGGTGGTGGTGCCGGAGACGGACACCGGGGCGCCGGCCGCCCCGGACAGCGCGGCCTGCGCCTCGGCCCGGCGCTTGCCGATCTTCGGCCGTACGCCGATCACCTGGACCGCGACGTTGCCGATCTCGAAGCCGGCCTCGCGGACCAGCCGGGCCGCCTCGCCGAGCAGCTTCACCCCGGACGCGCCGGCCCACTCCGGGCGGTCGGTGCCGAAGTGGGCGCCCAGGTCGCCGATCCCGGCGGCCGAGAACAGCGCGTCGCAGGCGGCGTGCGCGGCGACGTCGGCGTCCGAGTGGCCGGAGAGCCCGACCTCGGCGTCCGGCCACTCCAGCCCGGCCACCCAGAGCGGGCGGCCGGCCTCGAAGGCGTGCACGTCGGTGCCGATCCCGATCCGGGGGATCACGGGGATCTGCGGGTCAGTAGGCATCGGCGGCCCTCCGGCGGGCGAGTACGGCCTCGGCGAGCACGAGGTCCAGTGGACGGGTGACCTTGAACGCCTCCTCGTGGCCGGGCACCACGACGACCCGGCCGCCGTAGCGCTCGACCAGGCCCGCGTCGTCGGTGACCGGCGGCGCGTCGGCGGTGCCCGCGCCCTCCTCGGCCAGCGCCTTGGCGTGCACCTCGACCAGGGCGGCGCGGTCGAAGCCCTGCGGGGTCTGCACCGCGCGCAGGGTGGCGCGCTCGGGCGTGTCGAGCACCGGCTCGGGGCCGCCCGGGTTCGGCTCGACCCGCTTCACCGTGTCGGCCAGCGGCACCGCCGGCACCACGGCCCGCGCCCCGGCCCGGACGGCGGCCGCGACGGCGTCCACCACCTCGACCGGGACCAGCGGACGGGCCGCGTCGTGCACCAGCACGATCCCGACCTCGTCCGGGATGGCGGCCAGGCCGAGCCGGACCGACTCCTGGCGGGTCGCCCCGCCGGCCACCACGCGGATGTCCTTGCCGTCCAGCCCGTGGCTGTCCAGCAGGGCGACCACCTCGGCCACCCCGTCGGCGGGTGCGGCGACCACGACCAGGCCGACCGCCCGGCTGCGGGCCAGGGCCCGGACGGCGTGCACCAGGAGCGGCACGCCCCCCAGTTCCCGCAGGGCCTTCGGGGCTCCGGGCCCCAGCCGCTCACCGCGTCCGGCGGCGGGCACCACTGCTGCTGCGACTGCTCCTGACGCGTTCAGGTTTCACTCCTTCGGCGAAGTGGGTATGGCCATGGCGTGCCCGGCGGGCGCACCGGGCCCCTTCCGAAGAACCACGGTCCACCGCCCGCCGCACAGCTCCGCGAACTCCGCACGACAGCGGGTGCAGAAACGGTCTGGTCGGCCTCGGTCGGCCGGAGCGGGTGGCGTGGTCCGGACATGCCTCAGCGCCCGACGTGCCACTGCACCACTCCCGGACGGTCCGTCCGAGGAGTGGCGCGCCGGCACCGGGCGCTGTGAGCGTTGGGCGGCAGCCCGACCGCACTGCGGTGGCGTGCGCTACGAGGCGAGGACCTCGTCGAGCAGCGTCTCCGCCTTGTCCTCGTTGGTGTTCTCCGCCAGCGCGAGTTCGCTGACGAGGATCTGGCGCGCCTTCGCGAGCATCCGCTTCTCACCGGCCGAGAGGCCGCGCTCGCGCTCGCGGCGCCAGAGGTCGCGGACGACCTCGGCGACCTTGATGACGTCGCCGGAGGCGAGCTTCTCCAGGTTCGCCTTGTAGCGACGGGACCAGTTGGTCGGCTCTTCCGTGTACGGTGCCCGCAGCACCTCGAAGACCCGGTCCAGACCCTCCTGGCCGACTACATCGCGCACACCGACGAACTCCGCGTTCTCGGCGGGCACGCGGAGCGTCAGGTCTCCCTGCTGCACCTTGAGCACCAGGTAGGTCTTGTCCACACCTTTGATCTGGCGAGTTTCGATGGCCTCGATCAGCGCGGCCCCGTGATGGGGGTAGACCACCGTGTCGCCAACCTTGAACGTCATGTGACAGGACCCCTTCCGTGGCTTTCCAGAATAACACGCTTCTCGGCCCACCCGAAGGGCGTTTTCGCAGGTCAGGGCCGGTCTCGGGGCTTGACAAGGACCCCCATGACGTGCTGCGACCGGTGTTCGAGAGGGGCTTCCCGCAGGTCGGAGGCGGTTCCGGGGTTCGGCGAAACCCTTGCGCAACACCCCCGCAACCATGATTGGATCTTGAGCTTTCACCCCTTTCCGGGTCGCGGCGCAATCGTTATTCGATCTTGGTCGAACCTTGTCCGCCGAGTGACCCGGACGTGTCGGACGCGGCGCCGGAGGTACCGCCGGACGGCCCTCGACGGCCCCCGGGAGTGCGACACGGGGACCACCCCGTGAGGAGCGCATAAGCGAGGTCGATAATCTGAGACCTGACCGACCGACACGTGACCTAGGGAGAAGCCGCCGCCGTGAGCCGCAGCCTTCGACGCGGCAGCATCGCCGCCATCGCCGCCATCGCCATCGCCTCGCTGTCCTCCTGCGCCGCCGGCAACACGCCGGACACCCTGCAGATCAAGCCCGACAACGCTGCGGCGACCCTCGGCACGAACATCCGGCTGAACAACATCGTGGTCGTCACCGAGGAGGGCGCCGCGGGCGACCACACCGGTGCCGCCAACGTGGTCGTGAACATCGCGAACTCCGCGGACACCGCGACCGAGCTCCAGTCCGTCACCGTCGGCGGTGCCGCCGCGACCTTCAAGGACGCCGCCGGCGCCCCGCTGTCCAGCATCGTCGTCCCGGCCGGCGGGTCGGTGGTGATCGGCGGCCAGGACAACCCGTCCGCCTACGTCGCCTCGGCGACCGTCCACGTCGGCGGCTTCGTCCCGACCGTCTTCACCTTCAAGGACGGTCAGAAGGTCGAGACCCAGGCCGGCGTCAGCCCGGACTCGGGCGAGCACGGCCGCGGCCTCTACAAGGGCTTCGGGCCCACCTCGTCCCCGACCGCCACCCCCTCCAAGTCCGCCACCCCGGGTGCCACCGCCCCGGCCACCGGCGCCGCCACCCCCACCGGCACGGCCACCACCCCGGCCGCCCCGGCCGCGCACTGACGCCCCACCCCGCCGCCGGGCGGGCCCGCCCGGGCCCGCCGGAGCGACGCGAAGGCCCCCTCCGGCTGCCGGAGGGGGCCTTCCGCGTGGTCGGGGCGGTTTACGGCTCGAACTTGTAGCCCAGGCCGCGGACCGTGACGAGGTAGCGCGGCGCGCCCGGGTCCGGCTCGATCTTGGCCCGCAGGCGCTTCACGTGGACGTCCAGGGTCTTGGTGTCGCCGACGTAGTCGGCGCCCCACACCCGGTCGATCAACTGCATCCGGGTGAGCACCCGGCCCGCGTTGCGCAGCAGCATCTCCAGCAGGTCGAACTCCTTGAGCGGCAGGTCGACCTTGGCGCCGTCCACGGTCACCACGTGGCGGTCCACGTCCATCCGGACCGGGCCCGCCTCCAGGGCGCCCGGGCCGCCGCCGTTGTCGCCCGCGCCGCCGTCCTCGCCGCGGCGGCGCAGCACCGCGCGGATCCGCGCGACCAGCTCGCGGGTGGAGTACGGCTTGGTGACGTAGTCGTCAGCGCCTATCTCCAGGCCGACGACCTTGTCGATCTCGCTGTCCTTGGCGGTCACCATGATCACCGGGACGTTGGAGCGCACCCGGAGCTGGCGGCAGACCTCGGTGCCGGGCAGGCCCGGCAGCATCAGGTCGAGCAGGACGAGGTCGGCGCCGTTGCGTTCGAACTGCTCCAGGGCGTCCGGGCCGGTGGCGGCGACGGCCACCTCGAAGCCCTCCTTGCGGAGCATGTACGAGAGGGCGTCGCTGAACGACTCCTCGTCCTCTACCACCAGTACTCGGGTCACGATCAGGCCTCCGGGGCAAACTGCGGGGTTGTGTCTGACAGGTGTTGTTCCCGCTCCCCGGCGGGGAGCGGACGGGCCGTACGGTCCGTGATGAGGGTTCTGGGTGCGGCGGCGGGTCCGGCGGGGTCGCCGTCCGGCCCGTGGTCCGGCCCGTGGTCGGGCCCGTCGTCGAATCCGTCGTCGGGCCCGTCCTCCGCGGGCTCCTGCCCGGCGGGCAGGCGCACGGTGAAGGTCGAACCCTGGCCCTCGACGCTCCACACCGAGACGGTGCCGCCGTGCGAGGCCGCGACGTGCTTGACGATGGACAGGCCCAGGCCGGTGCCGCCGGTCGCCCGGGAGCGGGCGGGGTCGACGCGGTAGAACCGCTCGAAGACCCGCTCGCGGTCCTTCTCGGAGATGCCGATGCCCTGGTCGGTGACCGAGATCTCGATGAGCTCGCCGTCCGCCTCCCCGAGCGCCGCGGCGCTGGAGATCCGGCGGGTGGCGATGGCCACCCTGGTGCGGGGCGGGCTGTAGTTGACGGCGTTCTCGACCAGGTTGCCGAGCGCGGCGGCGAGCTGGCCTCGGTTGCCGTGCAGGTAGAGGCCGGCGATGCCGCCCGCCGCGATCAGGATCTGCTTGGCGGCGGCCTGCTGGCGGCAGCGGTCGATCGCCTCGGCGATCAGCTCGTCCACCGCGACCGGCTCCGGATCGACCATCAGCCGGTCGTCCTGGACCCGGGACAGGTCGATGATCTCCTGGACCAGGCTGGCCAGCCGGGCCGCCTCGACCTGCATCCGGCCGGCGAAGCGCTGCACCGCCTCCGGGTCGTCGGACGCGTCGACGACCGCCTCGGAGAGCAGCGACAGGGCGCCGACCGGGGTCTTGAGCTCATGGCTGACGTTGGCCACGAAGTCCCGGCGGACGGCCTCCACCCGGCGCCGCTCGGTCTGGTCCTCGACCAGCACCAGCACCAGCCGGGAGCCCAGCGGGGCCACCCGGACGGAGACCGCGAGCGGCTCCGCCGCGCGGGCCGCGCCCGGCCGGGGCACCTCCAGCTCGACCTGGCGGATCTCGCCGTCCCGGCGGGTGGAGCGGGCCAGCGCGAGCATCTGGTCCACGGCGACCGCGCCGCCGCGCACCAGGCCCATCGCGTACGCCGCCGAGCTGGCCTTGACCACCTCGTCGCCCTCGCCCAGCACGATCGCGCAGGAGCGGAGCACGGAGAGCACGGTGTCGACCCCGGGCGGCAGCGGCGGCTCGGGGTTGCCGGTGCCGAGCGACTGGTGCCGGCCTGGGTTCCTGCCGCCGGTTCCGCCGTACCTGCCCTTGGCCTGCTCGCGCTCGCTCCAGCGGAAGGCGATGGAGGCGGTGAGGCCGACGCCGAGCCCGGCTATGGCACAGGCAGCGGCGGCGGCCACGTTCACGTCCATGTGGCCAGCGTAAGCGCACGGCCAGGGCACTCCCCAAGCGTTGGATCAAGGCATCGACCACGCGTTGCCGAGAATTCACCTTCAGGAAGCCGCCGATTCACCGTGGCGGCCGTGCACCGTCGCCCTGACGGCCGAAAGTTGGCCAGGCAGCCCGTGTGGGAGAGATCGGTGCGCCGAACAGCGGCCACCGGCTCGGGTGTGCGCGTACGATGCGCGCCACCAGCAGCGGTCACCCGGACACCGGAACGACGGTCGGACGGGCTGACCGGTCGGCACCGCCACCGACACAGCTACTGAGGAGAGAACATGCGCGACGCGTACCACGAGGAACTCGATGCGATCGGCGACAGCCTGGTCGAGATGGCCCGGCTGGTCGGCTCTGCCCTGGGCCGCGCCACCACCGCCCTCCTCGACGCGGACCTGGCGCTGGCGGAGAGCGTGATCGCCGCCGACGAGAAGATCAACGAGCTGCACCACGAGCTGGAGAACCGGGCCATCGACCTGCTGGCCCGCCAGCAGCCGGTCGCCACGGACCTGCGCATCGTCGTCACCTCGCTGCGGATGAGCGCCGACCTGGAGCGCTGCGGCGACCTGGCGCGGCACGTCGCCAAGGTCGCGCGGATGCGCTACCCCGACACCGCCGTGCCGCGCGACCTGCACTCCACCGTCCTGGAGATGGGCCAGCTCGCCCAGCGCCTGGTGGCCAAGGCCGGTCTGGTCATCGCCACCAAGGACGTCGACAAGGCGCTGGAGATGGAGCAGGACGACGACGCGATCGACACCCTGCACCGCGAGCTGCTGTCGCACCTGATCGACGAGCGCTGGCACCACGGCATCGAGACCGCCGTCGACATCACCCTGGTCGGCCGCTACTACGAGCGCTTCGCGGACCACGCGGTGTCGGTCGCCAAGCGCGTGGTGTACCTGGTGACGGGCGAGCACGTGGCCGAGTTCGTGGCCGCCGCCGAGGCCGCCGAGGCCTCGCCGGTCGACTGACCGCCGCGGGCCGGACCGCCGGTCCGGCCCGCCCCGAGGGGTGGGTAAACCTGTGACGAGGGTGGTGCGGGCGCACGGACTGCCGTGCGCTCCACCACTGCGCGCCCGTTGACGCCGCTCCGTCCGGCGGTTTCACTCGACAGTGGGGGCACAGGACTGTGCCCGTCACTAGGAGGGAAGCTCGATGAAGGCCAACCCGACCCGACCGGCGACCGCCCACGACACCGTCGAGCCGCCCGCCCCGAAGTTCCTCCCCGTCGTCGCGGCCGGTTGCGGCTGCGGCCCCGGCTGCGGCTGCGGCTGCCAGTCCGGCGCGCCCTGCCAGTGCGGCGGCGCGGACGGCGGCTGCTGCGGCGGCCACTGAGCGGGCCGTCGTCCGCCGGGTTCCGAGGTGCACGGCCGGCCACGGCCGTGCACCTCGCGCGTTGCCGCCGGTGTCAGAACCGGACGTCGGAGCAGGAGTAGAAGGCGTTCGGGGTGTCGGAGATCGTCCAGACCGCGACGACCACCTGGTGGCCGGTCCGGCCGCTCGGCATGGTCGCGGTGTGGCTGAGCGTGCTCGGCACCTGCTTGCCGCCGTACGGGACGGTCAGGAAGGGCGTCAGCTCCAGGTTGGCCCGGGTGACCGGCTGGCTCGCGTCGTAGCCCGGCTTGGTCAGGTAGTACCGGAAGTCGGTGGTCGCGTGCCGGGCGGTGAACGTCCAGGTGAAGGTGAGCGGGCGGCCCGCCGTCACCGGCGTGGTCGGCCAGGCGCCCCCGTGCGGGTCGTCCAGCTCGGCGAAGCGCGAGTTGCCGCCGGCGCAGATGGTGCCGTCCGAGGGGCCGAGGGCCGGGAAGCCCTTGCCGCCCTCGACGCTCTGCGGCTCCCACTGGATGGCGCCGCAGTCCCACGGCACCGCGTCCACGTGGCTGTCGCAGAGCGCGGCCCGGCTGGGCGGGGTCGAGATCCAGCCGTGGGACGAGGCCGGGAAGGCGAGGGTCAGCGGGATCGCCAGCGCGGCGACGGCCGCCCCGACGATGTGGCGTGTGCGCATGGTGCTCCTCCGTGGGGGTGGATGGAGTGTGCGCCGGGGGCGCAGACGCGCGCGTAGGGGTGCGGCGGCCCGGACGGGGAGTTCCTGGCATGCCTGCGCCGGTCCGGTGCCCTCACGGTAGGAGCCGCCGCCTGGACCGTCAATGGTCTGAACCATTTTCCGGCTACCCAACTCCCCTACCGGGCAAGCGGGTTGGTCCGGAACCGGCCGGAAACGAACGAAGGCCCCACCCCCGGTCCAACCGGGCGGCGGGGCCTCTGCGCTCCTGGGCCTACTTCTTGCCCTGGTTCTTGACGGCCTCGATGGCGGCCGCGGCGGCGTCCGGGTCGAGGTAGCGGCCGCCCTGGACGACGGGCTTGAAGTCGGCGTCCAGCTCGTACACCAGCGGGATGCCGGTCGGGATGTTCAGGCCGGCGATGGCCTCGTCGGAGATGCCGTCGAGGTGCTTGACCAGCGCGCGCAGGCTGTTGCCGTGGGCGGTGACCAGGACGGTCTTGCCGGCGGCGAGGTCCGGGACGATGGCGTCGTACCAGTACGGGAGCATCCGCTCGACGACGTCCTTCAGGCACTCGGTGCGCGGACGCAGCTCGCTCGGGATGTCGGCGTAGCGGGCGTCGCCGGCCTGCGAGTACTCGGCGTCGTCGGCCAGCACCGGCGGCGGGGTGTCGTACGAGCGGCGCCACAGCTGGAACTGCTCCTCGCCGAACTCGGCCAGGGTCTGGGCCTTGTCCTTGCCCTGGAGCGCGCCGTAGTGGCGCTCGTTCAGCCGCCAGCTGCGGCTGACCGGGATCCAGTGCCGGTCGGCCTTGTCCAGGGCGATCTGCGAGGTGCGGATGGCGCGGCGCAGCAGCGAGGTGTGCAGCACGTCAGGGAGCAGACCCTCGGCGGCCAGGAGCTCGCCGCCGCGGGCGGCCTCCTTCTCGCCCTTCTCGTTGAGGTCGACATCGACCCAACCGGTGAACAGGTTCTTCTGGTTCCACTGGCTCTCGCCGTGGCGGAGCAGGATGAGTCGGTACGTCGTGTCAGCCATGGCCCCAGCTTAGTGGGGGGCGGGAAAACCCCTGGTGGGGACCTTCGCCCTCTGGGTAATGTGTGCCGCGCGAATCTGCCACTTACACGCGTCGGCTGACCGGGCCTGCCGTACCGCTCGGCGGACGCCTGCCCTCAGGAGCCCCCACATGCTCGTCACCGCCCGGTTCCGAAGAATGGTCCAGGAAACGGCGGGCGGGCTGCCGCGCCAGTTCTGGTGGCTCTGGGTCTCCACCCTCGTCAACCGGCTCGGTGCCTTCGTGGTCACCTTCCTGGCGCTCTACCTCACCAGCAGCCGCGGGTACTCGGCCACCTACGCGGGCCTGGTCGCCGCCCTGTTCGGCCTCGGCTCGGCGGTCTCCTCGATCATCGCCGGGGTGCTCACCGACCGGGTCGGGCGCCGTCCGACCCTGCTCGCCGCCCAGCTCGGCACCGCCCTGTTCACCGCCGTGCTCGGCTTCACGGACGGCCGGGTGGCGATCGCCGTGGTGGCCTTCCTGGTGGGGTTCTGCAACAACGCCACCCGGCCGGCCATCTCGGCGATCATCGCGGACATCGTCCCGGCCGCCGACCGGGTCCGCGCCTACTCGCTGAACTTCTGGGCGATCAACCTGGGGTTCGGCCTCTCCTCGGCCGTCGCGGGTCTGATCGCCACCCACGGCTACCTGACGCTCTTCCTGCTGGACGCCCTCTCCACGGTGCTCTGCGCGGTGGTGATCTTCATCAGGATCCCGGAGACCAGGCCCGACGCCCCGGCGGGCGCGAAGGCCGACGAGCCGGCGGTCGGTCTCGGCACCGTGTTCCGGGACAGCCGCTTCATGGCCGTGGTCGGCCTCACCCTGCTGCTCGCCCTGGTGCTGCAGCAGGGAGCCACCACCCTCGCGGTCGACATGGGCCGCCGGGGGATCACGTCCTCCGAGTACGGCCTGGTCATCGGCCTGAACGGGCTGCTGATCGTGCTGCTGCAGATCCCGCTCACCCGGTGGGTCGAGAACCGCAGCCGCTCGGCCATGCTGGCGGCGGCCGCGCTGTTCATCGGCTGGGGGTTCGGGGTGACGGCCCTGGCCGGATCGTCCGCGTGGTTCTACGCCTTCACCGTGACGGTCTGGACGATCGGGGAGATCCTCTACACCCCGACCCTGATGGGTCTGATCGCCGAGCTGTCGCCGACCCACGCCCGCGGGCGCTACCAGGGCGTCTACTCGCTGTCCTGGTCGCTCGCCTCGTTCCTCGGCCCGGCCGTGGGCGGCGTGCTGCTGGAGCGGGCCGGCAGCGTGGTGCTGTGGGGCGCGTGCGGGGTCTGCGGCACGGTCGCCGCGATCGGCTACGTGCTGCTGGGCGGGCGGACCGGCGCCGCGAAGGGCACCGGGTCCGGCGAGGTCGTGGCGGTTCCGGCGCCCGCGGCGGAGGCCCTCGCGGAGCCGAAGCCCGTCGCGGAGCCGGTCGCGCGGCCCGCGAAGGCGCCGACGGGCGCCTGACCGGACGAGTCAGCCGACGTCGGGGGCTTCCGGGGTTCCCGAGGTGTCCCGGGTGTCCCGGGCGCCCGCAGGCGGGGCCTCCGGCGCGGCCAGGTGGGCGAAGGCGGCCAGGTTGCGGGTGGACTCCCCGCGCTTGGTCCGCCATTCCCACTCGCGCCGGATCGCCGTGGCGAAGCCCAGCTCCAGCAGGGTGTTGAACGGCTCGTCCGCGTTCTCCAGCACCGTCCCGAGCAGCCGGTCCACGGACTGCGGGGTGAGCGCCTCGAGCGGCAGCCGGCCGGCCAGGTAGACGTCGCCGAGCGCGTCGACCGCGTACCCGACGCCGTACATCCGGGTGTTGCGCTCCAGCAGCCAGCGGTAGACGGCCTCGTGGTTCTCGTCCGGACGGCGGATCACGAAGGCGTTCACCGACAGGGTGTGGTCGCCGACCCGCAGGGCGCAGGCGGTGCTCAGCTTCCGGGTGCCCGGGAGGGCCGCCACCAGCGTGTACGGGTCGGCGGCGGCCGGCTCCCAGGCCACCCCGGCGTCGTCCAGGGCGGTGCGCAGGAGGGTCAGGGCCTCGTCCTTGGTGCGGATTGCCATGGGGGTGACGTTACTCGCCGGTACCGGGCGGGCGCAGCCCGAGCCGCCCGGCGCTCAGGCCAGTCGGCGGCGGGCCGCGGCCAGCCGGCCGGCCGGGCGGGCCATGCTGCCGGCGTACACCTCGGCGGTGGTCGCCGCGGCGGTGTCCCAGCCGAAGCGGGCCGCGTGCCGGGCCGCCGCCTCGCCGCGCCGGGCGACCATGGCCCGGTCGGTGGCGTACGGCTCCAGCGCGTACGACCAGTCCACCGGGTCGTGGCCCGGCACCAGGGTGCCGGTCTCGCCGTCCCGCACCGCGACCGGCAGGCCGCCGACCGCGGCCGCCACCACCGGGGTGCCGCAGGCCTGCGCCTCCAGCGCGACCAGCCCGAAGGACTCGCTGTACGAGGGCATCACCAGCGCCGTCGCCGCCCGGTACCAGTCCGCGAGCTGCGGTTGGCCGACCGGCGGGTGGAACCGCACCACGTCGCAGATGCCCAGCTGGGCGGCGAGCTTGTGCAGGCTCTCCGGCCGGGCCAGCCCGGTGCCGGACGGCCCGCCGACCACCGGCACCACCAGGTTCTCGCGTAGCTCGGGGCGGCGGTCCAGCAGCGCGGCGACCGCCCGGAGCAGCACGTCCGGGGCCTTCAGCGGCTGGATCCGGCCGGCGAACAGCAGCACCGCGGCGTCCTGCGGCAGGCCCAGCCGGGCGCGCGCGGCCGCCGACGCCGACGGGGCGCCGGGGCGGAAGACGTCCAGGTTGACCCCGGGGTGGACGACGGCCAGCTGGTCCGGCCGGGCGGCGTAGTGCAGCGCCAGCTCGGCGGCCTCCTCGGTGGTGTTGGCGATCAGCCGGTCGGCCGCCTCCACCACCTGGGTCTCCCCGATCACCCGGGCCGCGGGCTCGGGCGTGTCGCCCTCGGCCAGCGCGGCGTTCTTGACCTTCGCCATGGTGTGCATGGTGTGCACCAGCGGCACCCCCCAGCGCTGCGCGGCCAGCCAGCCGACCTGCCCGGAGAGCCAGTAGTGCGAGTGCACCAGGTCGTAGTGGCCGGGGCGGTGGCCCGCCTCCGTCCGCAGCACCGCGTGGGTGAAGGCGCACAGCTGGGCCGGCAGGTCCTCCTTCACCAGGCCCTCGTACGGCCCGGCGGTGACGTGGCGCACCAGCACGCCCGGTGCCAGCTCGACCGTCGGCGCGTCATCCGAGCTGATCGACCGGGTGAACACCTCGACCTCGATGTCGAGGTCGGCCAGGCGCTTGGCCAGCTCGACGATGTACACGTTCATCCCGCCGGCGTCACCGGTGCCGGGCTGGTGCAGCGGCGAGGTGTGGACGCTCAGCATCGCGATCCGGCGCGGGCGACGGCGGCCGGGGACGAGCGACTGGAGCCGGCCGCGCGCGGGGGCGGCGGGCTGGACACGGCGTACCGAACGGACGGGGTGCTGGATCACCTGGCTGAAGCCTCCTCTGTGCGGCCCGTCGAGGCGGTCCGTCCGGGCCGCCCGTTGTCCGGTGTGCGCTGCCCCGTCCGGGCACACATCACCACCAGTGTGCCAACCACACGGACCGCGTCCGGCATTCCCGCCCCGCCCCCCGGCCCGAGCGGCCGCCGTCGTCCCAGGTCAGCGCGGTGCCGCCGAAGGTCCGACTACCCTTCTGGGCATGGCTGCCTCCTTCGACCCCGCTCCCGCCGCGCCCGCCCGCGGACGGACCGGGCGCCCGGTGGGGACGGTCACCCGGGGCACCACCAACACCAACCGGCTGCGCCGGATGGACCGCTGGATCGCCCACGCCCTCGGCCGTGCGCTGCGCGCCGCCGAGCGCCCGCCGGTCGCGGTGGACCTCGGCTACGGCGCCGCGCCGTGGACCGCCGTCGAGCTGGCCGGGCGGCTGCGCACGGTGCGGCCGGACGTCCGGGTGGTCGGGATCGAGATCGAGCCGGAGCGGGTCGCCGCCGCGCTGCCGTACGCCGAGCCGCCGCTGCTCACCTTCCGGCGCGGCGGCTTCGAGGTTCCGCTGGACGGCGGCGCACCGGCCCAGCTGATCCGGGCGGCCAACGTGCTGCGGCAGTACGACGAGTCGGCGGTGGCCGGGGTGTGGGAGCGGCTGTGCGCGCGGCTCGCCCCGGACGGGCTGCTGGTCGAGGGCACCTGCGACGAGATCGGGCGGCGGCACGTCTGGGTCGCGCTCGGCCCGGAGGGGCCCCGGACGGTGACCTTCGCGGCCCGGCTGGGCGGCCTGGGCCAGCCCTCCGACCTGGCCGAGCGGCTGCCGAAGGCGCTGATCCACCACAACGTGCCGGGTCGGCCGGTGCACCGCTTCCTGACCGACTTCGACCGGGCCTGGGCGGCGGCCGCGCCGTACGGGGCGTTCGGGGCGCGGCAGCGCTGGGTGGCGGCCTGCACGGCGCTGGCGGGCAACTGGCCGCTGGTGGACGCGCGCGGGCGGTGGCGGCAGGGCGAGGTCACGGTGCCCTGGTCGGCGCTCGCCCCGTAGCGGGCACGGGAGCGCGGGGGCCGGTGCGCGCCGGAGCTGGTGAGCGACCCGATACATTCACTCGAACGAGTTATCGAATATCTCTGGCATGTTGACGCCCCGCACGCCACGATGGACCCGACCGAGCGGCGGCACCCCACACCGCCCGGCCCGCACCACGCCCCCCGCACCACGACCCCGCCGCGCCGTCAGCCGTCCCGCTCGGACAGCTCCCGCCAGGCCCGTTCGAACACCTCGTACATCTCCGACCCGAACAGCACGAACCGCACCTCCGTCAGCTCCGCGCCCGCCTCCGCGTCACCGCCGCCCAGCACCTCGGCGACGGTGCCCAGCGCGATCCGGGCCGCGTCCGCCGGCGGCCAGCCGTAGATCCCGGCCGACACCGCCGGGAAGGCCACCGTGCGCGCGCCGAGCTCCGCCGCGGTGCGCAGCGACTCGCGATAGCAGGAGGCCAGCAGCTCCGCCCGCTCCTCGTACTCCTCCGCCCGGTACACCGGCCCGACGGTGTGCACCACCCACCGGGCCGGCAGCCGTCCGGCGGCCGTCGCCACCGCCCGGCCGGTGGGCAGCCCCTTGCCCCAGTGCGAGGCGCGCAGGCGGCGGCACTCCTCCAGGATCCGCGGCCCGCCCTTGCGGTGGATCGCGCCGTCCACCCCGCCGCCGCCCAGCAGGGACGAGTTGGCGGCGTTCACCACCGCGTCCACCGCCTGTTCCGTGATGTCACCCTTCACCAGGGTGATCCGTGCCACCATCTCCCGTTCCTCCCCCGGGCCGCCCGGCAGCCGCCGGGACGGGAGCCGAGTCGTCGTCCGAGTCCAGACACCACACCGCCACCGGCGTGGCAATAACCACAACGGCGCCGGTCGGCCGGAGAAATCCCCGGAGATCACGTTATGGTCGCGAGAAGTTCCCCGACGCGCGGTGCCAGGCGGGCACTGCGGACGGACGTCGACCGTTACGCAGTCGGGGAAAGGGAGGAACGATCGATGCCCGCAACGGGAGACGGGCGGGCACCTGGTGCCGCGGACCTGCCGGGCGCCCACGACGGCGCCCGCGTCGGCCATGCCCGCAGCCACGCCACGACCGGACCGGCCACGGCGACTCCCCCGATACCCCACCCCCGCTCGCGGGCCGCGCACGCCTCCCACCCGTCCCACGTCCCCGACCCGTCCGGCCCTCCGGCGGCGGACGGGCCGGCCGACGGCGGGCCGCTGCGGCTGCTGGTCATCGAGGACGACGCCTCGGACGCCCAGCTGATCAAGGCCGCGGTGGCCGACAGCGGCGCCTCGATCGAGATCCACTGGGCCCGCGGCCTGGACCAGGCCACCGAACTGCTCGCCCCGCCCGCCCCCTGGGCCCGGCGCGGGCGCTCCCGCACCCCCGAGTTCGGCTGCGTGCTGCTCGACCTCGCCGCGCCCGCCGACCTGCCGCACCCCTCCGACGCCTCGGACGGGCTGGAGGGCCTGCACGAGCTGCTCCGCCGCGCCCCGCACACCCCGGTCGTGGTGCTCACCGACGCCGCCGGGGCCGAACTCGGCGCGGCCGCCGTCGCGGCCGGCGCCCAGGACTTCCTGCTCAAGCACGAGACGGACGGCCCGCTGCTCGCCCGCGCCCTGCGCTACGCCGTCGAGCGCAAGCGCGCCGACGAGTCCCAGCGGCGCCTGGTCGAGGCCGAGCTGCGCGGCCAGGAGAACGCCCGCCTCCAGCGCCACCTGCTGCCCACCCCGCTGCTCGACGGCGCCGGGCTCTCCTTCACCCGGCGCTACCGCCCCGGCCGCCGGCGCGCGCTGCTCGGCGGCGACTTCTACGACGCCGTGCGCACCGACGACGGCGCCGTCCACGTGGTGATCGGCGACGTCTGCGGCCACGGCCCGGACGAGGCCGCGCTCGGCGTGGCGCTCCGGATAGCGTGGCGCACCCTGGTCTTCGCCGGCCTCACCGGCGAGGCCCTGCTCACCACCCTCCAGCACGTGCTGGAGCACGAGCGGCGCAGCGACGAGATCTTCGCGACGCTCTGCATGCTGGTCATCGAGCCCGGCGGCACCGGCAGCGACCTCGACTCGCTCGGCGCCGGCGAGCGGGCCCGGCTCTACCTCGCCGGGCACCCGGCGCCGCTGCTGCTCGGCCGGGACCACGAGCCGGTCAGCCTGCCCGCCGACCTCGCCGGGCCCGCGCTCGGCCTGCTGCCGTGCCACGACGGACAGGCCGCCTGGCCCGCCCACGAGGTCGAACTGCGGCCCGGCTGGCGGCTGTTGCTCTACACCGACGGGCTGATCGAGGGCCGGGTCGGGGCCGGGTCCCGCCGGCTGGGCCAGGACGGGCTCGCGGACCTGGTCGGCGACCACCAGGCCGCCGGACTGACCAGGGGGCGGCTGGTCGACAGCGCCATCGCCGAGGTCGAGGAGCTGAACGGCGGTGCGCTGACCGACGACGTCGCGGTGCTGCTGCTGGAGCGCAACCCGGTGCAGCTGATCCTCGGCTGACGTCCCGACAGGCGGGCGGCCCGGGCAGGCGGGCGGCCCGGCGGGCGGGCGGTCCGGCAGCCGGACGGTCGGCCAGGCGGCGGAGCATGCGGCGGCGGAGCAGGCGACGGCCCGGGCGGGTGAACTCCCCGCCCGGGCCGTCGCGTTGTCCGGTGCCGTGCCTACCAGGGGCCGTACGGCCCGGTGTTGCTCCGGCCGCCCTGCCCGCCACCGCCGCCGGTCAGCGCCCGGATCGCCGGGCGGACGTCCACCACGTAGACGATCGAGGCGACCAGACCGGCCAGGGTGCCGATGCCGGTGAAGAAGTTCACCCCGAACAGGAGGTCCCAGCCGAAGGAGACCGCCAGGATCGCCACCCAGAAGCCCTTGGTCTTCTTGTCGGCCGCCCGGTAGGCGTCCTCCCGGCGGGTGGCCGCGTCGACCAGGGCGAACAGCTTGTAGGCGAGGATGGCGACGGTCGCCCACCAGACCGGGTTCAGGTAGGAAAAGGCCAGAATCTGAAACACTCCGACCATTTCGATCTCCTCTGCTCTCGACTCCGGCGCTGCGACCGCCGTCCATCCTGGCACGACGACCGTCCGCGACGGGGTCAACGTCCCACGGTCACCTGTCGTGCCCCACGGGGCGCGAGGTCACTCCGCGGCGTCGGCGGCGTTCTTGCGGGCCCGGGCGGACTTCTTCGGCGCGGGCTCGGCGCCGCCGTCCGCCACCGGCTCGGCCTCGACCCGCTCCACGACCACCTCGGGCCGCTCGGGCTCCTCCGACGCGCCCGGGCGGGCCTTGTCCACCACGACCTTGCCGCGCTCGGCCAGCTCGTCGTACGTCTCCCTGGCCTTCACCGCCAGCTCGACCGCGCGGGCCACCTGCTGCAGCGCGAAGCCCTGGGCCCGCTCCTGCAGGGCCTTGAAGTCGGTCGGCAGGGTGGTGACGGTCTCGGCGACCTTGGCCTGCGCCCCGGTCAGCAGCGACTGCGCCTCGTGGAGCGTGGCCGTGGCCTTCTCCTGCGCGCCCTTGCGGTCCGCCGCCAGCGCCTCGACCCGGCCCGGCACCTCGCGCAGCTTCTCGTACGCGAGGTCCCCGGCGCCGGCCAGGGCGTACAGCGGGGTCGGGTCGCTGAGGGTCTTCTTGATCTCGTCGGTGATGGGCATGGTTACCGGTCCTCCCGGTGGGTGTTCTGGGTGGCTGGGCCGTCGGTCGGCGCGGTGGGGGCCGAGGCGGCGTTCTCCTTGAGGAAGGCGTCGTAGACCGCGAGCAGCGCCTGCTTCTGCTGCTCGTTGATCAGCGGATCGGCCAGGATCGAGGCCCGCAGTTCCAGGCCCTCGCCCCGCCGCTCCTCCAGGATCCCGGCCTGGACGTACAGCGTCTCCGCCGAGATCCGCAGCGCCTTGGCGATCTGCTGGAGGATCTCCGCGCTCGGCTTGCGCAGCCCGCGCTCGATCTGGCTGAGGTACGGGTTGGACACGCCGGCGGCCTCCGCCAGCTGGCGCAGCGAGTACTGGGCGTTGCGGCGCTGCTCGCGGATGTACTCGCCCAGCGAGCCGACGTTCAGTGAGGCCATGCGGACAGCCTGCAGCACCCTGCTTGCAAATGCAAGCAGGGTGCTAGCGAGAGCAAACGCGCCGGGCGCGAGGCGGCCCGGGCGCCAGGTGGGAAGGCGGGAACGGCGCCGGGAGGCGAGCGCGGGCGGGCCGGTCAGGCGAGGTGGGCGAGGAGGAGTGCGGTGAGCCGTTCGGGGGTGCGCAGCGGGAGGTAGTGGTCGGCGTCCGGGACGAGGTGGCCGCGGGCGCCGGGGATGTCGGCGGCGAGCCGCTCGGCGATCGCCGCGATCTCCGGGTGGTCGCGGCCGCCGTGGACGACCAGGGTGGGGGCGGTGACGGTGCCGAGGAGCGGCTCGGCCGCCCGGGCCGGGGCGCCCGCGAGGTGGTGCTCGCTGACGATCCGACGGGCCGCGTTCTCCTGGACCATCGCCGCGATCAGCTCGCCGCCCGGCGCGCCGGCCCCCATCGCGGCCCAGACCGAGAGCTCCAGCTCGGCCAGCGCGGCCGCGTCGCCGCGCCGCCGGGCCTCGGCGTAGGCGGCGGTCTCCGGGGACGGCGGCCAGTCGTGGCCGCTGACCGAGGCGCCGACCAGGCCGAGCGCGGTGACCCGGCCGGGGTGGGCGAGGGCGAAGTCCAGCGCGGTCTCCCCGCCCATGCTCAGACCGACCAGGGCGGCGCTGCGCAGACCGGCGTGGTCCAGCACGGCGCCCAGGTCCGCGACGTCGTCGAAGGCCCGCTCCGGCGCGCTGGAACGGCCGAGGCCGCGCGCGTCGTAGCGGATCACGTCGTGGTGCCGGGAGAGCGCCGGGGCGACGGCGTCCCACAGCCGGGAGTCCATGCCGGAGCCGTGCAGCAGCACCACCGGGCTGCCGGTGCCGCGGCGCTCCGCCCACAGCCGCCCGCCGCCGGGCGCGGGGACGTGGAGCTCGGCGGCGGGGGGATCGGTGTGCGGGCTCATGCGGTGATCCTTCCAGAGTCCCTCCGGCTTCCTTCCGGATCCCCGCCGGCGTCCCGCCGGACCCCGCCGCCGGACGGCTCCGCCGGTCAGCCGGTCAGCCGGACTCGGGCAGCCGGATCGGCATCAGGACGGAGAAGGTGCCCGCCCGCCCGGGGCTGCGGACGGCCAGCGGGGCGATCGGGCCGCCGAGTTCGAGGAGCAGCTGCCCGGGCCGCCCGGCGTCGAGGGCGTCGAGCAGGAAGTCCCGGTTGACGGCCAGTCGGTAGCCCTCCGGGGCCGGGTCGTCGGCGACGGCCAGCCGGCCGTCCCCGCCCAGGGTCAGGACGGTGACCTCGCAGTCGGCGCCGCCCGGGCCGGAGGGCAGGGTGCGGGTGGCGCCGCTCTCCACGGCGGCGCGCAGGTCGGCGGCGGACAGGGCGATCCGGTGCTCGGGCTCCAGCCGGGCGACGGCCCGGTGGTCGGGGTAGTCGCAGTCGAGCGCGGCGCCCTCGATCCGGTGCTCCCCGGCCTCGGCCCGGACCAGTCCGCCACCGAGGGTGAGCGCCACCTCGGCCGCCCCCGCGCCGAGCAGCGCGCGCAGCGCGTCCACCAGCGCGATGGGGACGACCGTGCCGGCCACCGGCCCCTCGGGCGAGTCATCCGTGGCGGGCACCGCGGCGAAGGCCATCCGGTAGCGGTCGGTGGCGACCAGGCGCAGCACCGGACCGTCCGGTTCGAAGAGCACGCCGGCGAGCGAGGGCAGCTCCGGGTCCCCGCAGACCGCGAAGCGGACCGCGTCCAAAGCGGCCGCGAGGCCGTCGGCCGGGACGGTGAACCGGAGTCCGGCGGGGGTGGTGGTCATCGGCTGCTCCCTCTGGTCGATCATCGCGTGGATCAGGGAGAGCTCGCGGCGGGCGTCGGCGAGGCCGTCCTCCAGCCGGCGCAGGTGCGCGTCGAGCACCTGCCGGGCCTCGCCGCCGCCGGGTCGGGCGCCGAGCACGGCGCGGATGCCGGCCAGCGGCAGGCCGACCCGGCGCAGCCGGGCCAGCAGCCGGGCGTCGGCGAGCTGGCCGGGCCGGTACCAGCGGTAGCCGGTCTGCGGATCGACCCAGGCGGGCGTGAGCACCTCGGCGCCGTCGTAGTAGCGCAGGGTGCCGACGCCCAGTCCGCTGGCGCGGGCCAGTTCGCCGATGCTGTGCAGCTCGCTCTCCATGCCGGTGACTCTGCGGGCTCGACCTGGTCGAGGGTCAAGCCGGGCCGGGCCGGCCGGGGCCGTCACCGGGGGCGGGGGCGGGGGCGGGGCCGGGAGCGGGGGCGGGGCCGGGGGCGGAGCCCAGGCCGGCCAGGTGGGCCAGCTTGTGCGGGTTGCGGACGCTGCGGATCCCGGAGATCCGCACGGCGCCGTCGGGCTGCTCGGCGACCTCGAACACCGAGACGGAGTCGACCGCTCCGTCCACGGTGACCAGCACGCCGGGCTCGCCGTTGACCAGGACCGGACGGGCGCCGGCCCCCTCGCCGAGCCGCTGGAGCACCCCGAGGATGAAGCGGGCGACGCTCTCGGCGCCGGTGACCGGGCGCAGCGCGGCCCGGATCACCCCGCCGCCGTCCGTCCAGCTGACGACGTCGGGGGCGAGCAGGTCCAGCATCCGGTTGAGGTCGCCGCCGACGCAGGCCGCCAGGAACTCGTCGGTGGCCCGGCGGCGCAGCTCGGGCGGGGCGTCGTAGCGCGGCCGGCGGGCACGCACGTGCGCCCGGGCCCGGCTGCCGACCTGGCGGCAGGCCGCCTCGGTGCGGTCCAGGGCCCCGGCGATCTCCTGGTAGGAAAAGCCGAAGGCCTCCTTGAGCACGAACACCGCCCGCTCCAGCGGGGACAGGCTCTCCAGCACCACCAGCAGGGCGACCGAGACGGTCTCGGCCCGCTCGACGCCGTCGGTCGCGTCCGGCTCGGTGACCAGCGGCTCGGGCAGCCAGGGGCCGACGTAGGACTCGCGGCGGACGGCGGCCGAGTCCAGCTTGTTGAGCGCGAGGTTGGTGACCGTACGGGCCAGGAAGCCGCCGGGACTGGCGACCGGACCGGTGACGCCGCTCCAGCGCAGCCAGGTGTCCTGGACCAGGTCCTCGGCGTCGGCGACGCTGCCGAGCATCCGGTAGGCGATGCCGAAGACCATCCGCCGGTGCTGCTCGAAGGCCGCCAGCCGGGGATCCGCCGGCCGGGTACCGCCGGCCGGTCCGGGGTCTCCTGTCGGCCCGGTCACGCGGGCCGGCCCGGTGTCGTGGGTGTCGGTCACCCGCGCGACGCTACCGCACGGTAGCCGCCGCGCTCAGCCCCGGAACGCCTCGTAGGCGGGGGCGAGCAGGACGGCGAGGTCGCGGCCGTGCACGGTGATGCCGGAACGGCCGAGGCGGCGCAGCGAGGGCTCGTCGGGGCCGTCCTCCTCCTCGGTGGGGACGGGACGCAGGGTGAAGTCGCCGCGCCAGTAGGCGGCGACGTTGACCACGGGCGGTCGGGGGTCGTCGGTCACGCGTCCTCCTCGGCCACGGCGTCCTCCCGGGTGAGGGCGACCAGTTCGCGCAGTGCCCCGGCCGAGAGGTCGGTGAGCCAGTGCTCGCCCTCCCCCACCACCGCCTCGGCCAACGACCTCTTGGCGGCGAGGAGTTCGTCGATCCGCTCCTCGACGGTGCCGACGCAGACCAGCCGGCGGACCTGGACGTCCCGGCGCTGGCCGATCCGGAAGGCGCGGTCGGTGGCCTGCTCCTCGACCGCCGGGTTCCACCAGCGGTCCAGGTGGATCACCTGGTTGGCGGCGGTCAGGTTGAGGCCCGTGCCGCCGGCCCGCAGCGAGAGCAGGAACACCCGTGGCCCGTCCGGGGACTGGAAGCGCTCGACCAGTTCCTCGCGGTGCGCCCGGGAGACCCCGCCGTGCAGGTGGAGCACCTCCTCGCCGAGCCGGCGCTCCAGGTACGGGCGGAGCATCGTGCCGAACTCGGCGTACTGGGTGAAGACCAGCGTGCGGTCGCCCTCGGCCAGCGCCTCCTCCAGCAGTTCGGCCAGCCGGGCGACCTTGCCCGAGCGGCCGCCCACCGCCGAGCCGTCGTGCAGCAGTTGGGCCGGGTGGTTGCAGACCTGCTTGAGCTTGCCGATCGCGGCCAGCACCGTGCCGCGCCGCTCCACGCCCCGGATGCCCTCGACCCGCCGCAGCAGGTCGGCGACCACGGCCTGGTAGAGGCCGGCCTGCTCGGCGGTGAGGTTGCACCAGACGGTCATCTCCTGCTTGGCGGGCAGCTCGGCCGCCACCGCCGGGTCGGACTTGAGCCGGCGCAGCACGAAGGGGGCGGTGCGGCGCCGGAGTTCGGCGGTGCGCTCGGGGCTGCGGTGCAGTTCGACCGGGATCGCGTAGCGCTCCTTGAAGCGCTCGGCCGGGCCGAGCAGGCCGGGGTTGGCGAAGTCCAGGACGGCGTGCAGTTCGGCGAGCCGGTTCTCCACCGGGGTGCCGGTCAGCGCGATCCGGTGCCGGGTGACGGGCAGCGCGCGGATCGCCCGGGACTGCGCGGTGCCGGTGTTCTTGATGTGCTGGGCCTCGTCGGCGACCACCCGGCGCCAGCGGATCGCGCGCAGGGCGGCGAGGTCGCGCTGGACCAGCCCGTAGGTGGTGATGACCAGGTCCACGCCCCGTACGGCCTCGGCGAGCCGCTCGGCGCCGAGGCGGCCGGCGCCGTGGTGGACGTACCGCCGCAGGCCGGGGGCGAAGCGCTCGGCCTCGCGCTGCCAGTTGCCGACCAGGGACATCGGGCAGACCAGCAGGGTGGGGGCGGCGGCCTCGGGCCGCTCGGCGGCCTTCCCACGGGCCTGCTGCGCGGCGGCCGTCGTGGACGCCTTCGCAGCGGCCTGCCCGGAGGCCTGCTCGGCGGCCTTCTCGGAGGCGAGCAGGGCGAGGGTCTGGACGGTCTTGCCGAGGCCCATGTCGTCCGCCAGCACGGCGCCGAGGCCGAGCCCGGACATGGTCCACAGCCAGGCCAGTCCGCGCTCCTGGTACGGGCGCAGCACCGCCCGGAAGTCCGGCGGCGGCTCCGGTGCCGGGGCTGCGCCGGCCCGCCCGGCGAGCAGTTCGCCGAGCGGGCCGTCCGCGCGCACCGAGGTGACCGGCAGCCCGGCGACCGTCGCGTCCGGGTCGAGGGCGAGCCGCAGCAGCTCCGGGGCGGCGAGCACGCCGTCGCGCCGGTCGGCGAGGAAGGCGAGCGCGGCGGCGATCTGGGCCGGATCGGCCTCCAGCCAGGTGCCTCGCACCCGGACCAACCCCTGCTTGGCGGCGGCGAGTTCGGCCAGTTCCCGCTCGCTGAGCGGGTCCCCGTCCGGGCCGAGCGCAGCCTGCCAGCGGAACGCGACCACGGCGTCCCGGTCCACCTGGCTGCTGACCGCGAGCGAGCCGGGCGCGGGCGGGGTGGTGGCGCGCAGGGCGAGCCCGAGCCGGGGGCGGCGGCGCCACCAGGCGGGCAGCAGCACCCCGAAGCCGCCCTCGGCGAGGGCGGGCGCGGCGGTGCGCAGGAAGTCCAGCGCGCCGGCCCGGTCGAGCGGCAGGGCGGACGGGCGGGCACGGTGGCGCAGCCCGTCCAGGGCGGGCCAGCGGTGGGCGGCGCGGGCGAGTTCGGCGACCAGGACGTCGACCGGGTCGGCCGTCCTGCGGGCCAGCGCGGCGTGGGCGGCGCCGCCCTCGTGCAGGTCGGCGGCGCGGACCAGCAGGGAGGGCTCGTCCACGGCCTGGAGCAGGAACTCCAGCTGCCAGGCGTCGTCGGAGGGGCGGCCCTCGGGGTCGTCCTGGTCGGGGCCGAGCGGCTCGACCAGGCGGAAGCAGAGCCGCACCGCCGGGTCGACGGGCTCGGCGGCGGCGTACCAGGCGCCGAGCCGGCGGCGCAGTTCGGCGACCTCCCCGGGCGGGCCGCCGTCGAACCCGCCGTCGGGGGTGCCGAGGGCGTGCAGCCAGCGTTCGGCGACGGCCCCGGCCGCGCCGGGCGGTGGGAAGGGCGTGTCCGCCAGTGCGGCGCGGGCCTCGGCGTCCACCAGGGCGCCCAGGGCGGCACCCAGCAGCGCGTCGCCGCCGCCGGGCCCGTGCGGCCACTCCCCCAGCAGGACGGGCGGGCAGCCCGCGGCCAGGGCGGCGGCCTCGCGGCGCCCTGCGGGGGTGAGGTCGGGCCGCCACCGGGCCCGCGGGCGGCCGTCGGCGGCCCCGACCGGCAGCGGCAGCACCCGGCCGCGGCCGACCGTCCGCCAGGCGAGGTCGTGCACGCCGGTGAGCCAGCGCAGCGAGGGGCCGTGGACCACCTCGACCCGCCCGGCAGCGGGCAGGTCGGTGCCGGTGACGGCCCAGACCGGGTCGAAGACCTCGCCGAGCAGCTGGGCGGCGGCCCCGGTGTCGAAGAGCAGCGCCGGCACCCGCCAGGGGGCGAGGACGGCGCCGCCGCGCGGCGGGGTGACCGGCAGGTCGGGAGAGGGGGCGGGGACGGTGCCGACGGTGGGCAGCAGGAGGGTGGCCCAGCGCTCGGAGGCCTGCCCGGCGAGCCAGCCGAGGCCCGGGCCGATGCCGCCGAGCACGGCGGACAGTTCGCCGGCCGGGCAGGCGTAGGGATGGGCGCGCGGGGCGGGCCGGTCGAGGGGCCGCTCGGTGGCGCCGGGGTGGGCGCGGGCGTCCTCGGCCCAGAGCGCCAGCTGCCCGTCCGCCCGCCAGAGCGCGTGCAGGACGAACATCGGAGGCCTTCCGGGCGGGGTGGAACCGTTCCTCACAGGGGTGGAACCGTTCCTCGCAGCCTAACCGGGAGGGCCGACAGGGCCGGTCCGCTGAGCCGTCCGAGGGAAGCCGCCACGCATGGTTGAAAGTTGAACGAAGTTGTCCTACGCTGGAGCCAACAAGTTGAAGCCTAAACAACCGGCTTCGAACCAAGGAGGAAGCCATGGGCCTGTTCAACCGCACCAAGACCGTCACCGCCCCCGCCGCGACCACCGTCCAGACCCCGGCCGGCCCGGACCTCGCCCACCTGACCGGCGACTGGACGATCGACAGCACGCACAGCGAGATCGGCTTCTCGGTCCGCCACGCGATGGTCACCAACGTCAAGGGCCGCTTCACCGAGTACGACGGCAGGCTGCACCTGGACGGGTCCCACCCCGGCAACTCCTCGGCCGAGCTGGTGATCAAGGTCGGCAGCGTCGACACCAACCAGGCCCAGCGCGACGAGCACCTGCGCACCGGCGACTTCTTCGCCGTCGAGACCCACCCGGAGATCCACTTCCGCAGCACCTCCGCCCAGCTGCTCGGCGGCGACTCGTACCGGATGACCGGCGACCTCACCATCAAGGGCACCACCCGCCCGGTCGTGCTGGACCTGGAGTACACCGGCAGCGCCACCGACGCGTACGGCGCCGAGCGGGTCGGCTTCGAGGGCAAGGCCGTCGTCGACCGCACCGAGTTCGGGCTGACCTACAACGCGGCCCTGGAGACCGGCGGCGTCCTGATCGGCGAGAAGGTCAAGCTCAGCTTCGACATCTCCGCCGTCAAGGCGGCCTGAGCCGACCTCCCCCTGAGCACCGCCCCTGCCCTTCCCCCCGGGGCAGGGGCGGTTTCCTTCCCTCCCGCGGCGGGGCGGCTACGGCAGCAGCGCGGCGTCCGCCGCGGGCAGCCAGCTGCCCGCCGGGCGGCGCAGCCAGCCCTCGGCCGCGCCGAGCGCGCCCGCCGCGGCGGCCAGCGCCCGCAGCCCCGGGTGACGCTCGCCGGGCCGGTGCACCAGGCTGACCAGGCTCAGCGGCACCGGCTCCACCAGCGGCACGTGAACCGTCCCCGGGATCCGCGGGCCGCCGACCGTGGTCAGCATCGGATCGCCGTGCCGGACGAGGTAGCGGGCGGTCTCGTCCACGCCCACCGGCGGCACGTACGGCGCGGCCGCCGTCAGGCCGTGCTCGCGCAGCAGCCGGGTGCCCAGGTCGGTCCACTCGGTGGTGGCCGGGTTGCCCGCGCAGACGTCCACCGGGTGCCCGGCCAGCTCGGCCACCCGCAGCACCGGGCGGTCGGCCAGCGGGTGGGTGTCCGCCATCATCACCGAGACCCGCTCCAACCGCACCGGCAGCTGGACGAGCCGGCCGCGCACCGGGGCCGGCAGCCCGGCGAAGCGGCCGAAGGAGGCGTCCAGCCGGTGGGCCAGCAGTTCGGCGGCGGCCGCGGCCAGTCCGCCGTGGAAGCGGGCCAGCAGTTCGCCCTCCGGCCAGGCGGCGCGGGCCCGTTCGAGCACCCGGTCGGCGGTGAGGTCCGGGCCGCTGACGTCGCTGTTGAGGTCGAGCAGCAGCGGTCGGCCGGCGGCCCCGGTCAGCGCCCCGGCGAGGATCTCGTCGTGCAGGGCTCGGAACCGGCGCGCCCGGGGCAGCAACCGCTCTCCGGCCGGGGTGAGTTCGACGCTGCGGGTGGTGCGGGTGAACAGCGCCTCGCCGAGCAGCCCCTCCAGCGCCCGGACGTCCCGGCTGAGCGCCTGCTGGGCGATGTGCAGCCGCTCGGCGGCCCGGCCGAAGTGCAGGGTCTCGGCGGTCGCGACGAAGCCGCGGAGCAGACGGGGGTGCAGGTCACGGGGCATGGGCGGAAGATTAACAACAGCGTGTTGTGAGTGCGGCGGAACAGGTGTTGGACGGCCGCCCGCCGCCGGCGCCAGGCTGGGTGCACACCCCTTCCCCCTGCTCACAGGAGCCCGATGCCCCCGCGCGCACTCCTCACCTCCTACCGGCGGCTGTTCGCGGCCCCCGGCGCCGCCGCCTTCACCCTGGCCGGGCTGCTCGGCCGGCTGGCGCTGTCGATGAACGGCGTCGCACTGGTGGTGCTGCTCTCCGAGCGGCGCGGCTCCTACGGGCTGGCCGGCGCGGTCTCGGCGGCCGGGCTGGTCGCCGGCGCCGTCGGAATGCCGCTGATCGGACGGCTGGTGGACCGTTACGGGCAGGCGCGGGTGACGGTACCGGCCGCGCTGTACAACGCCGTTCCGCTGACCGGACTGCTGCTCTGCGTCCGGCTCGGAGCACCCGACTGGACGCTCCCGCTCTGCGCCGCGGCCTGCTCGGCGGCCCCCAACCTCGGCGGCATGGCCCGCTCCCGCTGGGCCCACCTGTACCGGGACGACCCGGCCGCCCGGCACCTGGCCAACTCCTTCGAACAGGCGCTGGACGAACTCTGCTTCATGGCCGGGCCGGTCCTCGCGATGCTGCTCTGCACCACGCTCGCGCCGGAGGCCGGGCTGATCACCGCCGGCACCCTCGGCACCGCCGGCGCCCTGCTGTTCGCCGCCCAGCGGCGCACCGAACCCCCGCTGCCCGCCGCCCCGGCGCAGGGGCGGGAGGCGGCCGGCCGACGGCACGGCTCCCCGCTGCGGGTGCCCGGACTGCGGGTGCTGGTGCTGACCTTCCTGGCGACCGGCATGGTCTTCGGCGCCACCGAGATCACCACCGTGGCGTACGCCGACGCGCTCGGCCACAAGGCCTCGGCCGGCCTGCTGCTGGCCCTGGTCGCGGCCGGTTCCTGCGTGGCGGGACTGCTGTTCGGGCTGCTGACCCCCCGCCGGGCACCGGGTGCGCGCTTCCTGCTCGGCGCCACGGCGATGGCCGCGGTGCTGCTGCTGCCGCTCGCCGCCGGGCTGGGCGGGGCCGGGCTGGGGCTGCTCGGAGTGACGCTGTTCGCGGCCGGCACCGCCACCGCTCCGACCATGGTGACCGGGATGACGCTGGTCCAGGAGCTGCTGCCGCAGCGGCAGTTCAACGAGGGGATGGCGATGGCGGTGTCCGGCATCGTGGTCGGCATCTCGGCCGGGGCGGCGCTCGCCGGGACGGTCGCCGAGCAGGCCGCGCCGGGCACCGGCTACGCCCTGCCCGCCGTGGCCGCCGGGGCCGCGCTGCTGATCGCGCTGGCGGGACGGCGGCACCTGACGGTGCGCGAGGCGCCGGCCACGGACGGCGCGGCGGGCACGGCGGGCACGGCGGTGGGCGAGACGGTCGACGGCGGCCGGGGCACGGCGCTGGACTGCGGCCTGAGCGGGACGGCGGACGGGGGCCGGAGCGGGGCGGTCGACGGCGGCCGGGGCGGGGCGGCGGAAAATGCCGAGCCGATTGTCAGTGGCACCCTCTAACGTCGAGGCATGGGGGAAATCACCTACGTCCGAGGCGATGCCACCACGCCCCAGGGCAAGGGCGTGAAGGTGATCGCGCACGTCTGCAACGACCTCGGCGGCTGGGGCAAGGGCTTCGTGCTCGCGCTCTCCAGACGCTGGCCCGAGCCCGAGGCGGCGTACCGACCCGGGTCTGTCTTCGGACTCCCGTCGTTCGCCCGGAGGGCGGGCGGGGCGGCGTTGGGGTGCGTGCATCGCAAGGCGGAGGAGGGAGCCACTGCGGAGCATTGGCGACCGA
>NZ_JBIVSD010000031.1:45146-73567 GCF_044756065.1 Kitasatospora sp. NPDC092039 | reverse complement strand
GTCAACATATCTGGCGTTGACTTTTGGCACGCTGTTGAGTTCTCAAGGAACGGACGCTTCCTTCGAGCCGCCTTCCAGCAGGCCCTCCGGGCTTCATTCTTCCGTGTTTCCAGCTTATCAGATGTTTTCCGCTCCGTTTTCCGGAGTTTCAATTCATCTGATTTGCTTTCGCCTTTCGGCGCTCCCGAACTCTAGCAGAGTTCTTCGGTCCGTTTTCCCCGGTCGTTCTCGAATTCAGATTCGAGCCCGTTTCCGAGGGGCCGTCCCGTGGGGCAACCCGGAGAACACTACGCACCGGGTCGCCCCACGTCAAACCGGCCTCAGCCGGTCTCGGGCGAGCGTCAGACCTCGACCACGACCGGCAGGATCATCGGCCGGCGGCGGTAGTTGTCCGCGACCCACTTGCCGATGGTCCGGCGGACCAGCTGCTGCACCTGACGGGGTTCCAGCACACCGTCGCTCGCCGAGCGGTCCAGTGCCTCCTGGAGCCTGGCGACCACCGGGGCGAACGCGTGGTCGTCGATGCCGGAGCCACGGGCCTGGATGGTCGGGCCGCCGACGATCTTGCCGTTGGCGGAGTCGACCGCGACGAAGACCGAGATGAAGCCCTCCTCGCCGAGGATCCTGCGGTCCTTGAGCGAGGCCTCGCTGATGTCGCCGACCGAGGAGCCGTCCACGTAGACGTACCCGGCCTGCACCTTGCCGGCGATCCGGGCGACGCCGCCCTCCAGGTCGACGCAGACGCCGTCCTCGGCGATGACCACGCGGTTGCGCGGCACCCCGGTGGCGATGCCCAGCTCGGCGGCCGCGCGCAGGTGGCGCCACTCGCCGTGGACCGGCATCAGGTTGCGCGGCTTGCAGATGTTGAAGAAGTACAGCAGCTCGCCGGCCGAGGCGTGGCCGGAGACGTGCACCTTGGCGTTGCCCTTGTGCACGACCTTGGCGCCCCAGCGGGTCAGGCCGTTGATCACCCGGTAGACGGCGTTCTCGTTGCCCGGGATGAGCGAGGAGGCCAGGACGACGGTGTCGCCCTCGACGATGCGGATCTGGTGGTCGCGGTTGGCCATCCGGGACAGCGCCGCCATCGGCTCGCCCTGCGAACCGGTACAGATCAGCACGACCTCCTTGTCCGGCAGGTCGTCCAGCTGCTTGACGTCCACGACCATGTTGCCGGGGACCTTCAGGTACCCGAGGTCCCGGGCGATGCCCATGTTGCGGACCATCGAGCGGCCGACGAAGGCGACCTTCCGGCCGTACTCGTGGGCGGCGTCCAGCACCTGCTGGATGCGGTGCACGTGGCTCGCGAACGAGGCCACGATGATCCGCCGGTCGGCGTTCGCGAAGACGTTCCGCAGTGCCGCCGAGATGTCCCGCTCGTGCGGGATGAAGCCGGGGACCTCGGCGTTGGTGGAGTCCACCAGCAGCAGGTCCATGCCCTCCTCCGCCAGCTTGGCGAAGGTCGGCAGGTCGGTCAGGCGGCCGTCCAGCGGCAGCTGGTCCATCTTGAAGTCACCGGTGGCCACGACCATGCCGGCAGGGGTGCGGACCGCCACCGCCAGGGCGTCCGGGATGGAGTGGTTGACCGCGATGAACTCGCAGTCGAAGGGGCCGATGCGCTCGCGCTCCCCCTCCTTGACCTCCAGGACGTACGGCCGGATGCGGTGCTCGGCGAGCTTCGCCTCGATCAGCGCCAGGGTCAGCTTGGAGCCGATCAACGGGATGTCCGGGTTCTCCCGCAGGAGGAACGGGACGGCGCCGATGTGGTCCTCGTGCCCGTGGGTCAGGACGATGCCGTCGACCTTGTCGAGGCGGTCCCGGATGTAGCTGAAGTCCGGGAGGATCAGGTCCACGCCGGGCTGCTCGTCCTCGGGGAAGAGGACGCCGCAGTCGATGATCAGGATGCGGTCGCCGTACTCGAGGACCGTCATGTTGCGGCCGATCTCGCCGAGGCCGCCGAGCGGAGTGATGCGGAGGGCGCCCTCCTTCAGTGCCGGGGGCGCGCCGAGCTCGGGGTGCGGGTGGCTCAAAAGACTCTCCTCACGACGCACGCCATATGCCCGGGGTCCTCCCCCTGGAGACATATGGCGTGCGTACTCAGTGTCGTTTTCCTACTGGGTCTGTGCTCTCGCGCCTTCGATCCGGTCCAGCGGCGGACCCTGGGAGGATCCGGCGAGCCGGGGCGCGCACGTCCGTGTCTGCTAGAGGTGTACCCCGCCGGAGGCGAGATCCTGCCTCAGTCGCCCGATCTCCTCGGGCGTCGCTCCGACCAGCGGCAGCCGCAGCGGGCCGGCCGGCAGTCCCTGGAGTTCCAGCGCCGCCTTGCTGAGGATCACGCCCTGGGTGCGGAACATACCGCTGAACACCGGCAGCAGGCGCTGGTGGATGCTCGTGGCCTTGACCACATCGCCCGCCAGGAAGGCCTCGATCATCGCCCGCAGGTCCGCCGCCACCACGTGCCCGACGACACTGACCACGCCGACGGCCCCGACGGACAGCAGCGGCAGGTTGAGGATGTCGTCGCCGGAGTACCAGGCCAGGTCGGCGCGGGCGATCGCCCAGGCCGCGGCGCCGAGGTCGCCCTTGGCGTCCTTGTTGGCGACGATCCGCGGGTGCTCGCCTAGGCGGACCAGCGTCTCGTGGCTCAGCGCGACCCCGCTGCGGCCCGGGATGTCGTACAGCATGACCGGCAGCCCGGTCGCGTCGGCGACGGCGACGTTGTGCCGGTACAGGCCCTCCTGCGGGGGCTTGCTGTAGTACGGCGTGACGACCAGCAGGCCGTGCGCTCCGGCGGCCTCCGCCTGCCGGGCCAGCTCGACGCTGTGGTGGGTGTCGTTGGTCCCGACGCCGGCCACCACGTGGGCGCGGTCCCCGACCGCCTCGACCACGGCGCGGACCAGCTGGGCCTTCTCGGCGTCGCTGGTGGTCGGGGACTCACCGGTGGTGCCGTTGACGACGAGGCCGTCGTTGCCGGAGTCCACGAGGTGCGTGGCGAGGCGCTGGGCGCCGTCGAGGTCGAGCGCGCCGTCGGCGGTGAACGGGGTGACCATCGCGGTCAGGACCCGGCCGAACGGCGTCTGGGAGGTGGAGGTCGGAGCCATGCGTCCAAAGCTACTCGTAGGCGGTGGGGCGTTACCCATGCCGGTCCGGTGTTCGGACAGGTGTAGCGCGTCGGTGGCGCGGACGTGGGATCCCGGTGCTGCCCGCTCGGGGGTTCGGGCAGCACCGGAATCCGTGTTCACGAATGTAGGGAGCGGCTAGAAAAGCCGCAATCCAGACATGCCAGACACTCTGCCCATATGCCTGTCGTCCCAGGTCAGGGGGCGACTCGGCCGTGCTTCTCGAAGGCCGCATGGGTGAGCGGCATGAGCCGGGCCCACTGCTCCTCCATCTGCTCGGCGACCATCTCGATCTCGCGCTGCGGGAAGGACGGCACCGCCGAGTTCTCCCGCCGGGTGCGCAGCGACAGGAAGTGCATCAGCGAGCGCGAGTTGCAGGTCGCGTACATCGAGGAGAACAGGCCCACCGGCAGCACCGCGCGGGCCACCTCGCGGGCCACCCCGGCGGCCAGCATCTCCTGGTAGCGGGCGTAGGACTCGCGGTACGCGGCCTCCATCGCCCCGGTGGTGGTCCGGTGCTGCTCGGGCGTGCCCTCGTGGAACTCGTACTTGCCGGGGCGGCCCTGCTGGACCAGCTTGCGCTCCTCGCCCGGGACGTAGAAGACCGGCTGGAGCTCGCGGTAGCGACCGGACTCCTCGTTGTACGACCAGCCGCTGCGGTGCCGGTGGAACTCCCGGAACACGAAGATCGGCGCGCTGATGAAGAAGGTCATCGAGTTGTGCTCGAAGGGCGTGCCGTGCCGGTCGCGCATCAGGAAGTTGATCAGGCCCTTGGACTTCTCCGGGTCCTGCTGGAGGGCCTCCAGGGACTGCTCGCCCGCGGTCGAGACCCGGGCCGCCCAGATGACGTCCGAGTCGGCGGCGGCGCTGCGGACCAGCTCCACCGTCACGTCGCTGCGGAAGCTGGGGGCCGTCGGTTCGTCGCTCACGCGTTACTCCTTGCGGGTTCGGTGCTGTGCAGCCTGATGGCGTGCTGCATGGTCTTGCGGGCGCGCGGGGTGTCGCCGGCGTCGGCGTAGGCCACGGCGAGACGGAACCAGACCCGCCAGTCGCCCGGCGAGTCCTGTGCCTCGGCCTGGCGGCGGGCGAACACCGCGTCGGCCGAGGCCCGGTCGATCCGCCCGCCCTTGCTGCGCTTCAGCTCGTCCACCGGCAGGCCGCCCTCGGCCTCCAGTTCGCGGGCCAGCCGCTCGCTGTCCCGGCCGAAGCGGACGGTCTGGCGCAGGAACCAGACGCCGATCACCGGGATCACGAAGGCGCAGACCCCGATGCCGATGCCGAGCGGCTTGCCGGTCGCGATCAGCTGGACGCCCTCGCCCACGCAGACCAGGGCGACCAGCAGCAGCACGCCGGACAGGACGAAGAATCCGGTACGGGAGGTCATGACGCGCTCCTGGGGATCGACACGGTCACAGGTCCAGGAAGTGTTCGAGGCCGAAGGTCAGCCCCGGCGTGTCGACCACCTTGCGCACGCCCAGCAGGATGCCCGGCATGAAGCTGCTGTGGTGCAGCGAGTCGTGCCGGATGGTGAGCGTCTCGCCGGTGTCGCCGAACATCACCTGCTGGTGGGCGAGCAGGCCGCGCAGCCGCACCGCGTGCACCGGCACCCCGTCCACGTCGGCGCCGCGCGCGCCGGGCAGGCTGTGGGTGGTCGGGTCCTGCTGCGGCGGGCGGCCGGCCTCGGCCCGGGCCGCGGCGATCAGCTGGGCGGTGCGGGTGGCGGTGCCGCTGGGGGCGTCCGCCTTGCGGTCGTGGTGCAGCTCGACCACCTCGACCGACTCGAAGTACCGGGCGGCGACCTGCGAGAACTTCATGCCGAGGATGGCGCCGATGGAGAAGTTCGGCGCGATCAGCAGGCCGAGCTCCGGGGCCTCGTCCAGCCAGCCGCGGACGGTGGCGAGCCGCTCGTCCGTCCAGCCGGTGGTGCCGGTGACCACGTGGATGCCGTGGTGCAGGCAGTAGTCCAGGTTCCCCATCACCGAGTCCGGGTGGGTCAGCTCGACCGCGACCTGCGCCCCGGCCTCGGTCAGCTCCCGCGGCTCGGACCCGCGGCCGAGGGTTGCGACCAGCTCCAGGTCCGGTGCGGCCTCGACGGCCTTGACCGCCTCGGAGCCGATCCGTCCCCTGGCGCCGATCACGGCGACACGCAGCGTCATAGCAAAATTCCTCTCACCCGGAAACCGGCGGATCAGACCAGCAGATCGGCGAGCTTGGCGGCCCGCTTGTCGTTGACCGGGCCGATCAGGGCGAGCGACGGCCGGTACGCGCCCAGCACATCACGGGCCACCGCGTGGACGTCCTCCAGGGTCACCGACGCGATCCGCTCCAGCATGTCGTCCACCGACAGGTGGTGCCCGTAGCTGAGCTCGGCCTTGCCGATCCGGTTCATCAGCGAGCCGGTGTCCTCCATGCCGAGCACGGTGGAACCGGAGATCTGGCCGATCGCCCGCTGCAGCTCCTCCTCGGTGATGCCCTCCTCGACCACCTTGGCCAGCTCGGCGCGGCAGATCCGCAGCACCTCCTCGACCCGCTTGGGCTGGCAGCCGGCGTAGATGCCGAACAGGCCGCTGTCCGCGTAGGACGAGGAGTACGAGTAGACCGAGTACGCCAGGCCGCGCTTCTCGCGGACCTCCTGGAACAGCCGGGAGCTCATCCCGCCGCCGAGGGCCGCGTTGAGCACGCCCATCGCCCAGCGGCGCTCGTCGTGCCGCGGCACGCCGGGCACGCCCAGCACCAGGTGGGCCTGCTCGGTGGAGCGGTTGAGCACCTCGACCCGGCCGGCCGTGCGCAGCGCCTTCACGCCGCGGCGGGCCTCGGCGGGGGCGGCGGTGGAGGCCGCCAGCACCGGCGCGAAGGCCTGCTCGACCTGCTTGACCACCTTCCGGTGGTCGAGGTTGCCGGCCGCGGCGACGACCAGGTGCTCGGGCCGGTAGCGGCGGCGGTAGAAGCCGGCGATCTGGTCCCGGGTGAGCGTCCTGATGGTCTCCTGGGTGCCGAGGATCGGGCGGCCGAGCGGGCCGCTGCCGTAGATCACCTTGGCGAACAGGTCGTGCACCACGTCGCCCGGGTCGTCCTCGGCCATCGCCATCTCCTCCAGGATGACGCCGCGCTCGGCCTCGACGTCCTCGGGGCGGATCAGCGAACCGGTGAGCATGTCGCAGACCACGTCGATGGCCAGCGGCAGGTCGGTGTCCAGGACCCGGGCGTAGTAGCAGGTGTTCTCCTTCGCGGTGAAGGCGTTCATCTCGCCGCCGACCGCGTCCAGGGCGGCCGAGATGTCCAGCGCGCTGCGCCGCTCGGTGCCCTTGAAGAGCAGGTGCTCCAGGTAGTGGGTGGCGCCGTTGAGCTGCGGGGTCTCGTCCCGCGAGCCGACGCCGACCCAGATGCCGAAGGTCGCGGAGCGCACCGTCGGCAGGGTTTCGGTGACGACCCGAAGGCCGCCGGGGAGCACGGTGCGGCGCACCGTGCCGGCGCCGTCGACGCCCTTGAGCAGGGTCCGGGTGGTGCCGGGACGCTGCTTTACCGCCGGGGCCTGCGCCACGGGGGGTACCTCCAGAGGAAACGCACGCGCGGGGGGCGCGTGCGGACGAACGCGTGGACAACGGGGTGCGGCCCGCACGCCGGAGGCGTACGGGCCGCGGGGGTCAGCTAGCGGCGCTTCACTCGGAAGCGGCCTCGCCGCCCTCCTCGCCCTCGATGACCGGGATCAGGGAGAGCTTGCCGCGGGGGTCGATCTCGGCGATCTCGACCTGGACCTTGGCGCCGACGCCGAGGACGTCCTCGACGTTCTCCACGCGCTTGCCGCCGGCCAGCTTGCGGATCTGCGAGATGTGCAGCAGGCCGTCCTTGCCCGGCATCAGCGACACGAACGCGCCGAACGTCGTGGTCTTGACCACGGTGCCCAGGTAGCGCTCGCCGACCTCCGGCATGGTCGGGTTGGCGATCTGGTTGATCGTGGTGCGGGCGGCCTCGGCGGCCGGGCCGTCGGCGGCACCGATGTAGATGGTGCCGTCGTCCTCGATCGTGATCTCGGCGCCGGTGTCCTCCTGGATCTGGTTGATCATCTTGCCCTTGGGGCCGATGACCTCACCGATCTTGTCCACCGGGATCTTGATGGTGATGATGCGCGGCGCGTTCGGGGACATCTCGTCGGGCGAGTCGATGGCCTCGTTCATCACGTCGAGGATGTGCAGGCGGGCGTCCTTGGCCTGCTTCAGCGCGGCGGCGAGCACCGACGCCGGGATGCCGTTCAGCTTGGTGTCCAGCTGGAGGGCGGTGATGAAGTTGCGGGTACCGGCGACCTTGAAGTCCATGTCGCCGTACGCGTCCTCGGCGCCGAGGATGTCGGTCAGCGTGACGTAGTGGGTCTCGCCGTCGATCTCCTGGGAGATCAGGCCCATCGCGATGCCGGCGACGGCGGCCTTCAGCGGCACACCGGCGTTCAGCAGCGACATGGTCGAGGCGCAGACCGAGCCCATCGAGGTGGAGCCGTTGGAGCTCAGCGCCTCGGAGACCTGGCGGATGGCGTAGGGGAACTCCTCGCGGGTCGGCAGCACGGGCAGGATCGCCCGCTCGGCCAGCGCGCCGTGGCCGATCTCGCGGCGCTTGGGCGAGCCCACGCGGCCGGTCTCACCGACGGAGTACGGCGGGAAGTTGTAGTTGTGCATGTAGCGGCGGCGCGTCTCCGGGGAGAGCGTGTCCAGCTGCTGCTCCATGCGCAGCATGTTCAGCGTGGTGACGCCCAGGATCTGGGTCTCGCCGCGCTCGAACAGGGCCGAGCCGTGCACCCGCGGGATGGCCTCGACCTCGGCGGCCAGGGTGCGGATGTCGGTGACGCCGCGGCCGTCGATGCGGACCTTGTCCGTGATGACGCGCTCGCGGACGATCTTCTTGGTCAGCGCGTTGTAGGCGGCGCTGATCTCCTTCTCGCGGCCCTCGAACTCGGGCAGCAGCTTCTCGGCGGCCAGCGCCTTGACGCGGTCCAGCTCGTTGTTGCGCTCCTGCTTGCCCGCGATGGTCAGGGCCTGGGCGAGCTCGTCCTTGACGGCGGCGGTCAGCGCGGCGAGGACGTCGTCCTGGTAGTCCAGGAAGACCGGGAACTCGCCGGTCGGCTTGGCGGCCTGGGCGGCCAGCTGGGACTGCGCGGCGCACAGGACCTTGATGAACGGCTTCGCGGCCTCCAGGCCGGAGGCGACGACCTCCTCGGTCGGCGCGTCGGCGCCGCCCTCGACCAGCTTGACGGTCTTGTCGGTGGCCTCGGCCTCGACCATCATGATCGCGACGTCGCCGTCCGGCAGGACGCGACCGGCGACGACCATGTCGAAGACGGCCGACTCCAGCTCGCTGTGGGTCGGGAAGGCGACCCACTGGCCGTTGATCAGCGCGACGCGCACGCCGCCGATCGGGCCGGAGAACGGCAGGCCGGCCAGCTGGGTGGAGGCGGAGGCGGCGTTGATGGCGACCACGTCGTACAGGTGGTCGGGGTTGAGCGCCATCACGGTGACGACGACCTGGACCTCGTTGCGCAGGCCCTTGACGAAGGACGGGCGCAGCGGGCGGTCGATCAGGCGGCAGGTGAGGATCGCGTCCTCGGACGGCCGGCCCTCGCGACGGAAGAACGAGCCGGGGATGCGGCCCGCGGCGTACATCCGCTCCTCGACGTCCACGGTCAGCGGGAAGAAGTCGAAGTGCTCCTTCGGCTGCTTGGACGCGCTGGTGGCCGACAGCACCATGGTGTCGTCGTCCAGGTAGGCCACGGCGGAGCCGGCGGCCTGACGGGCCAGGCGGCCGGTCTCGAAGCGGATGGTACGGGTGCCGAAGGAACCGTTGTCGATCACGGCCTCGGCGTAGAACACGTTCTCTTCCACCTGGAAGATCTCCTCTTTCGTACGTTCTCCGGGAGAGCGTCCCCGCGTCACTGCTGCGGTGGGCCCCGGGCCCTCCTCGGGGAGGGCGGCAGTCGGGCCGGTCTTCGATCGAAGCCTCCGGAATGCCCCGCTCGGTCTGCGGGGGTTCCGACGGCCACTACCGAGGACCGGCGCCTCACGGCTGCCGGGCCGGGAAGGGCGGTCCGCGTCTGGACGCTCTCTCGGATGCGGGCGGCTTCCGTTTGAAGCCTTCGTCCCGCGGGGGGTTCGGGTCCTGCTGCCCGGGTGGCGCGCTGGTGCGCCATCACCCGGCATGCCCACAACCCTACGGTGCAATCCTCGGCCACCTGGGGAGGTGCGCGCGAGTTGTTATCTCCGGGCGCCGCGGTTCAACCACCGCGGCATACGCGCGAGGGGCGGCTCCCCGGTGTGGGGAGCCGCCCCGAGCGGCGGTCTTAGCGGGCGCCGCCGGCGGCACCGCGGCGGATGCCCAGGCGGTCGACGAGCGTACGGAAGCGCTCGATGTCCTTCTTGGCCAGGTACTGGAGCAGGCGACGGCGCTGGCCGACCAGGATCAGCAGGCCACGACGCGAGTGGTGGTCGTGCTTGTGGGCCTTGAGGTGCTCGGTCAGGTCCGAGATGCGACGGGAGAGCATGGCCACCTGGACCTCGGGGGAGCCGGTGTCGCCCTCCTTCTGGCCGAACTCGGCGATGATCTGCTTCTTGACGTCAGAGGCGAGAGCCACTGCAACTCCTTCGGGGTCTACCGAGCGGTCCTGGTCGACAACACAGGACTCATCGAGAACTCGGTGTCGCGAGCGCGGCCCGCACTCCGCGGCCCACGGAGGGGCGGCGGACAGACGGCTGCGCTCGGAGGCCAAGCGTACCAGTGCCGCCCACCCGGCCGTTCGGCGGGCCGGGTGGGCGGCACGAGGGCGGGCCGCCCGGGTCAGCTGGTGGCGCCGCGGACCAGCCGGTAGATGTCCAGCACGGCGAGCGCCAGCGGGACCAGCGAGATCAGGGTGAGGCTGTCCACCAGGTCCAGGATGCGCCCCCAGAACGGGGAGACCCCGAGCCGCGGCACCACCAGGGCGATCGCGGTGAGCAGGGCGGCGCCGAAGGCGATGGAGCCGGTCAGCCAGATCGTCCGCAGGTCGAGCTCGGTGGTGGAGCCGGCCGCCCGCAGGAAGAACTGCGGGGTGTGCAGGGAGAGCCCGACGATCAGCAGGCTCAGGCCGAGCAGGCCGGCCACGGTGAGGCTGAGCACCTGGGCGGTGTAGCGGAACAACCGGGCGCGCAGCATGGTGGTCAGGCCCAGGGCGAGCGCGAGCAGCTCGGGGAAGGTCTCGTCGGTGAAGCCGAGGACGGCGCAGGCGCCGACCACGACCGCGGCGCAGCCGCCGACCAGGCCGACCAGCACCTCGTGGCCGCGGCGGGCCTGGTGCGCGATCTTCTCGTACTGGACGGCCTCGGCGCGCTCGGCCTCCTCGTCGTAGTCGCGGCTGCGGGTGCGGGTCTGGCCGGGGGCGCTGAAGCCGACCGGCAGCCGGGCGAAGCGGGCGGAGAGGCCGGGCAGGAAGCCGATCACGGCGACGGCGGCGACCCCGGTGACGGCGGCGATGTGCCCGGCCGGGGTCTCCGGCAGCAGGACGGCCGCGAAGGTGGCGAGCGCGCCGGCGGTGGAGACCAGGGCGGCGGCGACGAACACCGCGTCCCGCTCCGGCAGCAGGCCGGCCAGCAGCACGGCGACCACCAGGACGGCGACGCAGCCGGCCAGGAACTGGAGCCGGCCGGGGCCGTCCCACGGGTGGGCGACGGCGATCAGGCCGCTGCCGCCGATCATGGCGTGCGGCAGCGCGCCGAGGCCGAGCGCGACGGCCGCGTGGGCGTCCTGGTAGACCCGGGCGCGCACCCCGGCGAGCGCGGTCAGCACGACGGCGGTGACGCCGGCCAGGACGCCGGGCAGGCCGTGCATGTCGTGGCGCAGGTCGGAGAACCAGAGCGCGAAGCCGAGCAGGGTGAGCAGCACCCCGGCGCCGATCAGGCCGAAGCCGCGCATCAGCTCGGCGGTCCAGAACCGGCGGTCGGCCTCGACGGCGCTGGCGATCGCGTCGGCGACGTCGTCGTAGACGGCCGGCGGCAGCGACTCGGCGAAGGGGCGCAGCGCCAGCAGGTCGCCGTCGCGGACCTGCTGGGCGGCCAGCGGCAGCCCGCTGTCGAGCACCGTGCCGTCGCGGCGGACCAGGTGGAAGCCGGTGGGGGTGCCGTCGGGCTGGCTCTGGTTGGCCAGCCGCAGCACCTCGGGATAGACGTCCGCGAGCGGGACGTCCTCGGGCAGGGCGACGTCGATCCGGCGGTCCGGGGCGACGACGGTCACCCGGCAGTAGCCCGTCGCGGCGGCGCTCATGCGCCCACCTCGCAGCGCTCGCCCATGAGGGCCCCCACCTCGATCCTTCGACGCACTTGGCGCTCCCCCTTGTTGACGGTGCCGAGGCACGGCGGCGCTCGGTGTTGCTGTGGAACCGGCCCGACCGGGCCGCGAGTTGGCGCGGCGTTACCCTACCCGTTCGGTTCGTGTCCGGTGCCGGTGCGTACCGGGCCCTGGCGGGCGGTGCGGGAGCGACCGTTAGGATCGGCGCCTGCGCAAAGGTACGGGGGCTGCGCTGGGTGGGGCGTCCTCAGCCACCGGATTCCCGTACGGACCGTACGCATATCGCAGAGGGCTGATGCCGAAGTGATCGATCGACGCCGCGGGGTGGATGACACATGGGTGTGATCACGGTCAAGCGACCGGCCAGGGCGTACCCGCCCACCGTGCCGGACGAACCGGTGGAGCTGGTGAGCCCGCCCGAACTGCCCCGGCAGGGCGGCGAGGACTGGCTGATGAGCCTCCTGCCGATGATGGGCATGGGCGGCTCGGCGGTCTTCTTCTTCTCGCCGGGCGCCGCGGCGCCGATGAAGATCATGGGCGGTCTGATGATCGCCTCGACGCTCGGCATGGCGCTGGCGCAGATCGTCCGGGCCCGCAAGGGCGGTTCGACCGCGATGGCCGACGAGCGGCGCGACTACCTGAAGTACCTCCAGCAGACCCGCCGCCAGGTGCGCCGCACGGCGGAGCGCCAGCGCGGTGCGCTGCTGTTCCTGAACCCGGCGCCGGACCAGCTCTGGTCGATCGTCGAGGACGGCCGGCGACTGTGGGAACGGCGCACCGGGGACGGCGACTTCGCCCAGATCCGGGTGGGCCTCGGGCCGGTGCAGCTGTCCACGCCGCTGGTGGCGCCGCAGACCGCGCCGATGGACGAGCTGGAGCCGCTGTCGGCGGCCGCGATGCACTCCTTCCTGAAGGCGCACGGCACCCTCCAGGACCTGCCGCTGGCGGTCTCGCTGCGGGCCTTCTACCACATCACGGTGTGCGGGGACCCGGACTCGGTGTACGGGAACGTGCGCGCGATGATCGCCCAGCTGACCACCCTGCACTCGCCGGACGACCTGATGGTGGCGGTCGCGGCCGCGCCCGGTGCGGCCGAGGAGTGGGAGTGGACCAAGTGGCTCCCGCACAACCAGCACCGCAAGGAGGCCGACGGCGCGGGCTCGCGCCGGCTGTTCGCGAGCGACCTGGGCGACCTGGAGTACCTGCTCCAGGACGAACTGGCCGGCCGCCAGCGCTTCGTGCGGGAGGTGGCCCCGCCGGCCGACCAGCCGCACCTGGTGGTGGTCATGGACGGCGCCGGGGTGCCCCACGACTCGCTGCTGGCGAGCCCGGAGGGCGTGCAGGGCGTGACGGTCATCGAGGTGGTCCCGGGTGAGGTCGACGAGCCCAGCGGGCACCTGATGATCACGGTCGGCGCCGAGGAGCTGGTGCTGCGCTCGGCCTCCGGCGCGACGTACACCGGCAAGCCGGACCTGCTCTCGGTGTGGCAGTCCGAGGCGCTGGCGCGGCAGTTGGCGCCGTACCGGATCTCGGCCGGCGGCGACGACGAACCGCTGCTGTCCAACCTCGACTTCACCGACATGATGGGCTCGGGCGACCCGGGCTCCTTCGACGTGGCCCGCAGCTGGCGCCCGCGCGCCCAGCACGAGCGGATGCGGGTGCCGATCGGCGTCGGCGCCAACGGCGAGCACGTCTACCTGGACATCAAGGAGGCCGCGCTGGAGGGCATGGGCCCGCACGGCCTGTGCGTGGGCGCGACCGGTTCCGGCAAGTCGGAGCTGCTGCGCACGCTGGTGCTGGCGCTGGCGATGACCCACTCCTCGGAGATCCTGAACTTCGTCCTCGCCGACTTCAAGGGCGGCGCGACCTTCTCCGGCATGGCGGACATGCCGCACACCTCCGCGGTGATCACCAATCTGGAGGGCGAGCTCACCCTGGTCGACCGCATGCGCGACGCGATCGAGGGCGAGCTGCACCGCCGCCAGGAGCTGCTGCGCTCGGCGGGCAACTACGCCAACATCCACGAGTACGAGCGGGCCCGGGCGGCCGGCGCGGCGCTGGACCCGCTGCCGTCGCTGGTGCTGATCATCGACGAGTTCTCCGAGCTCCTCACCGCCAAGCCCGACTTCATCGAGATGTTCATCCAGATCGGCCGGATCGGCCGTTCGCTGGGCGTGCACCTGCTGCTGGCCTCGCAGCGCCTGGAGGAGGGCAAGCTGCGCGGCCTGGACACCTACCTGTCGTACCGGATCGGTCTGCGCACCTTCTCGGCTGCGGAGTCCCGGGCCGCGATCGGCGTGCCGGACGCCTACCACCTGCCGCCGGTGCCGGGTGTCGGCTACCTCAAGTTCGGCGAGGACGTGATGGACCGGTTCAAGGCCGCCTACGTCTCGGGGCCCTACCGGGCGCCGGGGCAGCAGCGGTCGACCGGCGGGCGGCGGGTCAACGCGCGCCCGGTGGAGTTCACCGCGGCCTTCGTGGACCTGCCGGACCCGGTGGAGGAGGAGGTCGCGCCGCAGGCCCCGGAGCAGGACGACGCGCTGGTGGACACCGTGCTGGACGTGTTCGTCCAGCGGATGTCCGGCCAGGGCCCGGCCGCGCACCAGGTGTGGCTGCCGCCGCTGGAGGAGGCGCCGACCATGGACCACCTGCTGCCGCCGCTGCAGGTCGTGCCGGAGCGCGGGCTGACCGCGCCCGGCTACCCGGCGGGCCGGCTGCGGGTGCCGATCGGCATCGTGGACAAGCCGCGCGAGCAGAAGACGGACATCCTGGAGGTCGACTACGCGGGGGCGGCCGGCCACGGCCTGATCGTGGGCGGCCCGCGCTCCGGCAAGTCGACCGTGGTGCGCACCACGGTGGCCTCGTTCGGCCTCACCCACACCCCGCTGGAGGTGCAGTTCTACCTGCTCGACTTCGGTGCGGGCAGCTTCCAGTCGCTGGCCGGGCTGCCGCACGTCGGCGGGGTGGCCGGGCGCCTGGACGTGGACAAGGTGCGCCGGATGGTCTCCGAGGTGCACGGCGTGCTCAACCGGCGCGAGGAGCTGTTCCGGGTCGCCGGGATCGACACCATCGCCACCTACCGGGCCCGCCGGGCGGCCGGCCAGCTGCCGGACGAGGCCTTCGGCGACGTCTTCCTGGTGATCGACGGCTGGAACACCTTCAAGCAGGAGTTCGAGGGCCTGGAGCCGGTCATCGGCGACATCGCCCAGCGCGGCCTCGGCTACGGCGTGCACCTGGTCATCACCGCGGCCCGGTACGCCGAGGTGCGCCCGGCGCTGAAGGACCTGCTGCAGAACCGGACCGAGCTGAAGCTCGGTGACGCGATGGAGTCCGAGGTCGACCGCCGGGTGGCGCAGAACGTCCCGCCGCTGGCCGGGCGCGGCATCACCCCGGAGCGGCTGCACTTCCTGTCCGGCCTGCCCCGGCTGGACGGCTCCTCCACGGTGGACGACCTGCAGAACGGCGTGGCCGGCCTGGTCAGCGCCATCGACGGGGCCTGGAGCGGCCCGCGCGCCCCGCAGGTCCGGATGCTGCCGGCCGTCCTGGACGGCCACTCGCTGCCGAAGGGCTTCGAGCACCCCGAGCGCGGCGTCGCCTTCGGCGTGGACGAGGCGGAGCTGGCACCGGTCTTCGTCAACTTCGAGACCGACCCGCTGTTCATCGTCTTCGGCGACACCGAGTCCGGGAAGTCCGCGGTGCTGCGGATGCTGATCAAGCAGATCACCGAGCGCTACACCCCGGACCAGGCGGGCATCGTGGTCGGCGACTACCGGCGCGCGCTGCTCGGCACCGTGCCGCCGGAGTACCTGGTGGAGTACGCGGCCGCGCAGCCGGCCATGGCGGCCATCGTCGACATGCTGCGCGGCGCCTGCTCGCGCCGTCTGCCGGGCCCGGACGTGACCGCCGAGCAGCTGCGCAACCGCAGCTGGTACAGCGGCAAGGACATGTTCGTGATCGTCGACGACTACGAGCTGGTTTCGACGAGCTCGGGCAACCCGCTGGCCCCGCTGGCCGAGTTCCTGCCGTTCGCCCGCGACATCGGCCTGCGGGTGATCGTGGCCCGCAGCGCGGGCGGCGCCGGCCGCTCGCTGTACGAGCCGGTGCTGCAGCGGATGCGCGAGCTCGGCGGCCAGGGCGTGATCCTCTCCGGCAACCGGGACGAGGGCGCGCTGCTGGGAGCGGTCAAGCCGCAGGCACTGCCGCCGGGCCGAGGGGTCTACGTGTCACGCCGCGTGACCAGCGGGCAGATGGTCCAGACGGGCTGGCTGCCGGTGGCGTGACCGCGCCGGTCGTCACGGACGGTGGTCGAAGGGGTCGGACTCACGGAGTCCGACCCCTTCGGCGTCCCAGGTTCCGAAACGTTACCTAGATCTTTCCGGACGGGGGCTGCGGTTCCCGTACCCGGCCGGGGAGTTCCCGGGCGTTTCGGGGGCACCTGGCGTGTCACCGTCCACCTGGAGCACCACCTTTGAATCCCTGACTCGTCCCGTTTGTTCACCTTCGATTCAATCGCCATGTGGCCCAGGTAACAAGTCGGACAAAGCTCGCAATGACCGAACGTGATCATCGGATCGCATGCTTATGCGGTTTTGCGCAACGGATTCCGAAGCACTTCCGGCGTTGACTCGATCAATACGCCCACGGTTCCATTGCGGCCCGGGAGCGACTGGAACCGGACACCGAGCAACCAGCCAGCGGAGGCGATACCGCTCCCACTCCAGCACCGCACAGAGCCGATCGGAAGCCACATGACCGACACGCTTCGTCCGCCACAGAACGTAGCCGCCCCGGCGGCCGAGGCGGCCGCGTCCCAACAGCTCAAGCGCTCGATCGGCGTGGTGGGCGGCACCCTGCTCACGCTGTCCTGCGTCACCCCCGCCTCGACGCTCTTCGTGATCGTGCCGGAGCTGTTCTCCAGCATCGGCAGCGCCACCGCCCTGGCCATCGCGATCGGCACCGTGCTCTGCGTCGCCGTCGCGTTCTGCTACTCCGAGCTCGGCACCCTGATCCCCAGCGCCGGCGGCGAGTACGCGATGGTCGGCACCCTCGCCGGACGGCTGATGGGCTGGCTCGTCTTCGTGCTCTCGCTGATCGTGGTGATGATCGTCCCCTCGGTCATCGCCCTCGGCACCGCCGACTACCTCGCCCCCGTCCTGCACCTGGACAAGGCCATGACCGGCGCCGCCGTGATGCTGGCCGCCACCCTGGCCGGCCTGCTCGACCTGCGCGCCAACGCCTGGATCACCGGCGTCTTCCTGGTCCTGGAGGTCGTCGCGGCCGGCGTGGTGTCGGTGCTCGGCTTCGCCCACACCAACAGCGACGCCCCCAGCCTGCTGCACGGCGTGGTCGCCGGGGACGGCGGCACCACCACCACGGTGAGCGTGGGCGCCATCGTCGGCGCGCTCGGCATCGCCCTGTTCATCACCCAGGGCTTCTCCACCGCCGTCTACCTCTCCGAGGAGCTGGAGAACCCCCGCCGCACCGTCTCGCGCACCGTGCTGTGGACGCTCGGCATCTCCTCCGCCGTCATCCTGGTCCCGGTCGTCGCCATCACGATGGGCGCCCCCGACCTCCAGACCCTGGCCTCCGGCGACATCTCCGGCATGGTCACCGCCTGGAGCAACTCCGCGGTCGGCACCTTCATCAGCCTCTGCGTCGCGCTGGCCATCATCAACGCCGGCATCGTCATGGTCATCCAGAACTCCCGGGTGCTGTTCGCCTCCGCCCGTGACAAGGCCTGGCCGGAGCCGGTCAACAAGGCCTTCGGTACCCTCGGCCGGTTCGGCTCGCCGTGGGTCGCCACCCTGGCGGTCGGCCTGCCCGGCGCCGCGCTCTGCTTCGTCAAGGGCGAGCTGCTGAGCAACATCACCGGCGTCGCCGTCACCGGGATGTACCTGCTGGTCGCGATCGCCGCGCTGCTCTCCCGCCGCGCCCACCACAAGCACGCCGCCGCCTGGCGGATGCCGCTGTGGCCGGCCGTCCCGGTCGTGCTGATCGCCGTCCTGGTCTACGTGATCACCCAGCTGGACGCCGAGCCCCTGCTGTGGACCGGCGGCATCACCGCCGCCGGCACCCTCTACTGGCTGTTCTACCTGCGCCCCCGGCAGGACACCCACTGGGTGATCAGCCTCCCCGAGGACCAGCAGGACTGACCCCCACCCTCCCCCACGCCTCCCCCACACAGCGGTGCCCCGGGCCTCCCCCAGCCCGGGGCACCGCTGTGTGCGCGTGCTACTTCGCCGTCTTCCAGACCGGGTCGGCGGCGATCGCCCTCAGCTGGTCCGGGGTGAGCAGCTGCTCCCCCGGGCCCTGGGAGACCATGACGGCCACGCCGTCGGGGCGCAGGACGTTCACCACCGGCGGCTTGCCCTTGACGTCCGGGGCACCGCCGGTGCCGCTGGTGAGCACCCGGCTCCCGTCCGGCAGGGTGACCGCGTCCTTGAACGCCCGCTCAGCCGGGTTGCCCCCGGACTTCGCCCAGTTCTCCACCCGCAGCACCACCGAGCCGGTGGTCCCGCCCCGGGCCAGCTGGAAGGTGGCCGCCAGCGGACCGCCGGTGCGGCCGGTCACGGTCACCCCCGGGGGCAGCAGCCGTGCCAGGGCGGCCTCCCGGTCCGCCAGGGACAGGCCGGGGTCGACCGCCTCGACGTCGACGCCGTCGAACCCGACCGCCGCGACGACCCGGTCCCAGGACCCGTCGGTGACGATCGCCCTCAGCTGGTCGAGGGTGAGCGGCGGGTTGGGGCGGCTGTCCGGCGCGCCCTTCTCCTGGGGCGCGTTCCACTCGCTCAGGGAGATGCTCCGGCCGTCCGGGCCGTTCAGCGTGGCGTGCCACTCCTTGGTGTCGGCCCGGCCGTCCGGGTACTCGTGGCCCTGCTGCAGCAGGAGCACGGAGCCGTCCGGCAGGGTGGTGACGGCACAGGAGTCGACCCGGGCGAGCTTGGGGTCCGGCGGGCAGCCGGGCACCTGCGCCTGCCGGGGCCGGTGCTTCTGGACACCGATCTGGATCAGCGACCTGCCCTGGCCGTCGTCGAAGACCAGGTCCGCCCCGGCGAAGGTGCCGTTCATCCGCTCGTCGTCGGTGCCGCGGCCCTTGGCCTCGGTGATCTCGCCCTTGGGCAGCAGGGCCCGGAAGGTCGCCAGGACCTCCTCGCCGGTGACCACGGCCGGGGTCGGGGCCGAGGACCGCGCCGCCGTCGGCGTGGCCGCGGGGCTGGCGCCACCGCCGGCCGCCGCCGGGGCGGAGGCCGCGCGCACCGTGCCCGGGTCCTTCGCCCCCGGCGCGCCCAGGTACACCGCTCCGGTGCCCACCAGGGCCAGCGCGGCCGCGCCGCCCACCACCGCGGCGGCCGAGCGGCGGCGCCAGCGGCTCCGGCCGCGCCGGTAGCCGCCCGCGACCAGGTCCGCCTGTGCGGCCTGCTCGGTGCGGAAGCCCTCGCCCGTACGGGTGAGGGCACAGAGAAGATCGTCCTCGAACTTGTCCGGTTCGGACATGGGTGTTCACCGTCTCCTTGCGTCGCGGATTGCGGGAAGTGCCGTACGGGCGGGGCGGCGCGCCGGCCTCAGCGGGCGGCGAGCTCGGTCAGCGAGTCGCCGAGCAGGGTGCGCAGCCGCGCCAGGGCCCGGGTGGTGCGGGTGCGGACGGCGCCGGAGGAGACCCGCATGGCCTCGGCGGTCTCCTCGACGCTGCGGTCCTCCCAGTAGCGCAGCACCAGGACCGCGCGGTCCTTGGGCGGCATCCGGCCGAGCGCGTCGAGGAGGGTCAGCCGCAGGGTGCTGTCGGAGTCCCGCCCCTCCGGCTCCGGCAGGGCGTCACTGGGGCGCTCGCCGCTGGAGCGGCGGCGCTGCTGGGCGAGGAAGGTGCGCACCATGACGGTGTGGGTGTAGGCCGCCGGGTTGTCGATCCGGCCGCGGCCCGTGAAGGCGCTGCGCCGCCACAGCACGTACATCCGGCTGAGGGCCTCCTGGACGAGGTCCTCGGCGTAGTGGGTGTCGCCGCTGGTGAGCAGGCAGGCCGACCGGTACAGGTGGCCGGTCCGGCCGGAGACGAGTTCCAGGAACTCCGCGTCCTTGGCCTCCCGGCCCGCCCCGTTCCACCTCATGCGCCCTGCTCCCCCGCGGTCCGCCCACCCTGACACTTCATCGATGCGGCGGGCGGGCGGCGGTGTTACAGGGTTCCAGCGGATCCCCGGGCGAGCCGGTCTCCGGCGGGCGGGCGACGGGCGGGCGGGCGACGGGCGGGCGACCGGCGCCGGGCCGTGGACCGGACGTCGGCCGGGCGTCGGGCCCGCGGGTCAGCCGGCGGACTTGCGCCGGTGGTCGCGCAGCACCACGCCGCCGCCGATCAGCAGGGCGACCAGCAGCGCGCCGACGCCGACCACGTACGTCGCGGTGCGGCCGTCGCGGTCGGCCTGGGTCTCGCCGAGGCCCACCGGGCGCGGCACGATCGGCGCGGCGGCGAGCTGCACCGGGGCGTCCGGGGTGGGCACGAGGGGCGCGTCGACGGGGGCCTTGGTGACGGCCTTGACCGGGTCCACCACGCCCCAGCCGATGAAGGTGTCCGGGTCCCGCTGGGTGCGCTGCGCGGTCTGCTCGATCCAGGCCCGCACCTGGGCCGCCTTCCAGTCCGGATGGGCGCCGACCAGCAGCGCGGCGAGCCCGGAGACGTACGGGGCGGCGAAGCTGGTGCCGTTGTCCACGCACTGGCCGCTCCCGGGCACGGTGGACAGCATGTCGACACCGGGCGCGGCGACCTTCACGAAGGCGCCGTACTGGGAGAACGGCGCGCGCTCGTTGTTACGGTCGGAGGCGCCGACGGCCAGCACGGTCGGGAAGGCGCCCGGATAGGTGTCGCCCTCCTTGCCGTCGTTCCCGGTGGAGGCCACGACGACGGCCTTGTTCTCCTCGGCGTACTCGACGGCGGCCTTCAGCTCCGCGTAGCCGCCGAAGCGGGCGTCGCCCGCGCCGCGCACGTCCTGGGAGATGTTGATGACCCGGGCGCCGGCCTTGACCGCCTCCCTGATCGCCACGGCGAGGGTGGAGACGTCGCCGTTGCCGTCGCTGTCGTTCTGCCGGATCGCCAGGATCCTGGCGTCGGGGGCCAGGCCGACGAAGCCGGTCTGCTTGCTGACGCGGGCCGCGATGATGCCGGCCACCTTGGTGCCGTGGCCGACCGGGTCCTCGACGGACCTGCCCTTGACCGGCTCCTTGGTCTCCCGGTTGACCAGCAGGTTGGGGCCCTCGATCACCTTGCCGTCGGCCAGCTGCGGGTTCCGGTCGTCCACCCCGGTGTCGATGACCGCGACCGTCACGCCCGCGCCGGTGGTCCTGCCGTCCTGCCACAGCTCGTTCAGCAGCAGGCGCTGCAGCGACCACGGCACGGTCTTCACGTCGGGCGCGTTCTTGGGGCAGTCGCCGGCCGCGGCCAGCCCGGTCCCGTCGCCGGCGTACGCCGGGGCGGCGAGCGGTCCGCCCAGCACCGCGAGCGCGGCCAGCGCCGCGGCCGCCTTCCGGTACCCGTGTCGGGACACCCTGCCACCCCTCATGTCGTCCACCCGTGCCGCGCGTCGGGGGCGGGTGCCCGGAATCCGGGTACCCGCCCCCTGCCGTTCCTCAAGGAACCCGAACGTCAGCCCCAGAGCTTGGCGTTGGCGTCCTCGGTCGTCTTGTAGCTCTGCGCGGCGTTGTCCAGCGAGGTCGCGATCTGCGAGCAGACCTGCTGGAGGTCGGCGGCGCGGGAGTCCCACTGGGCCTGGTGGGCCTGGTAGCCCTGCTGGGCGGCACCCTGCCAGCTGGCGGCGATGCGGGTGACCTGGGACTTGAGGTCGTTCAGCAGGTGGTCGATGCGGCCCGCCGAGGCGCGCACCTCCTCGGCCGCGTGGTGAACGGTCTGGAAATTGACGAGGATGTGGTCGGACACGTTGTCTCCCTAGGCGAGGGTGCGGAGCGCCGCGCGGTCAGCGGCGGGCGCCCCGCAGAGCGGTGGATCGGACAGAACGGCGGTCGGCGCGGGTGCGGCGATCAGCGCGGGTGCGGTGATCAGCCCTGGGCCGAGGAGAACATCGCCTTCTGCTCCTCTTCGGTGCTCGCGTAGTGCTTGGTGGTCAGCTCGATCGCGTGCTTGATCGCGGTCAGCGACTCCTTGAGCTTCGCGATGTCCTCGTTGACCTTGTTCTGCAGGTTCGTGTAGGCCGTCGCGGCCTGGCCCTGCCAGCCGCTGGTGATGCCGGAGACCGTGCTGATCAGCTTGGTCCGCTCGGCCTCGATCTTGCCGATGGCCTCTTCGATCTGCTTGGCGAAAGCCAGCATCTCCTGCGCGGTCATCGTGAACTGACCCTGAGCCATGCTCCACCGTCCCCCATGAGACAACATTTGCGTGCACGGACGGCCCTGCGGGCCGGCCGCCACATCACCGGTGTGATGTCCAGCAGCACTGTAGTCGGCACACGCAGCTCGCCCAACACCGATCACCGACTAGTTACCAGACCATGACACTGGTGCCAATTCGGTTACGGCGCTTGGCCCGTCAGGCGTTCTGCGGCTGGACGGCGCTCTTCGCCGTCAACGGCGGTCCGGCCGGAACCAGGTTCGACCACTCCTTAGGGACCGGCAGCGGCTGGACGCCCTGGTAACCCAACCGGGCCTGGTTGGCGCCGGGTTCCTCCTGCTGCTGGCCGGGCTCCTGGGACGCCCCGGGGGCCGGCGTCGCACCGGGCTGCGCGGCCGGCGGCTTCGGGGTGCCGCTCTGGCCGGGCTGCGGCGAGGCGGCGGGCCGCCGACCGCCGTCACCGTTGGACGGGACGGAGTAGCGCAACCCGGTCTCGGTGATCAGGAAGTCGGTTCCGGAGCCGGCGGCCGAGTTGTCCAACGAGCGGTAGAACAGCCCGTGACCGGGGGTCACGTACGCGGCCCCGGCGCCGTTGTTGTACGGCGCGGGGTACGAAGTCCCGGCCCAGACGCTGCGCTTGGCCGTGGCGCCGTCCTCGGCGACACCGTCGTAGGTGCTGCACACGACCATCCGGGCGTCCTGGCGGTCCTGCCAGTTGTTCACCGGCGCACCGGCCTTCAGCGGCCAGTCCGGCGCGGTGCCCTTCAACCGGACGTCGCCGCCCCACTGGGCGTTGTCGGCCGGGTTCATCTCGTCGCTGCGCGGCTTCTTGTCCTGGTCGTACTTGTAGAGCATCTGGTACGCCGGGTTCTGCCGGATCAGCTCCGCCTGGAACGGGGTGACCAGGAACAGCTGGTCCCTGCCGACCACGTAGTGGCGGTCCTGGTAGTGCACCAGGCGGCCGATCCGGCGGTCGGCCGGGTTGCTCAGCTCCACCTTGGAGTTGGCGCCCTGACTGTCGGCGACCCCCTCGACCTGCGGGAAGGTGATCGGGGTGGCGGTCACCAGGGTCTCCAGCCAGTCCCGCTTGACCCGCTGCGGCACCGCGTTGGGCCCGAACACCGCGGTGATCAGCGCCTTGCGCTCCTTGTCGTCCGACTGCGGGGTGCCGATCTGGTGCTTGCGGCCCTGCGCGTCGACCAGGTACACCGCCGCGCCCGCGACGGCCGGCTGGCCCGGCGCCGGAGCGGCCGAGACCTGCTGCTCGTCGGCCTGCTGCACCAGCATCAGCTGGTCCGGGCCGAGCATCCGGTCCTTCGCCGCCAGCGCCGCCGCGTCCGCGCCGGCCGCCACGAACACCGCCTGGTTGACGGTCTCCTGCTTGTCGTCCGAGCCCGGGCGGTCGCACACCGCCCACTTCATCGGCTTGCTCGCGTTGTCCGTGGTCGGCAGCTTGTCCGGCGCGTACGGGATGCCGATCGTCGGCCCGTGGTTGGGGTACCGGTCGAGCACCCCGTCGTCCACCACCACGACCTTGGCGCCCGCGGGCAGCACCAGCCGCGCCGAGGACATGTTGAGCACCTGGTGCAGCCGCTTGGTCTTGTTGTCCTGGTCGAGGAGCACCACGTAACGGGTGGTCGACTGCTTGCCCTGGATGATGTTCTTGCCGTCGTCCCACTTCACCGGCGCGCTCGGCTTGAAGACCCCCCAGAGCCCGAACCCGGCCACGACCACCGCCCCGGCCAGCACACTCGGCAGCACCGCCTTCACCGGACGCGGCGCGTCCTCGTCGCTGCCGCCACCGGCGGGCAGCAGGAAGGCTCCCACCGTGCGCTTGCGGGCGAAGGTGTACGCGTTCAGCTCGTCCCGGCGCGATGCCATACCTCGTCGTCCCCCTTGTCAGACGTCGTCGGGCGTTGTCAGACCGACCGTCCCCGTGGTCACCCGCCGGGCACGAACCGGCGCGAACCCTCTACGATGCGGCAGCAGACGGTGAGTACGGTACGGGTACGGTCCGCGACACAGCCAGCCGGGCCGCGACAACGGATCAGAGAGGGCCACCGGGGGATGCCAAGCCAGACCGCTCCAGGACGCCGCCACAGCGCGGGCGGCGGGAGGTCGCGACGGGCCGGCCGGGCTCAGCGCGGCGCGCCGACGACTGAGACCGGCACCGGGACCGCCCGGCCGGAGCCCACCGGCGGCGGGGGCGGCGGAGCCGTCCAGGTACGGGTCAACCCCCGACCGGGGCTGCTCGGCGGGCGGCTGAAGCTCCAGCAGCTCGTCCTGGTCGAGGTCGCGGCGGCCCTGGTCGCCGTCGGCTGGACGATCAGCCGCCCGGTCGCGGCCGGCTTCGGCGCGGTCGCGCTGGTGCTGCTCGTGCTCGCGCTCGTCCCGGTGCGCGGCCGCACCGTCCCGGAGCTGCTGCGGGTCCGCGCCGCCCTCAAGTCCCGCCGCAAGCAGGCCAGGAGACTGCTGCCGCCGGCCGGCACCGACCCGGCGCTGGCGCCGGCGCTGGAGCTCGAACCGGGGCTGCGCACCTGCACCCACGCCACCGAGGCCGAGTTCGGCGGCCGGCCGGTCCGCCGGGAGACCGGCATGGTCGGCGACGGCACCTTCCTCAGCTCGGTGCTGCTCGTCCAGGCCAAGGACCAGCCGCTGCGCCCGGTGCGCACCGCCCTGCCGCTGCCGCTGGACGTGATCTGCTCGGCGCTCACGGTGGACGACATCACCCTGGAGTCGGTGCAGCTGGTCCAGCACACCCAGCCCGCCCCGGCCCCGCACCTGCCCGAGCAGTCGCTGGCCGCCCGCGCCTACCGCGAGCTGCCGGACGGCACCTCCACCCCCGGGCTGCGGCTGACCTGGATCGCGCTCAAGCTCGACCCGGAGCGCGCGGCGACCGCCGTCCGGGCCCGCGGCGGCGGCGAGGAGGGCGCCCGCAAGGCGCTGCAGCGGGTCACCGACCAGCTGGCCGGCCGGCTCAACAGCGCCGGCTTCAACGCCACCGTGCTGGACGAGCGCGAGCTGATCGCCGCGCTGGCCATCTCCACCTGCGCCAACCCGATCGCGGTGGCCGGCCGGCAGGGCACCGGCAGCGGCGGCGGCACCACCCGCCGCACCCAGGAGGGCAACCGGTTCTGGCGGATCGACGACCGCTGGCACACCACGTACGGGATCTCCCGCTGGCCGCAGCTGAGCCGCCCCGGCGGCGCCCCCGGCCGGGTCGCCGCGCCGGACCTGGTCAACCTGATCACCGGCTCCCCGGCCCTCGCCAGCACCTTCAGCCTGACCGCCGGGCACGGCACCGGCGGCTCGGTGACGGTCAGCGGGCACCTGCGGGTGACCGGCCGCAGCGAGAGCGAGGTCGGCCAGGTCGGCCGCCAGGTGGAGACCCGGGCCCAGAGCACCGGGCTCGGCCTCGTCCGGCTCGACCTGGAGCAGGCCCCCGGCATGCTCGCCACCCTGCCGCTTGGAGGGGCTTCCTGATGGCGTACCAGACCTACCCCACCGTCGGCCCGCAGCCCGGCGCCGAGCAGCGCCGGGCCCGGCCGCGGATCCTGCCCGGCTTCGGCCTGCGCGGCCCGCGCCGGGAGAAGCACGTGCTGGAGCCGGCCGACCTCGCCGCCCTGGCCTTCCCGGTCGGCGACGACGGCGTGGTGATCGGCGTCGACCCGCAGGGGCTGCCCGCGGTGCTCGGCCTGTTCCGCCCGACCTCGTACGACCTGGTGCTCGTCGGCGGCATGTGGACGGCGCAGGTCATCGCGCTGCGGGCGGCCGCGATCGGCGCCCGGGTCGCGGTGGAGACCGCCCGCGGACAGCTGTGGGGCCCGATGGCCCAGGCGGCCGGCGGCGGACAACCCTGCGTGACGATCCACCAGGTCGGCCGGCTCGGCCCGCAGGGCGCCTCGGTGGCCTCGCCGGTGCTGGTGGTGCGCGACCTCGGCGCCCGCCCGCCGCGCAGCCGGCTCTCCGCCGCGCCCTGGCAGACCACCCTGACGCTGCTGCCGTACCTGGGCCCGAACGCCTCCCGGGTGCTGAACGCCGCCGACCTGGTCGGCGTGCAGCGGATCTCGCCGCAGGAGGCCGAGCTGACCGGCCGGGTGCTGTCGCTGCCGCCGGAGGACGTGGCCGCGCTGCCCACCCTCGGCGACGACCTCACCCTGTGGGCGACCCGGATGCGGCGCCAGTACGTACGGGCCGTGGCGGGGCAGGCCGAACAGCAGGTGCTCGGCGGGCCGCGCCGGATGGACTGAGCGTCGGCTCGCCGCACCGGGCGGGCCGACGGGGATCCGTAGCCGCCTTCAACGGGGGTTGCCGTAGCGCCTAGTCTTTGATGCGGCAACGGCACCGCTGAACAAGCGGCGGCGAACACGAGGGAGCCAGAGTGAGCAGCGATCGGGACGGCGTCTACGTCGGCGACAACGCGGCGGAGGACGACGACGACTGGTCGGACGCGCCTGACTACACTCCCCCGTCCTGGTACGTGCAGACCGAGCCGGCGGCTCCGGGCGCGGCCGGTGCGGTCGGTGCGGCTCCGGGCGCGGCCGCCGCCCAGGTACCGGCCGCCGCTCCGGCGCAGGCCCAGCAGGCTCCGGCCCAGCAGCCCGCCCCCGGGGCCGCACCGGCGCAGCAGGGCCAGGCTCCGGCCCAGACCCCGGCCCAGGCTCCGGTGCCCGGCCAGGGCGCGGCGCCAGCGGCCGAGGCCGTGCCGGGCGCCGCCCCTGCTACGACGCCCGCACCCGCGCCCTCACCCGCCGCCCCCGCCCCGCCGGTACAGGCCGAGGCGCAGCACGTCCCGTTCCCGGCGGCCTCCCCGACCCCGCCGGCCGCCGAGCAGCCGCAGGCCGGTGCCCCGGCCGGTGCCCCGGCCTGGGCGGCGCCGGAGGCCGCGGCGCAGCAGCAACCCGGACAGCCCCAGGCCGTCCAGCCGCAGCCGTACCCGGTGCCGGCGCCCGCCCCGACCGCCGCGGCCGCGCAGCCTGCCCCGGCTGCCCAGGCGGTCCAGCCGGGGCAGCCGGGGCAGCCGGGGCAGCCGGGGCAGCCGCAGAACTTCGCGCAGCCGCCGGTGCAGCAGGCCCCGCCGCAGCACCCCCAGGACCCGCAGGGCCCGTCGGCGGCCTGGGACCCGCAGGCCGCGTGGGCGGCCCAACAAGCCCAGCAAGCCCAGGCCCAGCAGGCCCAGCAGGCCGCCGCCCCGCAGCAGGCCGGCCCGGTGCCGCAGCCCGGCCCGGTGGACCCGCGCCAGGGCGGCTGGCCGCAGCCCGCCGCGTACCAGCAGCCGCCCCAGCCGCAGGCCCAGCCGGCGCAGCCCCAGCCCGCTCAGCCGCAGCCGGGGCCCGGACAGCCGTGGCAGCAGCCGCAGGCCCCGCAGCCCAGCGCGTTCCAGCAGGCCGCCGCCCCGCAGCAGACCGCGCACGGCGCGCCGCTCGGCTACACCGCCGCCGTCGAGCTGTCCTCGGACCGGCTGCTGCGCAGCCAGCCCAAGCAGCAGCGCCAGCAGCCGCGCTTCCAGTTCGGCGGCAAGGCCGCGGCGGCCGAGAAGGCCCGCAAGCTGGAGATCATCCGCACCCCGGTGCTGAGCTGCTACCGGATCGCGGTGATCAGCCTCAAGGGCGGCGTCGGCAAGACCACGACCACCACCGCGCTCGGCGCGACCCTGGCCAGCGAGCGCCAGGACAAGGTGATCGCGATCGACGCCAACCCGGACGCCGGCACCCTGGGCCGCCGGGTCAAGCGCCAGACCGGCGCGACCATCCGCGACCTGGTGACGGCCATCCCGCACCTGCGCAGCTACATGGACATCCGTCAGTTCACCTCGCAGGACCTGAACTCGGGCCTGGAGATCCTGGCGAACGACGTCGACCCGGCGGTCTCGACCACCTTCAACGACTCGGACTACCGCCAGGTGATCGACGTGCTGGGCCGCCAGTACCCGATCATCCTGACCGACTCCGGCACCGGCCTGCTGTACAGCGCGATGCGCGGGGTGCTGGACCTGGCCGACCAGCTGATCATCGTCTCCACCCCCAGCGTGGACGGCGCCTCCAGCGCCTCGACCACCCTGGACTGGCTCTCCGCGCACGGTTACGCGGACCTGGTGCAGCGCAGCATCACGGTGGTCTCCGGGGTCCGCGAGACCAGCAAGATGATCAAGATCGAGGACATCGTCGCGCACTTCCAGACCCGCTGCCGCGGCGTGATCGTGGTGCCGTTCGACGAGAGCCTGGCGGCCGGCGCCGAGGTCAACCTCGACATGATGCGGCCCAAGGTCCGGGAGGCCTACTTCGAGCTGGCCACCCTGGTCGGGGAGGACATCGTCCGGGCCCAGCAGGCCGCCGCCCAGCAGGCCGGCTGGCAGCAGCAGGCCCAGGCGCAACCGGGCTATCCCGGCGGTCAGCCGCAGCCGTACGCCGACCCGCAGCAGCAGCCCTACCCGCAGCAGGCCGGCCACCCCGCCCCCGGGGCACCGTGGGCCCCGCAACCCGGCCAGGCCCCGCCGCCCCCGCCCGGCTACGGCTACCCCCAGCAGCCCGCTCCCGGGGCGCCCTGGCCGCAGCAGCCGGGGCCGGGCTACGGCTACCCGCCGCAGGCCCCCCAGCAGTGAGACGACGGAAGGGGCCCACCGCCCCCCCGGCGGTGGGCCCCATCCGGCGGCCCGGCGGCCGGAACCCGCGGCCGGACGC
>NZ_JBIVSD010000031.1:0-45136 GCF_044756065.1 Kitasatospora sp. NPDC092039 | reverse complement strand
GCCCCGGGGGGCCCCGCGGCCCCCGCGGGGGGGGGGGGGATCGGGCCCCCCCCGCCGCCCCCCCCCCCGGCGCCCGGCGGGGGGGGCCCCCCCCCCCCCGGGGGGGGGGGCCCCTTCCGTCGTCCCGGCGACCGGAACCGACGGCCGGACGCCGTCGGTCGGCCCCGGTCGCTCAGAGTCCGTCGGTCAGCTCGCGGGCCCGCTTGACGTCGTCGGCCATCCGGTCCAGCAGCGCGTCGATGGAGTCGAACTTCTCCATCCCGCGCAGGTAGGCCAGGAAGTCCACGGCCACGTGCAGCCCGTACAGGTCCAGGCCGACCCGGTCGATGGCGTACGCCTCCACGGTGCGGGCGGTGCCGTCGAAGGTCGGGTTGGTGCCGACCGAGATCGCCGCCGGCATCCGCTCGCCGTCCGCGGTCAGCCAGCCCGCGTACACGCCGTCGGCCGGGACCGCGCTGTGCGGCACGGTCTCGACGTTGGCGGTCGGGTAGCCCAGCTCGCGGCCGCGCTGCGCGCCGCGCACCACCACGCCCTCGACCCGGTGCGGGCGGCCCAGCACCTCGTTGGCTCCGGCCATGTCCCCGGTCTCCACCAGCCGGCGGGTCAGGCTGGAGGAGAACGGCTGGCCGTCCCCGGCCGTGCCGCACACCTGGAGGTCGACGACCTCCACCTCGAAGTCGTCCGCCCGGCCCAGCTCGCCGAGCAGCGCGACGTCCCCCGCGGCCCGGTGTCCGAAGCGGAAGTTGGGGCCCTCGATGACGACCCGCGCGTGCAGCGCGTCCACCAGCACCTGCCGGACGAAGGTCTCCGGGGACTCCTTGGAGAACTCGGTGGTGAACGGCAGCACCAGCACCGCGTCCACGCCCAGCTCCGCGATCAGCTCGGCGCGGCGCGGGTGCGGCGCGAGCAGCGGCGGGTGGCTCCCCGGGCGGATGACCTCGCGCGGGTGCGGGTCGAAGGTCACCACGACCGACGGGATGCCGAGTTCGCGGGCCCGCTCGACCGCCCGCCCGATGATCAGCTGATGCCCGCGGTGCACCCCGTCGAACGAGCCGATGGTGACGACGCTGCGTCCCCAGTCACCGGGGATCTCCTCCAGGCCACGCCAGCGCTGCACCTGACCGCTCCTTGTTCCGTACGGCGCGTACCCTCTGTACGCTCAAACGCTCAAAACCCGAACCCCTATAGCGTGCCATGCGCCTGCCCCGGCTCAGGCACCGGAATACGGGTTGAGCGCACCGAGGCCCCCGCGGGCCGCCCGGACACCGTCCGATCGGCCCCGGCGGCGGCGTACCACGGATCCCGTCCGGCCGCCGCCAGGGCCCGCATCCGGGCCGGCCGGGGGCCGTCCGGAGCGGTCGGCGCGGCCCCGGACGGCCACCGGGCGAGCAACCGGGCGAAGGCCGCCGACCGCCCGGCGCAGCGCACCAGGAGCTCGTCCGCGCCCGGCAGGCCCGGGGTGGCCCGGGCCAGCACCGCCCGGGCCCGGGCCGGGTTCTCGGCCGCGCAGTGCTCGGCCAGCCGCTCCACCACGGCGGTCAGCACCACCGGGTCGGCCTCGGCGGCGAGCAGGGCGTCCAGCAGCTCGCAGCGCAGCGCGTCCGCCGCCGGGTCGGCCACCGGGACGGACAGCACCTCGGCGAACGGCCGCCGGACGGCCGCGCTGCGAGTGGCCAGCGCGGCGTCGAGCAGCGCCCGCAGCTCCGTCCGGTCGGCCGGGTGGACGCCGGCGGCGCGTCCCAGCCGGCGGCCGAGGTAGTCGACGGCGACCGGACCGGCCGGCACCGGGTGGATGCGCAGCAGCCGGGCGGCCAGCTCGGCGCCCCGCCGGACGGCCACCGGGGCGGTGGCGTCGGCGAGCACCCGCAGCGTCTCGGCGGGGGCCGCACCGGGGGCGGCCGACCGGTCGGCGAGCGCGGCCAGGACGGCCTCCGGGTCGCTCTCCAGGGCCGGGGCGAGCGCCCGCGGGGTGAGGAAGGCGTCGCCGCCCGCCCGGAGCCGGGCGAGCGCGGCCGGCAGGTGCTCGGCCCTGGTCGCCGGATCGGCGACCAGCAGCGCCAGCGCGGCCCCGTGCAGGCCGGGCTCGTCCTCACGGGCGAGCAGCGTCAGCGCGGTGTACCGCAGCAGCTCGGCCCCGGCACCGGAGGCGTACGGGGCGGTCCGCAGCGCGTGCACGGCGGCCGCGACGTGCCGTTCGGGCCGCCGGTCGTGGCTCCAGCGGTCCACCGCCCGGCAGAGCGCGGACGGCTCCTCGGCGGCGAGCACGGTGAGCAGCGCGTCCGCCGCCGGGTGCGCGGCGGCGGCCAGCGCGTCGGCCAACTCGTCCAGGGCGAGCCGCCGGTGGGCGTACAGCAGGTCGTGGGCGAGGCCGGCCACGGTGCGTCCGGGGCGGCCCGGCAGGCCGCGCGGGTCCTCGAACCAGGCGCAGAGCAGCGGGAAGACTGCGACGGGGTCGGCGCGCAGCCGCTCGGCCACCACGGCGAGGAAGCGCTGCCCCGGGCCGTCGGCGACCACCAGGCGGCGCAGCAGGGCGAGTTCGGCCTCGGCGGGCAGGCCCAGGCCGGTCCAGAAGGCCGGGCCGAAGCGGCCGAGCCCAGCCGCCGGGAGCGCCACCGCGCCCGCCGCGCCGGCCCGTTCGGCGATCCGGTCGGCCAACTGGTCGAGCAGCGCCAGGTGTTCGGCCGGGTCCGGGCTGGCGGCGAGGCCCGCGGTGAGCAGCCGGGCCGCCCACCAGGCGGGTTCGCTGCCCGGCGGGCGCAGGTTAAGGGCGCGCCGGATCCGGTGCAGCCACGGGTCCAGGGCGCCGGCGCCCCCGGTCTCGGCCACCCGGCGCAGTGCGGCGGCGACCGGGCCGACCCGGTGCCGGGCGACGGCGTTCGCTCCGGCGGCCGGCTCCCCCGCCCGATGGCCGCCCGGGTCCCCCGCCCGATGGCCGCCCGGCTCCTCGACCTCGTCTGCGGGCCGGGGCGGGGTGTCCTCGGCCTCGCCGAGCAGCTGCCGCAGCGCCGCGTCCAGGTCCAGGTGCCGGCCCTGCAGCCAGTCCGCGAACTCCCCGTGCGCGAAGCGGAATCCGGGCCCGGCCGGGACGAACAGGCCCTCGGCGAGCACCGCCGCGGCCCAGCCGCCCTCGGCCGGGAACAGCTCCTCGAAGACCGTCCGGTCCAGCCCCCCGCCCGACGGGCCGCCGAGCATCCGCCGGGCCGCCTCGTGCACCCGCCCGGCGACCGCCGCCGCGAGCCGGCGCACCCGCCGGTGCCTGGGCCCGACCGGCCGCGCCGCGCCCCTCCGGTGGGCACCCGGGCGGCGCGGCCGGGCGTCCTCCAGTCGCTGGGCCACCCGCAGGCAGCGCAGGTCCAGGAAGGCCTCGAACAGGTCGCCCCGGCGCACCGGCCCGTCGTGCGGCCCTCCGGCCCACAGCCCCTCGGCCCACAGCTCCCCGGCCAGCCGGACGGCCAGCGGGTGCCGGGCGTCCTCGGCGGCGACCGGGCGCCCCGGGGGCAGGCCGTACCGGCGGCGCACCCGCTCGGCCGCCTCGGGGGGCAGCGGGCCGAGCCGGTGCCCGGCCAGGCTCGGCCCGCCCGGGCCGCGGCCGTCCATCCGCACGGTGGGCGCGCTGCTCAGGTCGCCGTCCGGGTGCGGCTCCGCCGTCCGGCGGGGGCCGGGGGCGCCGCCGCCCCAGGTCTCGGCCGCGAGCCGCTCCCAGAGCTCCTCCCCGCAGGCGGTGACCAGCCGGGCCCCGCAGCCGGTCAGCCACTGGCCGGCGCCGCGCAGCCAGCGCGCGTCCACCGGCAGCGGGGCCTCCTCGGGGCCGTCCAGGACCACCAGCAGCGGACGGCCGGCCGCCGCGCACAGCGCCGCCACCGGTTCGGCCGCGGGCGCCGGGGTGCCGAGGCCGGCCGCCGCGGCGGCCAGTGCCCGCTCCACCGGCTCGGCGAGCGAGCGGTCCCCGGCGCGCAGGTCGGCGCCGCGCAGCCAGAGGGTGGGCAGCGGCCGGGCGCCGCCGTGCCGACGGACGGCCAGCGCGGCCAGTTCGGTGGTGCGCCCGCTGCCGGGGGCGCCGACCAGCACGGTGACGGTCGCGGCCGGCTCCTCCCCGGTCAGGCCGTCCGGCCGGTCCGCCCGGTCGGCGGCCAGCCGGGCCACCCGGCCCGGTCCCGCGCCGGCGGCCGACACCTGGGCGGCGGCCAGCCGCAGCACCCCGGCCAGGTCGAGCGCCGGGCCGTGGCCGGGCACCGCCGCCGCGTCGCGCGCCAGCAGCTCGGCCAGTGCCTCGGCGGCCCGCGTCCCGTCCGCGGGGCCCGTTCCGGCCGCCGCGGCACCCACCGCCACGGCCGGCAGCGCCCCGCCGTGCCAGGGCCCGCGCACGGCGGGCGCGGCCAGTGCGACCACCGCCCCGCTGCGGGCGTCCAGCACCGGCGAGCCGGCCGGCACCGCGACCCCGCCGACCACCGGCACGTCCAGCAGCAGCACCCCGCCCAGCCGGTGCCCGCCGTACGCCGCGCCGGTGACCCCGAGCAGCCCGCAGCGCAGCGCGACCACCCGCCCGTCCTCCGCGGCCAGCGCGGGCAGCAGCACCTCCGGCCCGGTCGCGACGGCGGCCAGCGGCAGCGGGGGCACCGGCAGCCCGCCGGCCGCCCCGGTGCGCAGCAGCGCGAGTCCGTGCCCGGGCAGCGGCAGCACGGCGTCCGGGCCGAGCACCGTGCGCTGCCCGCCGGGGGTGTCCAGGACGATCCGTTCCAGCCCGGCGACGCTCTCGTGCGCCGTCAGCACGGCCCCCTGCGGGTCGGCGACGAAGCCCAAGCCGTGCAGCCGCCCGTCGAGGTCGCGGATCCGCAGCAGGTACCGCCCCGGATCGCCCTCCGGAAACCCCGGCATCTCGCGCCCCTTCGGCCGTCGCTCGCCCGCCGCCGGGAACCTGCCCGCCGGGGCGGCGCCCCGACCGCGCCCGCGCCGCTCACCACGGGCGTTCACCCCGCGCGCCCCCTCGCACGGGTGAAACGCCTCCGGGAACGGCGGAGCCCCCGTCGGGATGACTCCCGACGGGGGCTCCGGACAGCGGCGGGGCCGTCAGCCGACGAAGACCGCGACCGGCTTCGCCTGCCCGCCCTTCTCCTCGACCAGCGCGAGGAAGCGCCCGTCCGGCCCGAACACCGCGATCGGCCCGTCCACGCCCCTCCCGGGCGCCTTCAGCCGGGAGCCGTGCGACAGCTTCTGCGCCGAGGCCTCGTCCAGGTCCCAGCGCGGGAAGGCGGCCGCCGCGGCCTGCCCGATCGGCAGCACCTGCAGCCCCTCCGGGGACTCGCCGGTGACCGCGGCCTCCAGCTGCTCCAGGGTGTGTGCCGACTCCACCCCGTACGGCCCGACCTTGGTGCGGCGCAGCGCGGTCAGGTGCCCGCCGACGCCCAGTGAGGCGCCCAGGTCCCGGGCCAGCGCCCGGATGTAGGTGCCGGAGGAGCACTCGACGGTGACGTCCAGGTCGAGCACCGGCGTGCCGTCCTCGGCGACCGCCGCGCGCTGCCCGTGCACGGTGAAGGAGTGGATCGTGGTCGGCCGGGCGGCGAGCTCGAACTCCTCGCCCTCGCGCACCCGCGCGTACGAGCGCTTGCCGTCGATCTTGATCGCGCTGACCTTGGACGGCACCTGCATGATCTCGCCGGTGAGCGCCGCGATCCCGACGTCGACGGCCTCCCGGGTGACGGCGTCGGCCGGGGCCGAGGAGGTGACCTCGCCCTCGCGGTCGTCGGTGACGGTGGTCTGGCCGAGCCGGATGGTCGCCTCGTAGGTCTTGGCGGTGAGCATCAGGTGGCCGAGCAGCCGGGTGGCCCGCTCGACGCCGATCACCAGCACGCCGGTGGCCATCGGGTCCAGGGTGCCGGCGTGCCCGACCTTCCGGGTCCCGGCCAGCCACCGCAGCTTGGCGACGACCCCGTGCGAGGTGATGCCCTCGGGCTTGTCGACGATCACCAGGCCGTCCGGGCCGGTGCCTTTGCGCTTCATCGGGTTCTTTCTCTCAACAACATCAGCAGAGACGATCAACGTACCGGGCGCAGGGCGCCCCGGAACCGCTCGACCACCGCGGCCACCTCCTCGCGGACGCTGAATCCGGCCGCGAAGACGTGCCCCCCGCCGCCCAGCTCGGCGCAGGCCGCGGCGACGTCCACCGCGCCCTTGGACCGCGAGGAGCCGCGCAGCGTGCCGTCCGGGTCCTGCTTGAGCACCAGCGCCACCTCGGCCTCGGCCGGGCGGCGCAGGACGTCGATCAGTCCCTCGATCTCCTCGACCGTGACGCTGAACAGCGCGAGGTCCTGGTACGGCACCCAGGTCCACACCAGGCCCAGCCCGTCCGCCGCCTCCGGCTCGTAGACGGCCCGGTCGAGCGCGCCCGCGAGCACCTTGAGGTACCCGAACGAGGAGGTGTCCCACAGCTGCCGGGAGATCAGGTCGTGCCGGATGCCGGTGGCCAGCAGCCGGCCCGCCAGCTCGTGGGTGGCGGGCGTGGTGGCCCGGTACTTGAACGACCCGGTGTCGGTGGCGACACCGGTGTAGAGGCAGGTGGCCAGCTCCTGGTCGAGCTCGACGCCGAGCCGGCGCAGCAGTTCGTCGACCAGCACGGCGGTGGCCGGCGCGGTCGGGTCGATCAACTGGTGGGTGCCGAAGCCCGGGTTGGAGGCGTGGTGGTCGAACACCACCAGCACGGGCGCGGCGAAGGCCTTGTCGTGCAGCAGGCCGAGCCGGCTCTCCGCGGCCACGTCGAAGCAGAGCACCAGCTCGGGCTGGTCCGGCACCTCGGCGGCCGGCACGATCAGCTCCTGGCCGGGCAGGAAGGCCAGCGACTCCGGCACGATCTGCGGGTCGTCGCCGAAGGACACCCGCACCTGCTTGCCGAGCGCGCGCAGCGCCAGCGCAGCCGCCAGCGAGGAGCCCAAGGCGTCGCCGTCCGGGCAGATGTGGCAGATCAGGTCGATCGAACGGGCCCGCCCGATCTCCGCCACCACCCGCTGCCAGACCAGCTCGAACCCGCTCTCCTCGCTGCGCGGGGCCGGGAGCGCCGCGAGGGCACCCTCCACCGTGCTGGTGGAGGACGCCCCCGTGGTCGATCCGGCTCGCGAGGCGGCCCGCGCCGGCTCACCCGCCATGACTACTCGTCCTCGTCGTCACGCTCGGACGCCGGAACCCGGTACGGGTCCGCGTCGCCGGCGTAGCTCGCCCCCGCGGCCTGGGTGCGCACGGCGGCGTCCGAGGTGCGGGCCCGGTCGAGCAGGTCGTCGATGTTCCGGGCGTTGTCCGGCAGCGCGTCCGCGACGAAGGTCAGCGTCGGGGTGAAGCGCACCCCGATCTTGCCGACCTCGGAGCGGATCACGCCCTTGGCGCTCTCCAGCGCGGCCGCGGTGGCCTCGCGCTCGGTCTCGTCACCGAAGACGGTGTAGAAGACGGTGGCCTCGCGCAGGTCTCCGGTCACCCGGGTGTCGGTGATGGTCACGAACCCCAGCCGGGGGTCCTTGATCCGCCGCTCCAGGGTCTGGGCGACGACCACCTGGATGCGGTCGGCGAGCTTGCGCGCCCTTGCGGTGTCGGTCACGTTGCCTCCTCGTGCAGTGGGCCCGGTACCCGGGCGAGCTGCGCACCCGTCGGGGCCCACGCCCCAAAGTACCGGCCCGCGCCCGGCCTTGCGGGCGCTCTCGGTCCTGATCCGTGTGAGAACGGCGACTTCCGTCGGCCGGCTCCACGGTCCTCATTCGTCGTCGTCGTTGTGGTACCGCCTCCTCGTGGAGAGGAGCTGCACCTCGGGGCGGCCGGCGACCAACCGCTCACAGCTGTCCAGGACCTCGGTGACGTACCCGGCTTCGCCGGCCACCACCGCGAGGCCGATCTCGGCCCGGCGGTGCAGGTCCTGGTTCCCGGTCTCGGCAGCGCACACGCTGTACTTGCGCTGCAGTTCGGCCACGATGGGCCGCACGATCGAACGCTTCTCCTTGAGCGAGTGGACGTCGCCCAGCAGCAGGTCGAAGGTGAGTGTTCCCACGAACATGTATGACAGGTCTCGCCGACCTGGAAGGCCTCGGGGAGCAGCCCGGAACCGGGCTGACGCCGTTGTGTCTGACTACTCCCGGACCCTACACAGCGAGACCGGGGCCGGTCGACGGAAATACCACCCGTCGACCGGCCCCGGCTGACACCGACTAGGCGCGCGGCTTCTCGCGCATCTCGTAGGTCTCGATGATGTCGTCGACCTTGATGTCGTTGAACGACCCCAGGGTGACACCGGCCTCGAAGCCCTCGCGGACCTCGGTCGCGTCGTCCTTGAAGCGGCGCAGGCCCTCGATGGAGAGGTTCTCCGCCACGACCTTGCCGTCGCGCAGCAGGCGGGCCTTGGCGTTGCGGCGGATGATGCCGTCGCGGACCAGGACACCGGCGATGTTGCCGAACTTGGAGGAGCGGAAGACCTCGCGGATCTCCGCGGCGCCGAGGCGCACCTCCTCGTACTCCGGCTTGAGCATGCCCTTGAGGGCGTTCTCGATCTCCTCGATCGCCTGGTAGATGACCGAGTAGTACCGGACGTCCACGCCTTCCTTCTCGGCCGCGGTGCGCGCACGGCCTTCGGCGCGCACGTTGAAGCCGATGATGATGGCGTCCGAGCCCATCGCCAGGTCCACGTCGGACTCGGTGATGGCACCCACACCGCGGTGCAGGACCCGGAGCTCGACCTCCTCGCCCACGTCCAGCTTGACGAGGGCGTCCTCGAGGGCCTCGACCGAACCGGAGACGTCACCCTTGATGATGAGGTTGAGCTGCTCGATGGAGCCGGCGGCGATGGCCTTGTCCAGGTCCTCCAGGGACACCCGGACCCGACGCTGCGCGAAGGCGGCGTTGCGGTCGCGGGCCGAGCGCTTCTCGGCGATCTGGCGGGCGGTGCGGTCCTCGTCGACGACGATGAAGCTGTCGCCGGCGCGGGGCACCGAGGTCAGACCGAGCAGCAGCACCGGGCGGGACGGGCCGGCCTCGGCGAGGCTGTTGCCGTTCTCGTCCAGCATCGCGCGGACGCGGCCGTAGGCGTCGCCGACCACGATCGAGTCGCCGACGCGGAGGGTACCGCGCTGCACGAGGACGGTCGCCATGGCGCCGCGGCCCTTGTCGAGGTGGGCCTCGATGGCGATACCCTGCGCGTCCTGCTCGGGGTTGGCCCGCAGGTCGAGCGAGGCGTCCGCGGTCAGGACCACGGCCTCCAGCAGCTGGTCGATGTTGAGACCCTGGCGCGCGGAGATGTCGACGAACATGGTGTCGCCGCCGTACTCCTCGGCCACCAGACCGAACTCGGTCAGCTGACCGCGGACCTTGGTCGGGTCGGCGCCCTCGACGTCGATCTTGTTGACGGCGACCACGATCGGCACACCGGCGGCCTTGGCGTGGTTCAGCGCCTCGACCGTCTGCGGCATGACACCGTCGTTGGCCGCGACCACCAGGATCGCGATGTCGGTGGACTTGGCACCACGGGCACGCATGGCGGAGAACGCCTCGTGACCCGGGGTGTCGAGGAAGGTGATCGGGCGCTCTTCGCCGTTCACGATCGTCGCCACCTGGTAGGCACCGATGTGCTGGGTGATGCCACCGGCCTCGCCGGCCACCACGTTGGACTTGCGGATCGCGTCCAGCAGGCGGGTCTTACCGTGGTCGACGTGACCCATGACGGTGACGACCGGCGGGCGCGGGGCCAGCTGGTCCTCGTCGCCCTCGTTGGCACCGAAGTCGATGTCGAACGACTCCAGCAGCTCGCGGTCCTCGTCGTCCCGGCTGACGATCTCCAGGACGAAGCCCATCTCGTCCGCCAGCAGCTGCAGCGTGGCGTCGGAGACCGACTGCGTCGCGGTGACCATCTCACCGAGGTTGAACATGACGGAGACGAGCGCGGCCGGGTTGGCGTTGATCTTCTCCGCGAAGTCCATCAGCGAGGCGCCGCTCGACAGGCGAACGGTCTGGCCGTTGCCGCGGGGCAGCATCACACCGCCGACGGACGGGGCCTGCATGGCCTCGTACTCCTGGCGCTTCGCCCGCTTCGACTTGCGGCCGCGCGCCGGGCGACCGCCCGGGCCACGACCGAAGGCGCCCTGCGTGCCACCACGGGCACCCGGGCCGCCGGGACGACCGCCGAAGCCGCCGGGACGCGGGCCGAAGCCGCCGCCGCCACCGGGGGCACCGCCACCGGGACGCGGGCCGCCGAAGCCGCCGCCACCGGCCGGACGCGAGCCCGGACCGGCCGGACGACCCTGGAAGCCGGGACGGGCGCCACCGGCACCCGGACCACCCGGACGGCCGCCGGGGCCACCCGGACCACGGCCACCCGGACCCGGACGCGGGCCGGCCGGACGCTGCGGCATCATGCCCGGGTTCGGGCGCGGCATGCCGGACGGGGTCGGACCGCCGGGACGCGGCGCGGCCGGACGGGGCATGCCGTCGGGACGCGGAGCACCACCCGGACGGGGGGCACCGGCACCGGGGGCACCGGCCGGACGCGGACGGTCGCCACCGGGACGCGGCGCACCGGCACCGGGGGCACCGGCCGGACGCGGACGGTCGCCGCCCGGACGCGGCGCACCGGCACCGGGGGCACCGGCCGGACGCGGACGGTCGCCGCCCGGACGCGGAGCGCCGCCGCCCTGGGCACCGCCCGGACGCGGGGCACCGCCCTGACCGCCCTGACGGCGGTCGCCGGGACGGCCCATGCCGGTGGCGCTACCCGAGGTGAACGGGTTGTTGCCCGGACGCGGGCCGGCCGGACGCGGGCCCGGACGGGCGCCGCCGGAGGCCTGGCCACCCGGGCGCGGGGCCTGGGTGGACGGACGCGGGGCGTCGCCGGCCGGGGCCGGCGAGGAGAACTCGGCCGCGGGCGCGGCCGGGGCCGCCTGGGCGGCGGGACGCGCGGCCGGGCGCGGGCCCGGGGTCGGCGCGCCCGGCTTCGGGGCGGCGGGGGCGGCCGGCGCGGAAGGCGCGGCGGCAGCCGGGGTCGGACGGGGACCAGGCGCCGCGGCGGGGCGCGGACCCGGAGTCGGAGCCCCCGGCTTCGGGGCACCCGAGCCGGCGGCGGGGGAGGGCGCCGCGGTCTTCCGCGGGCCCGGCTTGGCAGCGGAGCCACCAGTGGGGGCCACACCAAGCGCGTCAGTCAACTTGCGCACGACCGGCGCCTCGATCGTCGAGGACGCCGAACGAACGAACTCACCGAGCTCGGTGAGCTTGGCCATGACGGCCTTGCTCTCCAAGCCAAGCTCCTTGGCGAGTTCATAAACCCGGACCTTAGCCACTTCACTCCTGTCTATGAGTCCGGGGGTCTCGTCCGCCGGACTGTCGCTACTTCATGGGCGTACCCATCGCGTACTCATCGCGTACTCATCGAGTGCTCATCGCAATCTCGACCTACTTCCACATCGCGAGGTACCTGACTGGTGGCACGGCGCGCGGCTGCCCGAACGCTGTGCTTGTTGCGGTGGTTCTCCGCCGCGCGAGCGGCGGCCGTCGCGGGAGGCGGCCCTGCTAGGGGGCTTCGCCCACCCGCTCCCCGATGAACCCGCGGAGCCGCTCCGTGTCGAGCGCGCCCTGGAGCCGGAAGGCCCGGGGGAACGCCCGACGGCGGACCGCGAGGTCGAGGCAGGCCGGATCGGGGTGCAGGTGAGCGCCCCGGCCCGGGAGTGCGCCACGGGGATCAGGGACGCACTCGCCCTCGACCGCCGTGACACGCAACAGCTGGTGCTTGGCCGCGCGCTTGCGGCAGCCCACGCAGGTGCGCTCCGGGCGTGCTCGGACATGCGTCCGGCCAGACGAAGGCAAGTCTACCCCTCCGAGGCGACATGGCGCCGCCCGTCGGTCCCGGAGGACCGACGGGGACACCCTGGACAACACTGATTACCGGGCCTGCGATTCCTCGGACTGGCCCTCGGTGTCCGGCCGGATGTCGATCCGCCAACCGGTCAGACGCGCGGCCAGGCGGGCGTTCTGCCCCTCCTTGCCGATCGCCAGCGACAGCTGGTAGTCCGGCACGATCACCCGGGCGGAGCGCTGGGCGGCGTCCACGATCTCCACGCTGGTCACCCGTGCGGGGGACAGGGCGGCGGCCACCATCTCCCGGGGGTCCTCCGACCAGTCGACGATGTCGATCTTCTCGCCGTGCAGCTCGCCCATCACCGCGCGCACCCGGGAGCCCATCGGGCCGATGCAGGCGCCCTTGGCGTTCAGGCCCTGGCGGCGCGACCAGACCGCGATCTTGGTCCGGTGGCCGGCCTCGCGGGCGATCGCCGCGATCTCCACGCTGCCGTCCGCGATCTCCGGGACCTCCAGCGCGAACAGCTTCTTCACCAGGCTCGGGTGGGTGCGCGACAGCGTCACCGAAGCGCCGCGCACACCCCGGCGCACGGCCACCACGTAGCACTTCAGCCGGGTGCCGTGCCGGTAGTCCTCGCCCGGGACCTGCTCCTGCGGCGGCAGGATGGCCTCCAGCTTGCCGATGTCGACCAGCACGTTCTTCGGGTCGTTGCCCTGCTGGACGACACCGGTGACGATGTCGCCCTCCTTGCCCGCGTACTCGCCGAAGGTCTGGTCGTCGGCGGCGTCGCGCAGGCGCTGCATCATCACCTGGATGCCGATGCTGGACGCGATCCGGCCGAAGCCGTTCGGAGTGTCGTCGAACTCCTTCGGCTCGACGCCCTCCTCCAGCTCCGCCGGGTCCTCCATGGCCCACACGGTGACGTGGCCGCTCTTGCGGTCCAGGTGCACCCGGGCCCGGCGGCGCGAGCCCTCGGTGCGGTGGTACGCGGTGAGGAGGGCGGACTCGATGGACTCGACCAGCAGGTCGAAGGGGATGTTCTTCTCGTTGACCAGCGTGCGCAGGGCACTCATGTCGATGTCCACGGCTACGCCTCCTCGTCTTTCGTCACGTTCGTCATGGTCGTACGGCACCCGGGGGTCACTCGGCGCCGTCCTCCCCCTCGTCGAAGTCCGCGGCCTCGTCCAGGAGCTCGTCGTCCTTGCGGTTGAACTCGACCTGGACGCGCGCCCGGTCGACCTCCGCGTACGCCAGACGACGCTCCTTCGGGCGGCCGCGGCCCTTCACCGGCTGCACCTCGACCAGGGCGCCGTCCTCGTCGGCCTCCAGCACCCGGGCGACGATCTCCCCGCCGTCCACCAGGTGGATCCGGGCCAGCCGGCCCTCGGCGCGCTGCCAGTGCCGGGGCAGGACCAGCGGACGCTCCGCACCCGGCGAGCCGACCTCCAGCAGGTACGCGTCGTCCCCCATCAGGTCCGACTCGTCCAGGGCCGCACCGACCACCCGGCTGAACTCGGCGATGGCGTCCATGTCCACACCGCCGTCGGTGTCGACGTCGATCTGCACCTGCCGGCGGCTGCCCGCCCTGGTGACCCTGACGTCCTCCAGGTCCAGGCCGGCCTGTTCGGCCAGCGGCTCCAGCAACGCTCGCAGCCGGTCGGTGTGGGTGGTGCTCATCCGGGTGGACTCCTCGGCCGCGTCTGCTGTTGTCAGAAGGTCGCTCCGCGCCCCCGGTGCCACACCGGATCACGGCAGCTCGGCCCAAAGCCTATCCGGTCAAGCCCCCAACCACCGATTCCGGACCGCCGCCCACCGCCCCCACGCCACCCACTGCGAGCAAGCTCACACCCGGCACGGCATCCGGCGAACCAGGCCCGGGAACGTGGGGATTCTGTAATCATTCACGCCAACGAGGGCAGCGGGGAGGCCGTCCTCCCGTACCCGCCCGGAGTGACCCCGATGCAGCCGCACAGCCGACGGACCCTCCTGGCCCTCGGACTGCTCACCGCCCTCACCGCCTGCACCGCCGACCCCCGCGGCACCCGCCCGGCCGGCCCCGCCCCGACCCGCGACCCGGACGCCCCCGCCCGGCTCCGCGCGGTCGCCGACACCGATCTGCTGCTCGGCGCCTACGACAACCTGCTCACCGTCCCGGGCGCCCAGACGGCCCTCCTCCAGCCCCTGCGCGACGACACCGCCCAGCACCGCGCCGCCCTCGCCCAGGGCCTGCCGACGGCGAGCCCCTCGCCCACCGGCACCCCGGTCCGCTCCCTGCCCACCCTCCCCGAGCTGGCCCTCATGGAACGCCGGACCGCCGAGTCCCGCCTCAACGGCCTCGACGAGGTCAGCCCGTCCCTCGCCCGGCTGCTCGCCGCCGTCTCCGCCTCCAACGCCCTGCACGCCGCGGCCCTCGGCGACCCGACCCCGGTCAGAACCCCCGACGGCCGTACCGAGGCCACCCCCGCCGCCAGGACCTCCGCCGTCCCCGCCCTGCAGACCGCCCTCGGCGCCGAACACGCCGCCGTCTACGGCTACGGCGTGGTCGGCGCCCACCTCCCCGACGACCCCCAGCGCGCCGACGCCCGCACCACCCACGCCGCCCACCTGGCCCAACGCGACGCCTGGCAGCGCCTCCTCACCTCCTCCACCGCCGCCCCCACCCCCGCCGCCGGCGGCTACCAGCTCCCGTTCCCGGTCGCCTCGCCCGCCGACGCCGCGAAGCTCGCCGTCCACCTGGAGACCCGGCTGACCACCGCCTACGCCGACCTGGTCACCGCGCTCCCCGCCCCTTACCGCCCCTCCGCCGCCACCGCCCTGCGCGAAGCCGCCCTCCGGGCCCGCCACTGGGGCGCCCCGGCCACCCCCTTCCCGGGCCTCCCCGGCTGACCCGGGCCCCGCCGGCTGACCGAAGGGCCCGCACCGACTGACCCCGGGCCCCGGCGGACGCGCGGGGCGAAGCCCGCACGCCCGCCCCGCCCCAAACCCCGACAATGGACCCATGTCGGGAGCCGAACCCACCATCACCGTCCCCAGCCGGCTGACGAACACCGTCACCGCCGCCCACGGCGACGTCGCCCGCCGGTGGCTGGCCACCCTCCCAGCCCGGGCCGCCACCCACCTCGCCGCCCGGAACCTCACCCTGGAACGGGTCCTCGACCCCGGCGGCAGCCTGAGCCTCGTCGCGTACGTCCACCGCGACGACCTCTCCCCCGCCGTCCTCAAGATCGGCCTGCCCACCCCCGAGACCGCCCACGAGCACACCGCCCTCACCCACTGGGCGGGCCGGGGCGCCGTTCTGCTCCTCGACGCCGTCCCCGCCGAAGGCGTCCTGCTGCTCGAACGCCTCCACGGCGAGATCCCGCTGCGCTCCCTCGCCGAGCCCAAGGCCATGCTGGAGGCCACCAGCCTGCTGCACCGCCTCTGGACGGAACTCCCCGAGGGCCATCCGTTCCCGGCCCCCGCCCAGCGGATCGCCACCGCCGCCCGGCTCGCGGAACGCTCCCACCCGGCGGCCGCCGAAGCACGGCACCTGGTCGCCGAGGCCCTGGACACCGCCCGCGACCTGGCCGGCTCCGCCACCGAGTCCTTCCTGCTGCACGGCGACTTCCACCACGGCAACGTCCTGGCCGCCGACCGCGCCCCCTGGCTGGCGATCGACCCGCGCCCGCTCGCCGGCGAACGCGCCTACGACCTGGCCCGCCTGGCCCTGGACCGCGCCGACACCCTGCTCGGCTCCCCCGGCGCCCCCGCCGCCGTCCGCCGCCGGCTGGGCCGGCTCTCCGAGGCCCTGGAGGTCGACCAGGACCGCCTCCGCGGCTGGACCCTCTTCCGCGCCGTCGACCTCGCCCTCCGCGCCCTCGGCGCGGACCGCCGCGAGGACGCCGAGCTGTACCTCGAGTTCGCCAACTCCCTCTAGCCCGAAGCCCCTTGGCCCTCGCCCGCAGGCGCGCTCCAGGCCCCGGCCCCCCGCAGGGGCAGCCGGGCCCCCATCACCGCGTACAGCCGGTCCGTCGCCGGGAACCGCACGGCCCGCGCCAGGTCCCGGTACCCCAGCCCGCGGTACAGCCGCCGCGCCGGCGTCTCCGCGTCGATCGCCGACAGGATGCTCCGGTCGAGTCCCGACCGCTCGCACAGCGTCCGGATGAGCCGAGAACCGACCCCCTGCCCCTGGAACTCCGGCAGCACGTGCAGCTCGGTGACGGCGAACACCCCGTCCAGCCAGTCCCCGTGCCCCTCCGCGGCCAGGTAGGGCTCGATCACCGTGCTCCACCAGTGCTCCCGCTGGTTGGGCATCCCGTACCCGAACCCGACCAGCCGCCCGCCGCTCATCGCCCCGAGCGCGATCACCCCCGGCTGCTGGGCGTGCCGCCCCACGATGTGCAGCCGCACCGCGACCTCCTCGGGCGTCAGCCCGAACGCCACCGCCTGGACCTCCAGCGCCTGCGGCGCCCAGGCCGCAAGGTCGATGGCCTCGATCGTCACCCCGGTCAGCTGATCCATGCTCCGGACGTTACTACCAGCGGCCCCGCGGCGCGGCCGAAGATCCCAACAGCGCTTCGCGCAGCTTGCCGGACCCGCGCGGAACAGCGCCGCGAGCCGCCGGGGCAGCACGCTCAGAACAGCACGCTCATGAACGCCCCGACCTCCTGGAAGCCCACCCGCCGGTACGCGGCCCGGGCCCGCAGGTTGAAGTCGTTGACGTACAGCGACACCACCGGCGCCACCTCCCGCAACGCGACGTCCAGGACCGCCGCCATCCCCGTCTCGGAGAGCCCCCGCCCCCGGTGCTCCGGAGCGACCCAGACCCCCTGGATCTGGCAGGCCCCCTCCGTCACCGCCCCGATCTCCGCCTTGAAGACGACCTGACCGTCCTCGTCGAACCGCGCGAACGACCGCCCGGTGGAGACGAGTTCGGCCACCCGGGCCTGGTAGAGCAGCCCGCCGTCCCCCGCCAGCGGCGACACCCCCACCTCCTCGGTGAACATCGCCACGCACGCCGGCATCAGCGTCTCGACCTCGTCCCGCCGCACCCTGCGCACCAGCGGGTCCGGCGCGATCTCCGCCGACGGCACCGAGGTCGCCAACAGCGGCTGGTGCGCCCGCACTTCCCGGGCCGGCCCCCAACTGCGCTCCAGCAGCGCCCAGAAGGCCGCGGTGGCCGCCGCCGGCCCGACGATCGAGGAGCAGCGCCGTCCCTGCCGGCGGGCCCGCTCGGCGAACGCCGCGACCGCCACCGGCCCGGCGTTGACCAGGACCAGGTTCGCCCCGGCGTAGCAGAGCGCGTCCAGCACCCCGTCCGCGTCGTACCAGCCCCACAGCTCCCCGCCGAGCCGCCACGGGTCCAGCCCGACGGCCTCGACCCTGGTCGCGACGAACGCGTTGGCGACCGGGTCGCGGTGGAGGATCTCCAGGGCGCCCGGGAGGTCCGGCGGCTCCAGCACGCGGGTGGTGGCCAGGGCCCGGGCGGCCTGGAAGGAGCTCGGGAGCATCACACCTCGATCGAGCATCGAGACAGCACCTCACTGAGACGACTCTGGCCGCACCCTACTCCGTGGCCCCACCCGGCTACGGCCGCGGGGCCGTCCGCGAACGGACGGCCCCGCTTCCGGAAATCACCGCGCGGGCGTTCCGCACGGTCAGGGCAACCCACGGCTGCCGGAACACGCTACGCGGGGGTTCGCCCCCCGCGACCGGTCACTCCCCCGCGACCACGGTCGGCGAGCCCGCCTCGACGCCCGCCTCCTGCATCTGCTCGGCGAGCTTGAGCGCCTCCTCGATCAGGGTCTCGACGATCTTCGACTCCGGGACGGTCTTGATGACCTCGCCCTTGACGAAGATCTGACCCTTGCCGTTGCCGGAGGCGACCCCGAGGTCGGCCTCGCGGGCCTCGCCCGGGCCGTTCACGACGCAGCCCATGACGGCCACCCGCAGCGGCACCTCCATGCCCTCCAGCCCGGCGGTGACCTCCTCCGCGAGCTTGTAGACGTCCACCTGGGCGCGCCCGCAGGACGGGCAGGAGACGATCTCCAGGCCGCGCTCGCGCAGCCCGAGCGACTCCAGGATCTGGTTGCCGACCTTGATCTCCTCGGCCGGCGGGGCGGAGAGCGAGACCCGGATGGTGTCGCCGATGCCCTCGGCCAGCAGCGCGCCGAAGGCGACCGCCGACTTGATGGTGCCCTGGAAGGCCGGCCCGGCCTCGGTCACGCCGAGGTGCAGCGGGTAGTCGCACGCGGCGGCGAGCTGGCGGTAGGCGTTGATCATCACGACCGGGTCGTTGTGCTTGACCGAGATCTTGATATCGCGGAAGTCGTGCTCCTCGAACAGCGAGCACTCCCACAGCGCCGACTCGACCAGCGCCTCCGGGGTGGCCCGGCCGTACTTCTCCATCAGGCGCTTGTCCAGCGAGCCGGCGTTGACGCCGATCCGGATCGGGACGCCCGCGTCCTTGGCGGCCTTGGCGATCTCGCCGACCTTGTCGTCGAAGGCCTTGATGTTGCCCGGGTTCACGCGCACCGCCGCACAGCCGGCGTCGATCGCCGCGAAGACGTACTTCGGCTGGAAGTGGATGTCCGCGATGACCGGGATCTGCGACTTCTTGGCGATGATCGGCAGCGCGTCGGCGTCGTCCTGCGAGGGCACGGCGACCCGGACGATCTGGCAGCCGGACGCGGTGAGCTGGGCGATCTGCTGGAGGGTGGCGTTGATGTCCGAGGTCACGGTGGTGGTCATCGACTGCACCGAGACCGGGGCGTCGCCGCCGACCGGCACGTTGCCGACCATGATCTGCCGGGAGTAACGGCGCTTGGCCAGCGGCTTGAGCGGCAGGGACGGAATACCGAGCGAGATCGCGGTCATGTGCGCAGGGTTCCCCGGGGTTGAGGTGTGGTCGACCGCCCGGCCGTGACACGGCCGAGGCCGGGCGCGCTGTGATCGCGCACCCGGCCTCCACGGTACGGCACCGCAACGGCGCCCAGCACACCCGCCGTACCCGAACGTCCTAGCCGATCTTCACCGGGTTCACCAGGTCGGCGACCATCACCAGCAGTGTGAAGCCGATGAAGACGCTGGCCACCACGTACGCCACCGGCATCAGCCTGGCGACGTCGAACGGGCCCGGGTCGGGCCGCCGGAACAGTTGTGCGAAGCGGCGGCGGACCGCCTCCCAGGCGGCGCCGGCGATGTGCCCGCCGTCCAGCGGGAGCAGCGGCAGCATGTTGAAGAGGAAGAGCGACAGGTTGATCCCGGCGAGCAGGTTCACGAAGACGGCGATCCGCTGGGTGGCCGGGATGTCGAGCGAGATGACCTCGCCGCTGACCCGGGCGGCGCCGACCATGCCGATCGGCGAGTCCGGGTCGCGCGGGGCGTCGCCGACGACCGCGTTCCACAGCCCGGGGATCTTGCCGGGCAGGGCGATCAGCGACTTCACCCCGTTCTCGGCCATGTCGTACATCCGGTCGAGCGACTGCCCGAAACCGAGCTGGACCACACCACTCGCCGGAGTGAATCCGAGGAACCCGGCCTGGACGGTCTGGCCCTTGAGCGGGACGTTGTCGTCGTCGTACTTCTGGACGTCGTTGACCGCGATGGTCGGGGTGAGGGTCTGCTGCTGCCCGTCCCGCTCGACCACCACCGGCACCGTCCGGCCGGCCGACCTGCGGATGTCCTCCTGGAGCTGGTCGTAGGTGCGGATCCGGTCGCCGTCGAAGGAGAGGATCCGGTCGCCCGCCTTCAGCCCGGCCTGGGCGGCCGGCGTCTGCGGGGCGCCCTCCGGGCAGCTGTCGGTCGGCTGGCCCGCCTTGACCACGCACTGGGCGACGGTCTTGACCGTCGGCACGCTCATCTGGACGCCGAAGCCCATCATGACGGTCAGGAAGAGCCCGAACGCCAGGACCAGGTTCATGAACGGCCCGGCGAACATGACGATCATGCGCTTCCACGGCTTGCGGGTGTAGAAGAGCCGGCTCTCGTCACCCTCCTGGAGCTCCTCGTAGGAGGCCTCGCGGGCGTCCTCGATCATGGTGCGCCAGGGCGAACTGCTGCGCTTGGTGATCCGGCCGTCATCGCCCGGCGGGAACATCCCGATCATCCGGATGTACCCGCCGAACGGGATCGCCTTGATGCCGTACTCGGTCTCGCCCTTCCGGCGCGACCAGAGGGTCGGGCCGAAGCCGACCATGTACTGCGGCACCCGGATGCCGAACAGCTTGGCCGTGGAGAGGTGGCCGAGCTCGTGCCAGGCGATCGAGATCAGCAGCCCGATGACGAAGACCAGGATGCCGACCACCGTCAAAACCGTTGCCACCGCTGGTCCTCCGTCATGCCGCTCCGCTCATCGTCTCGTCCTACCGCAATCATGGCCGTCGCCCGGCCGTCGCCCGGTGGTCAACCGGCCGCCAGCTCGCGGGCCCGGGCGCGCGCCCAGTCCTCCGCGTGCAGGACGTCCTCCACCGTCAGGGAAGTTCCCGACGCCGGACCGCCGTCCCGCCCGCCGTGCTCGGCCACGACCTTGGCAACAGTGTCCACGATTCCGGTGAAGGCGAGGCGGCCCTTCAGGAACGCCTCCACGCACTCCTCGTTGGCCGCGTTGAAGACCGCCGGGTTGGTGCCGCCCAGGGTGCCCACCTCCCGGGCCAGCTCGACCGCCGGGAAGGCCTCGTCGTCCAGCGGGAAGAACTCCCAGGTGGCGGCCTTGGTCCAGTCGCAGGCGGGGGCGGCGTCCGGCACCCGGTCCGGCCAGCCCAGGCCCAGCGCGATCGGCATCCGCATGTCCGGCGGGCTGGCCTGGGCCAGGGTCGAACCGTCGGTGAACTCGACCATCGAGTGCACCACCGACTGCGGATGGACCACGACCTCGATCCGGTCGAACGGCACGTCGTACAGCAGGTGCGCCTCGATCACCTCCAGGCCCTTGTTCACCAGGGTGGCCGAGTTGATCGTGACGACCGGGCCCATCGCCCAGGTCGGGTGCGCCAGCGCGTCCTGCGGGGTCACCCCGGCCAGCTGCTCACGGGTGCGGTCGCGGAACGGGCCGCCGCTGGCCGTCACCACCAGCTTGCGCACCTCCGCCCGGGTGCCGCCGGCCAGGGCCTGGAACAGCGCGGCGTGCTCGGAGTCCACCGGCACGATCTGGCCCGGCTTCGCCACCGCCTTCACCAGCGGACCGCCGACGATCAGCGACTCCTTGTTGGCCAGCACCAGCACCCGGCCCGCCGCCAGCGCGGCCAGCGTCGGCCGCAGGCCGATCGAACCGGTGATGCCGTTCAGCACCGAGTGGCACTCCAGCGCGGCCAGCTCGGTCGCCGCGTCCGGGCCCACCAGGACGGTCGGCAGCGGACGGCCCGCCGCCTTCGCGGCCAGCGCCTCGCGCAGCGCCGGCTCGGCCGCCGGATCCGCCACCGCCACGGTGTGCACGCCCAGCCGCACCGCCTGCTCGGCGAGCAGCTCCACCCGGCCGCCGGCCGCCGACAGGGCGACCACCCGGAAGCGGTCCGGGTTGCGGAGCACCACGTCGACGGCCTGGGTGCCGATCGAACCGGTGGAACCCAGGATCACCAGCTCCCGGGGGCCGGAGGGGACCGCCACGGTGGGCGTGAAGCGCAGCTGCGGGTGGGCGAGCGAAGTCATGCGCCCATTGTGTCCTGTGCGCGGCGCTCCCCAGGACGACCTCCGGCCCTTCGGACTACCGTCGGAACCATGCGTACCGTCATCGCCGGGGGCCACGGACAGATCGCGCTCCAGCTGGAACGGCTGCTCGCCGCCCGCGGCGAGCGGCCCGCCGGGATCATCCGCCGCCCCGAGCAGGCCCGGGACCTCGTCGACGCCGGCGCCGAGCCGCTGCTGCTCGACCTGGAGGCCGCCACCGCTCCGCAGCTCGCCGGGCTGCTGACCGGTGCCGACGCGGTGGTCTTCGCCGCCGGCGCCGGACCGGGCAGCGGCGCCGCCCGCAAGAACACCGTCGACCGGGACGCCGCCGTCCTGCTCGCCGACGCCGCCGAACTCGCCGGGGTCCGCCGGTACCTGATGGTCTCGGCGATGGCCGCCGACGCCGAGGCGCGCCACCCCGCCGACGAGGTCTTCGAGACCTACCTGCGGGCCAAGGGCGCCGCCGACGACGCCGTCCGCGCCCGGACCGCTCTGGACTGGACGGTGCTGCGCCCCGGGCGGCTCACCGACGGCCCCGGCACCGGCCTGGTCCGGCTGGCCCCCTCGGTCGACCGCGGCGCGGTGGACCGGGCCGACGTGGCCGCCGTCCTGGCCGCGCTGCTGCACGAATCCGGCACGGCCGGACTGACGCTGGAGCTGGTCGCCGGGAACGCCACCGTCGAGGAGGCGGTCGCCGCGGCCGCCGGGCACGACGGCTGAGCCGGCGCGGGGCGCACGAGGCGCACGGGGGATGCGGGGAGGGCGCGGATGCGAGGAGGGCCCGGTTCGGTGAACCGGGCCCTCCCGCTACTGCCGTAGCGCTGCCATCGCACCGCTACGGCGTCACTACGGCACCGCTCAGAGGTCGAGGCCGGTCAGGACCATGACCTTCTCGACGGTGTAGTCGTCCATCGCGTACTTGACGCCCTCACGGCCGACACCGGAGTCCTTGACGCCGCCGTACGGCATCTGGTCGGCGCGGTAGGACGGCGCGTCGCCGATGATCACACCGCCGACCTCCAGCTCCCGGTGGGCGCGGAAGGCGGTCTGGAGGTCGTGGGTGAACACGCCCGCCTGGAGGCCGAACGCCGAGTCGTTGACGGCCGCGAAGGCCTCGTCCACGCCGTCCACCTTGTGCAGCGACAGCACCGGGCCGAACACCTCGGCCTTGGCCAGGATGGCGTCCCCGGGCAGGTCGGCCAGCACGGTCGGGGCGTAGGTCGCGCCCTCGCGGGTACCGCCGGCGAGCACCTTGGCGCCCTTGGCGACCGCGTCCTCGACCCAGGACTCGACGCGCTTCGCGGCGTTCTCGTCGATCAGCGGGCCGACGTCGGTCGCGTCGTCGCTCGGGTCACCGGTGACCTGCGCCTTGACCTTGGCGACGACCTTCTCCGCCAGCGCGTCGTACACCGAGGCGTCGGCGATGACCCGCTGCACCGAGATGCAGGACTGGCCGCCCTGGTAGTTGGCGAACATCGCGATCCGGGTGGCCGCCCAGTCCAGGTCGGCCTCCGAGGACCAGTCGGCGAGCACCACGGCCGCGGCGTTGCCGCCGAGCTCCAGGGTGCAGTGCTTGCGCGGCACCGAGTCCATGATCTGGTAGCCGACCTTGTCCGAACCGGTGAAGGAGATCACCGGCAGGCGCTCGTCCTGCACCAGGGCCGGCATCCGGTCGTTCGGCACGGTCAGGATCGACCAGGAGCCGGCCGGCAGGTCGGTCTCGGCCAGGATCTCGCCCAGCACCATCGCCGACAGCGGCGTCGCCGGAGCCGGCTTCAGGATGATCGGGGCGCCGACCGCGATCGCCGGGGCGACCTTGTGGGCGACCAGGTTCAGCGGGAAGTTGAACGGGGCGATCCCCAGCACCACACCGCGCGGGAAGCGGCGCACCACCGCGAAACGGCCCACGCCGCCCGGGTCGGTGTCCAGCCGCATGGTCTCGCCGTTGGTGCGGCGCGCCTCCTCGGCGGCCCAGCGGAACACCGACACCGCGCGGCCGATCTCACCGCGGGCCCACTTGATCGGCTTGCCGTTCTCGGCGCTGACCAGCTGGGCGAGCTCCTCGGTGCGCTCGGCCAGCCGCTTGGCCACGTGGTCCAGGGCGCCGGCACGCTGGTGCGCCGGGGTGGCGGCGAACACCGGCAGCGCGGCGACGGCGGCGTCCAGCGCCTCCTCGACCTGGGCCTCGGTCGGGATGCTCACCTTGCCGACCAGACGGCCGTCCCAGCTGTTGTGCACCTCGAAGTCGGCGTCGCCGCTCGCCCGGCGGCCGGCGAGCCAGAAATCGTACGTGGTGGTCACCGTGGTACCGGCCCTCTCCTCGTCTGTCCTACGGCCCACGGACGTGGGACCCGGATTTGAGGGTAGGCGGGGCGGTGCGCGGACCGGATTGGCCGACTAGGAGCGTTCGCCCCCGAGGCCACTCCACCGCGTCCTACGGGAGCCGCCCCCGGGGCGCCGCTTCCCGACTGCGCCCTGAGCCTCCCGGGGCCTCACCCTCCTCCCGGGAGCCTCGCTCCTCGCCGGAGCGCACCTGTCCTCTGTCCTCGCCGAGGCCTCACTCCTCGCCGGAACGGAGCGCCAGCCACAGCTCCATCCGCACGTCCGTGTCGTCCAGCGAGCGGCCCAGCAACTCCTCGACCCGGCGCATCCGGTAGCGCAGCGTGTGCCGGTGCACGCCCAGGTCGGCCGCCGCCGCGTCCCACTGGCCGTGCCGGGACAGCCACGCCCGCAGCGAGGCCACCAGGTCCCCGCGGGCCGTCCGGTCGTGCTCCCGCAACGGCCGCAGCAGCCCCTCCGCGAAGGCCGTCACCGCGTCCTCGCCGAGCAGCGGCAGCAGCGACCCCGCGCCGACCTCCTCGTGGTCCACCGAACGGCGGCCACCGCGCAGCGCCACCGCCAGCGCCCGCTCGGCCTGCGCGTGCGCCGTCCCGGCGTCCTCCAGCGCGGCCGGCGCCGAGACGCCCAACGACAGGCCCTCGTGCTCCTCCACCGCCCCCAGACAGGCCCGGTGCACCGCGCCGTTGTCCAGCGCCAGCACCATCAGCCGCGGCCCGTGCGCACCGTCCTCCCGCGCCACCAGCAGCTTCTCGCCCACCCGCGAACCCGCCTGCTCGGCCCGGTCGCCCAGCTCCCCGAGCGCCTCCGCGGCATCCGCGGAGGCCGGCCCGGCCCCGGCCACCAGAACCCGTATCGTCCCCTCCGGCAGACCCCCGAACAGCCCCACCGCCACCTGCCGGGCCGTCGCCACCTCACCCGCCAGCACCATCCGCAGCAGCGCCGCGCCCATCCGCTCCTCGGCCTGCCGCAGCTCCCGCGAACGCTCCAGGGTGAGGGTCAGCAGCGCCACCGCCGCGTTCAGCACGTACCGCTCGGTCGGCGTGATCCGGTCCTCGGTCCCGACCGCCAGGAAGCCCCGGGCCCGCCGGTCCGCCCCCAGCGACTGGACCACCACGTAGTCCTCGTCCGCCGTGTCTATCCCCGGCGCGCGCCCCTGCAGCGCCGCGCTCGACGGCGCCGGCCGCCGACGCAGCCGGTCCACCTCCGCCGCCAGCCGCCCCGCCCGGCGCGCCGCCCAGTCCGGAGCCACCACCGACAGCGCGCCCGACCCGTCGTACAGCGCCGCCCATCCCCCCAGCCGGGCCGCCAGCCGGCGCACCACCGCCGTCGTGCCGTCCTTGCCGAGCGCCGCCCGGGTCAGCTCCTCCTGCGCCTCGAAGCTGGTCGTCACCGCCTCGTACTGCTCCGCGGCCAGCGCCGCCGACACCACCTTGCTGATCGCGATGAACGGCGTCGGCTCCGGCACCCGCAGCAGCGGCAGCCCGCGCTGCGCCGCCGCGTCCACCAGCGGCTGCGGCACCTCGGTGTGCGACAGCCCCACCCCGAGCCCCAGCCCGACCACCCCCGCGTCGGCCAACCGGTGCACGTACGCCTGCAGCTGCGCCGCCGTACGGCCCAGCTTGATACCGGTGGTGAGCAGCAGCTCACCACCCTCCAGGAACGGCGTCGGGTCGTCCAGCTCACTGGTGTGCACCCAGCGGACCGGCCGCTCCAGGTGGTCCGCACCGGCGAGGACCGTCAGATGGAGCGACGTGTTGCGGACGACGGAGGCGAGTGTGGGGGGCATGGCACCTTCGGAGGATCGACCTGACCGCGCCGTTGCGGCCGGGCGAGGAGAGGGACGTGGGACTGGTGAGGGTCTCTCCCCTTCATTATGGACGCTCCGGACAACCCGCACTGCCGAATCCACCTCGAAGGCGACTTCCCGGCGGCCCCGCCGTCAGCCCGCCCTCAGTCCCTGAGATCCACCAGCAGCGGCGGCACCTGCTCCCCCGACACCGCCGTCAACGACACCACCGCGTGCCCCGCCGGCAACGCGTGCGCCAGATCCGACGGCGACCACCGCAAGCGCTCCACGTCCCGCGTCGTCACCGACTCCGTCTGCGCCGTCGTCCCCGACAACGCCTTCCGCCCGACCCGCCCGGCCCGCCGGATCACGCCACCGGAGGTGTCGGGGGTGTGGGTGACCGCGGTCTCCTGCACCAGGTGCGTCCCCCACGCCTCCGAGAACAGCTTGCCGTCCCACGGCGCGATCCCCGGGAACGCCATCCGGCAGCCGACCGCGCCGAACAGCGGCGCCCGCAGCGCCTCCGGCAGGTCCACCAGCGTGCGCAGCAGCAGCACCGCGCCCGCGTTCGCCCCGCGCATCCGCTGCAGGCCGCGCACCGCGGTGGCGTCCAGCGCCGCCGAGGCGTCGTCCACCACCAGGCCGGCGAACAGCGAACGGTCCTCGCGGGCGCCGGCCGCCTGCACGAACTGCCCCACCACCAGGCGGGACAGCATCCGCGCCGCCTCCGGGTGGCTCCGCTCGGGCAACTTCACCCGCACGCGAAGCGGGTGGTCCAGCACCCGCATCGCGAACGGGGGCCGACCGGTGCCGTCGGTCGCGAAGGCCCCGTCGAAGGCGGGCCGCTCCAGCAGCGCCAGCCGGTCCGCCAGCAGCGCCCCGGGGTCGTCCGCCCGGTCGCGCTGCCGCTCCCGGTGCTCCAGGTCCCGTTCGTGGACGGCCAGCCGGCTGGCCGCGCCGAGCGCCTTCACCACGGCGGCCAGCACGTCCGCATCACCGGCCAGCAGCGCCCGCAGCTCCCGCACCCCCGGGTAGCGGCCGTACGCCGCGTGGAAGGGGCCCACCACCTGCTGCAGCGCGGTACGGGCGTGCTCGGCGCGGGCGGTCAGCTCGTCCGGCAGCAGCGCCTCGGCCAGCCGGGCGGCCGCCTCGTCCGGGTCCCGCGCGGCGCCGTAGAGGTCCAGCCCGTACAGCGAGGAAGGGTCGCCGGGCGCGATCACCACGTCGTACCAGGAGTCCGGACCGAGATCGGCGTCCGCCGCCCCGACCACCACCGCGCAGGCGGTGCCGGACAGCGCCTGCAGGCACAACGCCTCGGCCACCGGCCGGGCCAGCCGCACCGTCTTCCCCGTCCCGGCGGGGCCCACCGCGAGCAGCGAGGTGCCCAGCACGGCCGGGTCCAGCGCGAAACCGGCCGCCCGATGGCCCAGCGGGTTCTTCGGGACGTCCTGCGCGGTGCCGAGCCTGACCTGACCCAGCAGCAGATCGTGCCGCTCGGCGCGATCGGGCAGCTCACGCGCCTCGGACGGGTGGGCGAAGGCCGCCGCGCCGCGGGTGGCCACCTGCTCGGCGAAGGCGGGCACGAACACCGGGTCCGCCTGGGCGGACTCCCAGGCGCGCCGGATCCGCACGTAGTCGACGTCGCCCACGACCTCGCCGTCCAGCCGGGCCGCGGCTTCGGCCGCGCCGCCCTGGCGCAGCCCGGCCCACGGGTCCTGCCCCCGCGCGGCCTCGGCCACCCCCGGGACGTCCTCCTCGGCGGGCCGCTCCTGCGTCACCGTGCGCGACACCAGCGGCGCGACGTAACGGCGCCACACCTCGGGCCAGCGGCCCATCCGGCCGAAGACCTTGATGACCACGGCGATCACCAGGATGTTGGCCACCAGGAGCGTGAACATGGCCTCGGACTCGGAGGGCGAGGCGAGTGGGCCGATGCCCGTCTGGGTGCCAAACCACACCAGGACGTATGTCAGGAGTTGGGTGCCGTACAAATAGGCGAACCACGCCACCACCGCGTTCAGCCCCGCCCGCAGCAGCAGCGGCCAGGTCGCGACCTTGGCCGCCTCCGCCCGCTCCGGGTCGATGCGGCGGTAGCCGAGCCGGTAGATGCCCGGGTCGGCGTCCGGGCGCGGGGCGCAGGCCCAGGCCACGAGGTCGAAGGCGGGGGTACCCGCGCCGGGGCGTTGGGGGGGCACCGCCGTCGGGGGTCTGGTGGTGGTGCGCTCGCCGTGGTGGTGTGCCCCGTCGTGTGCCATGTACGGCCCCGCTCCCTCGCCCGCCCGGCCCGACCGCCGTCGGTGCCGCCATACCCATGCCGCCGTACCGGCGACACGCCCGCGCTCAGGGTAGTGGAGCGTGGCCTGCGGGTAGTCGTACCGCCCGCGCTGGCCGTGCCGGACAAGTCGGGCGGCGCACTGCTACCGAGTGGCGCGTGCCCGGGTGGGGAGGGCGGCCGTAGCCTGCGAAGCACCGAGCCGAGAAGTCTGGAGAAACCCCATGAGCGCCGCAACGCCGCTCCCGCAGGAGCGCCGCCTGGTCACCGCGATCCCCGGTCCGAAGTCGCAGGAGCTGCACGCCCGCAAGCTGGGTGCGGTGGCGGCCGGTGTCGGCACCACCCTGCCGGTGTACGTGTCCCGTGCCAACGGTGGCGTGCTGGAGGACGTGGACGGCAACTCGCTGATCGACTTCGGCTCCGGCATCGCCGTGACCAACGTCGGCAACAGCGCCGAGGCCGTGGTGGCCCGGACGACCGAGCAGCTGGCCAACTTCACCCACACCTGTTTCATGGTGACCCCGTACGAGGGTTACGTGGCCGTCGCCGAGCAGCTGAACGAGCTGACCCCGGGTGACCACGAGAAGCGCACCGCGCTGTTCAACTCGGGCTCCGAGGCCGTCGAGAACGCGGTGAAGATCGCCCGCGCCTACACCAAGCGCCAGGCCGTCGTGGTGTTCGACCACGGCTACCACGGCCGCACCAACCTGACCCTGGCGCTGACGGCGAAGAACATGCCGTACAAGCAGGGCTTCGGTCCGTTCGCCCCCGAGGTCTACCGGGTGCCGGTCGCCTACCCGTACCGCTGGCTGACCGGTGCGGAGAACGCCGCCACCGAGGCCGCCGCCCAGGCGATCGACGCCATCAACAAGCAGATCGGCGCGGAGAACGTCGCCGCGATCATCATCGAGCCGATCCAGGGCGAGGGCGGCTTCATCGAGCCGGCCAAGGGCTTCCTGCCGGCGATCGTGGAGTTCGCGAAGGCGAACGGCATCGTGTTCGTCGCGGACGAGATCCAGACCGGTTTCTGCCGCACCGGCCAGTGGTTCGCGTGCGAGGACGAGGGCATCGTCCCGGACCTGATCACCACCGCCAAGGGCATCGCGGGCGGCCTGCCGCTGTCGGCGCTGACCGGCCGCGCCGAGATCATGGACGCCGCGCAGACCGGCGGCCTGGGCGGCACCTACGGCGGCAACCCGGTGGCCTGCGCCGCCGCGCTGGGCGCCATCGAGACCATGAAGGAGCAGGACCTCAACGGCAAGGCGCAGCGGATCGGCGAGATCATGCTGGGCCGCCTGCGGGCGATGCAGGAGAAGTACGAGATCATCGGTGAGGTCCGCGGCCGCGGCGCGATGATCGCCATCGAGCTGGTGCTGCCGGGCGGCAAGGAGCCGAACGCGGAGGCCACCGCGGCCATCGCCAAGGCGTGCCACGCGGAGGGCCTGGTCGTGCTGACCGCCGGCACCTACGGCAACGTGCTGCGCTTCCTGCCGCCGCTGGTCATGCCGGAGCACCTGCTGAACGAGGGCCTGGACATCCTGGAGGGCGCGTTCGCCGCCCTCTGAGCGGTGTCGCCCGTCAGGCGGTGATCCCCCTCCGGAGGGTTGTCCGGACAGCGCTGAACGGCCCGTGGGGACCTCTGGTCCGCACGGGCCGTTCGGTTTCCGGGCCCGCCGTGCGGGCGGTCCGGGCGTGGTCGTCGGGGTGCCCCGGGGGTCGCCCGGCGCAGGGTGAAGATGATGTGCGGAATCGCTGGAGGCGCTCGGCGCGGGAGGGGTGTTGACGTAGTGTCATCACAGATGGACAGCGAGCCTCAGCCGTTGGCGCGGCCGTCCGCGGGGCCCCTTCCGGGGCCTCTTCCGCGGGTGCCGCACGAGGACGACCAGGCCGGCCCGGGAGGGCCGGCGCACACCGAAGGCCGATCGACCGACCGTCCGCCCCACACCCCCCGGGACGCGCGGAACGGCGATCATCAGAGCCGCCCCGGAGCTCTCCCCCCTGCTCCGGGGCGGCTGTTCGCCGTCCTGGGCCGGGCGGCGCGGTCGTTGGCCGTGCCGGTGGCGGCGGCGGCGCTGTTGCTGGTGGTGTCCTGGCAGGTCGCGGCGGACGGGCCGCTGCTGGGCGTGGACCGCTGGGTCCGTCGGGCGGTCCGCACGGCCCACCGGGACTTCCCGAACGTGCTGCTCGACCGCCTCGGCCACCTCCTGTCGGACCTGGGCAGCGGTGTCCCGGCGGTCCCGGTGCTGCTGCTGGCCGGCGCGCTGGCCGCCTGGCGGGGACGCCGGGCCGGGGCGGGCCGCTGGTGGCTGCCGTTGCCGGTGGCGGCCCTGACGGCGGGGCTGATCCCGCTGCTGGTGGTCCCGGCGAAGGCGGCGTTCGCCCGGCCGGGGCCGCTCGGGGAGCCGCTGACGGCGGGCCAGTGGGGCTGGTACCCCTCCGGCCACACCGCGACCGCGACGGTCGCGTACGGGGTGGCGGCGCTGCTGCTGGCCCGGGTGGCGGGGCCGCTCGCCGCCCGGGGACTGGCGGCCGGTGCGACGCTGCTGTCGCTCGGGGTGGGCGCGGGGCTGGTGTGGAGCGACTTCCACTGGCTGCTGGACGTGGTGGCGAGCTGGTGCCTGGCCGTCCTGGTGCTGTGGTCGCTCGCCCGGTGGCTGCCCCGGCCGGGTGCCGGGAGGCGTCAGGCCTCGGGGTCCTCGTTGCGGTGAACCAGGCCGGCCTCGCCGTTGTCGCGGTGCCACTCGATGACGAGTTCGTCGCGGGCGCCGAAGCGGACCAGGTGGCGCCCGACGACGTCCTCCAGGCCGGGCAGGTTCTCGCGCTCGCCCTCGACGGTGAGCAGCAGTGCGTCCGGCTGCGCCTCCAGGGTGGCGGTGCCGGCGCCGAAGACCAGCGTGCCGCGGCCGGTCTCCTCGGAGTAGACGGCCTCGATCTTGCGCCCCATGTGGGCGGTGAGCTGCTTGGCGTAACGGCCCGGGCGGTCGGTGGCGACGCGGGCTTCGGAGCGGGGCATGGGCCCTCCAGGGTCGGGGAGGGGAACTTAGGGTCCCCTCACTAGGCGCAACGCTAACCCAGATGCTGAGCTAGGCTCAACATATTTCCGCGACCGTCCTCCGCCGTCGGCCGCGGGCCCCGGACCGGCGGCTACCCTTGGGCGGACGCCAGCCGAGGAGACCGCCGATGACCACCACGCCGACCGACGAACCGGCGGACTCCTCCCCCGACCCCCGGCCCGGCACTCCGGGCACCACCGGCGCTCCCGGCACCGCCGGCACCGCCGCCGAACTCGCCGACGCGATGACCAGGGCGATCAAGCGGATCCGCCGTCAGACCGGCTGGCGGCTGGAGCCGTACGGCATCACCCCCGGCCAGGCCCGGGCGCTGCGCATGCTCGCCCACGTGCCCGGCTGCGAGACGCCGGACCACGCGATGCGGCTGAGCGACCTCGCCGACAAGCTGCACATCGCCCCGCGCTCGGCGACCACCGTGGTCGACGCGCTGGAGGAGGCCGGCCTGGTCGAGCGCAGCCCCGACCCGGCCGACCGGCGGGCGGTGCGGATCCTGCTGACCGAGGCCGGGCGGGCGGCGGTGGAGCGGATCGGGCAGGTCCGGGACGAGGTGGCGCAGGAGTACTTCGGCGAGGTCAGCCCCGCCGACGAGGAGGTGCTGCTGCGGGTGCTGCGCTCCGCCGAGGCCCGCTTCCTCGCAGCCGGGCCACCGCGCCGCTAGCGGCCCCCGGGCGCAGCGCGGTGATCCCGATCCCGGCGATCACCAGCAGCGCGGCCGCCGCGGCCGTCGGGCTGATCCGCTCGCCGAGCAGCAGCCAGGCCGAGGACATCCCGAACACCGGGACCAGCAGCGAGTAGGGCGCGACGGCGGTCGCGTCGTAGCTGCGCAGCAGGAAGCTCCAGGCGACGAAGCCGAGCAGGGTGGAGACCAGCCCGACGTAGCCGATCGCCCCCAGTCCGGCCGGGGTGATGTCGCGCAGGGCGCGCAGGTCCGCCTCCGGCCCCTCGACCAGCAGGGACAGGGCCAGCAGCGGCAGCGGCGGGACGGCGCTGACCCAGACCATCCAGCGCAGCGCGTCCGGCGGCGCGGCCCTGCGGGTCAGCACGTTGGCCAGGCCCCAGGCGACGGCGGCCAGGACGACGAGGGCGAAGGCCCCGAGCGGTCCGCCGGCGCCCTGGTCCCAGGCGCTCAGCGCGATGCCGGCGAAGGCGACCGCCAGGCCCGCCAGCCGCTGCCCGCCGGGCCGTTCGCGCAGCAGCACGGCGGCGAACAGCGCGGTGAAGCCGGCCTGCCCCTGGAGCACCAGGGAGGAGAGTCCGGCCGGCATCCCGGCGTGCATGCCGAGGAAGAGCAGCCCGAACTTGACCACCCCGAGGACCACGCCGACCGCCACCACCCAGCGCCAGGCCACCCTGGGCGGGCCGACGAAGAAGACCGCCGGCACCGCGACGACGGCGAACCGCAGGGCGCAGAAGAGCAGCGGCGGGAAGCTGTCCAGGCCGACGTGGATCAGGACGAAGTTGAGGCCCCAGACGGCGGCCACCAGGACGGCCAGGGCGATGTGGCGCGGGCTCATGCCGCCCCCGCCACCTGTGCTTCCCGTGGTGCCCGTGCCGGGCTGGCCGCTCGGGGCGGCGGCGGTTGTCGCGGTCATGGGTCGAGCATGGTGGCGCCGGACCGTGTAGCACCAGCGATGAATACTGAAGAGGACACTTTAGGATCGCTGCATGATGGATCTGGGGCGCCTGCGCGCGCTGCACGCGGTGGCGGTGCACGGTTCGGTCGGCGGGGCGGCGGCCGCGCTCGGCTTCACGCCGTCGGCGGTCTCGCAGCAGATCGCCAAGCTGGAGCGGGAGACCCGGACGGTGCTGCTGGAGCGGCAGGGCCGGGGCGTGGTGCTGACCGACGCGGCGCGCGAGCTGGCCGTCACCGCGCAGACCGTGCTGGGGCTGGTGGAGCAGGCCGAGGTGCGGCTGGAGGAGCAGCGCGGCCAGGCCGTCGGACGGCTGCTGGTGGCGGCGTTCCCGTCCGGTGCCCGTGGACTGATGCCCGCGGCACTGGCCGACCTGCGGCGGCGCTGCCCGGAGCTGGACGTCCGGCTGCTGGAGCGCGACCCCTACCCGGCGGCCGAGCTGGTGGCCCGGGGCGAGGTGGACCTGGCGCTGGTGCAGGACTGGCCGACCGTGCCGCTGCCGGTCCAGGAGGGGGTCTCCCGGATGGACCTCGGCACGGACCCGGTGGACCTGCTGCTGCCCGTCGACGACGGGCTGGCCGCGCTCGACCCCGTGCCGGTGGAGCGGCTGTGCGGGCAGCGCTGGATCAGCGTGCCGCCCGGCAACATCTGCCACGACTGGCTGGTCCGCACCCTGCGCGAGGCCGGCGAGGAGCCGGACGTGCGCTACCAGGTCGGGGAGTTCGAGACGCAGATCGCGCTGGTCGCGGCCGGGCTGGGGATGGGCCTGGTGCCGAGGCTCGGCCGGGGCCCGCTGCCGCCCGGGGTGGCGGCCCGCCGGGTGACGCCGGAGCCGAGCCGCCGGGTGTTCGCGCTCTGGCGCTCCCAGGCCTCCCGGCGGCCGGCCATCACCGAGGCGCTGGCCTCGATGCGGGAGTGCTGGGGGCGGCTGCCGGTCTGAGCGGGCCTCCTGCCGGCCCCCGTACGGGCTTGTCGTCGGGTCTCGTACGACGGCACAAGGGATCGTACGGACGTCGCGAGGGCTCGCGCGGACGTCGCGCAAGTGCTCTACGGGCTGGTATGGGCTTCAGCCGGCGAAGCCGATCACCAGCCACATGAAGCCGACCCCGGCGACAGTGCAGAGCAGGGTGCTGCGCGAGGGGTGCGGGCTGTGGGCCTCGGGGAGGATGTCGGAGGTCGCCAGGTAGAGCAGGAACCCGGAGAAGAAGCCCAGGTAGAGGCCGAGCAGGTGCTCGGAGATGGTGAACGCCAGGGTGATCGCCGCACCGGACACCGGGGCCAGCGCGTCCGCGGCGAGCAGGGTCAGCGCCCGCCGCCGGTTGTTCCCGTACAGCCGGGTGATCGTGTACGTGTTGAAGCCGTCGGCGAAGTCGTGCGCGACCACCGCGATGGCCACCACCGTGCCGACCGTGGTGCCGGCCTGGAAGGCGGCGCCGATCGCGAAGCCGTCCATCACGCTGTGCCCGACCAGGGCCAGCGCGGCGGTCAGTCCGATGCCCTGGCGCCCGGCGGAGTGGTCGTGCACGTGGTGGCCGTGGGAGTGGGCGGCGTACTCGCCCTCGTGGCCGCGGTGGATGGCGACCGCGCGCTCGACCACGTGGATGGTGAGGAAGCCGGCCGCGAACATCAGCAGCGCCTGCGGTACGCCGTGCACCTCGCCCGGCGCCTGGTGGATCGCCTCGGGCAGCAGGTCGAAGGCGACCACGCCGAGCATCAGTCCGGCGGCGAAGCCGAGCACCAGGTGGCGGCGGTCGCGGGTGCGCTGGGCGACGAAACCGCCGACCAGGGTCATCAGGAACGCCGCGGCGGCGACCAGTACCGCGGTCATCGGACCGGCTCCGTCCCGGGTCCGGCCGGGTGGCCGGGGCCTTGGTCGGAGGGTCCGCCGAACGCTCTGCCCATTCCTCTCCCCCTGGGATCCGCCCGTGGCCGGGCCGATCGCCGACCGTACCGGACGCCCGTTCGACGGTGGTCACCCGGGGTGCCGGGACCGGGTCGGGAGCCGTTCCCCCAGCCTCGGCCCCGGCCCACCGGGGCGCCCGCCGGACGGGCCGCCGGCTGGGCCGTCGGAGTGAGGCCGCCCGTCGGCGCGGCCTGCCTGCGGGCGGGTCAGCCGCCGGTGGCGAGCGGCAGGCCGAGGTGGGTGTGGGCGAGTTCGCGGACGCCGTCGCCGTCGATCAGGTGGATGTGCCGGTGGCCCTCCCCGGCGGTGAGGTCCAGCACCTCCTCGGTGAACCGGCCGGTGGTCAGCCGCAGGCCGCGCTCGGCCGACTCCTCGCCGACCGCCTCGGCCAGGGTCTCGATCTGCTCGGCTCCGATCGACGCGGCGTCCCGGGAGGCCCAGACCACCCAGCGGCCGGGCAGCGCCGTCCCCGGTGCGCCCTCGCCGGTGGCGACCAGCCCGGCCGGGCCGCGCAGCCGGACGCTCCACCGCGCGATCCCGCCGCGGGTAAGCAGGTCCCGCACCAGCTGGGCGAACTCGTTGGCGGACAGGTCGGAAGCGGCCGGGACGGTGGCCCCGGCCCGGGCGGCCGGCTGGACCCCGGGCCGGTCGTACGGGTCCGGGGTGACGGCGGCGCCGAGCCCGCGCAGCCGCACCAGCGCCTCGTCCTGCTCGGCGTCGGCGTAGACCCCCTCGTCGTCGCGCTCCTCGTACGGGGTGCCCGGCGGCAGCAGCCGGGTGCGGGCCAGGGCGTCGCGGTCGGCGTCCACGCTGACCAGGCAGAGCGGTTCGGCGGCGGGATCGGCGGGATCGCGCAGCCAGCCGTTGAGCACGACGCCGGCGAGTATCTCGTCGGTGTCGACGGCGTCGGCGGCCTGCAGGGCGCGCAGGGCGAGCCGGGCGACCAGCCGCAGGTAGTCGGTGGCCCGGTCCGCGGGCGGGCGCGGCACCGGGATGATGTCGCCGTCCGGGGCGAGCCGGTAGCCGGCGAGCGAGGGCACCAGGTCGAGCGGGGGCAGGTCGAGGTCCAGCACGGCGGTGCGGGTGAGCGGACGGAAGACCGCCCGGCAGGGCGCGGGCAGGTCCTGGGTGGCCGTCTCGGCGGCGGCCAGCGCCCGTTCCAGCAGCGACTCCACGGCGGCCGGCTCGGCCAGCCGGTAGGCCCGGCGGCACTCCTCCAGGCTCTCGTTGTACTCGCGCACGGCGCGGGCCCGGGCCTCCTCGGCCGCCTCGTGGGCGCGCCGGGACTCGTCGGCGGCCGGGCTGCCGGCCTCGGCCCGCCGGGTGCGCCACTCGCGCAGGGCGCGCTGGTGGGTGAGCCGGGCCTGCGCCAGCTCGCGCTGGTAGCCGGAGTCGAGCAGCCGACGGGACGGGCCGCTCGCCGGGTCGGCCGCGGGCGGCTCGGCGGGCGCGAAGTCCTCCCAGCGGGGCTCGGATTCCTCGGCCGTGTCGGAGCCGTCGGCCGGGTAGGGGCGGGGCTGGTAGTGGCGCAGCTGGCTCTCGAAGTCCATGGCCGCGACGGGCAGCGCGGCCCGCCGCAGCAGGTCGGCCAAACGGTCGTGTTCGGCCCGCACTGCGAGCGTGCGGTGGTGGGTCAGGGCGGCGGCCCGGGCGTGCGCCGCCACGGCCTCGTCCGGGGCGGCCTCGTTCGGTTCGGCCTCACCGGGGCCGGAGACGGGTCCGGAGGCGGGTCCTGGGCCGGGGAGGCCCGGGGCGGCGGAACCGTCACCGGCCGGGCCGCCCTTGGTCGGAGCGTCGCCGGACGGGCCGTCACCGGCCGGGCCTCCACCGGGGCGGCCGGTGGCGGCGCTGTCCGGCGCGCGCTCCTCCTCGGCGCCGAGGTCGCGGAAGACCGAGGCGAGGAAGCCCGGCCGGGGGAACTGGACGGTGGCGGTTCCCTCGGACTGGCCGTCTGCTGAGTACTGCATCGGTCGTCGTTCCCCCATGCTCGTCCGGCGCCTGCCCGGGGCGATCGGCGAGCCTGAGGACCCGCCCCTGCCGGACATTGTCCCCCGAACGGGCGCGGCGGTCAGCCAAGCCGCTCAGTTGGTCCGGGTGTTGGTCAGGTGCAGACCGATGTAGCCGACGTAGATCCGGCCGCTGCCGGAGCAGTCGTCCAGGTAGTGCAGCCGGGGCGCGGTGCGGCCGCCACCGATCCGCAGGTGCGCGCCCATGAACGCGCGCCGGGAGGAGTCGACGCATTCCGGCACCGGCAGCATCCGCTCGCGCTTCCACTTGGTGTGGCTGAACACCGTCCGGGACTCCCCGCGGACCGCCTTGCGGGGCGGGAAACGGCGGCAGCCCTCGGGGGTGCGCTCGCACCACTGCTTGAAGTCCCCGCCGGCCGCACCGCGCACGGCCGCCTCGGCATACTCCTGAAGGGCAGTCAGCCCGTCCCAGGCGAGCCTGGCCCAGCCCGCGCCGGCGCACTGGAGCTCGTCCAGGGCGAGCGCGCTCTTCTGGTCACCGGTGAAGGTCACCAGGGGGAACTCGCCCAGTCTGGCCATGAGTTCGGTGAAGGTCTCGGGCGTGCCGCGGTCGTCGTGGGGCTGGGCGGCCGAGTGCGGCCCGGCGCCCGGCCCGCCGCCCGGTGCGACGCAGTGCCGACCGGTCAGGGCGCGGGTGCCGGAGTGGAGGCGGCCGTCCCGGATGTCCCGGCCGTCACGGCCCTGCCCCCGCTCACGGTGTTCGCGGCGCTCCAGGCGCAGGGTGTGCCGGACCCGCTCCAGCTCGTCGGCCCGGGCCTGCTGCTCGACGCGGTCCTGCTGCTCCTCGCGGGCCAGCGCGGCCAGTTCGTCGCCGTGGCACGCCGCTACCCGGCCGGTGGTCCGTTCCGCGGCCTGCTCCGCGTCGTGCTCGGCGGTCCGCTCGACGCCCTGCTCCGGTGCCCGGTCGACGATCTGCTCCACGGCCTGCTGCCCAGCCCGTTCCGTGGCCTGGTCCATGGCCTGAGCCGTGGCCTGTTCCGCGGTCCGGCGGAGCTGCGGCGGCGGTACGCGCAGCACCGGGACGGCCGCCAGCGGCGGCGGCAGCGGCTGTTCCGCGGCCAGGCGGCGCGGCTCGCGGGCGAGCAGCCCGGCGGCGCGGCGCAGGTCCTCTTCTATTCGGCCCCGGGCGAGCACCGGATGTCGGGCGCTGTCCTGGCGGGAGGCCGGGTCGACCTCGGGGAGGTAGGTGCGCACCGCCCCGCCGTAGACGGTGTGGTACTCCAGCGCGACGTTGAACCAGGTGCGGGCGCCGGGGTCCAGCACGTAGGCGGTGGCGAGGCCGGGCAGCTGCTGGCACAGCGGGGCCACCACGTCCTGCACCCAGTGGTCGAGCGGGAGGTTCACCGGGACGCTGGCCACCACGGTGGGCAGCCTGCGCTCGGGGTCGCACAGCTCGTCGATCAGGGCGTCGACCTCGTCGGCCGTGATCACCCGGGGTGCGAGGTGGACGGCGGCCGGGCCGTCGGTGGCGTCGAGCAACGGGAGGAGCGAGCGGGCGAGTTCGGGGACCGGCACCCGGCACGGGGTCCGCACGCCGCTGCCGGTGCTGTGGGTCTCGGCTTCCAGCCGGACCCAGGTGGGGCCGTCCGGGGCGGTGGCCACGGTGAGGGTGAGCTGCTGGGTGCCGTGCGGGGCCGGGGTGCGCAGCCGGCGGCGGTCGTAGCGGCCCGTGTCCGGGGCGCCGCAGCCGCTGTCCAGGTCGTAGCGGCCGACGTCCGGGTCGCCGCGCAGCGGCCCCTGGTCGCGGTCGAGCAGGACGCGCTCGCCCAGCCGCAGCCGCTCGGTGCCGGGAGCCGGTTCGGCGCTCCGCCCGGCGGGGGCGGGACGGGCCGGCGGGGGCTCCTCGAAGCCCTCCTGTTTCAGCCAGGAGGCCAGCTGTTCGTCGGCCAGGGCGACGGCCTCGGCGTGTGTCAGGGCCGTGGTGACCGTCATCCGGTAGGGCGCCGCGGGACCGCGGGCACCGGGCAGGTCGGCGGCGGCGTGCGAGCGGACGCGGTTCGGGGCGGGACGGTTGGCGATCGGATGGTTCGAAGCCGGGCGGTTCGCGGTCGGGCGGTTCGCGGTCGGATTCGTCGTGGACTGGGGATTCGAGGTCGAACGGTCTGAGGTCATGCGCATGCCTCCGCGGTGCGGGGTCGGGTCCTGTGTCCTCCATCGATGGTTTCGTCCGGTTCTGCCGGAGCCTTGCCCAGGAAACGCCACGGCCCGGAGGGGAAGTTCCAACTCCGGGCCACGACACTACGTTCGGGTGAATCTGCTCAAGCGGTCTTCCGCGTGGCGCGGCGCCTGGTCTACGGGAAACGGCCGGTCACGGGCCGTCCGACGGACCGTCCGACCCGCTGGCCCCACGGGCGCCACCCTTCCCCGCGGTCAGACCGGCACCTCGACGTAGGTGCGGCCGGCCGGGACCGCCACCGCGCTTCCGCCGGTCGCCTCGGCCAGCCAGGTGTGGAACTCCGCCACCTCCGGCTCCGGCACGCCCACCTCGATCCGCACCCCGGTGGCCTCGTAGGCCAGGTCGCTCACCGCGTACCCGGCGGCCCGCAGGTCGTTCTCCACCCGCCCGGCCCGCACGTGGTCCACCGTCACGGCCAGCAGCGCGACCGGCCGGCGCTCCAGCAGGCCGATCTCGTCCACCGCCTCCGACACCGCGTTCCCGTACGCCCGCACCAGGCCGCCCGCGCCGAGCTTGATCCCGCCGAAGTACCGGGTGACCACGGCGACGGTGTCGGTCAGCCCCCGCCGGCGCAGCACCTCCAGCATCGGCACCCCGGCCGTGCCGCCGGGCTCCCCGTCGTCACTGGAGCGCTCCCGGTGCTGCTCGTCGCCGACCACGAAGGCGGTGCAGTTGTGCCGGGCGTCCCAGTACTGCTTGCGGATGCCGGCGATGAAGGCCTGCGCCTCCTCCTCGTCCGCGACCCGGGCGAGGTGGCAGATGAACCGGGACTTCTTGATCTCGATCTCGTGGCTGCCGGCCCGCCGGATGGTGAGGTACGGCCTGGCGGTCGGCTCCGGCGTGGCGGACATGGCGCGGGGGTCCTCCCGAGGGCGGCGACGGCTGACGGCGCACGCCCCGGGACACCGGAGCGGCACCGCCAGCCTAGTTGGCGCGCGGCGGGAGGGGTCAGCGGCCGGGGCCGACGGCTCTCCGCGGTCGGGTCAGCGGCCGGCCAGGGCCTCCAGCCGCTCGCGGTCCAGGCCGGTCAGCGCGGTGACCTCGGCGAGGTCGACGGCGCCGCAGTCCAGGCCGCGCAGCAGGTAGCCGCTCAGCGCCCGGGCGGTGGCCGGCTCGTCCATCACGTCGCCGCCCGCCTTCGCGACGTACGCCGCCAGCCGGGCGGCGGCGGCCGCCAGGCCCTCGCGGTAGAAGGAGTAGACCGCGGCGTAGCGGGTCGGCAGGTGCGCCGGGTGCATGTCCCAGCCCTGGTAGTAGGCGCGGGCCAGCGAGCGGCGGACCAGGCCGTGGTGGAGCTTCCAGGCGGCGTGCACCTGCTCGGTGGAGCCGGTCGGGACGACGTTGGTCGAGCCGTCGGAGAGCCGGACCCCGGTGCCGGCCGCGGCCACCTGCATGACCGCCTTGGCGTGGTCGGCGACCGGGTGGTCCATGCTCTGGTGGGCGGCGCCGACGCCGCAGGCGGCGCTGTAGTCGAAGGTGCCGTAGTGCAGGCCGGTGGCGCGGCCCTCCGCGGCCTCGATCATCCGGGCGACGGTGGCCCGGCCGTCCGGGCCCAGGATCGCCTGGGTGGTCTCGATCTGGATCTCGAAGCCGATCCGGCCGACGGGCAGCCCGGCCCTCGCCTCGAAGTCCTCCAGCAGCCGGACCAGCGCGGTGACCTGCTCGGCGTACGTCACCTTGGGCAGGGTCAGGACCAGCCCCTCCGGCAGGCCGCCACCGGCCAGCAGGGTGGCCAGGAACAGCTCCAGGGTGCGGATGCCGCGGGCGCGGACCGGCGCCTCCAGGCACTTGATCCGGATGCCCAGGTACGGCGGGGCACTGCCGTCGGCCACCGACGCGGCGACCAGCTCGGCGGCGCGGACGGCGGCCGCGTCCTCCTCGGAGTCGGGGCGGGGGCCGTAGCCGTCCTCGAAGTCGATCCGCAGGTCCTCGACCGGCTCGCGCTCCAGCTTGGCGCGGACCCGGGCGTGCACGTCGGCGAGCAGTCCGTCGTCCGCGACCCCGAGGGCGCGGGCCAGCTCGGCGGGGGTGGCGGCGTGGCGGTCGAAGGCCTCCAGGGCCCGGCGGCCCCACTCCCGCACGGTGTCGGCGCCGAAGGCGTCCGCCGGGACGTAGACGGTGTGGACCGGCTGCCTGGTGCCGGGCTCGCCCGGGTAACGGCGTGTCAGTTCGGCGTCGACTGGGGCGAGCAGCGCCTCCACGGCGGCACGGGCCGCGGAGGAGAAGGAGGCCCCGCTCGTCGGCCCGTTTCCGTCGACCCCGACCCGTGTCATCCGCACTCCTCCATGCCGACCCATCGCTTCAACATTTTGTTGAGGCGAAGGTAGCTCCGGCGGGATCGGGCGTCAATGGCCGCCCGGTGCCCGGACGGTGACGGCTGTGGTCGGCCCCGCGGTCGGTCCCCCGCGGTCAGTCCCTCCCGGCGTCGGCGTACCGCTCGTTCAGCGCCGGGTAGAGGTCGGCGACCTCCTTCGGGTGGACTGCACCGTCCGGTCCCTTCCCGGTGGCGCCGTACCTCCTGGTCAGCCAGTCGGCGAGCCGCTGGGCGTCGGGCTGGTGGTTGTGGGCGTCCATGTACGACAGCAGCGCCTCGTAGGCGAGGTCGAGGTCGAGGTGCGCCGGCCCCGGACGGGTGTCGGACACCTCACCGGGAACGGGCTCCTCGACCGGCTCCAGGTGCTCCGAGGACGGCTCCGCGGCCACCGGTACGGCGTTGAACCACGGCGAGGTCGGGCGGGGTGCCCGACCGACGGGGGCGGGGGCGGCGCCGGGGGCAGGCGCGGGAGCAGGAGTAGGAGTAGGAGTAGGGGCGGGGGCAGGAGCAGGAACGGCAGGAGCCTCAGGGCCCAGGGGCGGAACGGGAGCGGCGGCGTCGGGTCGCTGGGTGCCGACGCGGGTCTGTCCGGCCGCCCAGACGTCGACCTCGTCTCCACGCTGCACCGGGCCCTCGACGGGCTCGCCCTCCGGCTCGGCCTCGACGCGCCGACGCACGGCGGCCAGCTTCGCCAGCACCGGTGCGGCCACCTCGACGGGTACCGGCGGGACGGTGGCCGGAGCCTGGGGCTGCTCGGGCTGGAACTGCTCGGGCTGGACCTGTTGCGGCTGCACCGGGGCCTCGGCGGCCGACACAGGCTCGATCTCGGGGTGCGGCTCGGGCCGGGGCTGCGGCGGCTGGACCGGGTCCGCCTCGACCGGGGCGATGGCCGCAGCGGCCCGACCCTCCTGGAGTTCCGGCTCCGGGGCATCCTGCTCGATGGCCGCGACGGCCTCGACTGCCTCGACCTTCGTGGCCTCGCGCTCACGGCCCTCGTCGTCCAGCCGGTCGAGCAGCGCCGGGTCCAGCGGCACGCCGAACTTGGCGAGCTTGAGCGGCAGCAGTGCCTGGATCGGCGCCGAACGGCGCCAGCCACGGCCGTACCGGAAGCGCAGCTGCGCCCGGTAGACCAGGCGGTTCTGCTCGAGTCGGATGACCTCGTCGTAGGAGCGGAGCTCCCAGAGCTTCATCCGCCGCCAGAGCCGGAAGGTCGGTATCGGAGAGAGGATCCAGCGCATCACCCGGACCGACTCCATGTGCCGGTCAGCCGTGATCGCCGCGATCCGGCCGACCGCGTGCCGCGAGGCCTCCACCACGACGACGAAGAGCACGGGGATGACGGCGTGCATCCCCATGCCGAGCGGATCGCCCCAGGAGGCGGCCGCGTTGAAGGCGATGGTGGCGACGGTCAGCAGCCACGCGGTCTGCCGCAGCATCGGGAAGGGGATCCGCAGCCACGTGAGCACCAGGTCGAGTGCGAGGAGCACCACGATGCCTGCGTCCACGCCTATCGGGAAGGCGTAGGAGAAGGCGCCGAAACCCTTCTGCTCGGCCAGCTCGCGCACCGCGTTGTACGAACCCGCGAAGCCGATGCCCGAGATGATGCAGGCACCGGCCGCGACCATGCCGAGCAGGCCCCGATGGGCCTTGGTGAGCGTTGGGCGTGCCATTACGTCTATCAACCCCTGGATGTCGGCTGCTGCCGTACGCTGCCACGGCTGCCGGGTCCCGCTGGTCGGGCCGCCGGACGGCTGAGCAACCGCCGGGCCCGGCCCACCGGAGTTTACTCGTACACCTGTTTAAGCGTTTCCACAGCCTGGGGTGTCACAGTGTGGGGGCCCGGCGCCGGCCCCGGCACCGCGCGGAGCCGCACCGGGGGCCGACCGGGCCGTCAGCGGGTCTGCCCCGCCGTGCCGTTGAGGTAGGTCAGTACGGCCAGCACCCGACGGTTGGCGTCCTCGTCGGGGGCGAGTTCGAGCTTGCCGAAGATGTTGGCGATGTGCTTGGCCACCGCACCGTCGCTCACCGAGAGCCGGGCGGCGATCGCCGAGTTGGAACAGCCCTCGGCCATCAGTTCCAGCACCTCGCGCTCGCGCGGGGACAGCCGGAGCAGCGGGCCGGGCCGGCGCGAGGTGGTCTGCATCAATTTGGCGATCACGTCCGGGTCCATCGCGGTGCCGCCCGCCGCGACCCGCCGCACCGCGTCGATGAACTGCCCGGCGTTGAACACCCGGTCCTTCAGCAGGTAGCCGATCCCCCCGGTGCCGTCGGCCAGCAACTCCCGCGCATAGAGCTGCTGGACGTGCTGCGACAGCACCAGCACCGGCAGGCCCTGGATCTCCCGCCGGGCCTTGAGCGCGGCCTGCAGGCCCTCGTCGGTGAGCGTCGGAGGCAGCCGGACGTCGACCACGGCCACGTCCGGGCGGTGGGTCAGCAGCGCCTCCAACAGTTCGGGACCGGTCTCCACCGCCGCGGCGATGGTGAAGCCGTGCGCTTCCAGCAGCCGGATCAGGCCTTCGCGAAGGAGGTAGAGGTCCTCGGCGAGGACAACTCGCACGGCAACTCCAAGGTGATGGTGGTGGGTCCGCCCGACGTGCTGTCGATGGAGAGGACACCGTCGAAGGTACCCAATCGCTTCTCGATCCCGCGCAGCCCCGTTCCTCGCGAAGGGTCCGCCACCCCCACACCGTCGTCCGTCACCGTGACCCGCAGGGAGCCGGCCCGGTACAGGATGTCCACCCACACCTGGTCCGCCCCCGAGTGCTTCGCCGCGTTGGCCAGCAGCTCGCAGATGCTGAAGTACACGGCGGCCTCCACCGGGGCCGGCGGCCGGTCCGGCAGGCTTACGCACACCTCGGCCGGCAGCGCGCTGTCCAGTGCCAGGGCGCGGACGGCGTCGCCCAGTCCGCGCTCGGCCAGCACCGGCGGGTGGATGCCGCGCACCAGGTCCCGCAGCTCCTGGAGGGCCCGGGCCGAGGACTGGCGGGCCTCGGCGAGGAGCTCCCGCGCGGCCTCCTGGTCGGTGTCCATCAGGTGCTCGATGGTGCCCAGCGTCATCCCTATCGCGACCAGTCGCGCCTGGGCGCCGTCGTGCAGGTCCCGCTCGATCCGCCGCAGCTCGGCCGCCTGGTTGCCCGCCGCGTCCGCCCGCGTCTCGGTCAACTCGGCCACCCGCCTGGTCAGCTGGGCGTGCGTCGCCCGGCCGTCCTGGTCCAGCACCCGGCGGGCCGCCTCCGCGTACACCCGCACCGCGAACGGGGCCACGAGCGTGCCGACGGCGACCATGGCGGCCCCGAGCACGGCGCTCAGCAGGACGGACACCATCCGGCCGTTCAGCGGCCCCACCCCGTCCGCCGGCACCGGCCCCACGAGGATGTAGCCGACACCCAGCCCAAGCAGCACGGCCACCGGCCCGACCAGGGCCACCACGAGGAACGGGTTCACCACCAGCCACAGCAGCTCGGCGCGGGTGGTCCGGTCCCGCAGCCCCCAGTGGACGACCTGCGCGTACTTCGCCACCGTCCGCGAGCGGTGGTAGGTGTAGCCCGTCCACCAGTGGCCACGACCGTCCAACTCCAGCTCCGGACGCGGCTCGTACGCGGCCGGCAGCCGTATGCCGAACCAGCGCTCCAGCTGACCGCGGGTGCGGGCGGCCACGCTGCGGACGAGGAACGCCGCCACCACGGAACCGGCGAACGCCGCAACCAGCAGCGCGGCGAGGATCTCCGGGGAGTAGTTCTGGAGCACCTGGGCCGCGACCACCCCCGAGAGGACGGCGGCCGCCACCGGCAGCGCGAACCCCGGCACCGCGCTCAGCAACACCACGACCAGTCGGGTCAGCCCCTCACCGCCGGCCGCGAACGCGGCCCGGGCCTGCGCACGTACGGACGTGCCGCTCGTACGACTCACTGTTGTCACGGGAAGCTCCTGATGCCGGTACCGATCGTCCTCCATCAGTGTTCACGAACCAGTCGGCACCCACACTGGCCATGGCACCCCAATTCCGGGGTGGACCTAGGACCACCTGCTGGTGGACGAAGTGACACCCACGAGTGAGATGATCGGGAAATGCGAAGAACCCCCATCCGGGGTCCCGGATGGGGGTTCTTCAGCAATGATTGTTCGGCGGCGTCCTACTCTCCCACAGGGTCCCCCCTGCAGTACC